>CANNIZ010000083.1 GCA_947505245.1 Pseudomonadota bacterium | reverse complement strand
TGTTGCAGGACGCGGGCCTCGCCGGGACCGAGCTGTTCAACTTGCACGCAGCGTTTGCGCCGGACATCCGAAGCGAGTTCCTCGGATTGGACGCGACCTCGTGGTTCGCAGACATCGCGCCGTTCATGGACGACCAGGGGACGGCCGAGCCGGATCTGTTCGTGTTGGCGGTGCTTGGAGAGCAGACGCCTTCGGTCGCGCTGTGGGACGGACTGCTTGCGCGTGGGCCAATGACCGGCACCGCCGGCACGGACGCGCACCAGAACGTGCTCCCGATGTTGTTCCGCGACGGCGAGCGGGGAGACAGCTACCGCCGCATGTTGCGCTGGTTCTCGAACGTGGTGCTGGCCTCATCGGACGATCCTGTCGTGGTCGAAGCGGCGCTCGCGTCGAGCCGAAGCTACGTGGCGTTCGAGATCCTCGGCACCCCCGAGGGGTTCGACTTCCACCTCGAGCCGACGTCCGGAGACGTGGTTGAGATGGGCGGCGAGGGGTCGGCGGGCACGATCGTGGCGGAATGTCCTGTGTTGTCGACGTCGTCGCCGCGCGGGCTCGACGCGCCCGAGGTGACCGCGACCGTGTTCAAAGATGGTGTGGCGTGGGCGACGGGGTGCGGCGATCACCCGACAGACGGCCCGGGCGTGTACCGTGTGCGCGTGGACATCGTCCCGTACCACCTGCGCGGGTTCCTCGGGGCCGACCCCGAGCCGTGGATGCGCGCGTTCCCGTGGGTGTACAGCAACGCCATTCGCGTCCGCTGACGCGGTTACTTCGCGTACAGCTTGCGGCAGTCGTCCAGTACGTCTTGCGGGTGCGTTCCGACCCCGAACCCGACGTCGTACTCGAGCACCACGGCGCCGTCCGGTCCGAGCAGGCGCGTGATCCTGGCGTAGTGCCCCGTGCCGTCCCAGGCGCCGTAGGTGGTGCCGAGCGTGTGGGCAGCGTCGTCGGTCCACACGTCGAACGCGAAGCCCTCGCGGACGGCCCAGCGCTGGTTCACCTCGGGTGCGTCGCTGCCGACCGCGATGATCGTCACACCGAGCTTGTCGAAGTCCTGTTGGAGGTCGCGGTACCCGCAACCCTCGATGGTTCAACCAGGGGTGTCGGCCGCCGGGTAGAACCAGATCACCGACGGGTGGCCGAGCACGGCGTCGCGATCGCGCGTGGCACCGTCGCGGTTGGTCGCCGCGAACGCGGGCGCAGCGAGGGGTGCGCTCGGCGCGTGACCGTAAAGGCCGGTCGGCAGAGGCGCGTGAGCACCACAACCGGCGAGGAGGGACATGGCGACGATCGGGTTCATTTCGTCCTCGGAGTCAAACAAGGTGCGCACGCTCGATCGGCGGTCAATGCGATTTCGCGTTGCCCGTCATCGGTAGAGGCGCGCGATCACCTCGGCGTACCTGTCGTTGATCACGCGGCGCTTGAGCTTCAGCGTCGGTGTGATCTCGCCACCTTCGACTGTGAACGGGTTGGCGAGAACCTCGTAGCACTTGATCTGCTCAAACTTCGCAAGCTCCTGGTTCGCGTCGTCCACGGCGCGATTGAAGGCGGCCCGCAGCTCCGGTCGGGAGAGTCGTTCGGTCAGGGGCTCGTCTGGCCAGCCTGAACGTCGCGCGATCGCTTCGATGGCTTGGATCTCGGGGACGAGGAGTGCCACGAGGTACGGGCGCCCGTCTCCAATTACGACGGCCTGGGAAACGATCGAGGCCCGTTCGAGGCGCTTCTCGAGGTTGACGGGCGGGATGTTCTTCCCGCCCGCCGTGATCAGGATCTCCTTCTTGCGGTCGGTGATCGTCACGTACCCGTCGGCGTCGATCGTGCCGACATCGCCGGTACGGAACCAGTCACCGTCGAAGCAGGCGCGGGTCGCCGCCTCGTCGTTCAAGTAGCCGCGGAAGTTTCCCGGACCGCGCACCAGCAGCTCGCCGTCGTCGGCCACACGCACGTCGACGCCTGGGAGCGGCCGCCCGACCGTGCCGAGTCGCCACGCGCCCTCGCCGTTGGCGGTGGCAGGGGCGCACGTCTCGGTCAGGCCCCACCCTTCGAGCACCGTGATGCCCGCACCCACGAAGAACCGCGCGACCTCGGGATCCAGTCGCGCGCCCCCACACACGACCACGCGCAGCTCGCCACCGAGCCTGTCCCGAATCTTCTTGTACACGAGGCGGTCCGCGATCCGAACCAGGAGGCGATCGGCGAGGCCGAGGCGCTCCCCGCGCTCGAGGGCGATCGCGCGCCGGCGCCCGAGCTTGATCGCGGCGTCGAAGATCCTTCGGGCGCGAACGCCGCGCTGGGACGCGGCCGCTTCGGCGCGTTCCTTGATCTTCTCGAGCATGCGCGGGACCGACGCGAGCACGGTGGGCCGACCGAACGCGAGCGCCTCGGGCAGCTTTTCGATGCTCGGGGCGTACACGCCCACGACGTCTTCGAGCAGCGCGCGGTACTGCACGAACCGCTGCAGTGAATGCGCGAGCGGGAGGAAGATCACGCCGCGATCGCCGGGCAGCACCTTCGCGAGGTGGCGGGTGCGATGCGCGACCTCCCAGAAGTTCGCGTGGGTGAGGAGCGCGCCCTTCGGATCACCTGTCGTGCCCGAGGTGTAGATGATCGTCGCGAGATCGTCATCGCGCACCTCGGCGCCGCGCGCGCGAAGCAGCGCCACATCGGGGACGGCGTCGAGCGGGCGATCCATCCGCGCCACGATCCGAAGATCGTGGCAGTCCGATCGGAGCCCGGCGACCTTCGACTCTTGGGTCGCATTCTCGACGAACACGACGCGCGCGCCGCTGTGGCGAAGTTGGTATCGGACCTCCTCCGCCGTCAGCGATGGATAGATCCCGACCGTGATGGCGCCGAGCGCGGTGATCGCGAGGTCTGCGGCGGTCCACTCGGGCCGCGTCTCGGACAGGATCGCGACAGGCGTCCCGCGGCCGATCCCGCGATCCACCAGCCACCGCGCGATCACCGCGATCTCGTGCTCCGATTGTCCCCAGGTTCGGGATAGCCACGCTCCATCCTGCATCCAATGGTAGGCAGGGGCGTTCGGCGTGCGATCAATTCGGTCGAAAAGGAGAGACGGGATCGTGCGAGACATGGGCCATTGTACCGCGAACGTAGCTATCGACGGCGTTGTGGCATGTGGACAACCTGGGGATGCGCCGCAGGGCCTGTTCACAGGGCTGTGGACCACCGAGGATGGCGCTGCGCACGATCATGCGATCGGATCCTGATTTGAAGCCAATTATTCCGACGCTACAAAAAAATGATGGCGAAAGCGGCTTGCATTCCCGTGGTCGTCGCGTAATGTGCCTCTCACCTCACCGGTGAGCACGGGAATCCCCGTCTCATCGGAGATGGGTAGGGCGATGCCGTAGTCTGCCGCTGGCTGAAGTACGGTAGGGCCCAATTTGTTCGTCGATCAAGCCCGATAAACGGGACAACCAGGAGAATTCATCATGAACAAGAAAGAACTCGCCGCGAAGCTCGCCAAGGTCACGGGTCTCACGCAGTCCAAGGCCATGGAAGTCCTGAACGCGCTGTTCGACGCCAAGACCAAGGGCGGCATCATCGCTTCCGAGCTCACCGGCGGCAAGAAGGTCACGGTTCCGGGCTTCGGCACGTTCGGCACGCGCAAGCGCGCGGCCCGCACGGGCACGAACCCCTCCACCAAGGCGAAGATCAAGATCTCCGCGAAGAACTACCCCTACTTCCGCGCTGGCAAGACGCTGAAGGAGCGGGTCGCGAAGTAGCTTTCACTTTGGGTCATCCCTCGGGAATGGCCTGACGTGGGACTCGTCATTCACTTCGGTGAATGACCGCAACCTGAGACGCCGCATCCTTCGGGGTGCGGCGTTTCTCGTTGATGGCGTGGCTTTTTGCGGTACTGTCGCGACCGGGAGGTCCGATGCGGCTTCAGGATCGGGTGGTATTGATTACCGGCGCAAGCCGCGGCGTCGGGGCGGGTGTCGCGCTCGCTTGTGCGCGGCAAGGCGCGCACGTAGCGCTCGCGGCGAAGACGGTGGACCCGAACCCTCGCCTCGCGGGCACGCTGGGGGAGGTGGCTTCTCAGATCCGGGCGCTCGGACGCGAAGCGATCGTGCTGCCGACCGACGTGCGCGATTCGGATCAGATCGAAAAGATGGTGGCCGACACGGTGGGTCATTTCGGCCGCCTGGATGCACTTGTGAACAACGCAGGCGCCATTTTCTGGTCCAGCGTTGCGGACTGGCCTGTGAAGCGGTTCGATTTAGTATTCGGAGTAAATGTACGGGCTGCATTCCTCGCGAGCCGCGCCGCAATTCCCCATCTCCGCAAGCAGGGCGGGCACATCGTGATGATGTCGCCGCCCATCCACCCCGAAGCTGCGCCGGGGAAGGGGCCCTACCTCGTCTCCAAGATCGGTATGACGATGGTTGCGATGGCGATCGACGCCGAAGAGAGCGCCGTCTCCGTCTGTTCGTTGTGGCCGATCACGGCGATCAAGAGCGCCGCGACGGAGAACCTCGGCATGGGGTCGGCCAAGGACTGGCGCACGGTGGACATCCTCGCCGACGCGACGGTGGCGATCCTCGCGCAGGATCCGCGTCAGGCGAAGTTCCGCGCGTGGCTCGACGAAGACGCGCTGCGCACGCTCGACGGCGTGACGGACTTTGTGAAGTACCGATGCGACCCCGATCATGAGCCCGGACCGTGGTCGATCGAGCTGGTCGACCCCACCTGGAAGCGCTGAGGCCAGCCCCTGCAACGGGACATTGCACGTCGGTTGCCGGACGGTGTGTGGCCGGCTAGCGTGCAGGCCCGAGGAGTACGTTCATGACCGCTCGCGACGAGATCCACCCGCTTTACATCGCGTTGTTCATCGTTGGCGGTCTTTGCACGGGAACAGGCATCATCAACCTGTACTTCAGCTTCGGGTACCGCGGCGGCAGCATGAACGAGCACATCAGCGATCTCGGCTCTTCGGGCATCGATAACCTCGAGCTGCTCGACTACGCGGACTTCTCGATCCCGCTGGTGCTCGTAGGCGTTGCCTGCCTGGTGATCGCGAACGCCACTGCCTGGAAAGAGACCGACGGCTACTGATCCGGAGTCCGGGTCGCGCAGGTGCCGATGATCGATCTATTGTGGACGGTCGCCCGTCCGTTGCGAGCCGCCCTGTCGGGGCAGGCCGTAGAGACGCGGTCGATGTACGTCCCGACCGAGGGTGGCTGGGACATTCACCTGCGTGTGGCGCGCCTTGCGACGGGAAGCGGGCGGAGGCCCGCCGTGCTCGTCGTACCGGGGCTTGGTACGCCGGCGCGCGCGATCGAGGCGTGGTCCCTGCCGGTGAACCTCGGGGAGCTTGCGCGACTGGGCGTCGTCGCGACGGCGGTTGACCTGTCCGGTCGCGGTCGTTCCTGGGGGACGGACGTCTACGGCGGCCCCGAGCATCACGGGGACGTGCGGACGGCGCTGCGAACGCTCGCAGCGGACCCCGATGTGGACGCGACCCGCATCGGCGTGATCTCGCTCTCGCTCGGCTGTGCGGCGGTCGCCGGCGCGCTGGCCTCCACGGATCGGCCTGAGGTGGGCTGGTGGATCGACTGGGAGGGGCCGTCGGACCGGGACGTCATCACCGCGCACGGGCACCGGATGGGGCCAGCGATGGGGCACTCGATGGACGACGACGCCTACTGGTTTCCGCGCGAAGCGATGCGAATGGTCGGGAACACCGGCGTGCCCTACGTGCGCTTCCAGGCCTGGCGCGACCACGCTCAGCCCGGCGAACTGCGGCACGCCGAGCGCATGATCCATGCCGCCGCCGCTGGCAGGCTCCCCTGGTTTCAGCTGAACGACCACCCGAGAAACGACGTACCCGCGAACCCCACCTGGATGACGCCTGGCAACCGCGTCGCGCGCACGTGGTTCCACAACCGGGTCCGGGCGCTCGCTCGGCTGCCGTAGGAAAACCCGCGGGTCCCGCGCGGTCCGGTTATGCTCGCGGCCTCGCGTTCGGGGGACTCATGTCGCTCGTGTTTTGGGCTGCTCTCACCGTCATCACCCCCGCATCGGTCGCGCAGGCTGCGCCATCCCCGGAGTCGGCGCGGCCTTCCGCTGTCGCACCGGCTCCGCTCGGGCCGCAGATCCGAGCCGCGGCCGACGAGTTTCTCGTCCCCGAGCCGCTCCTGCAGGCGCTCGTGTGGGAGGCGTCGCACTACAACCCGGACGTCACGCGCGCGTGGGCCGGTTACGGCCCGCTCGATCTCCGCGAAGACGCGGTCCCGAACGTGGAAGACGCGGCCCTCCTTCTGGGCGAGTCGCCTGACGCGTTGATCCACTCGTCTGAGCAGAACCTCCGCGGCGGCGCGGCCCTGCTCGCGGATCACGCGCGCCGCGCGAACCATGGCGTGTTGCCAGACCGGACCGACCTCGAGTCGTGGGCGCCCGCGGTCGCGGTGTTCTCCGGCGCCGAAGATCCGGAAACGCAGCAGCGGTTCCTCGCGTACATCTACGAGATCGTCGCGTTTGGCGTGGTAGCCGACGCGGTGACGGGTGAACACGTCGCGTTCGGGGGGATCCCCGTCGATCTCGTCGCGATCGAGGGCGATCGCGCGCCTGCGTTGCCGGCGAACACCGACTACGCCGGGGCCGCCGCGCTCGCTCAGGCCTGTGCGTCCAACTACACGGACGACACGCGTACGCCCGCGTCGATCGACATCATCGTCATCCACACCGCGCAGGGCAGCTACTCAGGTACGATCAACTGGTTCCAGAACTGCTCGGCGCACGTCTCGGCCCACTACACCGTGCGGTCGAGCGACGGCCAGGTCACGCAGTCCGTCCGCGAGGCGGACATCGGCTGGCACGCTGGAAACTGGACCTACAACGAGCGCAGCATCGGCATCGAACACGAGGGGTTCATCGACGATCCCTCCTGGTACACCGACGAGATGTACGCCGGCAGCGCCGCGCTGACGCGCGACATCGTCGCCCGCACCGGCGTCACCGCCGATCGCTCGCACATCCTCGGCCACATCGAGATCCCCTCGGCGACGCACACGGATCCCGGCCCGTACTGGGATTGGGACTACTACATGACGCTCGTGACTGGATCGTCGTCGGTCGTCGGCACGCTGCGCGGCGTGGTCGCAGAAGACAACGTGTCGACGGGCGCGCGGATCGAAGGCGCCACGGTGCGCCTCCTGGAGACGGGCGAGACGGACGTCACGGACGGGATCGGGAGCTGGCTGTTCAACGATCTCGCGGCCGGCACCTACACGGTGCGCGCCTCCAAGACCGGGTACGTCGACGGCACCTGCACCAAGACGATCGACGGCTCGGGCGAGTTCTGGTGCTCGGTCGCGCTCGTCGCGGACGGTGATGCGGACACGGACACCGACACGGACAGCGACACCGACGCAGATACGGACGCCGACAGTGACGCGGACAGCGACAGCGACACGGACGTCGCGAACACCGGTGGACCGGGACTTCGGATCCGCCACGAGCAGAGCGGCGGGTGCGACCACGCCCCAGGCGAATTTCTTTTTACGTCGTTTGGCGTACTAGTTCTCGGCCTCCGTCGCCGGAAGTAGAATTTCGTCAGGCAGCCGGAACCGATCCGCGGTCATCCTGTCCGTACGAGGGGGTGAAAGAACACACCCCCCTCGGGCGTTCAAAGTCCGTCGGGGGATGACACCCGCCCCCAAACCCGGAGGGAATCATGCGCATCGTCCGCCTCGCTTCACCACTCATCCCGCTCGTGCTCGCCACCGCCTGCAGCGCTGAACCGACCATCTCGCTGACGACCCGCTCGGTGCTCCAGGTCCCCGCGGACGAGGTCGCCCTCCAGGACGGCACCGGCCTCGCCGACGCCGCCATGATCGGCCAGATCTGCGTGATCGACACGGTCGCTGGTGAAGCCCTCGCGGATCACGACCTCGCAGACGGCGTCGATCGCCTGCTCGACGCGCACAACGGCATCGCCCTCGCCGTCGCTGGCGGCGACCTGTTCTCGCTCGACGGCACCACGCTCGAGGCGGTTCCGGCGCTCGGTGTGAACGCGTTCTCCGGTGTGGTCTTGGACGACGGCCTCGCCATCCTTGGCCAGGACGCGAACGGCTGCGCAGTGGGCTTCGGCGACAGCGTGTGGTCGGTTCCCGGCCTCGCGTGTGAAGGCGCGGGTTTCGCGGCGGATCGCGCTTCGGGCACGGCCTGGATCGCGGACGGCTCGGCGTTGGCCTCGATCACGCGCGACGGTCGCATCTCGACGTTCGAAGGTGTCGGCGCCAACCTCGTTCGGTTCGACGCGCGCAACCATGGCGTCGTGCTCTCGAACGTCGGCAGCGACACCATCCGCGCCGCGCGGTCGGACGGCACCATCGCCTGGGAGGTCCGCGTCGCAGGCACGGTGCAGGACGTCGAAGTCGCTGGCGGCGCTGGCCTCGTGGTCGCGAGCGTCGGTTCTGCGGCGGGCGGCGAGATCGTCGTGTTCGACGGCTTGACCGGCGGTCAGGTCGTTACGCACCCCGTCCCCGAGGCGGTCGATGTGTCGATCAGCTCGGACGGCCTGTCGCTCGCGCTGCTCGGCTCGGAAGCTGTGTACTTCTACGACGTCGACCCCGACGCGGGTCTGCTCGACACGCCCACCACCGAACAGGTGCAGGACATGAACGGCGCGTCTTCGACGGCGATCCTCGGGATCCCGCTCGTCACCGCGGCCGCAGCCTCCGCGTTCGTCGACTAGCGTGACGCGTGGCTCGGGCATGTACTGCCTGGGCTGTTGCACAGGAACCGTAGAAGGGCGAGGTTGACGCATGTGGTCCCTCGCCCTTTTTGCGTTTTCGGCTCAGGCACAGATGCTCGAGCCCGACCTGTGTATGCGGTCCATCGGCGTCTCTGCGGGGGCCGCGCTGGCCGGCCGCGACTGGGATCTGACCACGCCGGACCAGACGACCCTGGGCCCGTTCGCGCTCACCGCGTCGCCGGCGCTGTGGCAGGGCTGCCAGGAAGACGCGCGCTGGCAGTGGGTGACGTGGTTCGGCGTCAGCGCGATTCCGCTGTACCAGCACAGCTACGGGGGCGCGCTCGACGAGCGGCTGCCGCTCCTCGGCCTCATCACCTGGGGGGCTGGAAACGAGATCAGCTACCGCACGATGATCGGCGGAGAGCTCGTCACGAACGGTGTGATGTTCGGCGCGGGCGTGCGCATCAACACGTCGCTTCGGACCGGAATCGCGATGCGCCAGGGGCCCGATCTCCGCGTCCGCTACCTGTTCGGCGCCACGCCTGAGGTCCAGTTCGACCTGCTGTGGCACTTCCCGGCGCACCAGACGGTGATGGTGCCCGACGCTGAGCACCCGCCGTGGCTCACAGGTCGGCGGCTGTACGTTCAGGCGGGCTTCGAGGTCGGCGCGCTGATGGGCGTGCGTGGGCGCATCGGCAACGCCGAGCGCGGGATCGGGCTCCGGATCGGCGAGCGTACGGCGTTGCGGCGGGAGATGGCGCTGCAGCCGATCGGCCTCGTGTTCTTCGAGACGCCGATGGGCTTCGCGCGGCTGGTCGTGAGCGGCGGGACGGCGCGCGTGGACGGGGACTTCCTGCCGATCGGCGGGGCGGCGCTCGGCACCAAGGGAAAGCTGTTTCGGGGCCACGCAGGCGTGCTCGCGATGACGGACGCCTTCTCCGCGAACGCGGGAGACTCGGCCCTGTCGCTGGCCCCTGACGTAGGCCTGTCGTGGACGTGGTAGAACGGTGACCGCATGATCCGCGTCGAACATCTGCGAAAGCGCTTCCAGACGTCCAAAGGCCCGATGACCGCGGTGGACGATCTCTCGTTCGCCGTGGAGCCGGGCGAGATCTACGCGCTGCTCGGGCCCAACGGCGCCGGAAAGACGACCACGCTGCGCATCCTGGTCACGTTGATCGAACCGGACGAAGGACAGATCACGATCGCCGGGGTGGACCGGCGCAAAGACCCGCTTGGCGTGCGGCAGCGCATCGCCTGGGTGCCGGCCGAAGCGGGCCTGCCCGAGCGTCTTACGCCACGCGAGGTGGTGAGGCTGTTCGCAGGCATTCAAGGGGTATCGGGCGCGAACAAGAAGGCCGACGTTCTGCTCGAGCGTCTTGGGGCCGGCGGGTACGCAGATCAGGCGTGCAGCGAGCTGTCGACGGGCATGAAGCGCCGCGTGGTGCTCGCGCGGGCGCTGGTTCACGAGCCTCAGGTGCTGCTCCTCGACGAACCCACGGACGGGCTCGACGTCCCCGGTCGTCGCGACGTGCTCGAATTGGTGCGCGAACAGGCCCGCGCCGGGCGAACCGTCGTGTTGTCGTCACACGTGATGGCCGAGGTCGAGCGCATCGCGGATCGCCTCGGGCTCGTACACAACGGGCGCCTCGCGGCCGAGGGCACGCTCGCCGAGGTGTTCGCGCAGACGAACACCACCGCGCTCGATGACGCGTTCATGGCGGTGGTACGGCCGGTCGAGGCGGCGCCTTCGTGAACGGTTTCGTCCTGCTCACGGCGTCGCTCATTCGTCGACTGCTGCGGGAACCGCTGGTCCTGCGGTCCCTCACGTTCCCCGTGCTGATCACGTCTGGCGTGTTGATCGGGTTCCTTGCGATCTGGTCAGTCGTGATGGCCCCGATGATCGTCGCAGTTCCAAAGGGGTTCGATTCCGCGCGATTGTCGGCCGATCTCGCGCCGTTCGAGCTTCGCGTCGGGGAGTTCAGCGACCCCGCGGCGGCGGTGCAATGGCGGTTCGCGCGCGTTGGCACGGACGGGACCACGGTGTGGAGCCGCGGCATCGTGCGGGAGGCGGGCGTCGTCGAGAAGGTGCTGCGCGACGAGAAGGGCTCGCGCTGGCGCCTGGACGCGAACGTGGCGATGCCGATGGCCGGCGGAACCCTCGCCCAGGAGCAGGGGCGGCTGCTCGCGCGCATGCTCTCGTCGATCTTCGCGCTGTACGGCGTGGTGTTCGGGGCCGGTATGATCGCGCGCGACCGCGACGACGGCTCGCTCGGGGTTGAATTCACGCTGCCGCGCTCGCGGTTCCTTCCTGGATTCGCGAGGTTCATGGCGTCGTTCATCGTGCTCGGTGCGTTCCTGGTCCCGAGCCTGTGGGTGTTGAACTCGCTCGTTGGGGTGCCAGACATCGGCATGATGTGCCGCGTGGGCGTGGCGGCCGCAGCGGCGTCAGCGGGCATCGGCCTGACGACCATGGCGCAGAGCGGTGCCAAAGGCGGGTTCGCGGGGCCGCTCGGGTTCGCGTTGGTGGCGGCGTTCAGCGCGCTGTTGTCGGGACGGCTCGTCCCCGCGCTGGCGCCCGCGTTGCCGATCGGCTCGCTGTGGGCGAACGGCCCGTCGTCGATCGGCTTGGACGGCTGGACGCCGCTCGCGATGTCGGTGCTGGTGGGCCTGTTCGGCGCGTGGCGGGTGTCGCGCATGGAGGTCGGGTGAGGTTGTCGCGGGTGATCGCGGTGGCCCGACGCGACCTCGCGGTGGAGACCAAGGGCCGTCGTGGAATCGCGGTGCCGATCCTGTTCGGCGCCCTGCTGCTGCCGATCGCGGCGATCCCGGTCGGGGAAGAGCGCCTCGCGTCGGTCGAACCGCCGGTCCTCGTCTACGGGGACGTTCCGCCCGAAGTGTCTGGGATCCCTGGGGCGCTGATCGGGCGGCGTTGGGACGCCGTCGCGCTGGGTCGTGACGCTGACGGTGTGCTGCACGCCCGCGGGGAGTTCCTGCCGCCCAAGCTGCGCGACGCGTTGGACGGCGACGATCCGGCGGCGGTGAAGACCGAGATCGCGTACGAGCGCGTCGTGTTGCCGCGGCGCTCCTTCCTGCTCGCCTTGCTCACGGCGTCGATCCTGGTCGGTGCGGTGGCCGAGTCGCTGCCGGGTGAGCGCTCGCGGAAGACGCTCGAGACCCTGCTCACTGCGGGCATCACGCGGCTCGAATTGATCGGCGGAAAGGTGCTCGCGTGGGGTGGGCTCGGCGCGGTCGCCACGCTGCTCTCGGCGTCGGTCGCGGTGGCGCTCGGTCGCATGCCGTTGGGGTTGTGGGTGTTGCCGCTGCCGCTCGTCCCCGTGTGCACGGTCGCGGTCGGGTTCTGGTTCGTGCGGCGCGCAGGGGACGTCGTCGGCGCGTCGACGGTGACGATCCGGATCGTGCCGGCTGTGCTCGGTGGGCTCGGCCTGCTCGCGTGGGCCGTCGGGAACGGCTCTCCATGGGTGGCTGCGGCGATTCCCCTCGGCGGGGCGCTGCTCGCGTCGGGCGACACCTGGCCCGGGATCGTGCCCCCGTTGGTCGCGACGCTGAGCACGGGACTGACGACGGCCGCGTTGGTCGGCCTCATCGCGCGCGATCTTGAATCGGATCCAATCGGGCGCGAGGTGATCTCGGGCCCCAAGCTTGCCGCTGCGTTGTTCGTGGCGATGGCGGGCCTCGCGCACGCGTCGTCGCTGCTCGGGCCCGTCCTGTGGGGGGTGGCGGGCAACCTTGGCCTTGCAAACGGCCTGCTTCCGGGTCCAGGGGTCCAGGCGTCGTCGATGCTCATGTTGCTGATCGTCGCGGTCGCGGCCGCGCGCGAGAGCGACTCGTTCGGCGCGCTCGGCCTGCGCAGGCCGAAGCCGACCGACGTACTGGCCGTGCTGGCCGGTGTCGTGGGCGTGGTGGCGGCTTCGTTCGCGTCGTTTCCGGCGCACGGCGTGATCCTCTCCGACCTCGGCCGGCGCCTCGGCGAGGCCGTGTTCCCGAGCGACCTCGGGCTGATCGTGCTCGCGGTCGTCGCGCAGGAATTGCTGTTCCGCGGCGCCATCCAGCGACTCGCAGGACCGGTGGCCGCAGGCGTCGCGTCGGGGCTCGTGTTGTGCCCCGTCGATCCTTTGCGCGGGCTCGTGTTGAGCGCCGTGCTCGGAGGTGTGGTGCACTTCAGCGGCTCGTCCGCGAACGCGGTGATCGCGCGCGTCCTCGGCTGCGCAATCGTCACGTTCGCGCTGAGCTGAACGCGTGGCGGTTTACCCGCCGAGCAAGCCCTTCTTCAGGTTTCCCGTTGGCGGGTGAGCGCCGACGTACACGGTGAACAGCGCGTCCGAGAAGTCTTTGCCGGGGATGGTGCCCTTTACCACGCCCTTCACGTTGACGATCGTGCCGGTGCCCGGCACGTAGTCGTACGTGATCTTGTCGCCTGCGACCACGTCGCTCATGTAGCTCTTTAGCGTCTCAAAGCGGTCCTTTACGGCCGACGGGTCCGGCATGTACTGCAGGTCTTCGTCGTAGGTCTCGCAAAGCTGAGCGGTGGTGACGGCCGAGTAGATGAACGTCATCTCGATGCGCTTCGGTACGTCCTGCGAGATCACCGAGGCCCCCGAAGTGGTCTTGGCGGGCAGGTAGAGGGAACCGACGTAGATGTCGAAGAAGTACTTCTCGCGCAAACCCATGCCGTTGAGCACGAGGGTCTGCCCGCCGACGGTGGCGGTGTCAGGCGCGGTTACCCCGGCGAGTTCGCCAGCGTCTGCATTTTGGAGAAACAAGGCGAGGACGAGTGCTGTCATGGGAGCCTCCGAGCGTCGAATCCTACAACACACCAGGGCCGATGCACTTCCCGTATTCCTCAACTACGCGGGTGACGTGATGATCGAGGTCGTGGCGGGCGCGAACGCGCGCACTTGCGGCGTCGCCGAGGCGACGGGCCAACGCGGGGTCGCTGAGGAGTTGGCGCACGGCGTCTGCGAGCGCCGAGGCGTCGCCGGGGGGAACGAGCAGGCCGTCCACGCCGCTCTCGATGAGCTCGGGGATCCCGCCGGTTCGTGACGCGACGACGGCGCGCCCGAGGGCCTGAGCTTCGATCACGGCGTACGGGAGGTTCTCCCACCACACGGACGGAACGACGACGACCGCGGCGCGTCGCAAGCGCTGCTCGAGCGCGTGCGGCGACAGGTGCCCGTGAACGCGCACGTTCGGGACTGCGAGGACCGCGTCCCGGAGCGCGCCATCACCGCACACGTCGAGCGGTGCGTCGACCGTTCGCGCGGCGTCGATCAATACGTGGACGCCTTTCTCTTCGGAGAGGCGGCCGGCGAACAGCCAGCCGTTTCCGGGGGCCGGTTCGAAAGCGGGGGCGTCGTAGCCGTTCGGCAGGGCCGTGACGCGCGCGGCGGGAACTCCGAAGGCGACGAGCTTGTCGGCGAGGAACCTGGATGGGCAGAGGAATCGGTCGATCTTCTCCCAAAGGCCGAGCGCGTGGTGGGTTCGCTTCTCGAGCGCGGCGAGCGTGGACAACGCGGCGCTGTCGCGCTTGCAGCGGTGGCGCACGGCCTCGTGGTACCGATGGCCGAGACAGCGCTCGCAGGTGGCGTGGTTCGTCCACAACGTGCCGGCGGGGCAGATCAGCTCGTAGTCGTGCGTCGTCCACACCACGGGGATGCCGGCCCTGCGCGCGGGCTCGACGATCGACGGGGTGAGGTGCCGGTGCACGTGCTGAAGGTGGAGCACGTCTGGCTTGAACTTGTCGATCAGATCGGCCGCGAACCGCTGCGACCGAAGGTCCCAGACGTACCGAAGGGCTGCCGACGACGTGGCGCGGACCCCACGCAGGTCGCGAAGATCGCGCCACGGGACGAACCAGCGCTCCCAGGGGGATGGATCGTTCGCCGGATGGCGCATCGACAGCCACGCGACCTCGTGCCCCGCGCGCACGAGACCGCGTTCGAGCGTGCGCGCGTACGTGGTGTCGCCGCCGCGCGCGTGGAAGAAGCTGTGGGCGATCAGGACGCGCAAGGCGCGCTCCGCAGGTGGTTGGCGAGGCCAAGTAGCCCGAGACACGGCACGGCGGAGGCCCACAGCCACGGGTCGGCGAGGGAGTCGCAGGTGCCGTGCACAAGTTCGACGAACACCGCGATCGCGAGGGAAGCCGCGGCCACGGCGATCGGCGGGGCCCAGGCGCGGGCGGACGTTACGGGCTTGAGCGTGGGCCAAAGGGCGGCGAGGTAGAGCGACGGCACGACCAGCCAGACGAGCGTGGACGCGACGGCGACGCCGACGAGGCCGAGGGCGCGCACGAACAGAGCGTCGAGGCCGGCGTTGACCACCACCGAGACGACGCCGAGCCCGAACACGAGGCGCATGCGCCGTTCGATCACGTTGGCCTTCATCGCAAGGGCGCCGAGGAACATCGGCCACAGGCCTGGGAGGTACCATCCGAGCACGTCGGCGGCGCGCGCGGCGTCATCAGGGCCGAACGCGCCGCGTTCGTAGAGCCACCGCACCAGCACGAGGCGACCGATGTACAGGCCGGCGAGCGAGGGGGCCGAGACCGCTGCCATCCAGCGCAGCGAGCGGTCGACGCTGCCCGCGAACGTAGAGCGGTCGGCGCTCGTGTACAGCGTTGCCCAGGTCGCGTACGCGACGGGGAACAGGGTGCTCTCGACCAGCGTCTGCGGGATGAATCTCGCCCGGTCGGCGTACTCGAGCCAGGCGACGCTTCCGGGCGGCAAGGTGGCCGCAAATCCCTTGTCGACCAGGACGTTGGCGGCGACGAGGATCTCGCCGGCCAGAACCGCTCCGACGTCCACGAGCGCCTGTCTCATGCGCGGATGGACCGCCGAGAAGCCGGGCACCAGGCCGTCGCGTGCGAGCACGGCGAGGTACCACAGGATCTCGGCGAGCTGGCCGATCGCGAGTCCGATGGGCAGCGCGTCCGGGCCGATACCCCCTCGCAGCGCGGCGATTACGGCGATCGCCATACCTCCGCGCAAGGCCGGCGACAGGGCAGCGGGGAAGAACAGCTTCCGAACCTCGCAGGCCGCTCGGAGGATGACGGAGGCGCCGAGCAGCGCGGTGTACGGGAGCAACGCGACCAGGAAGCTCGCGACGCGTTCCCGTTGCGCGGCGTCGAACACGCTGATGTGCGGGAGGAGCGCTGTCACGGCGATCGCGGTGACGCCGCCTGCAGCCAGCGCGGCGAGCGTCGCAAGCAGAGCGCTCGTGCCAACGGCGCCAGGCAGATCGGAGGGCCTCGTGGCCTGCAGGTCCGCGAACGCGGGCACGGCGACGGCTGCGAACGCGTTGGCGACGATCACCATCACGAACGACGGGACGATCAGCGCGTAGAAGAACGCGTCGGCGACGCCGCCTGCGCCATACCAGCCCGCGACCGCGATCGGGACGAGGTAGGCCATGCCACGCGCGAACACCGCGAGCGGCACGAGCCGAACCGCGGTCCGCTCGATCGCCGCCACGGCGGGGTCAGCCGCGACGGTGCACGGAGCGAACGATCTGCGACACAGGCACCTCCGAAGCAGGGCAGTATGGACCGTTCGTCACATTCGGTAAAGCGCGTAACGAAGGTGGGTCGTGGTGGGACGAGCGCCAAGGAGGTTCGATGATCACGTTTCTTTGTGCGCTCTCTGTCGTGGCTTGTGCGGGTGAGCCGTCGCGGGTGGCGCCCGCCGCTGGACCGGTGGTCTCCGATTACGCGCCGGCGGCGCTGCCGGGCGTGGGCGCGGGGCAGGCTGTCGCCGTGTTCGCTGGCGGCTGCTTCTGGTGCCTGGAGTCGGACTTCGACAAGCTCGACGGCGTCGTGGCGACGACGTCCGGGTTCGCGGGAGGGCACACGGAGGCACCGTCCTACGAGGACGTGAACACCGAGACGACTGGCCACAAAGAGGCCGTGCGGGTCGTGTTCGACACGTCGAAGGTTTCGTACGCCCAGGTGCTCGACTGGTACTGGCACCACGTCGATCCCACCGATGACGGTGGGCAGTTCTGCGATCGCGGCGACTCGTATCGGACCGCGATCTTCCCGGTGGACGCCGCGCAGCAGCAGGCCGCGGACGCGTCCAAGGCGGCGATCGAGGCGAGCGGTGCGTTGAAGGCGCCGATCGTGACGCCGATCGTGTCGGGGGCGACGTTCTGGCCGGCCGAGAACTATCACCAGGACTTCCACGTCACGAACCCGGGGCGTTACGAGCCATATAGAGCGGGCTGTGGACGCGATCTAGGCGTGGCGAGGGTGTGGGGTCGCTGAGACGGCGCGTACTTGGGTAGAGGTAACAGACGCCCGCTGTAAGTTACCCTACAACCGTAACTGTCGCAGTTACACGGTCAGCCGGGTGGCGTCGGCGGGTACGGTTTCCGACACAAACCGCCGACACAGCCGATCGGTTCGATGGCGCCTGCTGAATCGTTGTGTCGTCCGAGCACAGTCGCGTCGGCGGCGCGAACGTTACCGCCGCGCCCCCCAGGTACCGCCGCTCGAACTCGTCCACCCACGCGCCCGCTTTGGCGTTCCTGATGGCCCGCTGGACGGACTCCAGCGTCCACGGCACGAACGACCGGCACCCAGCCGTGAGGCACGCGCTGTACGCCTCCACGGCCGCGCGGCAGCGCATGTTCTCGGAGGGGTAGAGGAACACGAACGGGCCGTCGGCGTAGTCCCCGGCCTGGAGCAGGCTCCCGGCGAGCAGGTGTCGCGCCAGACCTGCTTCAATCTGCCCTGCGGGTGCTACCCTTCGTGTGTCAGTTGTTCACTGCCAGCCGTGCTCGTGGTCGCCGTCCTCTTGATGGTCGCCGCTGGCGTCCTGTCTCGGCGCACAGCCGTTCCGCGCGACCGCACCGAGGTGCCCGTGGCCAAGCACATCGAGGAGACGCAGGAGGAGCGGGTCCGCAGGCGGGACATGATCATCGCGGGCTCGCTCGCGGAGGAGCTTGGCGAGTTCGGCACCGTACGAATGCCGTGGGTAGCGATGCCCGGTGAGCACCCGTACAGCATCCACTGGCGCATGGGCTTCGGCGAGGGGCACCTTTCCGTCGTTTGGGCGTGGCGGCGGACGCTCTCGCCCGAGCAGCGGGAGGACGCGGTGCGCGCTGCGGGGCCCGTTCCAGCGGACTGGGCCGAGTGGGCGGCGACCTTCATCGACGCCATCGGAGGGGAGGACGAGCCTCCATTCGACGAGGTGAAGGCCCTGCTCGCGGCCAGGAACATCCCGGTGACGGGCATGTTGTCGATGGGTCCGTAGCGATCAGCGTGGCACGCGCGGCGCGCGGCGTCTGACACTTGGCTTCCTCCGCTCACCGCAGCCGGTAGGTGATCGCCGCCTCAACGCCGCCGCCCACAAGCCCCGCCGCGATCTCGATGGCGAGCGTCTCCAGCGTCACCTTCTTGACGCGCATCCCGATCATTCGGCCGATGAAAACGGCGACAGCGCCCTTCTCGTGTCGGGCGACGGCGATCGGGTCTGGGACCTCCACGACGATGGCCGTGTAGGCGCCGCCCGCGACGTGCGCGACCGTCACGCCATCGGAATCCACACGTACGACCGGCTCGTTGTCCAGCCACTCCACCGCCCCGACGTCCACCAAGACCAGCGGGGTGAGCCCTTTCTCGGCGAGCGTTCCACCGACGCGCTCTGCAATGCGGCTGCTTACCTTGGCCGGGAGGTCGGTGAACACGCTTCCGAACGCGGCTGCGAAGCCACCCACCTGCGCGGCGGCAACCTCGTCTGGGTTCAGCACGACGATCTCAACGCGGGCCGCGAGCGCGGCCGATACCAACCACATGGCGATCATCGCTTCACCACCTGGATTCCGAGGTAGAGGATCTGCGGAGCACTTCCGAGCGGCACGCTGAACACGCCTGGGCTCTTGGCGGCCGCCTTTAGTTCCTTGAAGCCGAAGGCGATCACGCCGATCGGGTCCTCACCGTTCATCCCGCGGCTGTCATCGTCGGCGAGCGTCACCGTGACGCGGGTGGCCTTCGTGATCCAGACGCCCAGCAACTGGGGACAGGACCGCTGCCACACGGGTGAAAAGCTGTCGCGCGCCACCAGAGGCAGGGCGACCGTCACGGGGTCCCCGATGCCCTCCACGCGAACCTGCCCGACGACGTCCGGCATGGCGACGGCCGAGCCCGCGACGCTCGCCAGCACGCCCACCAGGGCTCCCCCTGCACCACCGGTCGCGAACAGGGCTCCTGCCCCATTTGGAAGCGGCCCCGGATCCCACGTCTGTCCGTCCGTCTTCGTCGCGGTGACGGCGGCCTCCGACACGCAGATGTCCACGAACTTCGCAGCGTGGGCGGGGTTGATGAGCAGGAGGTCGAGAATCACTGCTTCTTGGCCGTGACATCCCAGATCGTGGCACACGGTGTGGCCCACGCCGAAACGCGACGGCCCGTAAGCGCGGTGGCATCGCCCGTCAGGTCCACGGTGACGAGTCTCTTGCTGTCTTCCTTGATGTAGAAGCGAACCGCGGACTTCCCATCGACGAGAACGCCCCGATAAGCGACGTCTCCCGCACCGGACCCGACGGCCGTGACCGAAAACTCCTCGCCGCTCCACGACACGATCCACTGCTGGGCGTTGATCTCCCCGACGTTGGTGTTGGAGCAAGACGAGTAGTTCGCCGCCAGCGTGACGTTCCACGTCCCGACGAGGTCCACGGGCTCCAGGGCCATGGCGTTCGCCGACCAAGCCATCGCACCGAGAGCAGCCAGCCAGGATCGCATCATCGAGTCCTCCACGCCGTGGGTTCACGGCCTGGACTTTTTATGCCTCTCCGACTGGTATTACAAGTCGTCGTGCTCTGACCCGCTCCGGCACACCATCGCCCGGAGGTCACGGCGATGGCGAGGACGCGCAAGGCACGAGATCCAGCCGATGACGCCGTTGGATCGCGGCTCCGTGCGCTGCGGACAGAGCGGAAGATGAGCCAGGAGGCCCTGGCGGAGGCCGCCGCCGTGCAGTCCGTGGTCGTGTCCCGCGCCGAGCGGGGTGTGGCCCTGCCATCGCTCGGTACTCTGCGCGCGCTCGCCGGGGCGCTCGACGTGCAGGTGTCGGTGCTGCTCGACGTCGAGTCGTCGCCCGAGGATCGGCCGAGCGAAGACGAACTGCTGGACGCGTGGCGCAAGCTCGATCCCGCGGACCAGCGGGCGGTCGTTCACGTTGTGTGCGCAACGACAACTATTCCTGCCCATAGCGACAACTAGAAATGCCCACCGGGCCGGGTAGTTGTCGTCGTCAATTGTCGGCGTTGATTCATCGACCTCCAGCTCGTTGTTCGCTTC
>CANNIZ010000082.1 GCA_947505245.1 Pseudomonadota bacterium | reverse complement strand
GGGCGCCTTCGAGGCGCATCCCGCGCCCGCCGCGGGCGGGGACGACGTGGACGATCACGCCCCGTCCGCCGATCAGGTTGCCGGACCCCGGGAGGATCTGGAGCGACGTGATGCCGCCGGCGATCGCGCGCTGAAAGCCCGGGTCCTGCGGATCGATGCTGTGCTCCGCCCAGACCCCGGGCGTGACCGGATCGGTCATCTCGTTGCCATCATCGTGGGCGCGGGCGTCGGGTGACGCGTACACGCCGAGGTGCGAGTGCGTGTCGATCACCCCGGGCGTCACGAACCGACCGACCGCGTCCACCACCGTCCCGTCCGTCGTCGGCGGCTCGCCCGATCCCACCGCAGCGATCTTTCCGTGGTCGAGCACGACGTACCCGGGGACGAACACGTCTCCCGTCGCGGTCATCACCGTCCCCCCGCGAATCACCACCTTGCCCGCATCCGCTGCCGCAGCGGGCTCGACGTGGCGCAGACCGCGCACCTCGGCGTCGAGCAGCGGATCCGCCGAGAACGCCACCGCGACGAGGCAATAGATCAGGCCCATGTTTCCCTCCAGAGCGCCGGTCGATTAACATCGACTTAGAGGAAACGGATGAATCGGCTCTTGCTCGGACTCCTGTTGATCGCGGCGTGCGGCGAAAAGAAGCCGGTCGACACCGCGGTGGTCGCCGCTGCGAACAACGCCCCCCCTCCACCGATCGCGTGTGCAGAAGGCTCGTTGCTGATCGGGCAGGCGCCCCCCGCAGGCTTCGCGATGTACTGCAACGTGCAGAGCCCCACCACGCCTGGCACGTGGACAAAGCAGGGACCGGCGATCACGTGGAACCCTGACGGAACGCGGAAGTCGCTCGGGCAGTACGACAGCGACAAGAAGCACGGCTACTGGCAGACGTGGTTCGCGGATGGCCAGATGGAATCCGAAGGCACCTGGTCGCATGACGTTCAAACTGGACTTTGGACGACGTACCACGCCTCGGGCGCGAAGAAGAGCGAAGGTGAATACTCCAACGGCCAACTGGAAGGCCACTGGTCGTATTGGCACAGCAACGGGCAGCTCAAGACCGAAGGCGAGATGAGCGCGGGGCAATATCAGGGTACGTGGCTCGAATACGATGAGACCGGCCGCCCGAAATCTGAACGTGAATACCGAGAAGGCCGGCTCGTCCGTCAACGACAGCTGTAGGACCTCCCCTGACCGATTCCCCTCTGCCCACGTCGCGCTTCACCTCGGTTGGCCGCGGGGTCGCACCGTTCCTGCTCGCCGGCGGCCTGTTGGCAACCTTCGCGGGGGGGCTTCCGGGCGTCGATCGCGCGAGCGGCCTCGGCTCGGCCTTCACAGTGGGCGAGCCTGCGATCGAGGTGATCGGCCACTACGCCCCCAACGTACGCGTTCCGGAGGGCGCGATCCGGTTGGGCACCGGGCCTTCGGCGGACCTGCGACTCACCGAGACCGCCGTAGCACCCTCGCTCGGCACCCTGACACCGGACGGCGCGGGTTCGTTCGCGTACCTCCACGACACGACGTCGAACGACGCGGCCTTCTACACCGGGTCGGCTGGACGGCTCGGCGGCATGATCGCGCGGCCCGACGCGCTCGCGGCGCTGGACGACGGAGTCCGCGTCGTACTCGCCGACGCGGTGATCCCCGACGGAGATCGGGTCCGCGCGTGTGATCCCTCATCGTCGGGCCCCTGGACGACGCAAACGCTACACCTGGTCGACGGCACCGGCCTCTGGGTCCGCGACGAACACGGGCGCGCGCTCACCCTCGAGCTCCCCGCCATCCAAGGCGCCACCCGGCGGTTGAGCGACGGCACCCTCACGTGGGACGGCACCCACCTGCTGCTCACGTCGAACCTCGGCAACGCGTGGATCGCCGGCCCGATCGAGCAGTGGCTCTCGGCGTCGCCGACGCCCGCGCCGATCCCGCTCGACCATGCGTTCGCGCTCGCGATCGGCCTCGGACGCGTGTTCCCTGGCAGCGACGACCCCCGACTCGCCCTCGGGGGCGGACGGTTCGTGAAGCCCGGCGCCTACCTGCGCGTGGACGAAGGGGCGGCCGCTCCCGTCGGTGTCACCGGGAGCTCCCCCCCGTTGAGCGCGGCCTACCACGTGTTTCGTCGACGCCCGCGCGCCGAGTCCGCCGTGCCGTGGGTCCTCGCATTGTCCCAGGCGCTCGGCGGAGAAAGCCCAGGAGATCGGCCACGACTTGGGCGAACGCCCGGCTACCCGGGGCACCTCTACCGCTGCGAAGGCGGTCGAGCCGAACCCGTCGGTGAAGCCGACCTGCGAGTGGGCGACGTGATGCTCGCTGGCCATACGACCTGGACCGTCGGGCTCGCCCAGGGGCATCGCGTCGATCTGATGAACGTCGAGCCGCCGAGCCACCGCGTCCACGCGCTCGCGTCATTGTCGACGGGCTGGCTCCGCACCGGGAACCAGCCGATCACCGTGCCTCCCTGTCCGACCAACCCCGAGGATCCACGCCGTTCGCTGGTGTTGCGCGGCACCACCGACGCGTCCACCCTGCCCGTCGGCGTCGAAGCCGAGACGACCCCGCCGATCCCCGCGCCAGGCCAGCAGGTGGCGCGACTCCCGTTGCCGCGCTGGGCCGCCGCCGGCCACTCCGATGTGCAGGAGCACGGCGCGCTCGAGGTCGACCTCGTCGAGCTTTGCACAGACAAAGACACGCTCGTCGTCCTGGGTGACAAGTCACCTCCCGGCCAGCCGATGCTCGAGCTCTCCGGTGGACGGCTCGCCCCCGGCGATCGGTTCGGGGTCGCGGGGCACGTGTTGCGCTACACCCACACCCGTCCCGCCCTCGAGCAGGTGCTGCCGATCGGAGCGTTCCTCGTCCTCGTCCACGGCATCGCGGGGATCGCGGCCTTCCGCCTTTCGCGTCACACCTCGGCGAACGGGACCCCCGCCGAACGGCACGGTCCGCTGCTGATCACCGCCCTGTTCTGCGGCGCCCTCAGCATCGGCGCGCTGCTCCAGCTGCGCATGGCGGCGAGCCCGTACCTGCTCGGCAGCGCCGACTACCTGCAGCGCCACCTGATCACGAGCTACCTCGCGGCGGCCGGCTTCCTCGTCGCGGTCGAGTTTGGGCTCACCTGGCGCGACGAGAGCGGACTCGAACGCCTTCGACGCGTGCTCGGCGTCGGCCGCGTCGCGTCGACCGGGATGCTCGCGTGGCTCGTGTTCGACCGGATGGTGTTCGCCGCGTTCGGCCCGTCGGACGGCCCCGCCGGGCCCTCCGTCTACGGCGACCTCGACGCGTTCCTGCTGTTCGCCGCGATCGCCACAGGCCTGTCGTGGTCGGCCCCGCTCGTGTTGGCGTTCGCACCCGTCGCTTCCGCCCTCGGCGGGCTCCTCGCCCGCGCGCGGACGTTCGCGCCACCTGCCCTGCCGGACGTCCCCGCAGAACCCGGCGCGAGCCCCAGCGCGCGCGCACGGGCCCTCCTCGCTGGCGCGCTCGGCGCCCCGGGACGCGCCGTCCTGCCCCTGCTCATCGGCGGGCTGGTCCTCGCCGGCGGCACGGCGATCGGCGGATCCGGCCGGTCGCTCGGCGGGTTCGACCTGAAGCTCGCCGAATTCGCCGCCCTGCCCGTCGGATTGGGACTGTCCGGGTTGCTCGTCGGCTGGTCACGCGTCGGCTCCAGCTTCGGTCGCCTCGCGGTCATCCTCGGCACGCTCGGCTGGCTCGGCGGACTCACCGCCGTCGTCGTCGTGTTCTACGCGCTCCGCGGCGATCTCGGGCCGCTCATGGTGCTGGTCCCCGCGATCGGCCTCACCATTACGGCGTGGGCGTTGCCCTGGCGCGCAGGGCCGACTGGCGCCCAGGACCTGCGCGAGCGCGTGCTCGTCGTCGTCGGCTATGCCGGCTGCATGGCGCTCGCGTTCGGCGCTGTATACGCCGCCGTGCCCGCGATCGAGGCCCACCTGACCGAGATCCCCGGCATCGGGGCGCACGTCGAGCGCGCCGTGCAGCGCTTCGAGACCTACGGCGCGACCTGGTACACCGAGGAGGGCCACTGGTCTACGACCGCGAACTGGATCGCGGCTGGCTTTTACGAGACGCACGAGCACTTCGTGAGCAACCTGCACAGCGATCTCGCGTTCGTCGCGGTCATGCAGTCGTTCCACGCCGTGCGGGGGCTCGTCCTGCTCGGCGTGTTCGGCAGCATCGTCCTGATCCTGCTCGCCCTCGGCGAGTCCGCGCTCGCGCGGGCCGAAGCCACCTGGGAACGCGCGCTCGGGCGCCTGTCCGACGCCGACCGTGACGCCCGACGCCGCTACTTCCGCGAGCAGGTCCCCGCGTTTCTCGAAGCCGGCGAGACGGGCTACTTCCTGATCTTCACGTCCGCCTACGTCCTGATGGAGGTCGTGATCCACGTCGGGACGTGCTTCAATACGCTCCCCCAGACGGGCATCACGTTGCCGTGGATCTCGTCGGGCGGTTCCGCTTCGGTGGGCTTCGCGATCCTGCTCGGCGCGGCCCTCGCGCGCTCGGTCAAGACCGGAGCGCGCCTCGATCAGGCGTCCGATCGCTGAAACGATCCACCCTCCGGCCCGTGGCACGGCGTGTGCAAACCATTCTCTCACCTCCATCCGAGAGAATGCCATGCGCCTAGCTGACCAGGGTCTTTGGGGACGTACCGTCATCGCCGCGGGCGGCGAGGTGGTCGGCGAAGTCACCGCGGTGTTTGTGGACACCGACACCTGGAGCGTCGAATCGCTTCAGGTCAGGCTCGCCAAGCACATCGCCGACGAGATCGGCGCCGATCGCAACCTGTTCCATGCAGGAACGCTCGACCTGCCCGTGCGGATGATCCAGTCCGCCGGGGACACGATCGTCCTATACGTGACGGTGCCCGCCTTGCAGGAAGCCCTGCCGAGGCCCAAGGCGCCCGCCGAATAGGCTACGAAAAAACCCGCCGGAACCTAGGTTCACGGCGGGTCTTCGAAAAATGTCGGGGCGAGAGGATTTGAACCTCCGACCACTTGCACCCCAAGCAAGTGCGCTACCAGGCTGCGCCACGCCCCGATGGTCACACGTCTAACGTCAGCCCGTCATCGTGCCAACATCAAGTGCCCTGCGGCCTCACGCCAGCGACGCCCTCGACCGCAATGCGCGCCCGGAACGTGGCGATTCGCTCGCGAAGCGCAGCGATGCGCGAGAGCGCCTCCTGCGAGCGGTTGTCGTCCGTCGCTTCCTCGGTCGTGCCCTCGGACAGGGCCTTTCGAGCGCCGGCGATCGTGTAGCCCTCGTCGTGCAGCAGGCGCTTGATCCGCAGAAACTTCGCAAGATCTTTCCGACGGTACGCGCGCTGGCCCGAGGCCTGCCGCTGCGGGCGGATCTTGAACTCGCCTTCCCAGTACCGGAGCACGTGCGTTTCGACGCCGACGATCTCCGCGACCTCCCCGATCCGGTACGCGAGCTTGTCGGGCACCTCGGGACCGATCGGGTCCTCGTTGTTCACTGCAGGATCCCGTTCGGGAGGATCCCGTTGGTGTCGGTGTCCGGCGCGGGCGTGTAAAGCGCGAACGTGAACGTGTCGGTCCGCTCTTCCCCTTCGACCCCAACGGACGTGACCTCGCGCCACCACAGGCCGTGATCCGCCGAGTCTTGCACCAGGGAGACCTCCTCGACGCCGCGATCACCCGCGTCGGTGATCACGCCTGCGGAAGAGATGCTGTCGACGTAGTCGTCAGCGACGCGAATGGTGACGGTGTGAACCGTCCCCACGGGACCCGACCCCGGCGACACCGTTCCGGTGCCGACCGTGACCGAGCCGGTGGTCGAATGCAGGTCCGTCGCTACGTCATCGCCGGTTTCGGAACCTGCGACGATGGCGACGGTCACCTGATCGTCCGAATTGAACCTGAGTTCGTCTCCAGAGCCTCCGCCGCATGCAACGAGGCCCGCGGTGAACAGCCATGGACGAACTCGCATCACGCGCCGATCGCTGTCCGCGCGGCCTTGACGACCGCTTCGAACGACGTGGGATCCGTGAGCGCCATGTCCGCGAGGACCTTGCGGTTCAACGTGATTCCGGCCTTCTTGAGGCCGAACGCGAACTTCGAGTACGAGATGCCATGCGTACGGACCGCGGCGTTGATGCGCTGCGTCCACAGGCGACGGAACGCCCGCTTCCGCTGCTTCCGCCCGATGTAGGCGCGCTTTTCGGCGCGCATACGAGCTTCCTTGGCCTGCCGCAGACGGCGATGACCGAGGAAGAAGCCCTTCACGCGGCGGAAGAGGTTGGCCTTACGGGTGCGCCGGCCCATTGCGCGCTTGATACGTGCCATGTTGTCACTCCTTCTTGAGAAACCGCTTCCCAGCAGTGCCTGTCGTCGCGAACGACGACCGACTTGGTTCCACTGCGGTGGCGGCGAGGTTTTGAGGCGGATGCCTCAAAGCAAAAGCGAGATCCGGATTACCCGCCCGCGAGCAGGACACGGACCTTCTTGGCGTCGCGTTCACACATGATGCCTGTGCGGCGCAGCGCGTTCTTGGTCGTCTTCTTCTTGTGTTCAAGGCAGTGGCGCAAATGCGCGTGCTTGAACTTCACCTTACCGGACGCCGTGAGCGAAAACCGCTTGGTCGCGCCGCGGTGGGACTTCATCTTAGGCATGGGAATCTCCCTTCGGGTCCGGCCGTTAACCGGACTGCGGCTTTGCCGCAAATGCGGTTCGGTCGGCCCCCTCGCGGGGACACGACCGACCGTCGTTTTCAGGTAGCGGGTTCAGGCTCGCCGGCTTCGTCAGGCGCGTCAGGCGCGTCCGATTCACCGGTCTCGTCGGTCATGTCATCGGCCTCACCGGCCTCAGCTTCGACCTGGGCGACAGCGGCGTCGATGTCGCGCTGCTCCTGGTCGTCGCGCTTCTTCTTCATCACCGGCCGGCGCGTAGGCGCCAACACCATGAACATCTGCCGACCGTCCATGCGGGGAGGCATCTCCACCGCGCAGAGATCCTTCAGCACCTCGGCGATCGCCACGCACTGCTGCGCGCCGATGTCGCGATGGGCCAGCTCGCGACCGCGGAAACGGACCGTGAACTTGACCTTGTTGCCTTCTTCGAGGAACGAGCGGGCGGCGCGAAGCTTGACCTGAAGATCGTGCTTGTCGGTCTTTGGACGAAGCTTGATCTCTTTCAGCACGACCTGAATCTGGTTGTGCTTCGCTTCCTGCTCGCGCTTCTTCTTCTCGTACTTCATCTTACCGAAGTCCGAGATCTTGCACACCGGAGGACGGGCGGTCGGAGCCACCTCGATCAGATCGAGCCCACGCTCTTCCGCGAGGCGGATGGCATCTTCCGTGAGGAATTCGCCGAGCCGGTTTCCCACTTCGTCGATCACGAGCACGCGGGGCACGCGAATCCGACGGTTGACGCGGGGTTCATTGGTGGCTTCCGACGGCTGCTGCATCCGACCGGTACGGTCGGTCGGGGGGCGCGGTGATCTCCTCAAACTCGGTTTCCTCGGGGTGCGGGGCCAGGGTGCGCTACACGCGCAGATCGTTCATCAAAAGTGGAGCGGGCGACGAGACTCGAACTCGCGACCACGAGCTTGGGAAGCTCGTGCTCTACCAACTGAGCTACACCCGCATGGCTACTCGCTTATCCCGGTGGGATGGTCGCGCAAGCTGCGCCGCGACACAACCCCGATTGCAACGGCCAGAGGCGCCCAGTAAGCGGACGAGAAATAGTCCGTCGACAGCAGGAGCTCGAATTGGAGTCCGAGCCCGAGGAGACCGGCGCCCTGGGCGAATCGGTCCGCGTCGGGACGCGTCGCGTCAACGAACCGGCGCAGGAACCAGAGGTAGGCCAGCGCGTACGTCGCGAGGCCGACCGTACCGACCTCGCCCGCGATCTTCTGGAGGACGCCATGGGCGTCGACGCCGTCGATCCGCCAGTGGGGCGCCTCGTTCATCGTCCACCGGACCGACGATCCAGGCCCCCAGCCGAACACGGGCGCCCCCGACCACATCCGCCACGCGCGGAGGTTGAGCGACATGCGGCTGTCGAACGCGTCGTTCATGTCCACAACGCCCGCAACGAACGGCAGGAGCGACATCGCGGCGACCGCGGCGACCGCCGCGAACCCGAACGCCCACGGGCGCGCGACCAAGGGCCTCCCGTCAGGTGCAGCAAATGCGAACAGGCTGAGCGCCGCGCAGATCCAGGCGGTCTTGGAGAAGGAAGCGGCGACCGCGATGCACCCGAGCCCGACGGCGACGTCGAGGAACGCGACGAACCGGGACGGTACCAGCGGGCGCCACCGCACCAGGGCGCCGAGCCACGGTGCTACCGCGACGGCGATCACCTTGTGGTTGTTGATCAATCCAGGCAGGTCCATCCACGCAGACGCGTGCCCGTCACCCCCCAGCCAGAGCGAAGGCGGCAGCAGCAGCCCCGCGGCCACGACGACATGCACCGTGGCGGTCCACCGCACCCGCTCCGGCGAGACCACGTCGCGCACGACGCCTGCGACGCCAACCCCGTACACGAGCCAGGAAAACAGCGGGTTTCGGACGATGTAGTAGAGGGTCTGGAACGCGGATTCGTTCGCGAGACACGACGCCCCGCACACCGCGAGGAACAGCGCCCACCACGGCCACGCCGGCAACGCGAGCGGAGGCGCGGCCAACGCGTCGCGCAAGGGACCGAACGCCCGCATCGGGCCAACACGCGCCACAGAGTAAAGTCCCCACCCGCCCGCGAGTCCCATCGCGAGCAGGTCCGCCACAGGAACGTCGAGAGTGCCGTGAACGACGCGAAGATCGACCAACGCGGACGTCAGCAGACAGGTGGTAGCGACGACCCAGGCGGCATCGATCATGCCGCCCCTTACGACGCCCGTGGCGCGGCGGCCAGCGTCGCGTGGCGGGCGTGGGGGATCGCCTCGGGACCGGTGCAAGCGGCCCTGGTCGCCGCGATGTTGTCGTCCACCGACCAGGGCGCCTGGTACGCGTTGTCAGGCCTCCAACGGTTCCAGGCGCTGATCGACCTCGGCGCTGGAACCACGCTCGCGATGCTGGTCGCCCGCACGTCGGACCCCGCCCGGCTCGGAGGATTGATCCGGTACGGGGTCGGGTGGCACCTCGGCGCGGCCGTCATCTGGCTCGTCGTGGCCGGATCGGCCGGGTCGGCGTGGATCGCGCACACGCTCGGGCTCGAATGGGTCGCTCCCTGGCTCGCTCTCGTGCTCGCGTCCAGCCTCGCGATCCCGTCGACGCCTCTGCTGCTCGTTCTGGAGGCGCGCGGGCGCGTCGCCGAGGTGTATCGGTTCCGGATCGCCCAGGGGGTCCGCGCGAGGGTCCTCTCCTGGGGCTTGCTCGCAGCGGGTCTCGGCGCGTGGGCGCAGGCTGCCGAGCGCGCTTCGGTCGCGATCGACTCGGCGCTATGGTTACGCAATCGCGCGCCCGAGCTGCGTGACGCGGTTGCCGTTGCGACGCCGGTGTCCGTTCGCGACGTGTGGCCCTACCAGTGGCGGATCGCGGCCGCCACCGTCGGTGGTGCCCTCCCCCACGCCCTGATCATCCCGATCGCGGTGGCGCGTTTTGGTGCGGTCGAAGGTGGGCGCCTGGGAGCCGCGTTCGCCGTCATCGGCGCGTTCCATGGGCTCGCCTGGGCGTCCCTCGCGCCCGTGGTCCCGCGCGTCGGCTCGCTCCTCGCTTCGGGGGGACGAGCATCAGCCTGGGACGCTATCCGCAGGGGTGCCGTGACCGCGGGCGCTCTGCACGTGACGTCGAGCGCGCTGTTCGTCCTGTTCGTCGCGCTCGCGCCCGAACGCGTCGCCGATCGCCTCCCGTCCGCCGGCGTCGTCGCGCTCATCGCCGCGAGCCTGGGCGTGCGGCTGCTGCGTGAGGTGTTCGCCGCGTGGTGCCGAGCCGACCTCAGGCCCGTGACCTGGCCCGTCGATCTCGGCGAGGGTCTGCTGTGCGCGCCCGCTCTCGCTCTCTTCGGCGGCGACGTGGCCGGCCTGAGCGCCGCGTTTCTCGCGTGCTCCGTCGCGAACGCTGCGGCGACGCTCCTCGTCGGGCGGGACCGCGCATGAGACGAATCGCGATGGTCGTGCCGGGTTTCCCCGCCGATTATGACGACGACTGCACCCCTGCGATCGCGCGCTGGGTCCGCGACCTCGCGTCCGAGGCACACGTCGATGTCTGGACCTTGCAGTGGCCGCAACGAACGGGGACGTGGCGAGCGTTCGGCGCCACCGTCCATGGCTGCGCGCGGACCGGGCCAGGCTCGGGACTTCGAGCGGTTCCAATCGCCGTGCGAGGAATCATCGAGGCACACCGAATCGATCCGTACGACGAGATCCGCGGTGTGTGGGCCGAGGAGGCAGGCCTCGCCGCCGTGCTCGCGGCGCGCGCGATCGGTGTACCGTCGATCGTCAGCGCGATGGGGGTCGAGTTTGCAGGCCCCGAGGACATCGCCGGCCGGCGCGCGTGGCGTCGGTCCCTGGCCCGCCGGGTCGTCGCGGCCGCCGATCGCGTCGAGGTGCCGTCCAACTGGCTTGCGGAGCGCTGCCCCGCTCCCTGCGTCGTCCGGCCGCTGAGGGTCGACGTCGACCTGTTTCGACGCCCAAAGCGCTCCTCGGCGGGTCCCCGGCTGTTGTGCGTCGCGTCGCTTGTCCCATCAAAGGGCGTCCACGACGTGCTCGTCGCGCTCCCGCTCGCGCGTCAACGGGTCCCCGGGATCACGTTGGACATCGTCGGCGATGGCCCGATGCGGCGCGATCTCGAGCGCGTCGCCGGGACGCTCGGTGGCGTGCGATTTCTCGGCCACGTCCGCTACGCAAACATGCCCGACGTGTATGCGACCGCCGACGTGCTCGTCCACGCCTCGCATTGGGAGTCCCAGGGTCTCGTCATCGATGAAGCCCTTCTGTCGGGCCTTCGCGTCGTGGCCACGCGCGTCGGGCGCGCCGCAGAGCTGCCGGACGCCGTCGCCGTCGGGGATCTCTCCGCACTCGCCGACGCGATCGTGCGGGCGGTCAGTTCCTGACCGGCGAGCGCGATACGGTTCAGTTCGGGAGATTTGAACATGGCCCAATGGCCCCCCATCGCGCCCCTCGTCAAGGCACCCATCGCTGAGCAGCCGTTCCAGCTGGAGAGCCCGCACAAGCCGACGGGCGACCAGCCGCAGGCCATCGAAGCCCTCGTCGACGGCCTCGCGCGCGGGCTCAAACACCAGGTGTTGCTCGGCATCACCGGCTCTGGAAAGACGTTCACGATCGCGAACGTGATCGCGCGCGCCGGCCGTCCAACCATCGTCCTCGCGCCGAACAAGACGCTCGCAGCCCAGCTGTACGGCGAGTTCAAGACGCTGTTCCCGCACAACGCCGTCGAGTATTTCGTCAGCTACTACGACTACTACCAGCCCGAAGCCTACGTCCCGTCGAGCGACACGTTCATCGAGAAGGACTCGATGATCAACGACGCGATCGACCGGATGCGGCACTCGGCGACGAAGGCGCTCCTCGAACGCAACGACTGCATCATCGTGTGCACGGTGTCGTGCATCTACGGCCTCGGTAGCGCCGAGGCGTACGAGGGCATGTTGCTCGCCCTCGAGGTGGGCACCGAAGCGAAGCGCGAGGCCATCCTCCGCAAGCTCGTCGAGATTCAGTACGAGCGTGGCGACGCCGACTTCTCACGCGGCACGTTCCGAGCGCGCGGCGACGTAATCGACGTGTTCCCAGCCTACGAAGAAGACACCGCGATCCGCATCGAGCTGTTCGGGGACGAGGTCGAGTCCCTGTCGCTGTTCGACCCGCTGCGCGGCACGAAGAAGGGCAAGCTGCCTCGCGTCGCGATCTACCCGGCGAGCCACTACGTGACGCCGAAGGAGAAGCTCGAGCGCGCGATCAAGACGATCCGCGCCGAGCTGATCGATACGTTGGAGTTGGTCCGCAAGGGCGACAAGCTCGTCGAAGCCCAGCGGTTGGAGCAGCGCACGCTGTTCGACCTCGAGATGATGCAGGAGCTCGGCCGCTGCAAGGGCATCGAGAACTACTCGCGCCACCTGTCGGGCCGCGCCCCTGGGGAGCCGCCGCCCACGTTGCTCGAGTACGTCGGCAAGGACTGGCTCCTCGTCGTGGACGAGTCGCACATCACCATCCCGCAGGTGGGCGGAATGTCCCGCGGGGACCGCGCCCGGAAGGAGACGCTGGTCGAGTACGGCTTCCGGCTTCCCTCCGCGCTGGACAACCGCCCGCTCCGGTTCGAGGAGTTCGAGAGCATCCTGAACCAGGTGATCTACGTCTCTGCCACGCCCGCCGAGTGGGAGCAGAAGCAGGCCGAAGGGCGCGTGATCCAGCAGCTGATCCGTCCAACCGGCCTGCTCGACCCCACCATCGAGGTGAGGCCAGCCGGCGTGCAGGTCGACGACGCGCTCGCCGAGATCCGCCGCCGGGTGGAGGCCAAGGAGCGCGTGCTCGTCACCGTGCTCACCAAGCGAATGGCTCAGGAGCTGACGGACTACTACGCCGAGCTCGGCGTGAAGGTCCGCTACCTGCACGCCGACATCGACACGATCGAGCGCATGGAGATCCTGCGCGGGCTTCGCGCAGGTGACTTCGACGTGCTCGTAGGCATCAACCTGCTCCGCGAGGGCCTCGATCTGCCCGAGGTGAGCCTCGTGTGCATCATGGACGCCGACAAGGACGGCTTCCTGCGCAACACGCGGTCCCTCATCCAAACGATCGGCCGGGCCGCCCGAAACGCGCACGGCCACGTGATCTTGTACGCGGACAAGGTGACCGAGAACATGGCCCGGGCGATCGACGAGACCCAGCGGCGCCGGGCGACGCAGGAGGCCTACAACACCGAGCACGGAATCACCCCGCGCACCATCATCCGGGCGATCGAGTCGCCGCTCGCAGCGCTCGTCTCCGGCGATTTCCTCGACATCCCGATCGGCCGCGAGAAGCGCACGAAGGGCGTCCCCGTGGACCTCCCCTCGCCGGAAAACGCCGAGAAGATGCTGTCCGAACTGCGGCGGGAGATGAAGGCCGCTGCCGCCAAGCTCGACTTCGAGCGCGCGGCGGACCTTCGCGATCGGGTGCGGGCGCTCGAAGCGGCACTATTGGAGCTTCGCTGAGCAGGGTATGATGGACGCTACGGAGGGCCGATGTCGGAGATCCCGCATCTGACAATGACAGAAGAGGAGTACCTGGCGTTCGAGGCCACCGCGCCGGAGAAACACCAGTACGTCAATGGCGAGGTGTACGCGATGGCTGGAAGCGGCTTCGCGCACAGCATCGTGACGATGAACATGGCCCGGGCATTCGTGAACGCTTTTGCGGGCGGACCGTGCCGCACCCTCTCGTCGGATACCAGGATCCGCGTTTCTCCGACGGGAGCTTACGTGTACCCGGACCTGTCCATAGCGTGCGAACCCGCGAAGACGGTTGGTCCAAAGCCGGCCTCACTCGTCAATCCATCCGCGGTGATTGAGGTGCTCTCGCCAACGACGACCGGCGACGATCGAAGCTGGAAATTCGCCCACTATCGTCGAATCCTGTCTCTCAAGACCTACGTCCTCGTCGACCCGCTCGAACCCTTGGTGGAGGTGTACACGCGCAACCCGGACGACAGCTGGACGATGTTCGAGGCCATCGGTCGCGAGGGCACGATCAAGCTCCCCGCGCTCGGCATCGCGCTGAACCTCGCCGAGGTGTTCGCTGGGACGGAAGACCTCGGCCCGGACGGCGAACCCGTCCAGGCCGAGATCAGCTGACCTCGCTTCCGAGCAGCCTGCGCACGCGCCAGGTGCCCACCACCGCGAGCACCGCCACCTCGAGCGACAGCGCAAGCCACGCGCCGAGCGCGCCGTGCCCGTTCATGATCGCCCACGCGGCGAGCGGCATCTTCACGATCCACGCCGTCGCCACCGCGCTCACCATCGCGAACCGGGTGTCCCCCGCCGCAGCAAGCGTGCAGTAAGCCACGGTCGCGACGGCATCGAGCACCTGGAAGCCCGCCGCCACCAGGAGCAACGTCGCCGCGACGTCGAGCGCGTCCGGGCCCGCGTCGAAGATCGACAGCAACAAGCGCGGAACCGCCGCGAACACCACCGCCCACGCGGCCATCACGCCGACCGCGAGCGCGAGCGACGCGCGCCACGCCGCGAGGCCGTCCCAAGGCCGCTTCGCCCCGATCGCCTGCCCCACGAGCACCGCGCCGGCCTCGCCGATCGCGAACCCCGGCAGGAAGCTCACCGCGTTCACCCGCATCGCGAGCACGTGTCCCGCCAACTCGGCGTTCGACACCCGCGCGAGCATGCCGGCAAACACGGCAAAACTCGCGACGTCGAGCACGAAGTGCAGCCCCATCGGCAGCCCGATCGCGCAAACCTCGCGGATCAATACTGGATCAGGCGCGAACCCGCGTCGCACCGACGGCCACGCCGACCGCAACAGGATCGCCGCCTGCACGCCCCAGCCAAAAACCGCCGCCCACGACGCTCCCACCGGACCGATCGCGGGCACCGGCCCCAGGCCGTTCAGCAGCACCAGCTCCACGACGACGGTGACGGCATACGACGACACCATCGCGACCATCGTCGCACGGGTGCGCCCCCTCGCCTGCAGGAACGCGCCGAGGCCCGCCGCCACGAGCAGCAGCGGGGCCCCGAGCAGGCGGATCTGCAGCGACGGAAGCGCCACCGCCGCCAACGACGGCTCCGCGACGAGGCGCACCAACGGACCCGCGAACACCGCCAGCGCCGCGGTCGGGCCGCCGAACAGCACCGCGATCCACAGGCTCTGGGTCGCCAACGCATGCGCGTCCGCGAGGCGCCGCGCGCCGATCCGCTGGGCCGCCACGACCTTCACGGCGCGGGCGACGCCGCTCCCGAGCGCGAGCGCGACGAACGACCAGGTCATCGCGAGCCCAGCGGCCGCGACCGCCGCGCTCCCGTGCCGCGCGAGCAACACGCCGTCCACGAGCATGAGGCCCGTGTACGAAAGCATCGACACGCCGATTGGCCACGCGAGCACGGCCACCCGACGCAGCCACGAGCGCTCGGGCAGCAAAGACGAAGACAACGAAGAGAACGACAGGACAGAGGTCGACACAGGACACCCACGAGGAGACGACGCCGGCGAACCGGCGGGGAGGAACGATCAGGGACTCAGGGGCGCTGGTTCAGCGCTACGAGGCGTCCTGGTTCGTGTACGTGGCGCCCTGACGAACGCCGCCGACACCGATCACAACGACGCGGTGCGGGTTCTTGGCGATTTCGTTCGTCATGGGAGCCATCCTGGCGTGGGTGGCAGCCGGGTTGCGGCCGCTTGAAGAAGCGTAGCCCGCGGATCGCCCGGGGCAAGTTTTTCATCGTCCATGAAACGCGAAGCACGGTACAATGGGAAAACCACTCGAGGGTCCCGATGTCGTCATTCCTCAATTCGCGGCGCTTCACCTCGCTCCTCCCCCTCCTTGGCCTGGCCATGGGGTGCAAGGGCAGCGACGTCCAGGTGGCGACGTACAACACGGACCCCCTCGCCACCATCCAAGAGCCGGGCACGGGCTCCGTCGCCGCCCAGGGTGAGGGCGTAAACTTCCGCGGGCTCGTGCAGGATGGCGAGGACGACCTCGAGACCCTTCTCGTCACCTGGTCGAGCGACGTCGACGGGGTGCTTACGGACGAGCCCGCAGACTCGAGCGGCGCCACGGTGTTCAACACCGCCAACCTGAGCGCGGGCAGCCACGCGATCACGCTGGAGGTCATCGATTCGGGCAGCCTGTCCGCGCGCGACAGCATCACGATCACGATCGACGCCGTCGCCAGCGCGCCGACGATTCAGATCCGCAGCCCTGAATTCACGGACGGCGGGGTACAATTCGAGGAATTCAATTTCGAGGCGCTGGTCAGCGATGAACAGGACGCGCCTGAAGACCTGAAGATCGCGTTCACGAGCGACGTCGACGGGACGTTCTGCGAGCCCACGGCGGTGGGGTTGTCCGAGACCAGCGGCCTGGCGGATTGCGACGCGGTCCTTACGGCTGGGCCGCATGTCCTCGAGTTCACCGTCACCGACACCGACGGGAACGTCGGGACGGCGAGCATCGGGTTCATCGTGGCGGCGTGTCCGACGTGGTTTTCGGACGCCGACTCCGACGGTTTTGGCACGAGCGGCAGCGCGACCATCACGTGTGATCCGGCTGCGGGCTGGGTGCAGTCGGGCGGCGATTGCGACGACGGGAACAAGATGGTCAACCCTGGCGCGCTCGAGAGCCCCGGGGACGGCGTCGACCAGAATTGCAATGGCGGCGAACTCTGCTACGTCGACGGCGACGCTGACGGCTTCCGAAACCCCGCGAACACGATTGAAAGTTCCGACGGCGACTGCACCGATCTCGGCGAATTTGCCAGTTCCGTACCGATCGATTGTAACGACGCCGACGGGAACGTGAAGCCGGGCGCCGCTGACCTCCCCGATGACAGCTTCGTCGATTCAGATTGCGACGGCATCGACGGCGACACAGAGAGGGCTGTGTTCGTGAGCCCGTCGGGGAACAACGGACTCGATGGAAAGAGCGTCGCCAACGCTGTCGCTACGCTCGATCAAGCCCTCGTGCTGGCAGGTGGGAACCGCGACCAGATCCTGGTCCAGATCGGAAACTACAGCTCTTCGTCAACGCTTTCTTTGAAGGCCGGAGTCGGTATCTACGGGGGGTATTCAACCTCTTTCGCACCCCGCATTCCCGCGCAGGCGAGCTTCCAGACGAGCGCGTCCACGGCGGTCCTGGCCGCGAACCTGAACGCGGCCACCAAGATCGAGTACGTCGACTTCTCGACGACGAACCAGACGGTAGCAGGGGGGCCGTCGCTTGCCGTACGCGCCGTGAACTCGGGCGACTTCCTCGTGTTGCGGAAGCTGACGATCACCGCTGGTGCGGGCGGCAACGGTACACCGGCGACCAGCGGTGCCAACTCCACGGCCAGCGGCGGTACCGGAGGCAATGGTTCGGGATCGTCCTACGGCGCGGGCGCCGGAACAGGTGGTGGACGAGGCGGAGGGGGAGGCAACCGCGCTTACGGTGAGGTTGGCACCTCCGGCACCGACAACGACGGTGCAATGAGCGGGACCGGAGGCGGAGGTGGGACCAATGACGCCCTGCCCTCCAACAGCGGGATGAGTTGCAACGACGGCAATCCCTCTCAAGAGGACAATGGCGGTCCCGGCGGGTCCGGCACGACCGGCGGACGTGGGGCACATGGTGCCGCAGGCAACGATGGAGGCGCGAACCTGTCGAACGGCGTCTGGACGCGCAGTGACGCTACGCCAGGTGGAAACGGCGGGACCGGCGGCGGCGGCGGCGGCGGCGGCGGCGGCGCGGGCGAGAACTGCACCGGCTTTGGCGTATGCCTCTACTGCGACACGGGCCGCGGTGGCGGCGGCGGCGGCGGCGGCGGTGGCGGTGGCGGTGGCGGTGGCGGTGGCACGGGCGGTGGTGCGTCTGTAGCTTTGGTCGTTCACTCTTCGACGGTCCAAGTGGACACGGTCACCCTCATCACTCTCGGCGGTGGGGTAGGCGGCAATGGTGGCAATGGCGGCGGCGGCGCGCCCGGCGGTCCCGGTGGTAGCGGAGCGCCGAGCACGAACGACTCCCAGGGGAGCGGAGGTTCCGGCGGAGCCGGCGCTGCGGGAGGCAACGGCGGTTGCGGCGGCGGTGGCGGCGGCGGACCCTCGGTAGGCGCGTGGGGGGGCGGGACGTCACCGACCGTGCGCGTCATCGGTGGCACGCTCGGGTTCTCCGTGGCCGGTCCCGGCTCCGGCGGAAGTTCGTGTTTGGGTGGGAATTCAGGTGCCACCGGAGTCACTGGCGACACCCGCACCGTCACCGTTCAATAGGAGGACCAAATGTCCAATCGCTGGCTGGTCTCATCCTGTGTCGCGCTCGCCGCGCTCTCCTGCAAGGGCGGGCCAGAGAACAACGTCGTCGAGTTCAACACGCCGCCCGCGGCGAGCATCCTCGACCCGGCAGACGACCTCGCCGTCCAGGAAGGGAGCGCGATTCAATTCCGCGGCACCGTTTCGGACGTCGAGGACGGCGCGGACGGCTTGGTCATCTCGTGGTCGAGCGACCTCGACGGTCCCCTCAATTCGGATCCTGCAGATCCGGGAGGCTTGACCAGCTTCACCACTGCCAACCTGACGGCCGGAAACCACGTCATCACGCTGTCCGCCCAGGACAGCGAACTCGAGATCGCGGAGGACTGGGTCACCGTCCAAATCCTTAATGACGCCGCGCCCACGATCGAGATCCGCACGCCCGAGAACCTCGATGACGTCGGGATCGAGGCGATCGAGTTCACGTTCCAGGCCTTCGTCACGGATGAGAACGACGCGCCTCCCGACCTGCTCGTGACCATGGCGTCGGACCTCGACGGCGACTTCTGCACTCCCACGCCCGAAGTCACCGGACTCGTCGAGTGCGACGCGTCCTTGTCCGTCGGCAATCACAACCTCACGTTCACCGTGACGGACACCGGCGGGAACGCGTCCGCGGCCTCCGTGCAGTTCATCGTCCTCTCGATCCTGGACGTGGACGACGACAACGACGGCTTCACCGAGAATGAAGGCGACTGCAACGACGACAACGTGTTGATCTCCCCCGATGGGGTCGAGCAGCCGAACGGCATCGATGAAGACTGCGACGGGAAGATCGACAACGGCACGAGCCGGTTCGACAACGACGGCGATTGTTATTGCTCGCAGGGCCCGTGTGGCGGCAGCATCAACCCGACGTGCGGCGCCGCCGTTTTGCCCGGTGATTGCGATGACGTGGACGTCCTGGCGTTCCCGGGTGGCCTGGAGTTCCCGGCCGACGGCATCGACCAGAACTGCGACAAACGCGACGACTGCTATGTCGACTCGGATTCGGACACGCACGGCAGCACGCTCACGGCGACGTCCTCGGGCACAGCCGGGGACATGGATTGCATCGACAAGGGTGAGTCCCAGAACAATGACGACTGCAACGACGTCGCAGCGACCGTGTACCCAGGCGCGGTCGAGATCGTCGGCAATGGGATCGACGAGACCTGCGACGGGACCGAACTCTGCTATGTGGACGGCGACAAGGACGGCTACGGGTCGAGCACCGTAAGCAGCCCGAACCTCACCTGCGACGCCGCCAACAACGAAGCGGCTGTCGGCGGCGACTGCGACGACGTGAACCCCACGACGTCCCCAGGTGCTACCGAGAAAGCGGGCGACCAGATTGATTCGAATTGCGACTCGAAGGAATTGTGCTTTGTCGACTCCGACAAAGACGGCGCGCGTACGACGGCGACCACGGTGAGCGTCGACCTGTTCTGCGGCACCGCCGATGGTGAAGCGCGGGACTCCGCGCCGATCGACTGCGTCGACACCGACCCCGCAATCAAGCCCGGTGCCGCAGAGTCCACCGGCGACAACATCGATTCGAATTGCGACGGCAAGGAGGTCTGCTACGTCGACGCCGACCAGGACACGTACCGGACGTCGGCTACGGTCACGAGCAACAATACGACGTGTGACACCGTCGATGGCGAGGCCCGCGCGACCGCCGCGTCCGACTGCAACGATGCCAACAAGCTCATCAACCCGAGCGCCTCGGAGCTGGTGGGGGATGGCGTCGATCAGAATTGCGACGGAGGAGAGACCTGCTACCTCGACAACGACAACGACAAATATCGCGTCACCGCCACGGTTCCCAGCCTGAACGCGGATTGTGCAGAGACGCGGGAGGCACTGGCGTCCGCACTCATAGACTGCAATGACACGGTGCCGTCCATCCACCCCGGCGCCCTCGAGGTCGTCGGCGACGGGATCGACCAGACCTGCGACGGCCAGGAGATCTGCTACGTCGACGCGGACAAGGACGCGTACCGGACGGGCGTGACGGTCACCAGCATCGACGCGATCTGTTCGCAAGGGAATGGCGAAGCGCTTGCGTCGGCCGCAGCCGACTGCAACGACGGGAACAGCGCGATCAATCCGACCGCCTCCGAGCTCGTCGGGGACGAAGTCGACCAGAACTGCGACGGGACCGAGGTCTGCTACGCCGATTCAGACGGCGACACTTACCGGCACACGTCGAACACGATCGCCAGCAGCAACCTCAGCTGTCAGGACGCCAACGAGGGCTCCCTGGCTGATGCGATCGACTGCAATGACGGCAACGGGGCGATTCATCCCGGCGTCGCGGACGTCCCGGATGACGCGTTCGTAGACACGAACTGCGACACGATGGACGGTGACTCCAGCCTCGCGATCTTCGTCTCCGACACCGGAAACGACTCGAACACCGGCCTCTCCGTCGCCCAGTCCGTCCGATCGCTGGGTCGCGGCATCCAGGTCGCAAATACCCAGCCGTCGCGCACGCAGATCTTGATGAAGGCGGGCCCCTACACTGAGACTTCGACCGTCACCTTGCGCAGCGGGACGAGCGTATGGGGCGGCTACGGTTCCGGATTCACGAGCCGATCCAATGGAGTGGCCGCGATCG
>CANNIZ010000081.1 GCA_947505245.1 Pseudomonadota bacterium | reverse complement strand
GAAGCCGTCGTACGCGGTGGCGTGCTCCACGCCGTTCGGATCGATCGTGAGCGTCTCCTGGCCGAGCGCGTCGTATTCGTGCTGGGTGAAGTGGCCGAGGGCGTTCTCCTCGGACTTCGGCAGCGCGTCCCCGTACGTCGGGGTCACGATCTGCACGCGTCCACCCGGCGCGTCGATGCGGGTGATCGCCCCGCGCGGGTTGCGCTGGAACGCCCACGACAGCGTCTCGGTGCTCATCGAAGGGCCGATGCCCGACTGTACGTGCTGAGCGGTGAGCAGGCCCGCCGTGACGGGTCTGCCCACGTTGCCGCCGTCGTAGGCGAATTCACCGGACTCGACCACCACCCAGGTGTTGTCGACCGGACGGCCCCACGTGGTCATCACCGACGGTACGAACAGCGTGTTCGCCGCGTTGCTCACGTAGGCGACGGTCACCAGCACGTCGGACTGGTGGTCCATCGCGCAGGCCTTGTTCGGGTTCTTCGTCACGGGAACAGCGGCGCCCCACGCCACCGGCGCGGGCACGCAGTCGTCGAGCAGGCTCTTCGAGCTGATCACGTTGCCGAACAGGTCGCGATCGAGCTTCACGCGCGACACCCGCGGCAGGTCCGCGGTCGAGTCGGGGTACTCGGTCATCACGCGGTTCTGCAGCCAGCGCGTCTTTACGTTGGGGTGCGTGCCGACCTTCACGGCGTCGTACGTGGAGTCGTACGACACAGCCAGGTGGGGGTGCGGGCCGTCCGGGAACCGGGCCGGCCTCGGCTGGGTGCGATCGTCGTACACCTCCACCCGCGTCGGCACGGTGAAGTCGCGATCGAGGCGCGACGTCGTCACCGTGCTCGAGACGAACTGCATCCCGCCGGCGTGAACGCCCGGATCGAAGAACGACACGCTCTCCTCGCGCTCGCCGAAGCCCTGGCACTGCCCCCCTTCGCACCGGCCGAACGAGTAGAAGTACAGCGTGTGACCCGCCTGCCCGGTCACTGGATCGCGCGCGGTGATCTCGTTGACGACGTCGCGGTGCGACGCCATCTCGTGCGGCGTACCGTCGTCCACCCCCGACGGGTACAGCGTCGCCGACGACGTGTACGACAGCAGCGACTCGCCGCCCTCGGGTTGCGTCACCCTGGTCAACAGCCCCGGGCGCGCGGTTCCGAGGGTACCCGCATCAGCGCGCGCGCCGTAGGTGACGCCGAACGTGTCGAACCCGTCGCCCGGATCGTCGACGTCGACCCTGTCGGGCATGCCGTCGCGATCGACGTCCATCACCGACCACAACGTGAGCGTGCGCGACTTCGACGGCGAGATCGGGGGCGCCGGCGGCTCCTCGATAGGTTGCGGCGTGCCGAGGTGGGCCTCGGTCATGAACACGAATTGACGCGTCATGGTGCCCGCGAGCGAGCCGTCGAACCAGCTCGGCGCCGGGTGGGAGGGCATCCCAAACCCGGAGCCCATGTTGCGCCACCAGCGCCCGCCCTCCGCGTCGACGAGATCCTGGCGCCCGTCGCCGTCCATGTCGATCAGGCCCGTCGTCTGAAGCGACGGCGTACCGCCCGCGAGCGGGTGCCCCGGCTGGGCGTTCGGCTTGATCTCGGTCTCGCCGCACGAGATTGTGGCGCCACCGATGGACGCGGCGGTCAGCCCACCTCCAGAGGCCACCGTCACCTTCTTTGCGATGCCCATCAGGTCGTCGTAGTTCCCCTCGGAGCCCAGGCCCACGGGATCGTGGCCCACACACGAGAGCGTGTGACCGCCGCCCTCGTCGGTGTGCGAGAGGCTCGGCAGGCTCGAAGGCCAGGACATCGGCGCGAGGAAGCCCTGCCCGGGCTCCCGGGAGCCCGTGCCGAGGTGTACGTCCCAAGACGGGTTCAGCTCGGCAACCCACGAGGTCGTATCGACGTAGTCGAGGATCCCATCGCCGTTCACGTCGCGCAGGCCGCGCACCACGTCGGTCTCGGCGACCGTCGGGAGGATCTGCTCCCAGGTCGCGTACTGCGGCGTAAACGACGTATCGACCAGCAGCTGCCGGGTGGTCTCGATCGACCCGAGCACACTCTCGAGGTCGCTGTCGCCGTCGGTGATCACGACGGCGTCGGCGGACCAGCCGCCGTTCGGTGTGCCCTCGTGGAAGTACACGTACAGGTCCGAGGCGCCGCTCGAGGTGCGCTGCACGACCTGCACGACGTCGAGCCAACCGTCGCCGTCGAAGTCCATCAGATCGACGAGCCCGTCCTCGACGAGGATCGTGACCGGCAAGGGACGATCGACCGGGCTCCAGAACTCGGCGACCGGCAACTGTCCCATGCGCGGGAAGTCGACGGGAGCGGGCACCGACACGCCGACCGCGAACCCCGTCGCGCTGCCATACTGGATCGTCCACAGCCCGCCGCCGAACGTCCCGTTGTCACAGAACGGGAACGGCGCGATGTACGGGTACGCCGTCTCGGGCAGCGCCGACTGGCTCGTCACGAGATCGGCGAAGCCGTCGGAGTCGACGTCGATCAGCCTCGAGACCGCCGCCGTTCGCGAATAGTTGCCGTCGCAGCGGGCCGTGACGTTCTGTTCGAGGCCGTCAAAGCCAAGGCCGAGCGCATGGCTCCCCGCCGAAGGCCAGGTCGCTGAGAGGTCATCGGCCCACGTGAACCAGCGCGCCGCCCATGCGCCAATGCCGGACAGCGCGTCCACGAGCCCGTCCCCGCTCACGTCCTGCAGCGATCGGTCGGTCACGCCAAGGCTCGGCAGGCCGGACTCCCGCACGCTCGAGGACGCGTCGGCGATCCACGGCGGTGCCTCGGGGATGGTGACGACGTCCTCAACGTCCGGCATTCGCGCGTAGTCGAATCGCGCCACGTTCAGCGTTTGCCCTTCGCCCACCTGATCCACCGCCACCAGCGCGTCGGTGCCGTCGATCGGCGCGTAGGTGAGTTGGTACGATCGGAGCGGCGCGAAGTCGCCCCCGCCAATCGGCCGGGCCTCGATCGCGGCGGACACGAGGCGGTCGTCGATCACGTCGACGTAGCCCGCGTTGGCGGCGTACGATGGGTACGGTCGCGGCTCGTAGGTGAACGACACGCGCAGGAACGCGGACGGCGCGTCGCCGGTGACGCCGCCCCAGGTGACCGCGTCCAGGCGGTTCCCCGCCCAGGTGTAGTCCACGCGGTTGTGCGACACGTCCTCGACGGACACCACGTGCCAGGTGGTCGGCTCGAGGCCGCCGTCCTCCGCGATCGAGCGGTCCGGGGCGAGCACGGTGGTCGTGCCGCCGGACTCGATCGTCCACCTCCGATAAGGTCCGTACGCCGCGCGCACCGCGATGGGGCCGGTCGACGCGTACTGCCAGCGCCCGTCGGACACGAACAGCAGCCCGTCGAGCCCGCCGCCCGACACGCGGTGGACGCCCGCGACGTCGGCGTAGGCCTGCGAGGCCGCCTGACCGGTGATCCGCGACACCGTCATCCCGGCGTCGAGCGACCAGCCGCGCGACAGGGAAGTGTGATCCCCGCCTGCGGACGAGTACGAGAGGCCGAGCGCCGGCCCGAGGAGCGCCGGAGGCAGCGCGAACGGGAGCGAATACGCGAGGTCGCCGCGGTCGGACGCGCTCGCGTCGGAGTGGACGGCGGCGACCTTGCGTTCCTGCTCCTCGAGAAGCTGCGTCGCGCTCGGCGTGTTCCCGTCACCGGTGAACGAGAGGTTCAGGTAGTCCTGCGCGAAAGCCGGAGATGAAGCGAGCAGGGCGGCGGAAAAGATCGAACGCGAACCAAGGCTCAAAGATCACCCCGAGCGGGTACCCTTGATCAGATCCGGCGTTGGATCAATACGTTCGAGGGAGGACGATCTGCCACCAGGGCCCTACCGCGAGCCCTGCACCACCGCCGCAGCGACCCTCGCGACCGTGCCCCGCGTGCCGTCCACGACGACGTCTTCGCCCGACCGCAGCCACGTCGTGGCAGCACCCGTGCCGAGCACCGCTGGGATCCCGTACTCGCGCGCGACGATCGCCGCGTGCGAAAGCGGTCCGCCGGTGTCCGACACCACCCCCGCCGCGAGCGCGAACAACGGCGTCCACGTCGGGTCCGTGTGGGGGCAGACGAGCACGTCGCCCGGCTGCAGATCTCCGAACGACTCCGGCCCGAGCACGACGCGCGCCGGACCTCGCGCCTGGCCGGGGCTCCCGGGCGTGCCCGACAGCCCGCCTTCCGTGGCGACCGCGCGCGGCGGCCGTTGGGTGCGCCACGCCTGCACCGCCCCCTCGCGACGGGCCCGGCGCTCGCTGACCACCGCGCGAACGTCGACCGAGGAGGCTCCGTTCAGCGCGTCGAGCGCCTCGCTGATCGTCGCGTACCGCACGTGATGCGCCTGGGCGAGTGTGCCGCGCGCGTGCAGGCGGCGCCCGACCTCGTCGAAGGCGACACGCGCCGCGGCGTTCGCGGTCTCGATCGCGTACAGCGTGGCCTCGCGGGCGACGTGGCCCGCGCGGTACCGCATCAGCGCCCGATCGAACGACCCGCGCAGGAACCCGGGCAGGCCGTCGCGCACGCGGGCCCGCGTGGCCTCGAACCGGACCACCGCGCCCTGGCGGCGCCGACCCGCCGCGCCAGGGTCGGCGGCGCGCACGAGGGCCTGCACGGCGCGGTGCAGCGAAGCGGGCTCCTCGCGCCACGACGACGTCGTGAACGGCAGGTACACCATCGCCGTTCGCGCGCCGAACCGACCGAGGAACGCCTCGACACGGGCCTCGTAGCCGTCATGACCCGCGAGCGCTTCGGCGACGGCGGTCGCGTCGGCGCCCTCGTACACGCCCTTCAGCGAGGGGTCTGCGAGCACCGCGTCCGCGAGGTCCTGGAGGCCCTCCTCGACATCCACGGTGACGTACGCGAGGCCGCCGAGCCACTCGAACGGGTCGACGGTGACGCCGGCGAGGCGGCTCAGCGCGGACAGCCACACGCCGACGATCGCGGCGGGAGCGATCACCTCGGCGAACCGAATCCGTGCGACCTCGTAGCCGGCGTCGAGGCACGCGCGCACGTGGACGGCGAGCCGCGCGTCATCGAGGGTGCGCGCGTCGATCGCGGAGAGGACCGCGACGTCGACGCCGCGGGCGAGCGCGATCGGCTCCCAGGGGACGACTCCTCGGCTCGCCATTCGCGCGATCGCGAGCGGCATCAGCAGCGCGCGCCAGGTCGGCCACGGCGTCGGCGGCGCGATCTCGAACACGCCCCGATCGTCCATCTTCAGGATGTCCCGCGCGTGCGGCAGGTGGACGCCGAAGGGTCGCATCGCCTCCAGCAGCCGCTCGTAGCCCTGCTGCATCACCTCGGCGTCCGCCGGGAACGGCGTCGTCGGGTAGTGCTCGAGGAGGTCGTCGAGCATGCGCAGCTGCGTGGCCGAAAACGACCGCGGCGCCGTCACGCGCGTGGTGATCGGCCGCGACTGGAGCAGCACGAACCGTCCCGCCTCCCAGCCGAATTCGATGTCCTGCGGCGAGCCGTAGTGCAGCTCGACCCGCTCCGCGAGGGCGACGAGCTCGGCGAGGGCCGGCTCGGGGAGGCAGGCGCGCGCGCGTCGATCGTCCGGCACGGGCTCGCGGCGGGTGCCGCCGTCGATCACCGCGACGATCTGGTGCTCCTTGCTGCCGATACGGACGTCGCGCACGAGCGGCGCGCCAGTGCGCGACAACCGCCAGGTGTCGGGGGTGACGGTTCCTGCGACGACGGACTCGCCGAGGCCCCACGACGCGGTGACGAGCACCTCGTCGGCCGCGCCGTTGACCGGGTTGTGGGTAAACAACACCCCTGCGACCTCAGGCGCGATCATCTTCTGCACCACGACGGCGAGCGCGACCTCAGCGTGGTCGAACCCCTGCCGCGCGCGGTACGCGATCGCGCGACCGGTCCACAATGACGACCAGCACGCGCGAACCGCGTCGAACACCGCGCCCTCGCCCCGCACCCCGAGGAACGTGTCCTGCTGACCGGCGAAGCTCGCCTCGGGCAGGTCCTCGGCCGTGGCGGAGGAGCGCACAGCGACGGCGCCCTCACCCGCGAGCGCCCGCCACCTCGACGCGAGCGGCCCGCGCAGCGCGTCGGGGAACGGTGCGGCGGTGAAGGCGGCGCGGATCGCCGCGGAGGCGCGCTCACACGGCTCGGGGGCGCCACGCGACACCCCTTCGCGCGCGAGCTCGGCCGCGATGATCGGCCACAGGCCGCTCTGTTCGACGTAGGCGCGGTAGGCGGCCGCGGTGACGACGAACCCTGGCGGCGGAGCCAGCCCGGCGCGCGCCATCTCCCCGAGGCTCGCGCCCTTTCCGCCGACGGATGCGACGTCTGCGCGGCCCACTTCGGACAGATCGACGAACACGGGAGCTCCTTGACACGTAGCGTGTATTCATGTCATAGCATGCGACATGAAATCGCGACAGCCCAAGACCCCGGCCCCCCGCGCCTACCGCAGCCCGCTCCGGGAGCAGCAGGCGCGCGCGACGCGCGAGGCCATCCTTCAAGCGTTGGTGGAGCAGATCGGGCAGGGCCGCCCCGGCGAGTTCGCCCTCTCCGAGGTCGCCGAGCGCGCCGGGGTGTCGATCCGCACCGTGTACCGGCACTTCGGCAGCCGCGAGGACGCGCTGCGCGCGATCGACGCGTACGTGGCCGAGCGCCACTTCCCTGCGATCCCCGCCGATCCAGCTGCGCTCGCGGCCTGGGCGCCCGAGCTGTTCGCGATGTTCGACGCGAACGCACCGTGGGTGGAGGCGATGCTCCGCGTCGGTTCGGAGGCCGACGTTCGGCGAGCCGGCAAGCCGCGTCGGGTCGCCGCCGTCCGCCGCGCGCTCGGGCCCGCGCTCGTCGGCGTCAATGCGGCCACCGCCGAGTCCGCGGTTGCCGTAATGAAGCTGCTGCTCTCGGCCGAGGCCTGGCGGACGCTGCGCGAAGACTTCGGCATGGACGGCGCGCGCGCAGGGCAGGCCGTCGGCTGGGCAATGCAAACGCTCATCCGAGAGCTCGAACGATCTCAAACGGAGGTGATGCGATGAAGCTCGAACTACTGCCAGGAGACTTCCTCGGCGCGGCGGCGGCGGTCGACGCGGCCTCCCAGACGGGCCTCCTGTTCGCGCTCCTCACCGGGCCCCCGAAGTCGGTCGAGGCGCTCGCCCGCGACGCGCGGCTCGATGTGCGCGGCGTGAGCGCGGTTCTCGACGTACTCGTCGCCCTCGGGCTCGCGCAGCGCCTCGGCGACGACCTCGCGTTGAGCGACGAGATCGCCGCGCTCGACCAGCAGATGCCCGGCTCCGTCGCCCTCGGCGCCGCGCTGTTCGGCGGCACCCAACGGCTCGTCCGCACCGGCGAGGTCGCGTTTTCCATGGACGGCGACGCAGGTGAGCGCGAGCGCGCGTACCGCGGCGCCGTCGGCGGGCTCGGCAACCTGTTCGAGCGCGCTGCAGCGGCGTTCGCCGACGTCCTCGGCGGCCACCCGAACGCGATCCTCGACGTCGGCTGCGGCTCGGGTGTGTGGGGCCTCGCGGTGCTGCGCAAGACGCCCTCGGCGCGGCTCACCGGGCTCGACCTTCCCGAGGTGCTCGCTGCGTTCCGCGCGCGCGCGGCTGCGGAGGGGCTCGAACAGCGGTGCGACGCGATCGCCGGCGACATGCACAGCGTCCAGATCCCGGCGGGACAGTTCGACCGCGTCCTGCTGGCGAACGTGCTCCGGCTCGAACCGGACGACCGCGCTGCAGCCCTGATTCAGCGGCTCGCGACCGCGGTTCGACCCGGTGGGGACGTGGTGATCCTGGACGCGCTCGCGAGCGGTACGCCCGATCGCGAGGTCGCCCGCGCGGTGTACGGGCTGCACCTCGCCCTGCGGACGCGTAACGCGCGCGTACACGCCCCCGAGCGGGTCGCGCAGATGCTCACCGACGCCGGGTTGGTCAGCGTGCGCCGCGTCGACTTCGGGTTGTTCCCAGGGGCGATGGCGGCGCTGGTTGCCGAGCGCCCGGCGACCGAATGCACATAAGGTGTATTCTGTGCATGAGGTAAGAATGCGTACCAATATCGACGTCGACGAGCTCGTCGTTACGCGCATCCGGAAGGCGACGGGGATCGCGAGCAAGCGGTCGATCGTGGACGCTGCGCTTCGGTTCTACGCCGCCGCGTTGGAGGAGGAGCCGGGCCCCAGCAAGCGCGAACTCGGCGACGACATGCGTGAAACGCTCAGGGCCCGTGAGCTGCGCGACTCCCCTTCTGCGCGCGTGGAGCGCGCTCTGGCGCTCGGCACAGAACAGCTCCGAATCTCCGCGCAGCAAGCGGGCGTCAGCGTCGCCGAAGCGCGCGAGCGGCACGAAGTCGAAAAGGATCGCACCCGGCGAAAGGCTCGATGAGCGCGTTCACGCGCACGATCAAGCACCTCCGAACCCAGGCTCAGCCACACGCGCTGTTCGGCGCTGTCGGCCTCGCGGCGTACGGCGTTCAACGAGGGACGTCCGACGTCGATCTGCTCGCCACTCGCACGGTGATCGACCCCGCGGTCTGGAACGACCTTCGGGGCGTCGGGTTCGACCTACGCGTCGGCGACGACAGCGACAACCTCCTCGGATGCGTGAAGATCGGCTTCACGTCCGCGACCCACCCCGTCGACGTCGTCGTCCCGCGGGGGCGGTGGCCGTCCCGCGCGCTCGACCGGGTCAACGGCTCGGTCGTCATCGACGGACTCGACGTTCCCCTGTTGCGGTTGGAAGACCTGGTCCTCTCGAAGGTCCACTCGGGAAGCCGCCAAGATGTGGACGACGTCCTGGCGCTCTGCGACCTCCATCGCAACTCTCGCGACGCGATCGTCGCCCACGTCGACGCCGAGCAGATCTACCTGATCGGACCCGCCCGGCGCGACTGGCCTCGAATTCGCGCGCTGATCCTGGCGTCTCGACGCTGAGCGATCACGGGCGCGAGTGTTTCGATTTGGGGGCGTCCCCGCCTGCGGCGGGGTCGGTGCCCTGCGCGGCTCGCCTGCGGCTCGGTCCCGCTGCGGAGGACTGCAAACCGCGTTCAATGGCTTGCGCGGGGACTGCGCCCAGCGGGCGCACCGCTGCGGGCGCCTCGCCCAGCTGATCTCCGCTGGCGGTGGCGCCGCCGAAAGGGACCGGGCCTATGGGGCGGGCCTCGGCGTAGGGTCGTCACCGCGGACCCGCAACCCGCGCACCTTCACGGCGTCGCGTACACGTCGCCCGTCGCGTGGGCCGTCCCGATCGTCACCGGCGACAGCGCCGCCTCGTCGATCGCGCCGACCGCCAACCACGACTCGTAGGCCCCGCGATCCGTCGTCACCACCCACACGTCCCAGTCCACGATCCCGCGCTCGAACGGGGCCTCGATATCGGGCAGGACGAGGTCCACGTCGCCCACTGGTGCCACCACGTCGCGCAGGTGGTCGTGCCGATCGCGGCCGGTCATGCGCACAAAGTCCCCACAACACGTGCGGCTCGACAAGGTCGCCGGCGGGTGGAACGTCGGCAACACCGGGAACGGCGGCCAGTCGGGCAACGCGACCACGCCATCCTGCACGGGCGCGGACACGTACACCTCGGTGCCGCCGAGCCCGAGCCCACCGGCCTGAACGAGGCCCACCACGTGCGTCGCCGCGCCCTCCGTGCCGACGGTCACCGCCCCCTGCCCGGCCGCGAGCCCGTCGATCACCACGCCAAGCCCGTCGTCGTGCCAGGCGAGCAACAGCGGGACCTCGTCGCCGGCAGCGCCGATCGGCAGCGGCCCCGTCGCCACCGACACCGGCGCGGTTAGCGTCACGTCGGGCGCGAGCAGGCCGCCGTCGACGACGCCGACGTCCGCCACGGTCACCCCGCGCTCGGTGCGCACGGCGCGTCCCATGTTGCGTCCGAGCACGGTCAACGGGTCCACCGTCCCGGCCCCGGCCGCCAGCGCGTCCACGATCGGCACCAGCGTGGCGATCGACCACAACGTGCGCGGCCCCGCCACCCCCGGCGCGGTGAACGCCTCGGCGTGCTGCTTCACGACGACGTTCGACGGCAGGTCCACGTCGAGGCCCAGCGCCACGACCGTGCGGTTCGGCCCGAGCAGCTCGTCGATCGGGTGGAAGCGGGGATCCCCAGGCCGCGACGGCGCGACGATGCCGACGACGATCGCGTCCGGCGCCCCCGACGTGTCCACCGCGGAGAGGTCGACGTCGCCCGCCACCGACGGTGAATCCGTCGATGGACTCGTGCGCAGCGGCAACGTCACCCGACGCCCCACCACACGTGTCGCGCACAGCGGGACGTAGCCCGCCGCCCACGCGCACACGCTCACCGGCTCCGGCCCAACCTCTCCGGACGTCCGCCCGTCCTCGTCGGTGCGCGGCACCGGGCTCGCGCCGATCTGCACGTGCGCCTCGACGAGGCCGTCGCCCGCGGTGTCCGTGACGGTGACCTGCATCGTCCCCGCCGCGTCCACGTGCAACCACGCCGACGCCTCGCCGCCCTCCCAGGTGGCGATCACGCGCGTCTCACCCCCGGCGAGGGCGGTGACCGCGCCCTCCCCGGCGCCCGCGACGGGCAGGTTCGACACGCGCCACGTCACGCCCTCGGGCGTTCGTCGCGTGCCATCGGACGACGTCGCGCGCAGCGTGTAGTGCACGACCGCGCCAACGCCGACGGTCAGATCGGCCGGCGCGAGGTCCACGTCCGTCCACGACTCAGGCAGGTCTGAGTCGACCCCGGTCTCGACGATCACGTCCGAGTCTCCGGTCTCGACGAGCGGATCCTTCCCGCACGAGGCGACCGCGACGAGCGCCCAGATGGCGCGCCTCACTGAACCGGTCGCTCGCGCACGTCGAACCGCGACACGAAGGGCTCGACGTCGTCACCGGACTCAGACACGCAGCCCTCCTCGCCGTTTGGCACGATGATCGCGTACGTCATATCCAGAACGAGCGCCTCGTCATGGTCGAGCAGCCAGGTGTTCGGCTTCGCGTCGGCGCCGTCGTCTTCGGTGAACACGAACGGCACCTCCCACGCGACGCGGGCGTCATCTCCGAGGGCGGCGAGGCGGATGGCAGCCTCACACGCGTTCACGTCGGGCGCCGCCGAAAACCCCACGCGGACGGGCGTCGTAGGCGCGCCCTGACCGCCATCGTCCGGGTACGCGAGCGTCACGACGAAGCCCCGCGCCGGGAGCGCGCCGTCACAGCCGGCAAGCAACAACAGTGGGAGGGAGATCACCGCTAGCCCGCGTCGACCTTCTCGCCCGTCGATGCGTCGATCACGCCGCCCTTCACCGACCAGTCGTCGCCCTTGCGCGTGCGTTTGATCTCGAGTTCCAGCCGCGTCCCATGCGCCGGAAGATCATCCGCATACTCGTAGGGGCAAAGCTTCTTCGTGGTGACCTCGAAGCGGTGGTTCGCGCCATCCGCGACGAATTGGGCCACCGCGATGCTGCTCTTCTTGTCGGGGTTCGCCGCCACCATCGGGTTCGCCGCCGCCTTGCCCATCCCCGCCCGCCACACGTCGAACGAGTACGCGGACAGGTCGAACGGCACGGTGAGCGGCTCGTAGCAGGCGCCGTCGAACCCCGTCACCTTGATCTTCTGCACGATCTTGAACGTGGTCTGGTCGATCTTCCCGTCCACAGGCCCCATCGCGACCACGAGCGCCTCGTCCCAGGTGCGCTGCCGTTTGTCGAACGCGGCGTCGTTCTCGCCGGCGTTCGGCGCCAATGGCCGCGCGCCCGCCTTCGCCTTCGCGGCGTCGGACTCCTTCTTCACCGCCCCGTAGAAATCAAAGAATTTCGCCCAGTCTTCTGGCGTCTTGATCTCGATCGTCTGCTTGGGCACCGCGCCGATCTGCTTCGCCCACTGCGAGTCGAGCGAGGTGAGGTTCGTCCCGTCGTAGAACACGGCCGCCTTCGCCGCCATCGCCTTGAGCACGTCCGGGGCGGCTTTTCGGTCAAGCAGCGTGTAGAAGTGGCGAGGCAGCCACACGTCCGTGCTGGCGTTGATCGCCGTCACCACCTCGGCGGGGGGCTTCTTGGCGTCGATCATGCCGTTCACCTCTTCGATGGTGAGCGCAGACGCGATCGCAGGAAACAGCAGGACAGCCAAGAAGAAAACGCGACGCATGAACAGCCTCCGGCCCGCAGCATACACCTGGGGGTTTGACACCCTTCCCTGGACGGGTGACACGACAGCTTCGGTTTTCGGAGATCCCATGAAGCCAGACATCCACCCCGCGTACCGCTTTGTCGTCTTTCAGGACGTCAGCAACGGGTTCAAGTTCCTCACCCGCTCCACGATCAAGACGAAAGACACGATCAAGTGGGAAGACGGCAACGAATACCCCGTCATCTCCGTCGACGTCTCGTCGGCTTCGCACCCGTTCTACACGGGCAATCAGAAGTCGCTCGACACCGCCGGCCGCATCGACCGCTACTACAAGAAGTACGGCCTGCAGCGCGACAGCAAGATCTGAGAAGCCGCCGCAGCGTCCAGAGGTTGGGCTGAATGTATCGAAAACTCGAGGCATTGGCCCAGCGGCTTGCCGCGCTCGACCGTATGCTGATGGATCCCGACGTCGTCAAAGACGGAGGGAAACTTCGCAACCTGTCGCGTGAGCACAGCCACGTCTCGGGCATGGTGGACGCGTGGAACGCGCTCCGCTCGACCGAAGCGGAGCTCGCGTCCGCGAAGGAGATGCTGCAGGACAGCGACTCCGAGATCCGCGACATGGCGAAGGCCGACATCGCCGCGCTCGAGCCGCGCCGCGCCTCCGAAGAGCAGGCGCTCAAGCTCAAGCTCCTCCCGCGCGACCCGTACGAAGGCCGCCCGATCCTGCTCGAGATCCGGGCCGGCACCGGTGGCGACGAAGCCGCGCTGTTCGCCGGCGACCTGTTCCGCATGTACCTGCGGTTCGGCGAAAAGAACGGCCTCAAGTTCGACGTGCTGTCGTCGAACGCGCTGAACATCGGCGGCGGCTACAAGGAAGTGATCGCGTCCGTCACCGGCGAGCAGGCCTACAAGCTGCTTCGCTTCGAGTCGGGCGTGCATCGCGTGCAGCGCGTGCCTGCCACCGAAGCGATGGGCCGCATCCACACGTCCACCGCCACCGTCGCCGTGTTGCCCGAGCCCGACGAGGTCGAGATCAAGATCGAGGCGAAGGACCTTCGCATCGACACGATGCGCGCCGGCGGCCCCGGCGGGCAGTCGGTCAACACCACCGATTCCGCCGTTCGCATCGTACACATCCCCACGGGAATGATCGTCCAGTGCCAGGACGAAAAGTCCCAGCTGAAGAACAAGGACAAGGCCATGCGCGTGCTCAAGGCGCGCCTGCTCGAAGCCGAAGAGTCCAAGCGCAAGGCCGAAGAGACGGCCGCCCGCCGCGCCCAGGTCGGCACCGGCGATCGCAGCGAGCGCATCCGCACGTACAACTTCCCGCAGAACCGGCTCACGGACCACCGGATCGGGCTCACGCTGTACAAGCTCGAACAGGTCATCAACGGCGACCTGCAGGAGCTCACCGACGCGTTGAACACGGAGCACCAGACGACGCTCCTGGCTGCTCAGGCGGAGTAGCGATTGGCAAGCCACCGATCGCCCGCGTGCGCCCCTGCTGAAGGCATGCTGAGCGCCCGCGCGGTGCGCGGATCCAGCGCCAGCAGGCCGCGCGGCGAGGTGCGAGCGGGGGTTCGGGGCGCGCAGCCGCGCACTGCGCGGCGTAGTCAGCGAGCGCGAGCGAGCGGTTCATGAAGACGCTCGTGGATGTCCTGCTGGCGACCGAGCGCTACCTGCGCGACAAGGGCGTGAGCAGCCCGCGACTCGAGGCGGAGCTGCTGCTCGGGCACACGCTCTCGCTCAACCGCGTGCAGCTCTACCTCTCGCACGACCGGCCAATGACCGAAGACGACCTCGACCGCCTCCGGCCGCTCGTCGCGCGGCGCGGCAAACGCGAGCCGATGGCGTGGATCCTCGGCCACCAGCCGTTCCACAACATCGATCTGCTCGTGGGCCCCGGCGTGCTCGTCCCCCGCCCGGACACCGAGACGCTCGTCGAGGCCGCGCTCGAGTGGCTCCCGAAGACCGATGACGCCGTGTACGTCGCCGACATCGGCTGCGGCTCAGGCGCCGTCGGCCTCGCGATCGCGCACGAGCGGCCCAATGTGCGCCTGTTCGCGGTGGACAAGATGCACGAGCCCCTCGTGTACACGCGCCGCAATCGCGACGCCCTCGCGCTCGCCGGGCGCGTCGCCGTGCTCGAAGGCGACCTGCTCAACGCGATCCCCACCACCCGCGACATCGACTGGGTCGTGTCGAACCCGCCGTACGTCCGGGCGAGCGAGATCGACGACTTGATGCCCGAGGTGTCGAAGTGGGAGCCACGCGAGGCGCTCGACGGCGGCGCGGACGGCCTCGACCTTGTGCGACGCATTGCACGCCAGGCCGAGTCCCGCGTCCGACGGGGCGTCCTGTTCGAGATCGGCATGGGTCAGGCCGGCCGCACCGCAGAGATCCTCCGCGAGCACGGCTTCTCGGACGTCGCGTTCTGGAAGGATCTTGCAGGAATCGAGCGGGTGGTCGGGGGCCGAAGGTCGCTCGCCTGAAGGCTCACGTCATGGGCCACCGCTGTGGTAGAACACGCCCTCTGGAGGTCCGATGCGACTCGTCTCCCCAAGCTCCCTGTTGGCCGCGGCCCTGCTCATGCAAGGCGGCTGCACGGGCAGCCCCGAAGCCGAAGTCAAGCCTCCGGACGGCACGGCAGCCGCCGCTCCGAGCGCGCGGGACACCCTCGTCATCGCGATGCCCGGCGACATCGACAGCCTGAACCCCGTCGTGTCGTCGAGCGCGAGCGACAGTCAGGTCATGGGGCAGATCTACTCCGACCTCGTGCAGAGCGATTTCGACTGCTCGCTCAAGAAGCTGCCCGGCATCGCCACCGAGTGGGCGTGGTCAGAAGACGGGAAGACGCTGTCGATGACGCTCGACCCGAACTACACCTGGTACGACGGCACCAAGGTCACCGCCGAGGACATTCAATTCACCTTCGATCTCGTCGCCGACCCCGCGGTCGCGACGCCGCGCGCCGAGTACGCGGCCCGCCTGGTCGAAGGCGCGCGGCCGAAGATCATCGACCCGACGCACATCGAGTGGCAGTTCACCGAAGCGTACGATCGCGACACCCAGATGTCGCACGTGTCGTTCGCCATCGTGCCCAAACACATCCTGAAGGACGCCGACCGCGCGACGCTCAAGGGGAACAAATTCTCCAAGGAGCCCGTCGGCGACGGCCCGTTCAAGATCGCGACGTACGAACCCTCGCAGCGGCTGGTGCTCGAGCCGAACGAGAAGTTCACCGGCCCCGAAGCCATGAAGCCAGAGCTCGGCCGCGTCATCTTCCGCATCATGCCGGACTACAGCACCCGCCTGCTCGAGATGCAGTCGGGCACGGTCGACATGATGGAGAACGTGTTCCCGCCCGACGCCGATGAGCTCGTCACCAAGAACCCCGACGTTCGCATCGTGAAGCGCGGTTGGCGAGGCATGGACTACGTCGCGTGGAACCTTAGCGACCCCAAATTCTCCGACAAGCGCGTTCGCCAGGCGCTCGCCATGAGCGTCGACGTAGACGGCATCATCGGAAAGATGCTCACGCTAAAGTCCGGTGAGGCTGTCGCGCGGCCCGCGATCGGCACCATCACCCCCGAGCTCTGCTCGGCCTACAACGAAGACGTCAAGCCGTTCCCGTTCGACCCCGCAAAGGCGAAGGCGATGTTCGCCGACGCCGGTTGGACCGACAGCAACGGCGACGGTGTCCTCGACCGGGACGGCAAGAAGTTCTCGTTCACGTTGATGACGAACACCGAGAACAAGCGGCGCGGCGAAGCGGCCGTGCGCATGCAGGCGAGCTTCAAGGAAGTCGGCGTCGAGATGAACATCGAACGCGTCGAGTTCAACGCCATGACCGAGCACCTTCGCGCGCGCGAATTCGAGGCGGTGCTCGGCGGGTGGTCGGCCGCGCTGTTCGTCGACCCGTCCGACGTGTGGCGCTCGGACCGGCCCGACCACAAGAGCGAGTTCAACTACACCGGCTACAGCAACCCCAAGGCCGACGAGCTGATCGACCTTGGCCTTCGCACGCCAGAGACCGAGAAGGCCGCGCCGACCTGGCGCGAACTGCAGGCCGTCATCTACGACGACCAGCCGTACATGTTCCTGTGGTGGACGAACGAGCTCGTCGCCATCGACAAGCGGTTCGAGAACGTGCACATCAACGTGCTCTCGAACTTCCACATGTTGTACGACTGGTCCGTCCCCGCGGACAAGGTCAAGTACCCGGTGAAGTGATCATGACTTTGCTCGCGCAAGCGCTCGCGGCGCGGCTCGTCCCGCCCGCTCACGATTCGAAACGCGGCCCTACGCGTGGCACGCTCCGGAGCCGCTCGTGGGCCCTGGGGCGGGCGGAACGAGCCTTGCAGTGAACGCCGCGTTCTTCAAATACATCGCCAAGAAAGTTTTGCTGATGCTCCCGCTGTTGTGGGGCGTGGTGACGCTGATCTTCGTGCTGCTCGAGCTCTCGCCAGGCACCGCGGTGGACAAGTTCATCACGGAAGACACGAGCCCCGAAGTGCGCGCCATGCTCGTCGCAAAGTGGCACCTCGACGACCCGGCGTACCTCCGGTACCTCGGCATGCTCCGCAACCTCGCGGTCGCTGACTTCGGCGTGTCCATGCAGCGCGACAAGCCCGTGTTCGAGATCATCCGCGAGTTCCTGCCGAACACGATCCTGCTGTCGTTCGTCACAATGGCCGTGCAGTACCCGCTCGGCATCACGCTCGGTACGGCGCAGGCGTGGCTTCAGGGCCGCAAGAACGTGGACGTTCTGGACACCGGCATCTCGCTCGCCAGCCTCACGATGTACTCGATGCCCGGCTTCGTGCTGGCCCTGCTGCTGCAGTACACCTTCGCGTACGCGCTGAAGGGCACGATGTTCGAGCTGCCGTCGTCGGCGATGGTCGATCCGGTGATGTACGAGTACATGGGCTCCACCGACCAGTGGATCGACCGCGCAAAGCACCTGATCCTCCCCGGGTTGTTCATGGGCGTCGCGCACTCGGCCGGCATCGCGCGCTACATGCGCAGCGCGGTGCTCGAGGTGATCCGGCAGGACTACATCCGTACCGCCCGCGCCAAGGGCCTTTCCGAGTGGCGCGTGGTGCTGGTCCACGGGCTGCGCAACGCGCTGCTGCCCGTGATCACCCTGTTCGGCCTATCGCTGCCCGGCGTGTTCGCGGGCTCCGTATTGGTGGAGCGCATCTTCGCGTGGCCCGGCATGGGTCGCTGCATCGTCGACGCGATCTTCGCGCAGGACACGCCGCTGATCATCGCCTGCTTCTTCGTGTACGCCTGCATCGTCGCGGCCGGTAGCCTCCTCGCCGACCTGTCGTATGCGTTCGCGGATCCCCGCATCCGGTACGACGCATGAACGCGCCCCGCAGCTCCGTCGCTATCGCGCTCCTGGGCCACGCTACGTTGGCTGCGGTGTTCGTGCTCGCTGGCGTGCGCGGGCTGCCACGCCTCGATCACGTGCTGTTCTACGGGCCGCTGCACCTGACGTCCGTACACGGCGCGCTGGCCTTGTCCTCCTTTGTCGTCGGCGCCGCCCTGCTCACCTACTCCGCGTTCCGAAAGGTCGTCCCGGCGCCCCAGACCGACGTCGAGCGCAACTCGAACACCGCCGTGTTCCTCCGCCAGTTCAGTCAGAACCGCACAGGAATGATCGGCCTGTTCGGCGTCCTCGTGCTCGTCGCCATGACGCTGCTCACGCCCATGATCACCCCGTATGACCCCGATCAGGTCGACTTCGCCGAGAAGCTCCTCGCGCCTGGCTGGCACGCCACCAGCGCCGATCCTACCGCCCTGCTGATGCCGATGGGCACCGACGAATTCGGGCGCGACCTGTTCTCGCGCGTCCTCTTCGGCGGGCGGATCTCGCTCGTGATCGGCCTCGTCGCGGTCGCAATCGCCGCCACGATCGGCGTGTTCGTCGGCGCGACCGCGGGCTATGCCGCCGGCTTCGCCGACCGCGCGTTGATGTGGTTCGTCGACCTGCTCCTCTCGTTGCCGTCGCTCGTGCTGCTGCTCGCGATCGTCGGGCTGTTCCGCCCCAAAGGCGTCGATAGCATCTTCCTGATCGTCACCATCCTCGGCCTCACGTCGTGGATGAGCGTGTCGCGAATCGTCCGCTCCCAGGTGCTCTCGCTCAAGGAGCAGGAGTTCGTGCAGGCCGCACGCGCGCTCGGGCTCTCCCCCGCGCGCATCGTCGCCCGGCACCTGATCCCTAACGCGTTGGCGCCCGTGATCGTGTACTGCTCGCTCGCAGTCGGCGCGGTCATCCTGTCGGAAGCGTCGTTGTCGTTCCTCGGCCTCGGGGTGGCCCCTCCCACCAGCACCTGGGGAACCCTCGTCGGGGAGGGAAAAGACCACCTCATGCGCGCGCCCTGGATCGTCACGTTCCCCGGGCTCGCAATCCTCACCGCGGTGATGTCGTTCAATCTGCTCGGGGACGGGCTCCGCGACGCCCTCGATCCGAAGCTCCGGGGGCGCTGAACATGTTCGGGACCATCGCACTCCACCTCACGCTCGCGGTGATCGTCGCCGGCGGTGGCTTCGCGCTCGCCTCGGTCGCGTCGAGCCTCGTCGGCGACGAGCTGCACCGGCGGGGGACCGATCCCGACCTCCGCGTCCACGCCGTCGCGATCCTCGAGTCCGTGTTCCGGCTCGGCGCCGCGCTCGCCGCCCTGGCGGTGCTGGGCGTGCCGGTGGCGCAGCTCGTCGGTCTGCTGGCCCTCACCACCGCCGTCGGCGCATACGCCGGGCGCGACGTGCTGCGCGACGGGATGGCGGGCGCGTGGTTGTTCCAGACGCGGCCGTTTCGGACTGGAGATCGCGTGCAGATCGGGGACACCGTCGGCGTGGTCAAGACGCTGACCTGGCTCGCGATCACGATCACTCAGGACGACGGGGGCCAGGTCACGATCCCCACGCACCTCGTCTCCGGCGGGTCGATCCGCGTCCTTCCGAAGCCGACTCCATGAGGCAGTCCACCGAGGAGCACCTCAACCAGGGGTCGCACTTTCGCTCGGTCGCCGATCTCTGGCACCACCGCGTAGAGTCCACCCCCGACTCGGACGCGATGATCCACAAGGTGGACGGAGCGTGGACGTCGCTCACGTGGCGGGAGGCCGGCCAGCGCGTACGCGCGCTCACGAACGGGCTCCTCGCCCACGGGATCACCAGCGAGCAGCGCGTGTGCATCATCGGCGCCACGCGCGTCGATTGGGTGCTCGCCGACTTCGCCATCCAGTGCGCTGGCGCCGCCACCACCACCATCTACCCGTCGAGCACGCCCGACGAGGTCGCGTTCGTGATCGCCGATTGCGACGCGGTGGCCGTGTTTGTCGACACCGCCGCGCAGGCCGAGCGCATCGTCGCCCTGCGCGCCCGCGTCTCCTCGGTCAAGCTGGTGATCGCGTTCGACGCCGTCCCCGAGGACGCGTTCGTGATCTCCCTCGCGACGCTCGCCGCCAAAGGCGCCACATGGGCGGCCGCCCACCCCGACGACTACGATGTCGCGCGGGCGGGCATCTCCCCGAGCCGCCTGTCGACGCTCATCTACACGTCGGGAACAACCGGCCGGCCGAAGGGCGTGATGCTCACGCACGACGCGTGGATGTACGAGGCGGAGGCGATCGACGCGCTCCAACTGCTGACGCCAGCCGACAAGCAGTTCCTGTTCCTGCCCCTCGCGCACGTGTTCGCGAAGGTGCTCGAGGTCCTGTTCGTGCGCCTCGGCATCCCCACCGTCATCGCGGGCGACGTCGAGTCGTTGATGCAGAACCTGCAGGAGACGCAGCCCACGTTCATGGCGGCGGTGCCGCGCGTGTTCGAGAAGGCCTACAACCGCATCGTCACCGGTGCGCGCGAGTCGGGCGGCATGACGTACCGCACGTTCCAGTGGGCCGTGGACGTCGGCGCGCAGGTTTCGCTCGAGCGCCAGGCCGGCCGCGCGCCAGGCGCCATGCTGCGCGCCAAAGCCGCCGTCGCCGACCGCCTCGTGTTCAGCCAGGTGCGTCAGCGGTTCGGGGGCCGCATCCGGTTCTGCATCAGTGGCGCGGCGCCGCTCTCCAAAGAAGTCGGCCAGTTCTTCGACACCTGCGGTCTGCTCGTCCTCGAAGGCTACGGCCTGACCGAGTCGAGCGCCGCCACCTGCCTCAACCGCCCTCCCGACGTCGTCTTCGGCACCGTCGGCAGGCCGATTCCCGGCACCCAGCTCCGCGTCGCGCAGGACGGTGAGGTCCTCATCAAGGGCCGCGGCGTGATGACCGGCTACTACAAGCTCCCCGACCTGTCCGCTGAGGCGCTCACCCCCGACGGTTGGCTCCGCACTGGAGACGTCGGCGTGCTGCTCGACAGCGGGCACCTCAAGCTGACGGACCGCAAGAAGGAGATCATCGTCACCTCGGGCGGCAAGAACGTGGCGCCTGCGCACTTCGAGGGCCTGCTGCGCGGTCAATGCGCCTACGTCTCCCACGTCGTGGTTCACGGCGATCGTCGCCCCTACGTCACCGCGCTCGTCGCGATCAACGAGGAGGTCACGGGCCGCTGGGCGCGAGACCGCGGGCTCCCGTTTGCCGACTACGCCGATCTCGCTGGCCGTCCCGAGGTACGCGCGCTCGTTCAGGACGTCGTGGACACGATCAACAAGCAGCTGCCCTCGTTCGAGACGGTCAAGGCCCTCGCGTTCCTGCCGGAAGACCTCACGGTGGAAAACGGCCTGCTGACGGCCTCGCACAAGGTCAAGCGCCGCGCCGTCGAAGAAAAGTACTCCTCGATCCTGGACGCGCTCTACAAGTAGGCGCGCGGCAGCCACGGTGCCGACGGCCGGGATGCCGCGGACCGCGCCATCCCCGAGCGACGCCCGCTACTGCGGCAGCGGGCCCCACGGCGCGTCTGGCGTCGGAACCGGTGCCGCGGGCGGCGTGCCCCCCTTCGACGCGTTGATCACGACCGCCGCGCCAGGTTCGACCGTGATCGTCTGCTCGTAGGTGAAGCCGCTGCGGTTGTTGACCACGACCACGAGGTGCTGCCCGGCCGTGATCGTGAGGTCCTTGAACGGGGCCGTCTTCGCGATCTTCACGTCGTCGACATAGACGTCGGCCCAACCAACCCCTGCGAGGTTGATCGTGAGCTTGCCGGGTGTGCCGGGCGCGGCCGGCGGCCCCTTGGGCACGGTCGGCTCCACCGTCGTCGGCAGCGTACCTGGAATGACCTCGGCGGGCTTCACCTCGGCGGGCTTCACCTCGGCGGGCTTCACCTCGGCGGGCTTCACCTCGGCGGGCTTCACCTCGG
>CANNIZ010000080.1 GCA_947505245.1 Pseudomonadota bacterium | reverse complement strand
GGCGCGAGGTACACGTGCGCGACCGTGCCGTCAGCGTAGCGCAGCGTCGGCGAGCCGGGCGTCGCGAGGCGCTCGGGCAGCGGAACGATCCACGCCAGCGACAGGGTCGCTGCGAGGACCGCAACGAGAGCGGTGACCGCGGTGGCTACTCGCCGCCGCACGACGCGATCACCACGGGCCGACGATCTTGATCGACTCGGGCCGCGCGCGCGACCACGTCTTGGGGTCGTACATCGATTCGGCGCCAACGTCGGGCCACGTGAACGAACCGGCCGTCACGGCGCGCACCGCGTATACGACCTCGGCCTCGCTGCCGCGGGAGAGCGCTCCGTACACCTGGACGCGGTCGTCGCGCAGGTCGAGGTAGTCGGGCGTCCAGGTGGAGTCCTCCGACGCCCAGTCGGGCAACGCGCCGCGCCCGAGGCGGGCGTTCTCGATCTCGAACCCGGCGGGGAGGCGGTCGGTGAGGGCGACGTCGTCGAGGTCGCGGCCTGAGGTGTTCGTCACGGTGAGCCGCACGAACGCGGCCTGGCCGAGCGGGATCGAGCCGAGGCCGATCGGGCGGCCAGAGACGTCGAGCAGCTCGCGCTTCACGAACAGCCCGACGCCGCCATACGCCGCGTCGTTGACCTTTCGCACGCCCTGGATGGTCTCGACGACCCAAACCGGACCGGCCGCCGCAGCCGACACCGAAACGTTCCCCGCCAGCGACCCGCTCTTGAAACGGTACGAGGTCCCGTTGCCGCTCTTGCTGGTGAGCGGCTTCGCCGAGGCGCCGTCGATCGAGACGCCGGACGACGTGAGCGGGGCGGGCTTGCCGACCCACTTGCCGAGCGCCGTGACGCCCCACGCCATCTCCTGGGTGGTGTAGTACTGCGACGAGGGCTGCGTGCCGAGCGCGGTGGAAAGCACGTCTGCGAGGGCTTCCCCATCGGCGTCCCGCCCGAACAGATCGTAGTACGTCGACAACATCACTCCGCGCGATCGCAGATCGGACCCGTACGAGCGGTTCCACCAGCGATCGTCGCGGACGGGGCTCGCGTCGGGCTTCTTGAGCGCGTCCTCGTAGCGCCGATCGCCGGACTTGTAGATCGCCGCCATGAGCAGGTAGCGATCCTCGCCGAGGAGGTTTCGCGGGTCCTTCTCGAGGGCCGTGAGCATCGAGCGCGCCAGCGCGGGCCGGCCCTTGCCGGCGACGGCGAGCACGTACTGGGCGTACGCGCGCGCGTGGTCAGGTGCCATGTCGGGCGCCTGCTTGTCGGCGTCTCGGGAGAGCCACCCGATCGCGTCGTCGAGGGCGCGCTGGGGGACCGCGTGTTTTGCGGCCTTCGCGTCGATCAGCATGTGCGTCGCGTACGCCGTCCCCCACGGGTCCGCCGAGCTCCCTCCAGGCCAGTAGGCGAAGCCACCGGACGCAGTCTGCATGCCGATCACGCGCTCGATGCCCGACGCGACCATCGCGTCCACGTTGTTCTTCTCGAGCGTCTCAGGCGCGATGTCGGCGAGCAGCGCGCCGGCGTAAAGCAGCGGCCGCGTGGCCGAGGTGGTCTGTTCGATGCAGCCGTGCGGGTAGCGGACGAGCGCAGGGAGGTGCGCCAGCGCCGGCGCGTACGGGTTCGTCGTCACCCACAACGTCGTGCGCTCGGTGCCCGCCAGCCACTCCGCGAGGTGCGGCGTGACGTCGAGGGCGCCGTTGTCCAGCGCGTACCGCGTGACGCGACGGACTTCCGGCTGGGACGGCATGATCGGGAGCGCGAGCTCCTCTTTCGACTCGAGCTCACCCGACTTCGCGGTGACCCGAAGGCCGACGCCGGCCGGGGCGCGTCCGACGGTGAGGTCGAACACGACGGTCTCGGTCGCGCCGACGCCGATGTGGACCTTGCGCTCGTTGCCGGCGGGGAAGCTGATCACGTCGCCGGGCTTGGGACCCGCGAGGGCGGCGGGGTCGCCGTCGGGCAGTTCGGTCGCCTGGATGGTGACGGTGACCTCGCGATCGCGGCCCGAGAGGTTCGTGATCCCGACGGGGATCTTCGCCGTGTCGTCCCCGGTCAGGAACCGCGGAAGCGTCGTGGTGAGCGAGAGCGGGTCGCGGACGGCGACGCTCGTGGCTGCGTGACCGGTACGCACCTTGCCGGCGGTGACGGCCATGACGCGCAGCGAGCCGCGGTAGCTCGGCACGTCGAAGCCGACCTTCAGCTTGCCGTCCGCAGGGACAGACAACACACCCGACCAAAGCGCGACGGGGCGAACGCCCTGAACGCGACCACCGGACGTCTCCTCGTCGTCGCCGCCGGTCCGCGAGGACGGGCCTCCCGGAGGCATCGCGAGCGTCCACCCGACGGTCTCGAAGCTGTCCACGCCGAGGCGCCGCTTCTCGAAGATCTGCGCGGACGGATCGGGGTCGGCGAACTTGGTGAGCGACAGGATGCCTTCGTCGACCGCTGCGACAGTCGCGTAGGTCGGGCCATCTTGCGGGCCGAGGTCGAGCGCGACCTCGAAGTGGTCGTACGGCTTCACCTCGGCGGGCGCCGTGATCTTCACGTCGTGGACGTACGCCTCCGGGATGGTGCGCACGCTGGTGGCACCAAACGCGCGGTCCGGTAGCCACGCGCCGCTCGTCTCGCCGCGCGGGTCCTTCACGATCAACGCGGTGACGTAGGCGTTCGGCGCGAATTCGGGCAACGAGAATGACCAGGTCGCCGCCCCTTCAGGGACGTCGATCCACTCGCTCGAGACGACGTGATCCGTCTCCACGGCCATGAGCGCGCGGCCGGCCCACGGGGAAACGAACTTCGCCGTCGCGGTCTCGCCCACGCGCAGGTCGGTAGGTGTCTCGATGCGCACGGCGTCCGGGCGATCGGGCCGCGGCGTCTGATCTTCCGACGAGCTCCAGCGGCTGTACCAGCCGGCGCCCTGGATGAGCAGCTCCGTGCGCGCGTTCCCGGCGGTCGCGATCACGAGGTAGTCCGAAGACGCGTCCGACGGCGAGAACGACGCCGAGAACGAGCCGTCCGCGGCGACGGTGACGTCTTCGCCGTCTTCGCGCGAGCGGCGCGTCATGCGGCGGTAGTCCGAGCCGCCGTCGGCGTCCCACATCCAGCCGTACTCGGTCTCGAGGCGCTGGAATTCGAGCGACACGGTCTTCGGCTTGGTCGCCGCCGTCTTGCCATCCCACCCGACGACGATGCCGCTGACGCTGGTGGGGCCGGTGGTGGCGAGCTTCCCGCGCGGGGCCTGCAGGCCGAGGTAGTACTTCTCGGGGTGCGCGGGCACCTTCACGTGGGCGGACGTGGTGCGGCCGGAGTCGCCCTCGAACACGGCGACGTCCGCGATGACATCGACCGGACCGCTGACGCCGGCGCCGTGGGCGGGAGGTGGGCAGGCGAGCTGAGCCTTGTCGTCCGCGCCGATCACACCCGTAATCGTGCCGAGCGTCATCGAGGTGTGGCCCTGGGCGTCTACGTCGGCGAGCCCGAACGCGAACGCCTCACGGCCGGCGGGCGCGAAGGAGCCCGCTTCAGCGTGGCACTGGACCTCGATCTTGCTGCCGTCGGCCGACGCGCCGAACAGCCAGCGCGCCTCGACGGTGAGCGCCGTAGGCTCGGACGCGGAACCCCCTTCGGGGCGGTCTGCGGAGGCGGTGACGCGCATGCGTTCTGGGACGAACTCTTCGACCGAGAACGGCACCTGCCCGACCGACTTGTCGGCGACGTCGAACCGCGCGCGCCAGCGGCCCGTGCGCGCGAAATCGGCGAACGGCACGTCGGCGGACACGAGCCCGGCGTCGTTCGTGGCGAGCACGATCTTCTTGTTCAGCTTCCCCTGGGGGTCGATGAGGTGCAGGACGACGGGGAGCCGGGCCGCGGGCGCGCCGTGTGCGCGGTCGCGCACGATCGCGACGAGGTGAGCGGTGTCGCCTGGTCGGTATACGCCGCGGTCGGAGATCACCGCCGCGCGGTAGGGCGTGTCGGTCGTCCACGCCGCGCCTGTGACGTCCGTCTCGGCCTGGACGCGCAGGTCTTCGAACTCGACGAACGTGAGGTCGTCTCCCTTGCGCGCGATCAGCGCCACGGGCGGCTCTTCACCGAGGGTCATGGCGGGGACGTCGATGCTGCAGCCGCCGGCGGCGTCCGTCGTACACGTGCCTACGGTCTTCCCGGACGCGCGCACGAGCCGCAGCTCGGCCCCGCTGACCGGGGCGTTGTCGACGACGCCGATCGTCCACGCGGTGACCTGGGACGGGGCCTTTCGACCGGGCTCGGGCGTCGAGAGCTTCGCGATCAGGTGCATGTCGGTCAGCAACAGCTGCGCCGCGGTCTCCGCGACCACGCGGTAGCCGTCGTCTGTCACCTCCGGCTCTGGCCGCCAGCCGGTGTCGTTGTCCTCGACCTTCTCCTCGGGCTTGGCCTTCGCGCGGATGCGCACCTCGTAGACGCCGCGTTCGGGGGCGTTGACGAGGCTGCGCACGTCCACCCAGGTGGTGGTGTCTTCGTCATCCTTGCCAGCGAGGTGGATCTGCTGCTTCGCGACGAGGTCAGACGTGCGGTTGTCGGGCCGGTCCTCGGAGGCGGTCATCCAGTAGATCAGGTTCGCGTCGGGCACGTGGCGGATCTCGACGTCGGCGAGGTCGACGTTGCGGTGGCGCACGGGGAGCTCGGTCCACGCGGTGCGCGGCAGGTAGCGGCCCTGGGTCGCGAACGCGACGGTCGGCTTGCGGGCCTTCACCTCGAGCTCGGTCTCAAAGGCGTCGTTGAGTACGCCGCCGTCGACGCTCACCGCGCCTGCGTCGATGCGGAGCTTGTACGTCCCGCGTTCGAGCGGCGCAAAGATCCGGAACCCACCGGGCGCGGACGCGACGCTGACCGCGGCTTCGGGGTCAAAATGCACGGCCTGGCGCGCCTCCTGGTCGGACAGCTGGCAGCGCGTGGTCACGTTGTAGTCGGTGTAGTCGACGTCGTCCCAGAAGTACCGGGTCGTCGGCACTGAGGCGTCCGAGCAGATCACGTCGACGTAGAAGCCGCTGCCGCCCTCGCGGAGCTTGGCGGCGTGGATGGTGATCGGCGCGCCCGGCCGAACGGGCAGGTCGCCGTGGGCCGCGGGCGCGACGATCTGTTTGTCGAACGTGTAGGGGACCCCGGCCGCGACGTCAATCGCGAGCACGCCGGCTTCGCGGAATTGTTTTCCCTTGAACGTCGCGCGCAGCTCCCACGGGTCATCGCCGGCCACGATGCGGACTGGCTTCACGGGAGCGTCCTGGAACGTGAACGACAGGCTCTTTGCGGCGTCTTTCGAATCGACCGCCGCGGTGAACAACACGTCCACGGTGAGCTCGCCGTCGTCGGCGTCGTGCTGGACGAGGCCGAGCCGCGCGAACTGGAACGGCGGCGTCTTGAACGCGTGCGTCCAGGCGTGGCCGACGGGGTCGTGAACCGCGCGCCCGTCGCCGACATGCTTCACGACGACCTGGTAGGCCGTGTCGGGGCGCAGGCCTTCCTTGGGCGCGAACGAAAGCGCGTCCGACGCGCTGACCGTCCACTCCCCAACGACCTCCGGCACGATCGCAATCTCGGTGCCTTCCGGCGGGAGCCCGCCGACGTAGCCGGCCTCGAAGAAGTCGGGGCGCACGTGCACAAGGATGCGCGTCGGGCCGACGCGATCCGGTCCGACCGCGCGGATGTGCAGGCCGAGGGCGTCGACCGGCGCAGCCGGGGTCCCGTCGGGTGCGGTCGTGGTGCCCGGCGTCCCTGGGGTGCCGGACGTGCCGGGGAGGGTCGGCATTTCGCCGTTGCAGGCAAACAGCGAAGAGATCAGAGCGACGACGTACATGCGGACTCCGGACAGGGGCCCGCTCTAACTGGCGGCCGGGTTACACGGCGGCGCATGTACACCTTCGATCCAAAGTGGCTCGAGAAGCTCGATGCCATGCGCGCCTCGGGGCAAGAGCCCTATCCTTCTGCTGTCGGGCTCGTCCCCACGCATACCTCCGCCGAGCTTCACACCGCGTGTGAGGGGTCTTTGGACCCGAAGACGGTCATTCCCGGCGAGGTCGCTGTGGCCGGTCGGGTGATGTTCCGCAACGTCATGGGCAAGGCGATGTTCCTGCGCCTGCAGGACCGCGCCGGCTTCATCCAGGTGTACGCGCGTCGCGAAGAGGTCGGTGAGGCCGCGTTCTCCGTGCTGAAGGGGATCGATATCGGTGACTTCGTGTGGGCGCACGGCACGCTCATGCGCACGAAGACCGGCGAATTGTCGGTGCAAGCGAAGGACGGAAAGTTCGCTGCGAAGAACCTTTCGCCGTTCCCCGACCGCTTCCACACGCTGTCGGACGTGGAGCTGCGGTCGCGGCAGCGGTACGTCGACCTGTTCATGAACCCCGAGTCGCAGGCGACGTTCCGCACGCGGTCGGCGGTGGTCCGGTACATTCGCGACTTCTTCCATGCGCGCGACTTCATCGAGGTCGAGACCCCGATGATGCAGACGATCCCGGGCGGTGCGACGGCGCGTCCGTTCATCACGCACCACAACGCGCTCGACATCGACCTGTACATGCGCGTCGCCCCCGAGCTGTTCCTCAAGCGGCTGATCGTGGGCGGTATGGAGCGGGTGTTCGAGGTCAACCGCAACTTCCGGAACGAGGGGCTGTCGCACAAGCACAACCCCGAGTTCACGATGCTCGAGTTCTACTGGGCGTGGGCGACGTACAAGGAGCTAATGGACCTGACCGAGACGCTGCTCTCGGGCGTGTGTGTGCAGGTCACGGGCGGGCACCAGATCAAGTTCAACGACATGGACATCGACTTCACGACGCCGTTCCGTCGCGCGGACATGGACGTGTTGATCAGCGAGGCGACGGGGCTCTCGCTCCACGAGCTGCGCGACTCGGCGCGGATGACGGCGTTCTGGGTCGAAAAGAACGGCTCCACCGACGCGCTTCCGCACACGTTCGGCCGGTGGTGGGAGAAGCTGTTCGAGCACTACGTCGAGCCGAACCTCGTCAACCCCACGTTCGTCACCGGCTTCCCCGCCGAGATCTCGCCGCTCGCGCGCCGCAGCGATGGGGACCCGGATCGGACGGACCGCTTCGAGCTCTACGTCGCGCGGTGGGAGCTCGCGAACGCGTTCACCGAGCTGAACGATCCCGTCGACCAGGCCGAGCGCTTCGCAGCGCAGGTCAAGGCGAAGGACGCTGGCGACGCCGAGGCGATGCACTTTGACGCCGACTACATCCGCGCGCTCGCCTACGGCATGCCGCCCACTGCGGGCGAGGGGATCGGCATCGATCGCCTCGTGATGCTGCTCACGGGCCGCACATCGATCCGCGAGGTCATCTTGTTCCCGACGCACCGCCCGGAAGCTCATGGGTGACGTCGAAGTGACGCCAGAGGCTCGGCGACGGGCCCACGTGGACTTCGCGGCCCTGCCTCCGATCCCAGAGAACGGGGCGAGCTACAGCGCCGAGTGGTGGATCGCGATGCGGCACCTCGGGATGACCGTTGATCTGCGTCGGGTCGTGTTGATCCTGCTCGCGTTGGCGTTCCTTCCGATCGTGGTTCCCGTGTACGTGGCCGTGCTGATCGGACGGTTCGCGATCCGCCGGGCGTTCGAGCTCCGCGCGCGAAAGGGCGAAGAGCCGTTCCTGTCGATCGTGGCGGCGCTTTCGATCATCGGGGTGGTGGTCGGCGTCGCCACCGTGAATATCGTGTTGTCGGTGATGGAGGGGTTCGAGGTCGACCTGCGCGACAAGATCCTGGGCGCGAACGCACACATCGTCGTGCTGAAGTACGGTGGCTTGATCGAAGAGCCAGACTCCATCCTGCCCAAGGTGCAGGCGATCCCCGGGGTGACAGCGGCCGCGCCGTTCACGTATTCGGAGGCGATGGCTCGCACGCCCACGTCCGTCGCGGGCATCATCTTGAAGGGTCTTGATCCGATTCGCACGGGTGACATCACCGCCGTGCGCGACGACCTCGTCCTCGGTCCCGAAGGCCCGGTCGACACGCCGGAGGCCCGCGCTGCGCTGTTCGCGCGCATGGCGCAGCCCTGTCCTGCATTTCCGAGCGCCCCACCTCCGCTCCCGCCGGTGGTCCCCGAAGGCGTTCCCGGCGGGGCTCCCGCCGCAGCGGCCGACGAGCCCGCGCTGCCGTGCATCTTGCTCGGCGCGGACCTCGCTGAACAGCTCGTCGTGGGGCCTGGCGGAAAGGTGCAGGTGATCGACCCACTCGGTGGCGGCACCGGCCTGATGGGCATTCCCGTGCCTCGCGTGCGGGGCTTTCGTGTGCTCGCGATCTACGACTCGGGAATGTACGAATACGACACGAAGTGGACGTACGTGGCAAACGCCGATGCCCAGGCGTTCCTGGAGGTCGGAAACGCGGCGACAGGCATCGAACTGAAGGTCGATGACATCGATCGGGTCGAAGAGATCTCGGACGCGATCGATCTCGCGCTGCTGTACCCGTACTACACGCGGCACTGGAAAGAGCTGAATCAGCCGCTGTTCGAGGCCCTCGAGCTCGAGAAGCAGGTCATGGGCACGATCCTGTTCCTGATCGTCGGCAACGCCGCGCTGTTGATCGTGACGACGTTGATCATGGTCGTGATCACCAAAGGGCGCGAGATCGCGATCCTCAAGGCGATGGGCGCCTCAGAGTCCGCGATCCTAAGAATCTTCGTCATCGAAGGGTCGGTGATCGGGCTGTTCGGTACCCTCGCAGGGACTGCGCTCGGCCTGCTCGGCTGCAAATTCCTGGACTGGTACAAGTACCCGCTCGAGACGGACGTGTACTTCCTGTCGCACCTGCCGGTCGTCGTCGAGTGGCAGAACGTCGTGGTGATCGCTGCCGCCGCCTTCGTGATCTGCTTCCTAGCCACGCTGTATCCGGCCTGGCGCGCCGCTTCGCTCGACCCGGTCGAGGGGCTGAGGTACGAATGATCGGTCTTTTGGCGCTGTTTGCGTGTGGTGACGGGACGGCCGAGGTGCGTGCGGATCTCGAAGCGAAAGGCCTGACGGTGCTCGAGGTCAAGCTCGTCGAGTCGGAGCAGGGCGAGCTGTTCGAGTATGCAGGGACACGGGACGGGCAGTTCTGCATGGGCGACGTAGGCCGGTCGGGCAGCTCCTTGGGATGTGCATCTTCGACGAATTCTTTGACCACCGAGGTCTGTTCCGACGACGGCGGGTTGTTTGCGCAGGCGTGGCGCTGTGATCACCTGAGCGTCGGCACCGCGTGCAACGACGCGGGCGTGATCCTCGCCAAAGACGGCAAGCCCGAAGGATTCGAGCGCGTCGTACGGGGGTGCAACCTGGGGTTCGCCGATGCCTGCCGCAACGCGGGCGTCATCGTGAACGGGGGCCTGGCGGGGCAGGCGGCCGATCCGTTCGCCGCGGCGACGTGGTTTGAGCGGGCCTGCTATGGGGGCTCCGGGATCGCGTGCAAGGCGCGCGGCACCTTGTTGAAGACGCCAGCGAGCCCCTTCGCCTGCGGCACGGCGGCTGGCACCTGGTTCGAGCGGGGCGTCGCGTTGAACAACGCTGACTCCTGCAATGAGCTTGGATTGCAGCTCAACAACTGCGAAAATGGCGATAAAGTAAGGGCGCGCGCCATGTTCAAGGCGGCTTGCGACGGGGGGGAGGTCGCTGGATGCAGCAACCTCGGCTCGATGCGGTGGGCGGGCCACGGTGGGGACGTCGATGTTCCAGGGGCCCTCTCGGCGTGGGAGACGGGCTGTACTTCGAAAGAGCCGTCGGTGAAGGCGTGCATCAAGCGTGCGAACAACGGCCCTCCCGCCGAGGCTACCGTGTGGTTGGGAAAGGCCTGTGATGCAGGTGATCTCGACGCGTGCCTGGATTTTGGCGTCGGGCTGATCAAAGCGAACGTAAACGACCAGGGCTCGGTCATGTTGGCGGCGTTCCAGAAGGCGTGTGACGGCGCCAACGCGACGGGTTGTCGCAACATCGGGGTCGTTCGCCGCGACGGTCTGCTCGGGCTCGAGAAGTCGAAGGACGAAGCCCACGCGATGTTCGTGAAGGCGTGCGACATGGGCGACGCCCCGGCGTGCAGAGAGCTCAAGAAGTGAGCGGGGTACGCGTCGAGCTGAAGTCGCTCACGAAGGTCTACGAGAAGGCCGGCGAGCAGATCCGCGTGTTGGCCGCGGTCGACCTCGTGCTCGAGCCCGGCACGCGCGTCGCTATCCTCGGGCCATCGGGTGCCGGGAAGTCGACGTTCCTTCACCTGTTAGGCCTCCTCGATCATCCGACGTCGGGCCAGGTGACGCTGGACGGCGTCGACGTGAGCGCCCAGCCGCCTGCGGTGCGTCATCGCATGCGCAACCGCTCGATCGGTTTCGTGTTCCAGGCGCACAACCTGCTGCCCGAACACACCGCGATCTCCAACGTGAGCATCCCGGTCCGGCTCGCCGGCGGGTCCGTCGAGGTCTCGCGCGCCCGCGCCAAAGCCCTGTTGGACGCCGTCGGCATCGGGCACCGGTTGGAGCACAAGCCGGGCGAGCTTTCGGGTGGCGAGCAGCAGCGGGTCGCGATCGCCCGCGCGCTCGTGATGGGCCCGGGGCTCGTGCTCGCGGACGAACCGACGGGCAACCTCGATCCGCGTACGTCGGGCAGCGTGTTCGATGTGTTCATGGACCTGAACGAGCAGCTTGGCAGCACGCTCGTCGTGGTCACGCACAGCCACGAGCTGGCGGCGCGCTTTCCGCGACGCCTCGTCCTCGAAGAGGGTCGCTTCCGCGACGCCTAGCGCGCTGATCCGCGTCAGATGCCGCCGAGTGGATCGCTCGGATCAAAGTCGGGCTTGGGCTGAGGCTCCGCCTTTGGTGGGGGTGTAGGCGCCTGGGTGGCCCGCGTACGTTCCTCTTCCCGCGCTCGTGCGGCCGCCTCGGCGTCGGCGGCCGAACTGGCGTCGCCGCTGCGCTCATGGGCTTCGTTGGCTTTTACCGTCCCGTAGGCGCCACCCGCTACACCCGCGGCGCCGAGCACGCCCACGACCCCGACCACCCCGGCGCAGACGGGCATCATCGCGAGACACACCACGAGGGCGACAGCGGCGATCGCGATGTTCCGAGTCCTGGGATCCATTTGGGAACCTCCAACCCGCTTTATCAGGTCCGCGCCGGCTCGCGAACAGCCCGGCTCAGGCTATCGCGCTTTGACTTCGCCCCAGGGCCCCACCGGGCGACCTTCCCAGGTGTCGAGCGCGCCGAGCACACGCCTCCCGTCGGCGGTGTACGACGCGACCAGGAACGAGTCGCAGGCTTCGGGCTTGGGCGGGCAGATCTTCTCGTTTCGGACCACGTCGTCCGCCGAAACGATCGTGATGGCTCGCGTCCCGAGCGGCTTGCCGGCGTACGTAAGCGCGACCGCACCCTGGTCGCCCGGGACCCCGTCCACCTCGACCAACACCAGGACCTCCTCGTCCTGCCACGCCGAGACGGGGCCGGTGCCGGAGACCTCGAGCTGTCCGGGGTCGTAGCCGAGGGCGCGCCCGCGGGCGTCCTGAACGGTGACGCCGAACGGGATTGTCTTGCCCGCAACGAGAACGAGGTCGTCGCTGGACCCGTCGCCGAGCAATAGATCGAAGCTCGTCGCGGGTTCGAAGCGCACGCGGAACTCGTCGTAGACGTCGTCCATCGAATACCCGACGCGCGCACGCGCGCCGGTGGCGCCGACGAAGCGCACGCACGCCTCGCAGTCGTCGTCGGCCACTCGCGCCACGCCACCCCGCACCGAGCCCCGCACGACGGGGTGTTCGGGCTGGGTCTCGCGGCCAAGAATGGACTCCGCGCGCGCCTGGATCGGGGTCCCCGCGGCCACGGCCTGTGCAGGCGTCCACGCAGCAAGTCCAACGCGCAGGTTCGTGGAGAACGTGAGGTGCTTCAGGTCGCCCTCAAAGTCGTCACAGGCGGCGAGCGCGACCAGGAACAGGGGAATCAGAGCGAGTCGGGGCATCGGAACCTCCAGTGCCTCCTTCGTACCCACGCATTCAATGGGGTTGCGGAAACGCCGGCGAAACCCGTGTGAACGCGCTGTGAACGCGCCCTACAGCGGGAACGTCGTCACGACTGGGACGCCGCCGTCGTCGAGCGCGGCGGGCAGCTCAGCCGTGTACGACGCGCGGGTGATCGCGGCGCCGGGGACCGCGATCGCCTCGACCGTCCCCGCGAAGTCGTACACAAAGCCCGACAGTTGGGTGCCCGGCGAGTAGTTGTTCGCGTGCCCCGACGCGAGCCCCGTCGCCGCGTCAGCGTCGATCTGCACGCTGCGGAGGTAGCCACCGCGCCCGTCCGGGTCGCCCGCGTGGAACGTGTAGTCGAGCTTCGTCCAGCCGAGCACGGCGTCTGTGGTGTCGAGCGTCAGCGCGCGGGTCGCTGGGTCCGGATCGGGCTGCGGGTCAGGGGTGAATGGAACGTTGCCAGCGGCGTACTCGGCGCCCTGGGTGAGGTCCTGCGTCGTCACGGTCACATCGTTTCCTGCGACCGCAGCGACGACGACGTGAATCGCGGCGACCGCCTGCTCGTTGATCTCGTCCACGCACTTTCGCTCGTCTTCCAGGCTGTTCCCAGCTGCGAACGACGCGGTCACGTCGACGGTGACGGTGTCTCCGTCGAGCGTCGGCTCACCGAGCGCCACCGCGATGCGCGTCGGATGCCAGCCGAACGCAGGATCGTAGCAGTGCTCGATCGCGTCGGCGGTGAGGTGGTTGGTGTCGAACGTCAGGCCCGCGATCGCGACCGCCACGGAGCCCTTCGCGCCGACCAGATCGATCGTCGCCGTCCCGGACGCACCTTCGCTGCCCGCTTCGAGGTCGACCGAACCCGTCCCCGAACGGATGCCGCTCGCGACCAGGAACGCCGCGTCCAAGCGAACGTTCGCGCTGTCATGTACCGGGAACTCCCCGCACTCGTCGGGGTTGCAGGTCGGCTCGAGGTCGGGGGCCACACCCGTCGTGGACGTGCCGCCGACCACCGCGAACTGCCCCTCACGACCGCCGGTATCGGACGCCGGAGCGACGTCCGCCTGCAGGTACGAAAGCCGGTGATTGAAGAACACCCACTCGTACCCAAGGCCCTCGATCGTGCCGAATTCGGCGGTGCCCCCGCACCCGAACAACGCCAGCGCGAGGATCACGACGCCACCCGCCCGGTCCGGACGAGCAGCTCGGCGTTCAGGATGGCGGACCCCGCCGCGCCGCGGATCGTGTTGTGCGACAGCGCGAAGTACTTCAGCCCCATCACGGCGCAGCGCTCGACGCGGCCAAAGCTCGTCGCCATGCCGTTGCCGACCATCAGGTCCATCTTTGCGTTCGGGCGGTCGCGCCCGTCGATGAACACGTTGAGCGGCGTGGCTGCGGAGGGGAGGTCGAGCTCGTGGGTGTACCCGGCGATCAGCGCAGTGGCGTCGGACGGAGAGATCGGCGTGCGCGTCTTGACCTGCACGGCGACGAGGTGACCGTCGAGCACGGGGACCCGCACACACCGCGCGGACAGCGCGAAGTCGGCGTGGACGATGCGACCGTCGCGCAGGGTGCCGAGCATCTTCTGAGGTTCGAGGGCGAGCTTCTCCTCTTCGTTCCCGGGGTGCGGCCGCACGTTGCCGATCATGTCGATGGCGCTCTCGCCGGGGTAGCCAGCGCCCGACACCGCCTGGTACGTCGCGATGCACACCGCTTCCACCCCGACCTCGCGCAGGAGCGGCGCGAGCGTTGTCACCAGCGGCATCGCCGTGCAATTCGAGTTGCACACGAGGACGCCAGGCGGGGCCCCGCCGATCCCGATGTTGCCCTGGCGGGTCGTCACCGCGAGGTGGTCTGCGTTGATCTCGGGAACCAACAGGGGCACGTCGTCGTCCATCCGGTACGCGGAGGCGTTGCTCGTGACAGCCCAACCTGCCCGCGCGAACGCGCGCTCGAGCTCCCTCGCAGGCTCCGTGTCCAACGCGGAGACCGCGATGCCGGGGCGCCCGCAAAGCGCGGTCAACCGCCCCGGGTCACACGGCTCGATGATCGCGTCTCCGAGGCCCCCGTACGCCTCGCCGGGCACGACCCACTTGCACGCGTCGCGGTACTTCTTGCCAGCGCTCCGCTCCGAAGCGGCCAGGACGGCGACGCGCAGGAACGGGTGCCCGCGCAGCAGGGAGACTGCGCGTTGGCCCACCATGCCGGTGGCGCCGAGGATGGCGACGGGTACGGTCATCGAACCTCCGGAGCTTGGACAGCACGGTATCCCGAACCCGCAACCATGGGCGGCGAGTTCCGCTACACTGCGGCCCGGAGGCGAGATGGCGCGCGTCGCGATGTATGCCGGGTCGTTCGATCCACCAACGTTCGGACACATCGACGTGGTGCGCCGTGGAGCGGTGCTGTTCGACGAGGTCCTCGTCGCAGCCGGACACAACGACGCCAAGCGTTACTGGTTCGACCTGGATCAGCGCATGGCGCTGCTAACTGCGGCGTGTGCGGGCATACCGAACGTGCGGGTGATCGAGTTCCGCGGGCTCCTGGTCGACGCGTGCCGTGCGAACGGTGCCAACGTCATCCTGCGCGGCCTGCGCGCCTTGTCCGACTTTGACATGGAGTTCCGAAACGGCCTCGCGAACCGCGACATGGCCGGCGTCGAGACGTTGTTTCTGCTCACGGACCCCGCGAACATCTTCGTGTCGTCGAGCCTCGTAAAGGAGATCGCACAGAACGGCGGCGACGTGTCGCGCTACGTGCCACCCGGCGTGCTCGCGGCGATCGCGGCTCGCCCTCGGTGATCCTGTTCGTCGCGGCGGCGTACGCGACGGACGTGGACCTCGCGGTCGAGCGTGCGCGCGTGGCGGTCGCGGAGGGTCGGCCCTCCGACGCGATGGCTTTGCTCACCCCGTTTGTGGACGACAAGAACCCCGACGCCTGGCCGGCCCACCAGGTGTTCCTCGAGGCTTCGGACGCGGCGCGGTTCGGCTACGAGTCGCAGGCCGTCTACGAGACGTTGTCCCTCCAGGATCCGCGCGCGGCGGCGGTGTGGACCTGGCACGAGGTCGGCCTCGGGCTCGCCGAGCCGGGCGCCCTCGCCGAGTACGCCGCTGAGGCGCCTGACGTCGTGCCGCTCGGACTTGCGTGGCTCGCCTACGGTCAGGGCGCCCCGAGCATGGCCGTCGCGTTCGCCGCGCCCCTCGAGAACGCCGACGGCGCGGACGTCGTGATCCGCGCGTTCATCGCCGATCGCGATCTCGAATCGGCCGAAAAGTGGGCCAAGTCGGCGTTCGCGAGCTGGCCGCATCGCCCCGACGTGCTCGCGGGCCTATGGGTCAAGGGGGCGGGAGGCCTGTCGCGGGTCCGCGATGACCTGCTCACCCGCGCGATCGCAGACGCGCTCGCGAGCTCCGACGCGACGCGGGTGTACCGGGCCCGCAGGCTCGCGCTGGCGGCGCACAACAACGACGGGGTCGAGGCGCTCTCGGGCCGGTTGGTCGCGTTGGGGGAGGTGCGTCCGGCGATCGATCGTCCCCCCTGGATCGGCAGCGCGCGCGAAGCCGCCGCGGGGGTGCTCGCGGACTTGCCGGTCGAAAAATGGCCAAGGATGCTCGACTCCGAGCGCAGCCGCGTCGCCCGTACGGCCGCGTTGATCCTGGAAGACCACGGGAAGGTCGACGAGGCGTTGGCCCTGCTCGCGACGATCCCTGACGACCCCGAGGTTCGCGCGGTGTCGGCGCGCATCGCGATGAGCGCCGATCGCTTCGACGAGGCGCTCGCGAGCGTCGCGGAAGGGCTGCGCGGCGCTTCGTTGGAAGCAGGCGCCGACACGCACGCCATGTCGTCCGATCTCGCACAGCTCCACGCGACCCGTGGCGGCATCTTCGTGGCGATGGGTCGCGCAGACGACGGTGCGCTCGAGCTCGCGCTCGCGACGGCGCTGGAGCCCGCAGCTGAGTGGGAGGTCGCCCGGACGAAGCTGCTGGCGACCGCGCCAGCACCGGCGGATCCCCTGCACAGCGCTGCCCGCGCAGAGAGCCTTGCGACCGATGACGCCCGCGAGGCGCTCGCGACGGCGCTCCTCGACGCGTCGACCGCGCTTTCGGATTCGGAGCGCCTCGTCGCGGTGACGGACGCCGCGTTGATCGGCACCGCGGACGCTTCCGTGCGGGCCTGGGCCGCGCGAGCGCCCCTCGTCGCGAGCGTGCCGCGCGCGGCGTTCGTGGCGTACGCTCGTGCCGGCGATGACGCGCACGCCGAGGGGCTGTGGCCCTACAGCGAGCTGCCTCTGTCCGCAGCCGGGGCCCGCGCGTCCAGGCTCGCGCGCGCGAGCGCTCAAAAGCCCTCGACCGTCACGGGCGGGAGGCCCACGCTCGGCGGAGTCGTCCCCGAGTTCACGCTCGCCTCCGAGATGGGTGCGACGACGGCTTCGTCGCTGAAAGGTCGCGTCGTGGTCGTCACGTTCTGGGCTTCGTGGTGCGGGCCCTGTATGCAGGAGCTCCCCGCCACCGCGTCGCTCGTCGCAAAGCTTCGCGAGGAAGGCCACGCGGTCACGGTTCTTGCCGTTGGTACCGACGAGGATCAGCCTTCCTACCAGAAGACGATGCGGCGGGCCGACCTCGCCCCGCTCACGTTCGCGTGGTCGCCCGAATTCGCCGGACGCTTTGGGGTTCAGGGCATTCCCGACACCTGGATCATCGACGCGGACGGCGTGTTGCGGTTCCATCAGGTGGGCTACGGCGAGGGAGCCGATGCAAAAATGGAGCGCGAGATCCGGTCGCTGCTGCGTTAGCTTCTGGGCAGGAGCGAATCGTCCATGTGTGGAATCATCGCGTACATCGGTGACAAGCCTGCAACGCCCCGCCTGATCGAGGGTCTACGCCGGGTGGAGTACCGCGGTTACGATTCGGCCGGTGTGGCTGTGCTCGGCGAAGACGGCATCTGGCTCCGCAAGAGCACGGGGCGCGTCGAGGAGCTGTCCCGGCTCGTGGGTGAGGGGACGAAGTCGACCGTCGGCATGGCGCATACGCGCTGGGCCACGCACGGCGGCGTCACCGTGCAAAACGCCCACCCGCACCTCGATGTCACGGGGCGGATCGCGGTCGTTCACAACGGCATCATCGAGAACATGCACGAGCTGAAGGCCAAACTTCAGGCCGAAGGCACCGTGTTTCGCAGCGAGACCGACACTGAGATTCTCCCCCACCTGATCCGCCACTACTACGAAGGCGATCCGCTGAAGGCGGTGTTGCGGGCGTTGGAAGACGTGCGCGGCACCTACGGCATCGGCGTCCTGTTCGCGGACCACCCCGACATGATCATCGCGGCCCGCAACGGCTCACCGCTGGTCATCGGCCTCGGTGAAGGCGAGACGGTGCTCGGATCGGATCCGCAGGCGATCGTCGCGCACACCCGTCGCGTGATCTACCTCGACGATCGCGAAGTCGCGGTGCTCACACGCCAGGGCTGTCAGGTGCACAAGCTCGACGGTCGCAAAGTCGCGCAGCGCCAGCAGGTGCTCGACCAGGACTGGGGCCTCGCTGAGAAGGGCCAGTTCCAGAACTTCATGCTCAAGGAGATCTACGAGCAGCCGGAGTCGATTCGCCGCTGCCTGTCGGGTCGCATCCAGATCGACGACGGCAACGCCAAGCTCGGCGGGCTCAACATGTCCCCCCGCGAGCTCGTCGCGGTCGGCGGCGTCGTGAACCTCGGCTGCGGGACGAGCTACCACGCAGGAATGGTCGGCGCGATGGCCCTCGAGCACCTCGCTCGCGTGCCCGCCCGCGCCGAGATCGCGTCCGAGTTTCGCTACCGTCACCCGATCGTGTCGCGCGAGTCGGTGTACTTCGCGGTCAGCCAGTCGGGGGAGACGGCTGATACCCTCGGCGCTGTCGAGGAGGTCACCCTCAAGGGTGGGCAGTGTATGGGCATCGTGAACGTGGTCGGCAGCACCATCGCGCGCAACTGCGGCCAGGGCGTCTACGTCCACTCGGGCCCTGAGGTCGCCGTCGCGTCGACCAAGGCGTTTACGTCGCAGATGTCTGCGCTGATGGCGTTCACGCTCATGCTCGCCCGCACGCGGAACCTTTCGCTCGAACAGGGGCAGCAGGTCGCGCGCGCCCTGCTCGATATCCCCAACCGGGTGCAGGAGTACCTCGACGCCCCCGGGCCGATCGACGAGGTCGTCGCGTCGGTGATCCACGCGCGGTACGTGCTGTTCCTCGGGCGCGCGTTCAGCTACCCCGTCGCGCTGGAAGGCGCGTTGAAGCTCAAGGAAGTCGCGTACGTCCCGTGCGAGGGCTACCCGGCAGGCGAGATGAAGCACGGGCCCATCGCCATGCTCGAGAAGGGCACCCCCGTGATCTTCCTCGCGCCCACGGACGCGCACCGCGAGAAGGCGATCTCCAACATGAAGGAGGTCCAGGCCCGCGGCGCGAACCTGATCGTCGTTCACAACGCCGGCGACGCCGAGATGGCGTCGATCGCGAACGTGTCGATCCCAATCCCGGTCGTGCCGGCGTACCTGACGCCTTTCCTCACGGTGCTGCCGCTCCAACTGCTCGCCTACCGGGCGGGCCTCGCGCTCGGGCGCGACATCGACAAGCCGCGCAACCTCGCGAAGTCCGTCACGGTCGAATGACCGACGCGGTCGAGGGTTTCCTCTACCACCTGCGCGTCGAGCGCCACGCGTCGAAGAACACGCTCGCTGCGTACCGCTCGGACCTGCTCCGCTTCGCCCATTGGGCGACCGGCCGCGGCATCGTGGACCCCGCGGCGGTCGGGGCCGAGGACGTCGCCGACCACCTCGTGTTTCTCGCGAACGGGGGCATCGGTGATCGTTCGCGCGCGCGCGCCCGCACCGCGCTCCGGCAATGGTTCCGGTTCCTCGTAAAGGAAGACGTCCGCAAGGACGACCCAACCGTGCTGATCGACGCGCCACGGTTCAAGAGTCCGCTCCCATCCGTGCTGAGCGCCGCCCAGGTCGAGGCGATCCTCGCTGCCCCCGACGACAGCCCCCTCGGCGTCCGGGACCGCGCGATGATCGAGGTGATGTACGCCACCGGCCTTCGCGTGTCCGAATTGGTGAACCTGCCTCGCCACGCGTTGGACGCCGAGACGGGCATCGTCCGCGTGATCGGCAAAGGCGACAAGGAGCGCCTCGTGCCGATCGGCGACCGGGCGCTCGACCTCGTCGCCCGCTACCTGCGCGACGTGCGGCCGCTCCACGACCTGGCCGCGGCGTCGCGCGCGTTGTTCGTGAGCGAGCGCGGCACGGCCATGACGCGCCAGAATTTCTGGTACCGCCTCGAGATTCACGCGCGGACCGCAGACGTACGCGGCAAGGTCTCGCCGCACACGTTGAGGCACTCGTTCGCGACGCACCTGCTCGAGAATGGGGTCGACCTCCGGCACGTTCAGGCCATGCTCGGCCACGCCGACATCTCCACGACGCAGATCTATACCCACGTTACGCGCGCCAGATTGAAGGCGTTGCACGCGCGGTTTCACCCGCGCGGCTGAGCTACCGGCCGCGACGGCGGCGGACGAGGAGGCCGAGGAGCCCGAGCGGCAGGAACGAGAACACGCCCGTTCCGGTCGAGCAGCCGCACTTCTTCGCTTCGTCACCCGTGTCGCCGTCACAGCCCTCGTCGATCTCGCCATCGCAGTTGTCGTCGATGCTGTTGCAGCTCTCGATGGTGCCCGGCACGACGTTCGGGTTCGTGTCGTCGCAGTCGCCATCGGCGGCCGTCAGCCCGTCGCCATCTTCGTCGCCGAAGCCCTCGTCGATCTCGCCGTCGCAGTTGTCGTCGATGCCGTTGTTCTTCTCACTCGCGCCCGGGCTGACGTCGCCGTCGGCGTCATCGCAGTCGCCGCCGTCTTCAGTGACGCCGTCCCCGTCGTCGTCGAACGCGTTCGTGCCCTCATCGACGGTGCCATCGCAGTTGTCGTCGACGCCGTTTGCGAGCTCGGTCGCGTCCGGCGAGAGGTCGGCGTCCGAGTCATCGCAGTCGCCGTCATCCTCCGAGAACCCGTCCAGGTCGTCGTCGTAGGCGGTCGTGCCCTCGTCGATCTCGCCGTCGCAGTTGTCGTCCTTGCCGTTCACGATCTCGGGAGCACCGGGGTAAACGGCGCCGTTGTTCGGCTCGCAGTCGCCGGCCGCCGCTGTGATGCCGTCGCCGTCTGGATCGTTGGTGCCGCCTTCGTCGACCTTGCCGTCGCAGTCGTCGTCGATGCCGTTGGTCGTGTTCTCGACGATGTCTGGACCGCGGTCGACGTCCGTATCGTCGCAGTCGCCGGTGAGTTCGTCGTAACCGTCACCGTCGTCGTCGTAGCACTCGGTGTCGTTGTCGATCACCAGGTTGCAGTCCTGATCGACGTCGTCGCAGACCTCAAGCGCGCCGGGAAATACGTCAGCGGCGGTGTCGTCGCAGTCGCCGGCGCCCTCGGTGTACCCGTCGCCGTCGTCGTCGAAGGCGTCAGTGTTGTCGTCGACGAATCCGTTGCAGTCCTGGTCGACGCCGTCGACCGTCTCGACCACCCCCGGGTGGATCGCGGCGCTGTTGTCGTTGCAGTCGGGACCGTTGACAACTTTGGCGTCAAAGCCGTCGCCGTCGACGTCGACGAGGTCGCCGCCCTTGCAGTCGTCGTCCACGCCGTCGTACGGGACCTCCGTCGCCAAGGTGTTGACGCTGGCGTTGTCGTCGTTGCAGTCGGTGTTGTCGCTCTGGTAGCCAGCGGGCGCGACGACGTCGCAGTCCTGGACCGTTCCGTTCTTGGTGCTGCCGAACGTGTCGCTGTCTTTGTCTGCGTAGTAGGTCGTGGTCGGCAGGCCGTCATCGGCGGTACCGTCGCAGTCCTGGTCGACGTTGTCGCAAACCTCCGGCGCACCGGGGTTGATCGCTTTGTCGCTGTCGACGGCGCCGCTGGAGCAGTCCAGCGGGTCCGACGCCTTGCCTTCGAACGGGTCAGCACAGGAGACGTTGGTGCTCGCGACGGTGCTCGTGCCGCGGTAGCCGTCGTCGTCGGCGTCCGTGAAGCAGACCTCCTTGGTGTCGCAGTTCTGGTCGATCTCATCGCCCGTGAGCTCGGCAGCCGAGGGGTAGATTGCGGCGTTGTTGTCGACGGCGCCGGCCGAGCAATCGAGCGGATCGGTGGCCTTGCCTTCCTTCGTGTCGGCGCAGGAGAGGTTGAGGCTCGCCACGGTGGAGGTGCTTCGGGAGCCGTCGTCGTCGTTGTCGACGTAGCAGACCTCCTTCGTGTCGCAGTTCTGGTCGATCTCGTCGCCAGTAATCTCGACGGCTGTGGGGTAGATGGCGGCGTTGTTGTCGACGGCGCCGGCGGAGCAGTCGAGCGGGTCGGTGGCCTTTCCCTCCTTCGTGTCGGCACAGGAGAGGTTGAGGCTCGCCACGGTGGAGGTGCTTCGGGAGCCGTCGTCGTCGTTGTCGACGTAGCAGACCTCCTTCGTGTCGCAGTT
>CANNIZ010000079.1 GCA_947505245.1 Pseudomonadota bacterium | reverse complement strand
GGGATCATCCGGCCGACTTTGACCACGCGGGGGCCGAATTTCGGACAAAGTCGGGCACTTCGGGGGTCATCCGGCCGAGTTTGTCCACGCGGAGCCAGGAATTCGGACAAAGTCGATGAAATGAATTCGTACCCCGGCGACTTTGTCCGAGCGGCACGCGCCGCCCGGTTCATCTGGGAAGGATCGGCGCGCTTCGCCGATTAGTGGCGCGCGCGGGATCACGGGCGACGAAACATCGATTCGATGGATCCGCATCCCGTGGGTGAGCCACCCTCGAACAAGGCGGGTCACTTCCGGTCGGACGAGCGAACGCCGAAAGACGTGAGTCGCTGGGTTCGAGGTGCGAGGGTTGACCCCGTTTCGTATTGTTCGGGGGGCCCTCACTGGAAGACCGCCTTGGTCGGCTGGGTCTCACTGTCGCCGCCGCGTTGTCAGCGCGACGGCCAGCGCGACCGTCAGCCAGTCGAGTTGCCTGCCGCCCCCGCATCCGCACGCGCGCGGCGCGTCTGGTCCGTCCGGGACGGGCGCGTCCGCCGTGCTGAACTCGAACGTGTACGGCCCGCCCAGTGCGGCGCCGTCGAAGGTGGGCATCCCGGCGGGGATCGCGACCTCGTGCGCCGCGTCGGCCGACCACCCCTCGGTTGGCGCCAGGTTCACGACGTGCGACGCGTGGCGGTAGTACAGATCGGCGCTAAACGGCCGCTCGGCGCCGTCCTCGTCGGTGACGCGCCAGCCGGATGTGTCGAAGCCAGCCTGCGAAAGGCCGCGCGCCATCACCACGGACACCCGCGATTCGACGTCGTCGGAGCCCGCGGCGTGCCCGAAGCCCCCCGCGGGGTTGGTGTAGATCACAGGGGAATCGAGCGCCTCGTCGCCCGACAGGCGCCGCCACAGGACCTCCCAGTACCGCGCGACCACCACCGACAGCTCGCCGATATGCCCGGGAACGGTCGCGTCGTCCAGGTGCGAGGTTCCCCAGGGGAACTGCGCGCGGTAGGTCGCGACGGAGTCCTCGCGGGCGGCCGCGAGCGCGACGTAGGCGATCGCCACCTCCAGCAGGTCCTGGCCCGCGTTCAACGTGTCGGGCGTCACCTCGTGGTCGACCGCGGCGCCGAAGATCGGCGCGAGTTCTTCGGCGGGCAGCCAGCGGTCGGGCACGTCGACCGGACCATGCTCGGCGACGTAGACCACGTCGGTCGCTTCGTCCATCGACGCGTTCGCCCAGTCGCTCGTCGCGTCGTACACGCGCGCCGCGCGGTCCTGGTAGGTCGCGTCATAGAACTGGTCCGCCATGCCGTGGCTCGCCATCCCGAGCAGGAACGCGGCCCGGCGTTTGCAGTCCACGTCGTCATAGGGTGGTGAACCGCAGGTTTCGCGCACGTGGGCGAGCCAGGCGGACTGGAACGGCTCCCAGTGGGCGAGTTCGCCGTACCCGTCGTGCACCGCGTAGCCGCCGTCGGGGAACATCGCACCGTGGATGAGCGCGGCAAACACAGCGTCGTCGGAGACAAAGTCCTTGAGCAGGCCGTCCGCGAGCGCGTCGCGGGCGCCGAGGGTGATGTCGACGTGGACCGATTGTCCGTTGGCGAAGGCGGCTTCGGTGACGAACGCGAGCATGGCCCATTGTAGTCGAGGGGCCCTGGTGACACGTGATGTCTGTTGACGTCCGAGGTCGAATCCCGTCCGCGGGCCGTGCGTAGACTTCCGCGATAGGCTCACCCCCGCGGAGGTTCCCGTGTTCTCGACCGCATTGTTCGCACTCCTCGTCGTTGGCGCCGCTCACGCAGAAGACACCAAGGCCGTCGTCGCGGCCGTGGAGTCCAAGTACGCAGGCGTCACCGCCATGAGCGCCGCGTTCGTGCAGACGACGCACTCCGACATGTTCGGTGACGAGAAGCAATCCGGAAACGTACTTTTGAAGCGACCGAAGCAGATGTTCTGGGACTTCGGTGACAAGCAGTTCGTGACCGACGGCAAGACGATGTGGGTGTACACCCAGGCCGACAATCAGGTCATCCGGTACGACAACATCGCTGGCGGCTCGTCGTCCGCGGACGAGCTGCTCACGTCGCTCGACAAGATCGACGACCTGTTCGTCATCACTTCGCTCCCCGATGACGTCGGCCACACGTTCGATCTCGCGCCAAAGAAGGAAGGTGGTCAGGTCAAGACCGTCCACCTCGAGATGAGCAACGATCTCATCGTCGAGAAGGTCGTGATCATCGACGCGATGGACAACAAGACCGAGCTCGCGTTCACCGATATGAAGCTCAACGTGGAGGTGCCGGACTCGAAATTCGTGTTCGTGCCTCCGCCGGGCGCCGAAGTAATCTCCACGGGCGGCGGCTCCACCGCGACGGGTGGTAAGTGAAGCAGACGACGGAAGGCAAGGCAGAACGGGTTCATTTCGTAAGTCTGGGTTGCCCAAAGAACCGGGTGGATAGCGAGGTCATGGTCGGCGCCCTGCAACAGGGGGCGTACGAGATGGTCGACGACGCCGAATCGGCGGACGTAATCATCGTGAACACCTGCTCGTTCATCCAGCCCGCGACGCAGGAGTCGATCGACACGGTCCTCGAGCTCGCCAAGCTCAAGACGTCTGGCGGCCTGAAGAAGCTCGTCGTCACCGGCTGCATGGTGCAGCGGTACGGCAAGGATCTTGAAGGTGAGCTGCCCGAAGTCGACGCGTTCCTCGGCACCGGCGAGTACCACCGCATCGTCGACGTGCTGCGCGACCGCAACGAGGACGCGCCAAAGACGCACATCGACGTGCCGATGTACCTTCACGACGAGCTCGCGCCGCGCATCAACTCGTGGTCAAAGTGCTCGGCGTACCTGAAGATCTCGGAAGGCTGCGACCACCGCTGCGCGTTCTGCATCATCCCCACGCTGCGCGGCAAGCTGCGCTCGCGCACCATCCCGTCGCTCGTGACGGAGGCCGAACGCCTCGTCGCCGAGGGCGTGGTCGAGCTCAACCTGATCTCGCAGGACAGCACCGCGTACGGCCGCGATCTCCGCGGCGTCGAAGGTGAGCGCCAGGGCGACCTCGGCGATCTGATGCGCGCGCTCGCGAAGATCGACAAGCTTCGGTGGATCCGCCTTCACTACGCCTACCCACACGGCCTGCCCGACTCGCTGCTCGACGTGCTCGCGAACGAAGAGAAGGTCGTCCGCTACCTGGACATCCCGCTGCAGCACGCGTCGGGCCCCATGCTCAAGGCGATGCGCCGCGGCGTCACCCGCGCGGGCCAGGAGCGCATCCTCGAGCGCGTACGCAAGGCCGTTCCCGACATCTCCGTGCGCACCACGTTCATCGTCGGGTTCCCCGGCGAGACGGACGCGGACTTCCGCGAGCTGTACAACTTCGTCGAAGCGCAGCAGTTCGAGCATGTCGGCGTGTTCACGTACTTCCAGGAAGACGGCACGGACGCGGCAAAGCTCGACGGTCAGGTCGAAGACGCCGTGAAGAAGTCGCGCCAGAAGGAGCTCATGCGCTTGCAGAAGCGCATCTCCAAGAAGCGTCTCAAGGGCCTCATCGGCACCACGGTGCCGGTGCTGATCGAGGGGTTGTCGCCCGAGAGCGACCTGCTCCTTCGCGGCCGGACGGACCGCCAGGCGCCCGACGTGGACGGGCAGGTGTTCATCCAGAACGCTCCGGAGGGCGTCGCCATCGGGCAGATCCGCGACGTGCGCATCGCTCAGACCGGCGACTACGACCTGGTTGGCGAGATCGTCGACTGATCTGAGACGTCGCGCCACGCGTCGCGCCCGGGTGGTGGGACGGCCGTCGACGGCTCGGTCCGCGATCGGGATGTTCGTTACTCACGGTTCGGCAGGTCGCGACCCGGCTCGGCGGCGGGCTGTTGCGAGCGCGTATGATGCCCGTCCGTGCGCGTGGAACGCACGTCTCGGGAGTGGCGGATGGGTACGAGCGAGTTGGGCGTGACGGTGGTGTCGGCCGAGGAAGATGGCGCGCTGCCCGCTGAGGTGACGGCGGCGCTGGCCCACCTGGAGGCCACGATCGGAGCCCGGATCGTGCGGCGCGTGCGCGTCGGCGGCCTGGCCGAGACGATCGTCGACGATGAGCGGCTCGGGGATGCGACCTCGGACCTGATCGTTCCGGTTCTCACGCCCTGGCTGTTGGCGTCGGGGTGGTTGTTCAGCGACGAGTGCCGCGGGATGGTCGCGCGCCACGGGCAAGGCAAGCTCCTCGTGTTGCCGCTGGTCGCGGGAACGGTGGGTTGGGGCGGTACGCCGTTGGCTGGCCTGCGGGCAGCCCCGTTGGGGGCCGCGGCGGTCGCGCTCGGTGGGGCGGCCGCCGAGCTCCTCGGTGCTGGACCGGCCGATCAGGTCGGTTTGGTGCCGTCTGTCGAGCCCGCTCCCACGTACGAGGACGACGCGCGCGCCCGCGTTGGCGAGCGCGTGTGGGGGCTGTTTTCCGCCGGAGCGCACGCCGCCGGCGTCCAGGCGGCCCGCGCGCTGCGAACCGGGCCCCTCCTGCGGGCCGGGGAGGTGCTCGAGAAGGGTCGTTTCCGGCTGATCAAGACGCTCGGAAAGGGCACGCTGACGACGGCCTGGCAAGCCTGGGATCGCACCGACGGACGGTTCGTCGTGGTGAAGGTCCTCCACGGCCAGTTCGCGACGGACCGCGCGCAGGTCGAGCGCATGTGGGACAGCGTGGCGCGCGCGGCGTCCCTTTCGCACCCGAACCTGGTCGCTGTCGTGCAGTCAAGGGGCGACGAGCAGGGGTTTCCCTACTTCGTCTGCGAATACCTCGACGGGGGTGACCTGGAGGCCGAACGAATCGCTGGCCGCGTCACGAGCGACGAGGCGATCCAGGCGGTGCTCGACGCTGCGGCGGCCGTCGAACACGCGCACGCTGCGGGGCTTTTGCACCGCGACCTCAAGCCGGCCAACATCCTGCTTTCCCGATCCGGGCCGGCGAAGGTGGTGGACTTCGACCTCCTCGTCGACGTGCGGGGTGATCTCGGACTTGGCTCGGTCTATACGGCGCCCGAGACGATGGAGTCCGGCTACGTTCCCGACGCTCGGAGCGACGTGTACGGCCTCGGCATGACGGTCGCCTTCGCGCTGCATGGCCAGGCCCTGCCGTTCTGGGTGCTCCGCAGCCCCGATCGCCTCATCTCCTCGCTCGGGTGCTCGGAGACCGTTCGCGCCGTCATCCGCGCCGCCGTCGATTGGGATCTCGCCACGCGCCTTGCAAGCGTGGCGGAGTTCAAGACGGCGTTGCTCGGGGATCACGACCTCGTTCGGCGGCTCGCCGAATCGGCCGTGGCGCGGGGCCAACTGTCCGTGGCCTGCGTCCATTGGCGCTTCCTCATCGACGAAGGCGCCTCCGACGCGGTGGCGTTGCGACGGCGACTGGCTGCGGCGTTGGAAGACCTCGGGCAGCCCGCCGATGCGGCCGCGGAGCTGCTCGGCGTCCTGCAGGACGCCGACGTCGGCCCGGCCGTCCAGGTCGACGTGCTGACGAGCCTTCGTCGCGTGTGTGCGGCGACCGGGGCATGGGACGCCCTTACCGGGGCCCTCGAGCGGCTGATCGACGCCGGCCACCCGCGGGCCAGCGAGTTCCGGGTGGAGATCGCGAGGCTGTTGACGGCCCGTTCGGGCGACGAGGCCGCGATTCGCGCGGGTTGGGAGCGCGTGCTCACCACCCATGCAACGCTCGGCGAGGCGCGCGAGGCGCTCGGACATCTGGTGCGGCTCGCTCGCTTGCGCGAGGACTGGGCCTCGGCGGCTCACCACAGCAAGGCGTTGCTCCCGTTCGTCGACGCGGCCGTCCGGCCGGTGTTGCAGGCCGCGATCGGGACGATTTACCTTGAGCGGCTGGACGATCAGGGACGCGGCGTGTTGTGGCTCGAGCGCGCACACGACGGCGGGTACGCCGAGCCGGCCATGTTGGAGGCCCTGGAGCGGATCCGGTCCGCGAGAGGTGAATGGAAGAAGGTCGTCCAGTCCATGCGCGAGCAGGCGAGGCGGCAGCCGCGCGACCAGGCGCTCGAGACGCTGTTGCGCGCGGCGCGGATCACGCTGTTCGCTCACCACGGCCTCGACCAGGTCCTGTCCACCTACGAACAGGTCCTCGAGCTCGCCCCCGGCCAGGTTGACGCGCTCCGATTCGCGGCGCGCTACCACAGCCGCGCGGGTCGTTCGGCGCAGGCGCTCGGGTTCTACGGTCGCATGGACCCCAGCGTCGGAGGCGTCGACGATCGCGTGGCCGACGCGTTTGACCGCGCTCAGCTGCTGGCCGGCGAGGACCGGACGGCCGAGGCGATCGCGGCCGTTGAGGACGCCCTCGTGCTTTCGCCGAACCACGTGCCCGCGTTGGAGCTCGCCATCGAGTTGTACGGCGCCGATCACGACGGTGTGCGGCGGGTGGCGGAGCGCATCGTCACCGCGACATCGTCGGTGCGTTCGTCCGCACCGCTTCGCGCGGCCCTGCTCGCGCTGGGGGACGTCGCCTGGCTGGCCTGCGACCTCGCGTCTGCCAATGACTTCTACCAGCGCGCGCTGGCGATTGATCCGAACGATCGTGCGGCGTGGTGGTGCCTTGCAAAGACCGCCCTGTACGCCAACGGCATGCCGCTTCGCGACGGGAGCGACGTGCAGAGCCCGTGGCTTCACGTTGCGCCGGTTCGGTTTACGCCGCACGAAGCGCTCGCCCGCATGTTTGCGGGCCTGTTCGAGCCCGCTTCGATGAGCAGCTGGCTGCAGCTGGTTCCGGGGGCGGCCCCCGCTTCCGCAGCGGCTCCGCCCCTCGTGCTGGCTGGTGCCGTCGTCGATCAGCTCGCGCGCAGGCGTCTGATGGGGCCCGGCGTCTTTCAACGCCTCGCGAGCCGTTTTCCGGCCTGGAAGCTCCGGATCGACGCCGTGCGCCGGCTGTGGTGCGAGCCTCCTGGGGACCATGCGTTTGTCGTGGCCGAGAGCTATTCGTGGGGTCCGGCGCCGCTCCGGGAGTTCGACCGCGCCCATCACAGGGACGTGCTCCACCTCGATCCACCGCTTGCAAAGGACGTCGCCGTCGCGGATCGGCGGGGTCTGACCGCCGACAGCGCTTGGGAGGTGTTGTTCGCGCGGCAGGAGCCGTTGGCGGAGCCCACGCGGGATGCTGCCCTCGGCTCCCAGGCCCAGACCCGCGAGGACCTCGGCGCCGAGGAGGTCGTGCACGGCGCGCTCGTCACGGACGAAGGGCCGTCACGCCAACGCGTGCTCGCGTGCGACGCCGACACGACGACGATCGGCAGCGCACCAGGCAACGACTTCGTGTTCGACGAGCGCCGCTTCGCTCCGGTGCACGTGGTCGTGCACCGATGTGGCACCCAGTTCTACGCCGAGGATCGCTCCGAGGGCCGGGGGCTGTTGCTCAACGGCGCGCCGATCGGGGAGGCGCGCGTCGAGGGGGGTGATGTGCTCTCCGTCGACGACGTGCAGCTGCGGTTCGTGACGTATTCCGGGGATCGTCCACCGTTCGTGTTCAGCACGCATGACGACGCGACGGTTGTGCCCGACGACGATGCAAAGGACGAGCCGGCTGCGGAGGTGCCGAGCCTCCCGTTCGAAGAGCCGACGTTGAATTTGCCCATTCCGAGCCTGTCAGCAGCGCCAGCAGCAGCGCCAGCCCCCCGGCGGGCGGCGCTGTTCCAGCGCGAGACCAGCGGCGCGTACATGTTCTCGATCGCCAAGGACGTATTTACGGTAGGCACCAAGCCGACCGACGACATCAAGATCGGGGAGGGCGCCGAAGGCGCGGTCTCCGCGCGCATCACCCGCAAGGGCACCGACTACTTCGTCGACGACGCGCAGGGTGTGCGAGCCCTCGTCGACGGGGACCGCATCGTCGTGGGCCCGCGGACCTACGAGTTCGCGATCCTGACCGACAAGGTTCCCGCGTTTACGGAACGGCGCAAGGGGCCTGTCGATCAGGCCAACCCTGCGGGTTTGATCCTGAGCGCTGCGGGGGAGACGGAAGGACGGGTGGTGCACCTGAAGACGCTTCCGTTCACGATCGGCCGCGGCCGGGACGCGAACCTGCAGATCAACAACGACGCGTCGTTGTCGCGCGTTCACTGCAAGATCGACAAGCGTGGCAGCGAATACATGCTGCACGACTGCGGATCTTCGAACGGCACGATCCTGAACGGCGAGCCCGTCACCCAGCACCGGCTCGCCACTGGAGATCTCATCACGATCGGGGCGACGATCATGGAGTTCCAGGAAGAGGTGGTGGTGCCGAGTGCGTCCGCGATCCCCACGCCTGTTCGTCCGTATTACCCGACAGGAACCACCACTGAGCCCGCTCCGATGCGCGAGGTGCGGCCCCCGACCGTCGTCGAGGGGTTGTCGGTCGAGGATGGGCTCGCCCGGATCGCCGTCGCAAACGGCGTGCTCTCGGTGATGATGCGCGCCTACGATCGCGATCGTGCAGGCAGCGGCGTGGACGCGATGCAGGTCGCGGTCGATGGCTGCCCGACCCGGCTTGATTGGCTTTACGACGATGTGCGCGTCGGCGCGGGCGGCCTGCCAGCGATGCAGGTGATGTACAACGTCGGGCGTCGCCCGAGTCGCGAACAGCGGCGCGGTCTGAATTCCGGACTGCTGGACCTGATCGAGCGGGCTCTGGCCGTCGCCACGGAGGCGCTGCCGGCGACCCTCGTAGGCCCGATGCTCGAGGACATCACCCGACTCCGACACCGGGAGGAGCTGCGCGAATAGCACCTGGGCGACTGGGTGTTTTTGTGCGTGTAGGGTAGCGTAGACGCGAACGCGAGGTCGAAATGGGCGAGAAGGTGGTCTACGCGACGAAGGATCAGAAGCGGTTCTTCCACATCCCCGAAGACGCGCAGATCGCGGCCGGTCCGCTGCTGCTGCGCAACCTGAAGGGCGAAAAGCGCGAGGTGGACGCGGCAGCGGCCGCTGAGTTCGAGATCGCCGAAGACGTCGCGAAGGCGATCGTTGCGGAGGACCTGAAGAAGTTCGCGCGCAACGCGCAGGACTTCCTCGTGAAGGCCGCGTCCGTGGTGCGCTCCGCGGCGGCCCCGTCGCCGGAGTCGAAGGCCCAGCGAGGGAAGTCGGAGATGAACTTCGCGTCGGTCCTCGGCATGACGCCCGACGAGGTCCGCGGGAACCCGGAAAAGACGATGGAGGCGCTCAAGGCGACGCTGATGGGCGTGGCTACGACGCTCCGCGACGCGGCCCGAAACGACGACCCGGAGTCGCGCGCGGACGCGCAGGGCAAGATGAAGGCCGTCGCCGAGCACATCAAGTCGGTGGGCGGCGAGGAGTACGCCGGCCCGCTCGAAGAGCTGCCGGAGCGGATCAAGAAGTTCCTGTCGGATCCCAAGCTCGAACAGCAGATCCGCGACGCGTCGACGCGCCTCACGGAACTCGCCGCCGAGCTGCGCGTCGAGGCGCAGATCGGGAAGGACCGCACGGAGTGATCTTCAGGTGACGCTGAGGCTCGCGAGCATCTCGTCGACCTCTTCGAGGGCTCCGTCGAGCAGCTCGGCGTCGTATTCGTCGACGAAGTCACCGGGCCGATAGGCGAACGAACACACGACGACGAGGTCGTTCACGCCGGTCACGTAGAAGTTGGAAAGGCTGCCGCCCTCCGTCCCCTCCTGGGTCCAATACTCGAATCGGCGGCCGCCGAGCGCCCTCCGCAGCGGAGAGCGGCCGGCTCGTCGCTCGTCTTCGTGGACGCTGTCGAGGTAGCCCTCGAGCTCAAAGCCGGCCGCCTCCGGTCGAAACACCGTGAACCGGAGCGTTCCGGTGTCTTCGTCCCATACGACGAGCGTGTCGCCTTCCTGGCGGGTGTTCCACCACGCCGGTCGATGGAACGAGAGTCCGAAGCCGAGGAGGTGTTCCTGTACCGTGTCGTCCATGGTCGACCTCAAGGGGACTGGCTCGCGAGGAGGGCTGCCTCCAGGTGATCCTGCCCCCAGAATAGCGCGCCGCCGACCCGGTACGTGGGAACGCCGAACACGCCGAGGTTCTGCGCCCGCTCGGTGTTGGCGCGGAGGGCGTCGCGGGCGTCGCCGCTGCGAGCGACGAGGTCGCCGCCGGGCAGACCGGCGCCGTCGAGAACGGCGGCGACGTCGGCCGGCTCGCTGATCGGCCGATCGTCGGCCCAGGCCGCGTTGTACAGCGGCCCGATCGCGCGCGGCTCGAGGATCGTGACGCGCTGTGCGGTCACCGAGCGGATCGGAAACCGGGTCCTGTACCGGAACGGGAGCCTGCGAAACGCGGCCCAGTCGTGCAGATCGCGCAGCACCCACGCACGCCGCGCCTCGGACATGGCGGCCACGGGCACGTCCGGCGTGCCGAGCGCCCGGAACAGCGCGCCGAGCAGGATCGGCGTGAAGGTGACGTCCGCGCCGGACGCGATCAGCGCGCTGACGCCGAGGTAGCTGTACGGGCTCGCGACGTCGTGGAACACCTCGACCGCGCCGGCGCGGACGGGCGGGACGTACGCGCAGGCCGGGGCGAGGCGCGCCTGGACGAGCGGCCAGCGGTCGACGCCGTAGATCGGTGGCCCCCCGTCGATGACGAACGTCGGAACGTCGAAGATCGCGTCATCGGGCGGCTCCGCGGGCTCGGGCTCGCGGGTCGACAGGACCACGCCGAAGCGTTCGGCGGTGCGCACGAGATCGAGCGCCCGCCAGCGCGCCGCGGGAGAGTCCGGGGCGTCGCCGGGCCCGTAGCCGCCGTGCCAGGCGCGTACGGCGTCTCGGGACACGTTGTGCAGGTGCAGGTCGACGCCGTGTACGTCGGCCGCGTTCGTGGCGAGGAACGCCGCGATCTGCGAGGCGTGGTCGCTGTAGTCGACGTAGAGATCGAGCCGCACGTGTCCTCCGAGCGCGACAGGGGGCGAGTTCCCAGTGTACGATCTGGCCAGGTGGCCAGGAGACCATGCCCGAGGAAGCCCGTCCAGCGACGTCCGCACGCGGTGCGCGCACCGTAACGAAGATCCTCGACGCCGCCGCGCGGTTGTTCGGTCGCGAGGGCTATCGTGGCGCTACGATGCAGTCCGTGGCGAACGCTGCAGGGGTCAGCAAGGGGCTCTTGCACTACCACTTCCAGAGCAAGGAGCACCTGCTGATCGAGGCCCAGCGCCTCACGTTCCGCCAGGTGCACGCGCGCATCGAGGAGCGCGTCCGCCGCGGGGAGTCGGGCATGCCCACCGCGCTCGACGGCCTGGACGCGATCTGGTCGACGGTGCGCGAGATGCGCACCTGGGCGCCGTTCATGATCGAGACGATGAGCCTCGCGTCGTCGGATGAGCCGATCCGCCTGCGGCTCGACGCGTTCTACGCCGAATCCGAAGACCTGCTGGTGCGCGCCATTGAGCGCGTGTTCGCGGGGGAGCGCCAGCGCATGTCGATGCCGCCCGAGCGGCTCGCGCGCCTCGTGCGCATCACGCTGAACGGGCTGATCTTCGAGCTCGCTTATGCACGGGACGACGCTGACCTGAAGAAGGTCGACGCCGCCTACGCCGATCTACGGGAGAGCTTCGCGACGATTGCACTGAGCTGAGGCTCAAACAACACGGGAGGTGGCCATGATCCGCAACACGCTCCGCAAGTTGGTGGGACGCCGCCGTCCGGTCGTGCCCCTCGTCCCGTACGACATGTTCGACGAGATTCGCACGTTTAAGGACGTGGACAGCGCGAAGCGGTTGGAGCGGATCTACCACGTCGGCCAGAACAAGGCGTGGGCCGGAAAGGACGTCCTCCAGGGCCTCGTCGCCAAACACGGCGGCATCCACCTGCCGGAGGAGAAGCAACAGGCGCTGAGCCGTGTGTTCGCGGTGATCCTGTGGGGCGAATTGGCGGCGTGGAAGGTGTCGGCGCAGCTCGCGGTGGAGCTCACGCCACTCGAAGCCAAGCTCGCGGCCACGTCGCAGGCGCACGACGAGGCGCGGCACTTCTACGTGATGCACGACTACCTCGAGCTGCTCGGGTACCAGCCTGGGGAGCTTCCGCCAGCGGCCCGCGCCACGCTCCAGGGCGTGCTCTCCGCCGACACGTTGGCGAAGAAGCTGGTCGGCATGCAGCTGATGGTCGAGCCGATCGCGCTCACCATCTTCCAGCTCATCCGCGAGAGCCGCGTCGAACCCGTGCTCATGGAGCTGCTGCCGTACTACGAGCGCGACGAGGCGCGGCACGTCGCGCTGGGCATCAACCACCTGCCGGCGATGCTGCGCGGCATGGGCCCCCTTGACGCGTTCGAGTTGTGGGCGTGGCAGCTGAAGATGTTCGAGCTCGAGATCGCCGGCATGCGCGAGCTCGGGCCTGCGTTCCGCGTGCTCGGGGTGAGCGAACGCGACGTGCTGCGCCTCGGCATGGCGAAGCAGTTGATCGCGTTCCGCGCGATGGCGCGCGAGATCGGCCACGAGGCCGTCGCGATCGAGCTGTTCAAGCGCCTGTACGACTTCCGCATCGAGTTCGGCTGGCCCGAGGGGGGTGAAGATGGCGATCGGCTCCAGCGGCTGTTGTCAGCGATGCTGAAGGTGGTAGACGGCGTGAAACCTGTGGACACCACGATCGAAGCCGCGTGATAGTCGTGCCCGTATCGGGGGGATGGATGCGTTCGTGGTTGCCTTTGCTCGGGTTGGTGGGCTGCGTCGACCCCTACCCGGACGACACGTCCGATCCGGTCGAGACGGACACGACGCCCGTCGTGGAGACCGACGAGACCGACGTCACCGAGACCGACCCGCCGCCGATCACGGACCGCTGCCTCGCGTTCACGGCGAACGGGACGGTGGCCGCGGACGAGACGCTCGCGTCGCCGCCGTCATTTCGGAACGATCGCCCGGCGGTGGGCGTGAACGCCGATGGCGTGGTGAACATCGCGTACTCGGTCGCTGAAGGCGGCTACCACGGCTTCTGGGCCGAGCGGACGTCGACGGGCTGGGACGAGGCGCCCACGCCGTTCGACATCGCCACCTCGGGCATCGCGTACGACGACGATGGTTCGCCCATCGTGATCGCCTACCCCGGCGGAGCGGACACCGGCATCTGGCGCCACTCCGGCACGTCCTGGACGCCGTATGCGAACCCGACGGGCTACGCGGGCGGCTCGTCGTCCACGTTCGCGCGTGGGACGGACGGCTCGCTGCACGCCGTGCTGACGCCGACAGGGAACTACTCGGACGTCGTTTACGCGCTCTACGACGGATCGACCTGGACCTACGAGCCGATCGGGGCCGTCGCGAACTTCGTCTCCGCCGCGGGCCTCGCGCTCGCGCAGAACGACGCGCCGCACATCGTGTTCTGGGACAGCGACGAGCCGAACGGCTGGAAGCTGATGTACCGCGGCCCGAACGGATCGGTCAGCACCGGCTACGTGCCCGGCACGTGGGTGCTCGAGTCGCCGTGGGTGGACATGGCGGCCGACGCGGGCGCGCCGATGGCGATCGTCGATCCGCAGCGTCACGGCGCCCATTACGAGGTGGCCGCGCTGGTGGGCAAGCAGACGCCGTTCACCGAGATCGTGATCGCCACGGGGACGGAGCCGCAGCTGTGCGGCGAGCCCGTGGGCATCTGCAACGTCGACTACGAGGTCGTGTACCCGGTGGCGGTCGCGACGGACGCCGCGGGCGGCGCGTGGTGGGCGTGGTCGCGCGTGCACATCGAAGGCACCTACGTCGCCGTGTGTGGGGGCATGCCGTACCACTGCGAATGGCAGGGCGGGACCGTGACGAGCGACGGTGACCTCTCGGTGTCGTGTATGGACGATCAGTCCGTGCTGCACGAGAGGCGGATCCTCGACGTGTACGGCCCCGGCAGCGGCGACATGACCGTCTCGGGTGACACGCTCCACCTCGCGACGTACGACTGGGACTACGAGGCCGGTAATTCCGTGGTCCGCTACACCCAGGTCGCCCTGACCGGGAACTAGGCTGCGCCTCGTCGCTTTCGCTCCGAACCACCTCGGCGACGGCGTGATGGCGTTGCCCGCGTTGCACGCGTTGGCGGGGCTCGGGTCGCTCGTCATCCACGCGCCGCGGTGGGGGACGGACCTGTATCGGGACGTCCCGGCCGAGGTGCGCGAGCGAGGGACCGCTGGGCCCGCTGACGTCGCCGTGCTGTTTGGCCCGTCGTGGCGCGCGGCGCTGCGGGCGCGTCGGGCGACGCGTCGCGTTGGACATGTCGGGGAGCCCGGCCGACGGCTGCTGCTCACCGACGTGGTGCCGGAGGGGGCACACCGGTCTGACGGGTACCGGGCGCTCGCCGATCGGCTCGGAGCCGTCGTCTCCGGGCCTCCGCGGTGGGGTGGCCGGGCGGGTGACCCGGCTTCGGACCTTCCGGTCGGACACATCGGTCTGAACGCTGTAAGTGTTTCTGGAGACGTCGTTCAATGGCGGCGTTTCGGCGCGCTGGCGACCCGCCTCGATCGCCCTGTCGTGTTCTACGGCGGGCCAGGGGAAGAGGCCGCCGTCGCGGCCATTGCCGGTGAGCACCCGCGCGCGGTCGGCCTGACGTTGCCCGCGTTCGCGTCCGCGTTGGCGCGGTGTGCGGTGTTCGTGAGCAACGACTCGGGTGCCGCCCACTTCGCGCGCGCGTGCGGGGTTCCGACGGTGGTGGTGTACGGGTCGACGTCCCCCGAACGCACCGGTCCGGACGGCGCGGTCGCGGTCCTTGGACCCCGCGTCGCGTGTGCGCCCTGCTACCGGAAGTCGTGCAGCTACGCGCTCGAGTGCCTCGACGTTCCCGTCGACAGCGTGCTGAACGCGATTCGGAACTTGCTGTGACCCCGGTGTTGTGGCGGCGGTCTGCGCTTGGCGACGTGGTGCTCGTCGGCGCCGTGACCAAGGCCCTCGGCGACTGTGTCGTGGTCACCGCGCCCGCGTGGGTGCCCGTCGTCGAGCGCATGGTCGGGGTGCGTCGGGTGGTGGCATGGCCGAAAGACGCCGATCTACAGGACCTGTTGGACGAAGCCGGTCCGGGTCGGCACGTCGATCTTCAGGCCTCGCTGCGCTCCTGGCGCACCGTGCCCGCCGACGCGCGGGTCGCCAAGCGGTCGCTGCGACGTCGCCTGCGCCTGCTCGGTCTGCCGACCGGGCGCCCTGACGTCCCGCACCTTTACGCGGAGGCGTGCGGGGTCGAGGCGGCGGGGCCGCCCTGGTTCGACGTCTCCGGCCCAAAGGACGCGCTGGCGCTGATCCCCGGCGCGTCGAACGCGACCAAGCAGTGGGGAGGCTGGCGCGCGGTGGCCGAGGCCTGGGACGGGCCCGTGCTCGTGTTCGGCGGCCCTGGAGACGAGGCGCGTTGTGGGTCGTTTCGCGGGCTTGCAAACGTTGAAATCGTCTGCGAGTCGGGTTTTGATCGAACGTTCGCGGCGCTCGGTCGCGTGCGCGTCGCAGCCGGCGGCGACACCGGACTGCTTCATCTCGCCGCCGCCTCCGGGGCCTCCGTCGTCGGGATCTTCGGTCCCACGCATCCGGACGACGGCTTCTTCCCGTGGGAGCGCGGCGAGGTCGTGCAGCGCGACCTTTGGTGCCGTCCGTGCTCGCTGCATGGGCGTGCGTCCTGTCCGCTCGGGCACCATCGCTGCATGGACCTCCCATCCGCCGTCGTCCTGGCTGCGATTCGACGGTGGTGGTGATGCGCTGGCTCGTCGTCACCGACGACTTCCCGCCGCTCGACGGCGGCGTCGCCACCTGGACCGAGGCGGTCGCGAGCGCGCTGCATCGGGAGGGGCACGTCGTCACCGTGCTGGCGCGGTCGCGGGCGGGCCTCGGTCGCGGGCTCCCGTACCGGGTGATCGGCGTGCCGGGGCCGTCGTTCGCGCGCCGCGGCGCTCTGTGGACGGCGATCGCGGCGGCTCCGATGTTGCCGCGGGTCGATCGCGTCCTCGCGACCACGTGGCCCGTGGCGACGGTGCTCGCGCCGCTCGCCGCGCGGGTCGGCGTGCCGCTCGACGTCGTCGCCCACGGCTCGGACGTGACCCGGCCGGCCCGTGACCCCGCGGCGTTCGCGCGTACGTTTCGGTCGGCGACGCGCGTGTTCGCGGTGAGCGGCTACCTTCGCGATCGACTCGCTGCGCGAGGTGTCCACGCCGACGTCCTCGCCCCGCCGGTCGACGTCGGGGGGCCGATCGAGCGCGTCCGCACCGGCGACGCGTGGGTGATGGTGGGGCGCGCAACCTCGCTCAAAGGCGGCGATCGGTTCGTCCGGCTCGTCCGCGCGGCTCGGGCGAGGGGAACCGTGTTCGGCGACGGTCCGCTCCGGGGCCAGTGGGAGGCGCTCGCGACCTCGATCGGCGCCGACGTGCGGTTTCGCGGCAACGTGTCCCGGTCGGCGCTGGCCGCCGAGTTGCCGTCGTTTGACGTCGCGTTTCTGCTGCCGCGGACGGAGGCCGATGGCGCGGGCGCCGAGGGCTTCGGGTTGGCGCTCGTGGAGGCCGCAGCCGCGGGCGTAGCTACCGTCGGGTGCCGCACCGGCGGCGTCCCGGAGGCCGTCGGCGCGGGCCTGCTGCTGGACGACCCGGACGACGCTTCGGCCAGCGCGTCCATCGTGCGGGCCTGGTGGTCGCCGGAGCGCGGCGAGGGGTGTCGTGCCTGGGCCAGGGATCACGCGGGAACCGCGCGCGTGGCGCGGCGTCTCGTCGATTCGCGGCCCCACCTGTGAGTGTCATCCCTGGGGTGTGCTAGGATCCGCGCATGGACTCGGGTGGACGGAAGTACAAGCTCCTACGGGAGTTAGGCACCGGCACCTTCGGCACCGTGTACCAGGCCGAGATGAGCGGCCAGGGTGGCTTCAAAAAAACGGTCGCGCTGAAGGTGTTGCATCCGGTGTGGGAGGCGGACCAGGACGCTGCCCGTCGCTTTCGCGACGAAGCACGCCTGCTCGGCCAGATCCGTCATCGGCACATCGTGCAGGTCGATGGGCTCGTAAAGGTGGGCGGTCGCTGGGCCGTCGTCATGGAGTACGTGCCCGGGTGCGATGGGAACGTCGTCCTCAAGGCGTGCCGACGCGCGGGTGAGCCGTTTCCCGTGCCGGCCGCGCTCGAGGTCGTGAGCGCGGTCGCGAGCGCGCTCGACGCGGCCTACAACGCGCACGGCGAGCACGAGCAGCCGCTGCGCGTCGTGCACCGCGACATCAAGCCGTCCAACATCCGCCTGACAGAAGACGGCGACGTGAAGGTGCTCGACTTCGGCATCGCCCGGGCCGACTTTGAAGGCCGCGAGGCGATGACGCACAGCGTCCGGTACGGCTCGGTCCGCTACATGGCGCCCGAGAGCCACGCCAAAGGCGGCAAAGACAGCCCCGCTGGCGACGTGTTCGCGCTCGGGTGCGTGTTGTACGAGTTCCTCACCGGCCGCCCGCTCGGCACGGTCGAGGCGGAGTGGGCGCAGCACCAGCAGAAGATGCACGACAAGGTCGAGAAGCTGCGCGAGGGGCTGGGGCCCGAGGGCAACGCGATCGCCGACCTGATCGGGCGCATGTTGGCGTTCGAGATCGACCGTCGGCCCACCGCGGCCGAGGTCGCGGAGAAAGCGCGCACGGCGGCGCGGGCGTACCCCGGCGAAGATCTCGGCACGTTCGCGAAGCGGTTCTTCCCGGACGTCGGACGGCACGTGCCCGACACGAGCATGCCGATCGACCGCACGGTGACGGAAGGGGGATCGGATCAGTCCGGCAAGGTCGGCTCGTCCGGGACAGCGAAGCCCCCGCCGTCCGGGCCGAGGCCTGCTTCGGGGGCCTGGTTGGTCGTCGTGGCCCTCGCGGCCGTGTTGCTGGTGATGTTGCTCGTCGTCGTGGGCGCGTTGTTCCTCGGCGGCGAGGACGGAGACGCAGCGTTGGCGCAGGTAGGGGCGCCTGTCGTGCCTGTCGTGCCTGTCCTGCCGGTGCCGCCGAGGGTGACCCCGCCGGCGCCGCTTCCCGTGGCGCCCTTGCCGCCGGAGTCGCCTCCGACGGAGTCGCCCCCGACGGAGTCGCCCCCGATCGCGTCGCCCCCGACGGAATCGCTGCCGGTCGAGCCGTCCGCCGTTACCCCTCCGAAGGTGCCTCCTTTGCCGCCGGTGGTGCCGCCCATCAAGCCGATCAAGCCCCCGCCCACCGTGCCCCCGGTCACGACGGTCGCCGCGGTCACGGGAGACGCCCGCCCGTTGCGCGGCGCGAAGTTCACGATGATCGGCGCCACGGCGATCTCGGCGTCGTGCAAGGGCTCGAAGGCGTCGGGCACAACGTCGGTGCTGGTGCGCGACTTGTGGCCCGGACCGTGTAGCATCGCCGCGACTCTGGACGGCAACACCTACCTTGGCACCGTCGACATCGCCTCGGAACAGGGGCTCACCTGCGTCGTGGAGGGGGACCACCTGTCGTGTCGTTGATTCTCGCGCTCATCGCTCATGCAAGTGCCGGAACCCTGCTCGCGCTCGACCCCACCCTGACCGTGGAGCCGTTGCCGCGCGAGTCCGTGGTGCCGCTGGACGCCATCGTTCCGGATGTCCGCTACACAGCCGTCGACGCTCACGCCACGCGACAGCTCGGCGAAGAGCTGCTCGCCGTGCGGCCGTTGATGCACAAGTTCGACGGCGAGATCGAGATCATGAGCCGTCTGGATGCCGCGGCCGACGAGGTGCGCGTCGTCCGCGACCTGCAAGAGCGTCGCCTGCTGTACCAGACGCTCGCGTTCGAGGGGTTCGCCGTCCAGCGGTACTTCCAGGAGGGCCTCGGGACCGAGCCCGCCGCCGAGGCATACCGCGTGCTCGTCGGCGATCAGGTCGAGGTCAAGGCCTGGGTCGACGCCATCGCGCTCGACCCGTACCACGAGCCGATCCAGACGGATGTCTCCGAAGAGCCCGAGCTTTCGGAGTTCCAGGCCACGCGCGATCGCCTGCTGTTTTCGGCACCCGCGCTCGTGTTCGTGGATGCAGTCCCGCCCGGCGCGTCCGTGGTGCTCGACGGGCAGATGCAGATCTCCGATCCGGCCGCCGGGTACCGCGTCTACCCTGGGCGTCACCGCCTGATCGTGCTCTCCGCGGCCACGGTCGTGCAGCGCGATGACTTCACGATCGGGCCCGGGGAATTGCGTCACGTCACCGTGCCGCCGTCCAAGAAGGAGCTCGATGACCTCATCGCCGCCCTTCGGGAGGCGCCGGATCGCGTGACGCTCACCGAGCCGCTGTTCCGCGCGATCTCGGCGCTCGAGGACCCGGTGCGCGTCAGCGCGGCCGGGCCGGATGGGCTGCCGCGCACGTATGCCGTCGAGAGCGACGAGCTGATCCGCATCGACCCCGCGGGGGACGACAGCCGGCAGGTCGACGCGCTGCTGCGCCTGCGGCTTGGCGCGGGCGTCGTCCATGACCCGGCGTACCAGACGGGCGCCGCTCCAGACACTTTCGGGACGCGTATGGGCGCTGGCCCGCTGCTCGGCGTGGAGGCCTCGTGGTCGCTCGCGTGGCCGGTCGCGCACGTTGATTCCATGGGCATCGCGGGGCTACCTCCGAGCCGCCCGCCGCTGGTGTTGGCGCTGGGCGTGGACGTGTTGGCGCCGGGGGGCGAGTTCCACGACGTCCCGTTGGGCGATCGGAGGGTCCGCCTGCGGTACGAGCCGTACGTCGCGTTCGGCATCCCGCAGGTGCAACTCGCGCTGGGGGCGGTGTTCCCGTGGTACGCGTCGGTGGGCCTGCGCGGTTCGTTGCCGCTGATCGCGTCGTCCAAGCTGGACCTCGCGCTCAACCAGGGCGTGGTCGCGTTCCGTTCGGATCGACCGGCGCAGGAGAGCGCCCCGACCACGGCTTGCATCGCGGTGAGCACGACGTTCGGCAAGTGAGCGGGAAGGCCGCTCCGCGGACGTCGTTCCTGATCCCGGTTCGGGACGCCGAGTCCACGCTCGCCGCCGCCCTCGAAGACGTGCTCGCGCAGACCGCCGGGGACTTCAACGTCGTCGTGGTCGATGACGGGAGCACCGACGGGAGCGCCTCCATCGCGGCGCGTTACCCGGTGACGCTGCTGCGCGGCCCGGCGCGGGGCATCGCTCACGCGCTGAACACCGGTCTCGCGGCGTGTCGCGGGGAGTTCGTCGCGCGCATGGACGCCGACGATCGGTGCGCTCCCGAGCGCCTCGCGCGGCAGCTGGCGCTGTTTCGCGCCGACCCGACGCTCGTCGTCGTGGACGCGCAGGTGGAGATATTTCGCGACGATGGGCCGATCGGGCAGGGGATGGCGCTGTACGCCGCGTGGATGAACGCGGTGCTCACGCCGGAGGACTTCGATCGGGAGCTGCTGATCGAGAGTCCCATCGCGCACCCCGCCGCGACGTTTCGGCGGGACGCCGTGCTCGCGATCGGCGGCTACCGCGGCGGTCCATTCCCCGAGGACTACGACCTGTGGGCGAGGCTGCACGCTTCAGGCGCGCGGTTCCGCAAGGTGCCCGAGGTGCTGGTTCGCTGGCGGGACGGGGCGTCGCGCCTGACGCGGACCGACCCGCGCTACGGCCGCGTCGGGCTGCGCACCGTTCGGCAGCTGTGGCTGAAGGCGAGGGTGCTTGACCGGCCCCGGCGCGTGGTGGTGGTGGGCGCCGGAAAGGAAGGTGGACCCTGGCTGACGTGGCTCGTAGGCGAGGGGCATGACGTGGTCGCTGTCGACGTGCACCCCGGTCGGGTCGAGCGCGCGGGTGTGCGCGTGTTGCCCCCCGACGCGCTCGCCGACCTCGACGTGGAGGTGGGCCTCGTCGCGGTGGGCGCGCGCGGTGCCCGCGACGCGATTCGGAGCGAGATCGGCCGTGTCCGTCCGGCGTGGGTGGAAGGGCGCGACTGGTGGGCGGTTCGTTAGCGAAGGCCGGCGCGCCGCCTCACGATGAACCCGAGGCCCGCTGCGAACGCGGCGAGCAGCGACAGCAGCGGCGCCCGCCAGATCGGCGTCTCGCGCCGGTCCCACACGGTACGCCCGGCGCTCGCGTCCAGCAGCGGCGCGCCCTGGTCTCCGGGCCCGTAGTACTTGCCGTTCGACGCGGCCGCCACCCAGCGGAGGAACGCCTCGTCGGGGATCGCTTCGTCGAGTTCGGGATCGCGCGTGGTGACCGCGAACACCGTGTCAGCCTCACCCACCGGCCCGGCCGTGGTGCTCACCTTCGCGGTCACCCGCAACGCGCCGCGCCGATCGGCGGGCCACTCGAGCGCGACCTCGCCATCGGCGCCGGTGACCCCGGCGAGCTTGGTGCTGCCGCCCGCGCCTTCGACGAGCGCCTCGACGCTGGCGCCCGGCAGGGGCGCGAAGCCCGGGTCGCGCGCGCGTACGACGACACGCACCGTGTCTCCGAGGGCGTAGTTCTCGCGCGGGGTCTCGACGACGACGCGCGCAGCAGCGGGATCGTTCATCAACCAGTGGAAGGCGTTCTTCCAGAACCGCAGGTACGCCTGGTTGCCGCGGCCCTCGGCGGCCTCGGAGAACGACCACCGCCACGACGCGTCGATCGTGAGCGCGAGCGTGCGCCCGGCACCGACCTCGCGCACGGCGAGGACCGGCATCGGCGCGCCGGTGGACGTGGTCCGCGTGGGGTGCTGGAGCAGCACCGCGGCGCCCGGCATCGGGCCCTCGACGAGGTTCGTCCCGTCGGCGGTGTGTAGCCGCGACCACCACAGGTCGTTCTCCGCTGGATCGGGTGCGAGGCGAGTGATCGGGTGGCGCTTGCCGTCTTCCGTGAGCGCGGGCACGAACGGCTTCGCGTCGCATAGCGACGTGCATTGCCAGTCAGGGACCCGACCGGGCACGCCGAGCTTGAGCGGGAGGATGTCGGCGATCGGCGTTCCGGCGTATTCCCCGAGGTCGAACGAGCGGTCGCCGCCGATCATCGCGAACGCGTGGCCCTCCTTGACGACGTAGTCCTTCACGTTGCCGAGGAGGTCTTCCGACGACGTACCGTTGCTCTCGAAGTAGGGCCGGTGATCGAAGTTCTGGAACACGACGAGATCGAACGTGTTCAGCTCTTCCGAGAACAGCTGGCGGTGCGGAAACGGGATCAGCGACAGCTCGCGCTCGGAGTAGCCGGAGTGGGTGTCGCGCGGCGTGCGAAGGATGAAGAACGACACGAGATCGACGCTCGGATCGCCCTTCAAGAACCGCCGCAGGAACTTCACGTCCCACGAGGGAGCGCCCGCGACCTGGAGCACGCGGATGCGGTCGCGCACGACGCGAACGACAGCGGGCATCGTGTTGTTCGCGGGCACCGCGTCGTCTTCG
>CANNIZ010000078.1 GCA_947505245.1 Pseudomonadota bacterium | reverse complement strand
GGAGACGACAGCGCGTGCCGAACTCGCCAGCAGGCTCCTTCCCGTCTCAGGGACAACTACGCCCTCACGCGGCGGCCGTCACGCCGCGACGTGGCGGTCGGCAGCGTTCGAAAATTCGTGGGCCGCAGGATCGGATGTGCAACAGTCTCACGTCCGCCAGGCGCGCGGGATCACCGTCGCGATCGGCGATCGCGCACAGGCTCGCTTCACCTTCGTGCAACACGATCACGTCCATCGCGCCGCACGCGAGCAACAGGTCGTCTGCGGCACAGGACGCGAAGTGTCCGCCGACCACGATCGGGGTCGGGCGATCCGCCTTCAGGGCGGCGGCGAGCGAGAGGAATTCGCGCGCGCGGACCTGAAACGTGAGCGAAAGACCGATGAGATCAAAGTCGCGGGCGAGCAACACGACCCTGGTGATGTCTTCGGCGTCGTTGAACGGGACGAGCAGAGCCTCGTGGCCCGCGGCGACGAGCGCGGACGCGAGGTAGCGGAGCGAAAGATTCTCCTCGAAGTCCGGACCGGCAAGCAGCACTCGCATGGTGACCTCGCAATCCCAAACACGTACCACACACGAATCACGACCGCGCGCGACGACGATCGTGACGTTTTCGACGTCCGTGCCGCCGTCGCCATCGTTCACATAAAGGTCCGCGCGTTGGACGTCCGGGACGTGTGTGGCGTCGGGCGTCCACGCGAGGTGACCCGAGGTCCACGTGCGCGACGGAGACCGTGACCTCCGCGTCGGTCACCTCGGCGTGGACGCCGTGGGCGCGGTTCCAGAACCGGCCCCCCCCGCCAGCGAGGGGCTGCGGCCGGTACTCGGAGGCCTCGATGCGCGGCTGCACCGCGCCCCACCAGTCGGAGTCCTGCTCCTCGCGATCGGGCGTCGACCCGTCCGGACCGCTGCAGCCGACGAGGAGCCCGAGCGTCACGAAAGCTGGACTGCGACGCATGAAGCCTCCAAAGCCGGCTTCCCTGGCCATCTCGACGCGTGAGGGTCGGCCACGAGCGCGACTCTGGCGCTCCGGTTCACTGCCGCTCGCACGGCGACACCGCCCTACTCCGCGTGGCCGTACCAGTCCGCGACCACCAGGCCCGGCACCCGTCCATATTCGCTGACGTTGCGCGTCACGAGCACGCGGCGGTTCGCGAGCGCCGTGCCCGCGATCAACGTGTCAATAGGCCCAATCGGCGTTCCGTCCGCCTCGAGCCGGGCCCGTACGGCTGCCGCAGCCTTGGCATCGTCGAGCCCGAACGGGAGTACCGTCACTGCACGCAGCAACTGCTCGAGCTGACCGCGCCGCTTCACCGGATCGGTGGACTTGGCGATGCCGGTCTCGAGCTCGTACACGACGACCGTGGGAATTGAAAGAGCGGCGGGAGACGTCGCCAGCAGGCGCTTGCCGACCTGACCCTGCCCCCGAAAGAAGTAGACGAGCGTGTTGGTGTCGAGCACGAACATCAGAGCGGCTCACGGGCGACGTCGCCGGGCTGACACGCGCGCAGGTCCTCCGCCGTCGGCAGGTCCCGCCACGCCCCCGCGAGGGCGACCACGTCCGCGGGCCACTCCGTACGCGTGCGCTCACGAACCAACTGAGCCAGCCAGCCGCTCATCGACAGGCCCGAAGCCTCTGCGGCGGCGCGCATCCGACCGAGGGTGTCGTCGTCCATATAGAGCGTGACCTGACCCACAACAGCCTCCACTTATACGTCCAAGTATACGCGCCAGTCGCTCCGCGGGCAACCCTCCCAACGCGGACACGCGTTCCGCCGCCGGGTATGCTGGGGAATGACCCGTTAACGCCGACGATGACGGCTCGCCCGATGCGCTCGACTGCGACGACGCCGATCCCACCGTCTACCCCGGGGCCCCCGAGTCCTGCGACGGGCGCGACACGAACTGCGAGCCTGCCGACGAGGCCGCGAACTGCTCTTGTACAACAGCCGAGTACGGCGGTCACACCTACCACCTGTGCACCGTGCACGTGGACTGGACGGCCGCCCGAGGCGTGTGCGCGCTGCTCGGCGGCGACCTCGCCATCGTCGACGACGCCGGAGAGAACGACTTCCTCGTCACGGCCGGGAACGCCGTCGATCCTGCCGCGGCGTGGTGGCTCGGCGTGTCCGACGCGGCCGCGGAAGGCGACTGGCGCACGGTACAAGGCGCCTCGCTCGGCTACACCGCGTTCTGCGGCGGAGAGCCGAACAACGCCCACGGCGGCGAATGCTCCACGTCTTCGGAGGAGGACTGCGGCGTGCTCGACTGGTGCGCGGGGGGCTGGAACGACCTGCCGTGCGACTGCGTCTGGTCCCAGATCGGCATCGCCTGCGAAGGGCCGTGATCGGCAGCGACTTTCACGGCCTCCGATGGGGTGCTACGCGCCGACGTAGGCCGCGAGGTGCTGGCCGGTGAGCGTCGAGCGCGCAGCGACGAGCGCGGCCGGGGTGCCTTCGAACACGACGCGCCCGCCGTCGTGGCCCGCGCCAGGCCCGAGGTCGATGATCCAGTCGGCGTGCGCCATCACGGCCTGGTGGTGCTCGATCACGAGGACCGACTTGCCGGCGTCCACGAGCCGGTCGAGCAGTCCGAGCAGCTGCTCGACGTCGGCGAGATGCAGCCCCGTGGTGGGCTCGTCGAGCACGTAGAAACGGCCGTCGGCGCCCATCTGCGTCGCGAGCTTGAGCCGCTGGCGCTCGCCGCCCGAGAGCGTCGGGAGCGGCTGGCCGAGCCGCAGGTAGCCGAGCCCAACGTCGGCGAGGCGCTCCAGGATCGCGTGCGCCGCGGGCGTGCGCGCCTTGCCGGCGCCGAAGAACGCGACCGCCTCGTCGACCGAAAGGTTCAGCACCTCGGCGATGTTCAGTCCGCCCAGCTTGTAGTCCAACACGGACGCGAGGAAGCGCTTTCCCACGCAGTCCTCACACACCGTGGTGACGCCAGACATCATGCCGAGGTCGGTGTAGATCACGCCGGCTCCGTTGCAGGCGGGGCAGGCCCCCTCGGAGTTCGCGCTAAACAGGGCGGGCTTGACGCCGTTTGCCTTGGCGAAGGCCTTGCGGATGGGCTCGAGGAGATCGGAGTAGGTCGCCGGGTTGCTGCGCCGCGAGCCTGAGATCGCGGACTGATCGACCGTCACGACGCCGTCCCGCCCGCTCACGGAGCCGTGGATCAGCGAGCTCTTGCCGGACCCGGCCACGCCGGTGACCACGACCATCACGCCGAGCGGGAGGTCGACGTCGACGCCCCGCAGGTTGTTCGTCTTCGCGCCGCGCACCTTCATCACGCCCGACGGCTTGCGCACGGAACGCTTGAGGGCGGCCCGATCGTCGAGGTGACGCCCGGTGAGCGTGCCGCTCGCTCGCAGCCCGTCGACGGTGCCCTCGAACACCACCTCGCCACCGGCGGTGCCGGCGCCGGGCCCGAGATCGACGACGTGATCGGCGATGGTGATCATCTCCGGTTTGTGCTCCACGACGAGCACGGTGTTTCCCTTGTCGCGCAGCCGCAACAGCAGGCCGTTCATGCGCTGGATGTCGTGCGGGTGCAGCCCGATCGTGGGCTCGTCGAACACGTACGTGACGTCGGTGAGCGACGACCCGAGGTGGCGGATCATCTTGGTGCGCTGCGACTCACCGCCCGAGAGCGTGCCCGACGTGCGGTCGAGGCTGAGGTAGCCGAGGCCGATCTCCACGAACGAGTCGAGGGTGTGCCGCAGCGTCGCCAGCAGCGGCGCGACCGACGGTTCCTCGAGGTCCCGCGCCCAGGTGGCGAGGTCGTTGATCTGCATCGCGCAGGCGTCCGCGATGTTGATGCCCTTGATCTTCGACGACCGGGCGCCCTCGCTGAGCCGCGTTCCGCCGCACTCGGGACAGGTCGTGAACGTGACGGCGCGCTCGACGAACGCCCGGATGTGCGGCTGCATCGCGTCCACGTCCTTCGACAGGAACGACTTCTGGATGCGCGGGATCAGCCCTTCGTGCGTGAGGTTCACCCCCGCGACCTTCACCTTCGTCGCCTCCGCGTGCACCAGGGTGTCGCGCTCAGCCTTCGTGTAGTCGCGGATGCGCTTGTCCGGATCGAGGCCTGCGGCCGTGAAGATCTTCACGTGCCAGCCGTCTGCGGTGAAGCCCGGGACCGTGAGCGCCCCGTCGTTGAGCGACTTGGCGTCGTCGTACAGCTGCGCGAGATCGATGTCGTTGACCGAACCCATGCCGTCGCAGCGCGGGCACATGCCGCCGTTCACGGAGAAGGTCTTCTTCTCGGTCTTCTTGCCGCCGGACTTCTCGACCGAGATCGACCCGACCCCGCGCACGGACGGCACGTTGAACGAGAACGCGTTCGGCGACCCGACGTGCGGCATGCCGAGGCGGCTGAACAGCACCCGCAGCATCGCGTTCGCGTCGGTCGCGGTGCCCACCGTCGAGCGGGAGTTCGCGCCCATCCGCTCCTGATCGACGATGATCGCGGTCGTCAGCCCGTCCAGCACGTCGACGTCGGGTCGCGACTGCGTCGGCATGAAGCCCTGCACGAAGGCGCTGTAGGTCTCGTTGATCATCCGCTGCGACTCCGCCGCGATGGTGCCGAACACCAGCGACGACTTGCCGGAGCCGGAGACGCCGGTGAACACGGTCAGTCGCCGCTTGGGGAGCTCGACGGTGACGTCCTTCAGGTTGTTTTCGCGGGCGCCCTGCACGCGGATCCGGTCGTGGTCGTCTGCGGGGTGCCGGCTCGGGGAGGGCGTCTTCGTCACGATGTTGCCTCGCTGGTGGACAGCTCCCCACGCTATCCCGAGGGACCCGGCCTTAACCTGAGCTGCGCAGCATCGGGGTGCGGCCAAGGGAGCTTGCCCGCAACGTCGGGTACACCTTGACCGAGGGGGTTTCGACGTGCCTGATCAGAGCCTCGACGCCCTCGGCACGAACGACGTCCTGCGCCGGGTCGCGGACGCTGCGAACGAGCTCAACCGCGCGAACAACCTCCCGACCATCTACAACATCGTGAACAACTGGGCAAGGGACACGCTCGGGGGCGGCTTCACGTTCGTTTCGTCGCGCGACGAGGTGAACGACGCCATGCGGCTCGAGGTGTTCAGCGGACTCGAGGGCCGCATAGACGAGGTGATCAAGCTGGTGGGCCTCGACTTCCGCGCCACCACCTACCCGCTGGCCGCCATGACGCCGGGCGAGCTCGCTCAATATCGCAGCGCACGGCTCGAGTTGCTCGAGGGTGGCCTGTACCGGCTGCTGGTCGGGAAGGTACCGCAGCCCGTTTGCCACGCCCTCGAGGCGATGTTTGGTGTCGAAGGCATCTATACGCAGGGCTTTGTCTGGGACGGCGTTCACTACGGGGGGCTGTTCGTCGCGTCGAAGCGGGCGCTCGTCGAGCCGGTGCGCCCGATGCTCGAGACGATCGTGAGCCACGCGTCGAGCTGCATCCACCGCATCCGCGCAGAAGAGGACCTTTCGCTCCACAAGTTCGCCGTCGACGAGGCCTCGACCCACGTGGTGTGGAACGACGGCGCCGGTCGCGTCCAGTACTTCAACCGCAGCGCGGCGCTCCTTCGCGGGTGGGTCACGGACGATGGTGCGAGCCGGGCGGTCTCCGACTTCTACGCCTCCCTGCCACCGGAGGAGTGGGCTTCGCTGTGGGCGCGCTTGCAGCGCGAGCGCCTGGTCTCGCTGCCGACGCTTGCCGTGCGGGCACGTGACGGCACCCGTCGCGAGCTCGAGACGACGTTCCACCTGCTGACGACCCGAAACGGTGCGATCGCGGTGAGCTTCTCCGAAGACGTCACCGACCGCGTCCTCCTCGAGGAGCAGCTGCGGCAGTCCCAGAAGATGGAGGCGGTCGGCCAGCTCGCTGGCGGCGTCGCGCACGACTTCAACAACATCCTCGCCGTCATCGTATCGAGCGCTGAGCTGCTCACCGAAGACCTCCCGGCGGACAGCCCCCTCGTCGAGGACGTGCGCGCGATCGCGGACGCGGCCGAGCGCGCGCGTAAGCTCACCACCCAGCTGCTCGCGTTCAGTCGGCGCGGCCTCGCCGTGCCCACCTCCGTGCGCATCGACGACGCGGTCACTTCAATGGAGGAGATGATCCGACGCACGGTGGGCGAGCAGGTGACCGTGGAGGCGGTCCTCGACGCTCCCGATGCACACGCGCTCATCGATCCGAACCACCTCGACCAGACGCTGCTGAACCTCGCAGTAAACGCGCGCGACGCCATGCCGGGCGGCGGCCACCTCACCCTGCGGACGCGCATCGCAGACGTCGTGGAGCCGCTCGAGCGGGTGCACGGTGAGGTCCCAATCGGTCGCTATGTGGTCGTGGAGGTGAGCGACACGGGCACCGGGATGAGCGAAGCGGTGCAACGCCGGATATTCGAGCCGTTCTTCACCACCAAGGCGCGCGGAAAGGGCACCGGACTGGGACTCGCGACCGTATGGGGAATCGTCCGGCAGGCGCACGGGCACGTCGTCGTGGACTCCACGATCGACCAGGGCTCCACCCTCGCCGTGTACCTCCCCGAGCACTTCCCGTCTTCCGCGGCGCAACCGGTCGCGCGCCGCGTGCGCAGCGTGCCGGGGGGCTCTGCGACGATCCTGCTCGTGGAGGACGAGCCCGAGCCGAGGCGCGTCGTGCGGCGCATGCTCGAACGCCAAGGTCACCAGGTATTCGACGCGGCGAGCGGGACGGCTGCGCTCAAGCTTCTGGACGGCGGGCTCCCGCCGATCGACCTGCTGCTCACGGACGTGATGATGCCGGGAATGACGGGGCGGCAGCTGGCTGAGGGCGTCGTCGAACGGTTGGGACCGATCCCGGTGCTTTACATGTCCGGCTATGCGCGCGAGGTGCTCGGAAACGGCGTTTTGGACGATGGACTGGAGCTGCTCGCAAAGCCCTTCTCCCAGCAGGAGCTGGCCGTCAAGCTGGCGCAGGCGTTGGCGGGGTCGCCGCGGCCGTCCAAGGGCTAGGACCAACGTCGCGGTAGAGGTACACTTCGACAATGGGCGACCCAAAGACAAGCCTCGACGCACCCCGGAAACTTCGCGAGAGCGCCGCCTCGGCGTGCATGACCGCCGTGGGGGCCGACGCGTTCGGGTCCTACATGGTCGTTCGCGGCACCGACGACGTCGTTCGGTACCACGGCGTCGCGGCCGTCGCCGTGCGACCCGAGGTTGACGCCCTGTGGTCCGATGGCACCGGCGCGGTAAGGGTCAACGGGGACGTGGAAGTCGACGAGATCGCGCCGAACAACCGTTTCGGACACCCGCCAGAGAGCCTTTACGGCAAGATGGCCTGGCGCGGGTTCTTCGGTCAGTTCGGCTATCAGCGGATGCTGTACATGAGCGTGACGGCGGGCACGGCCCAGCGGGGGGTCGCGTGCTTCCTTCGAAGCACGCCGGGCGAGTTTGAGGTCGCGCCCGAGGTGCTGCGGCGGGTCTCCGCCGAGGTCGCGGGGGCGTATCGGGACGCGTGGGCGCTGGAGGAGGCGCTGGCGCCGCCCGAGGGCACGCTGGTGGTCAGCCCCGCCAAGGACGTGGAGGGTTCCCCGGAGTCCCTCGCGTGGGTGGAACGCACGGGAGCCCGCGCGTGGCTGGACGTCCTGTGTACGCGCGCCGGCCCCCAGCGGACCATGCTCGGCATCTCGCCCTACCAGTGGGCTCCAGCGTCGTTGGCGCGGGTCACCCCGCTGCCCGACGGGCGCGCCGCCGTCACGTTCGAGGGCGTTCGCGCGGTAGAGATGCCGGCGGTGGTGATGGAGCTGACACCGCTGCAGCGGCGCGTCGCGGTCATGATGGCGTCAGGCGCCACCGTCGCCGAGATCGCGCGCGGGCTCGACCGCAGCACCGAGACGGTGCGGGAGCACATCGAAGCCATCTACGCGCGCCTCGGCGTGGCGTCCCGGGCGGAGGTCGCGACGCTGTGCGCCACGTTCACGCGGTAGATGCGATGGCCAAACCCGCGTTCTCGCGGTCCGCTTCGTCGTAGCGAGGCAGGCAGATCGTGAACGTCGTACCCGCGCCCGGCACGCTTTGCGCGGAGACGACGCCGTGGTTCTGCGTCACCTCCCCGTAAACCGCCGCGAGGCCCAGCCCGGTCCCCTTGCCGACGCCCTTGGTCGTGAAGAACGGCTCGAACGCGACGGCCAACGTCTCCTTGTCCATGCCGCAGCCGTCGTCGCTCACGACGATCGCGACGTAAGCGTCAGGGCCCCGGGTGCCGGGGGAGGTGCGGGAACCCCGACAGGCGCGATTGACGCACGCGCAGGTCGCGACGTTGCGGTTGTGCGTCTCGATCGTGATCGTGCCGCCCTCCCCGATGGCATCCACCGCGTTGGCCCCCAGGTTGCCCAGGATTCGATCGACCTGGGAAGGGTCGATCCTTACCGGCCATAGCTCCCCTTCGGGCTTCCAGATCAGCCGAACATCCTCCCGCAGATTGCTTCGAAACGTGGCGATCGTCGTCGCCACCGTCGCGTTGAGGTCGATGACCTTCGGCGCAACCAGCCTCTTTCCAGCATGGGCGAGCAATTGCTGCACGATCTCGGCGGACCGCTCCGCTGCTGTGCGGATTTCCTCGAGCCTTCCGCGCGCGGGGCTCGACGCGTCCACCTGCCGCAGCGCCAGCTCGGCGTTGCCGAGGACGACCGCGAGCATGTTGTTGAGCTGGTGCGCGAATCCGCCAGCGAGCCGGCCGACGGACTCCAGCTTCTTTGCCTGAGCGAGCTCGCACTCGCGCAAGGCAAGCGACGCTTCCGCCGCCTTGCGCGCAGAGATGTCGGTCGTCACGACGCAAAGCGAGCGCGTCCCGTCGGCACCGCGCGTCCCGTCCGGGCCGACGTCGTCGCCCATGCGCGGTTCGAGCGAGACCACCAGCTGCGCCCACAGCGGCGCGCCCTCGGCCCGAACGAGCCGCAGCTCGCCGGTCGCTGCCGGCCCGCCCTGCGCGGCCAGCGCCCGTTGGATCAGCCGGCGAAGGTCGTCCTGGTCTTCCTTCAGGATGAACCTGGAGAGAGGCGCTGCCAGCAGCGTGTTCCGCTCCACTCCGAGCAGCGCGGCCAGGGTGGGGTTCGCCTCGGTGATCCACCCTTTCTCGCTGACGCCGCAGTACCCGACCGACGCGAGCTCGTAAAGGTCGAAATTGCGGGCGAGCGACGCCGCGAGCACCTGCGCAACGCGACGCCGCTCAAGGTCCTGAGCCTCGCGCCCGACCAGCTCCTGAGCCTCGCGCCCGACCAGCGGAACCCGCGGCTGGTACGATGGCGCGCGCACCCCGGCGGCCACACACTCTCGCCCCGAAGCGTTCAAATGCGTTTCCACGTGTTCTCCGCTGTTGTCGATCAGCTTACGGGCACGCGACCGGCGACGGTTCCCCCCGATCGGGGGGGGTGGGACGTACGGCGTACGCCCGGCGACGCCTCAGCACCAGCGCGAGCAGCACCCCAAGGGCGCCCGACGCCGGTGTGCCGCCCGAGGCGCAACCGCAGAACGCCACGTGGGTGTTGTCGCAGGTGCCCTCGGGGTCCGTCAGATCCACCCACGGGTAGCCTTCGTCCGGCCGGCCGCCGCCCTACGCCGCGACGCGATCCGGAGCGGCCGTGTCCACGAGCAGCCTCGGCACAACGTCCCACGGGGGGCGCCCCGTCCCACGTTCCACCGCGACCACGGCTGCGGCTGGATCTCCGGCGCAGGACCCGGGTCCAATCACCGCCGTCGCGCGAACGCCAACGAATCACCTCGCGACGGCCGATAACAGGCCAGCCCCCAAGATAAATGACCGGCGATTCGCGCCCGACGTACGGGATGCACCCCCGCACGTTTCGTCCCGGGCGCCGATTTCCCGTGCTAGCCTTCCCCGATCCACGCGCATGGTGCGTGGCGCCTCGGAGATTCCTGTTTCCCCGACCCCCCTTCGATTCCTGGTTCCCCTCGCGCTCCTGCTCAGCGGGTGCAAACGGGCCATGATCGTGGTCTACCAACCGCTGTCCGGACTGCATCGTCCGGTCGCTATCGACCCCCAACTCCCGAACTTCACGGACACGCGACTCGACGTGCGTTGCATCCGCGGCACGCTCCTCAACGACGCCCAGGCCGGCGTGCTCTGCGACCGGGTGGAGACGCTGTTCACGAACCAGGGTGCCGAGGTCCACACCTACGTCGGTGAGGGGCCGCTCGACGGGGACGGTCCCGTCGTCGACGCAGCCGAGATCGGGTCGGGCAGCGCCGCCCCCGCCGAGCCCCGTACGCGGCTGTTGGTCGAGCTTCGCGCGCGTGAGACGGACGAGTCGAGCCACCCGTGGTCATGGGTGTTGTATGCGGCGAGCTTCACCGTGCTCCCTGGCGTCATCGAGTCGAGCTTCGAGCAGGACATCGTCATCCGCGACGACACGGGCTTCCTGCTCGTCTCCGACACGCTCGAGGGCCGGATCATCACCCGGTACGGCCTCGGCCCCTGGCTCGGCAACAAGGTGCTGGACCTGACGCGCAAGAAGGCCGACAGGCTCGGCGAAGACGCGGCGAGCAAAGACCTGTCGGCCGACCTCTATCGGCAGCTGTCGCAGGACGTGTTCAACGCCAAGATGCGCGCCCGCGTGTTGCGACCAGCGACGCCGGTCGGGCAGGCCCCGTAGAGGCCGCGGTGTCCCTGTTCATCGACTCTGATGCGCCGGCGCAGTTCGAAGCGGCGTTGTTCAATTTGAACGACCCCGCGCCCGGCGCCCTCCGGCGGAAGGGCTGGTCCAACAACCTCGAATGTGAGCGTCTGGACGCTCGCACCGGCAGCCGGCGGTACCCCGGCGAGATCAGGGCCCCCGCCTCGCGGGGCGGCGATGTCGAGTCGTACACCGTCGTGTGCGAGGAGCGGCTGCTGCGTCCCGGGCTGCGCGACCCCGTCGACGACGCCTTGCTCTCAGAGCTCGAGCCCATGACGACGGCGCTCGCAGAGACGTCGGCTTCGCGGTACCCCGAGCTCGGAGCGTCTACCTGGCTGGTCGAGGTGTTCGTCGCGAACCCCCAGGTCGCTACGAAGGTATCTTTTGCGACCAAGAACGCGCTGATGGAGAGCGGGCTACAGGTGTCCGACCGCACCCCGACGCTCGGCGTGGGGGACCTCGAGGTGATCACGCGCATGCAGCCCGAGGACGCCTACCCGACGGCGTGTGTGCGCTGGTTCGCGACGGGGAGCCTCGGGCCCAACGACGCGCTGCTCGCGGTGATCTCGCTCGACCCCCGCGAGACGATCCTCCACGGCGGGCTCTGTGTGGCGGGCCGGTGGGCGTGGCTCCAATGACATCTTCAGGACACTACGCTCGGCTTCGCCTCGCTGCGCGGTACTCGCGCCCGCACTCCGCTTCGGTGCTCGCGCGCCCGGCGCTGGATCCCGGCACGGCCGGGGCGCTCGAGCGCGCTCCTGCAGGGGCGAACGCGGGCGCTGCGCCCTTGCACCTCTTCGGGTTGCTGCTCGCCACAGGGGGTTGGTTCGGCATCAACGAGGCGCACGCCGCCGATCCCCTGCGCGACGTGCAGCTCGCCGAGGTCGACGCGCTGCGCGGCAAGGTGGCCGATCAGGTGCACCTCGCGGCGTTCGACCTGATCGACGAGCTCGTCTACGGCTGGACGAACGAGCCGCTGTTCGAATCGCCGACGCCGGTGGTGCTGGCAGGCGTCACGGTCCCGGTCGGGCTCGGCACCGGCCTCGAGGCGCAGCTCGAAGACCACCTCGTCTCCGTCCTCACGCAGAACCCGACGACCAACGTGCAGCTCGTGCACTGTCCGGCGTGCACCGCGGTGGTGGTGCACTCGGGTCCGGAGGCGACGCTCATCTCGCGGGGGATCGACGACCCGGCCGTGCTCGCCGAGCTCGGCGCCGCGACGGGCAAGAACGCGCTGTTCATCGACATCGAAGCCGAAGGCACCTGGCTCGTGTTGCGCGCCCGGGTGACGAGGCTCACGCCGGACCTGCCCATCGTTTGGAGCCACACGATCGCGACGTCGTCGAGCGTGCCGTCGCTGCTCCGCGAGCCGGACGCGCTCAAGTCGGCGGCCGAAGCGCGGCAGGAGTACCTCGACGCGCTGCGCGGTCGTGGGCGCGTGTTCATCCCCGCGCGCCTCGCGATCCGGTCGTACAAGGGCCCCGGTGATGGCGGGGGAGTGCCGCCGCCGCCGTTCCTTTGGCTCGAGTCGGGCGTGGAGCTCTCGCCCACGGACTCGCGCGCGTGGACCTCGAGCCTGCTCGTCGGCTACACGTTCATCCCCCAGGCGTACCAGGGGCTGTTGGGCCACGTCCGCATCGACCGCCTGGTCACGGGACGCACCCGCTCGTTGACCCACCCCGATCTCTACGCGTTCTTCGGCGGGTCCGTCATCACGGTCTGGGGGCCGGCCACGGCGTCCTTCCAGGACGAGATCCTCAACGCCGATCAGCTGCTCGCCGCCGCGGCTGGCGACGGGCCACGGACCTCGTTCGGCGCGCTCCAGGTCGGCGTGGACCTGCGCGTCGGCAACCGGATCGGCATCTCGTCGTTCCTCGAGACGATCCCTGACCTCGCAAACTCCCAGAACCTCGGAGACTACGTCCGCGTGTTCGGGGTAGGGTTCCAGAGCCTCGGCACGGAGGTGACATTCTGGTTCTGACCCTCGCCATGTTGCTGCTCCTCGAGCCGGATTCGCACGCGGGGGAGCAGACCACCCGCGAGGCCCTCGATCGACTCGACGAGCTCCTCGACCTGCGCATCAGCGAGGGGGCGCTGTCCGCCGACGCGGTGCTGCCAGCGATCCTCGTCAGCGCCCAGCCGCGCTACGAGGAGTCCGCGCCGTGGTTCCCGACGCGCACCATCGAGGTCGTGCAGCACGCGTTCGGCACGAGCGGCCTGCGCCTTTGCGAGGCCTGCATGCAGCCGCGGGCCTGGGTCGAGGACGGCGCGTTGATCTACCAGACGGGCCCGGTCGGCCTGGACGAGGTCGCGCGGCTGGACGATCAGATCCGCGGCGACGCGCCCGCCGCACGTACGGCGATCTGGATCGACGAGCAGCGCGGCGGCGTGTCTGTCCGCATCGTCGATCTTCACACGGGCCGCGTGCTGTTCGCCCAGAACGTCGATCCGTCCCTGGTGGAGTACAAGAACACCCAGCGGATGTACACGTTGAGCGAGGAGCTCGAGCGGCGGGGCCGCGGCGACAGCCTCACGCAGGGCTTCGTCGACTTTGGTTTGTACCCGGGCCAGCACATCTCGGTCGACTGGACGGATCAGTGGGGGGCTTCGAACGGCAACCTCACGGGCATAAGCCTCTCCGTCCTCGACCCGGTGCTGGGCTTGGGCGTGTCGCACTACCACCGCATCCCGTTCTTCAACGTCCTGATCGGCGGCAAGGTGCTCGTGAGCCTGCCGACGGCGGTTGCGCAGAGCCTCGGGACAGGCGGGAACATCCTCGACCCGATGCTCACCGGCGTCGCCGTGGCGCGCGTCCCTTTTGGGCGATCGAACTTCGGCGCGTGCGTTACCCTGTCCACCAACGGGCAGCTGGGCCTCGGCCTCTCCCTGCTGAACATCAGCCTTCTCCCGGTGCGGCCATGAAACTGCGACTTCTCATGCTTTGCGTGCCGCTGAGCGCCTGCGCCGCCCACAGCTACACGCACTACCTGATCGAGCCCGCGCCCGCGGTGCCGCCCGAGTTCGAAGAGCAGGAAGGAACCCAGCTCCGCCCGTTCGGCTTCGGCTCGACCACCGCGATGAACGTGCGCTGGAACGATGGGAACGTGATCACCGAGGTCCAGATCCCGCTGCTCGCCAGCGGCCAGCGGATCGTCATCGAGCACAGCCCGCTCGCCACCGGGGTGGAGACGATCCCCGCGTCGCGGCTGGTCCCGCCGCGGCCGACGGCGGCCGACAAGACGCTGGACCAGGCCTACCGCGACCGCGGGCTGCAGGTGAACCCCAACGCTCCCGAGATCAGCATCAACGAAGGGCGCGCCCGCATGCAGACCGCCCTCGAGGGCGGGAACTACGAGCTCGCCTTCGAGTGGTGCGAGCTCGTCCTCGCCCGCTACCCCTCCCACCCCGAGATGTTGCGCGCCGAAGGTTCGCTGCTCCTGCTGCTCGGTGAGCGGGAGAAGGCGATCGAGGTGTATGAACGGGTGGAAGAGATCGAGTCGGACCCGGTCGTGCGTAAGAAACTGGAGGAGCTCCTCCGTCAGGATCCCAGGTAGGAGGTCGGTAAGTGCAGTTCCTCGGAATGGCCCTATTGGGGTTGGTCGTGTGGTTCGGGTTCGGCGATCGCGGCGACACCGAGATCTCGGCGTTCGACATCCACGCCGCGGTGATGGTCCTCGGGGGCTCGTTCGCCGCGATCCTGATCTCCTCGAGCGCGATCACGACGGTGCGAACCTTCCTTTGCCTCGGCGAGATCGTGCCCGGACTCGGGCAGCTCGGGCGTAAGACCGACGCGCTCGAGGCGGAGCGGGTCAAGCTCACGGAGCTGTGGATCGACGGCAAGCGGGCCCAGGCGGTCGAGCTCGCCGAGAAGAGCGTCTTCCCCGCGATCAGCCGCATGCTCGAGCTCGTCCTGCAGCGGGCGCCCGACGAGGCCACCCGCGCCACGTTCACAGCCCTTCGGCACGCCGAGCTCAGCCGCTGGCAGCCGGCGGTGTCGAACTGGGAGCTGCTCGCGAAGCTGGCACCCTCGTTCGGCATGATCGGCACGATCACCGGCATGATCCAGCTGTTCAAGGGCATGGGGGAAGACGACCTCAACATCGGCGCCGCGCTCTCGTTGGCGCTCCTCGCGACGTTGTACGGCGTGTCGTTCGGCGCTGGCGTCGCAGGTCCCCTCGGACACTTCCTCCGCGGGCTCCTCGACGAGCGGCTCGGCGCGCTCGAGCGTTGCGAGCAGAGCGTGTCGGAGCTGGTCGCACGGTCGGGGCGAAGCCCGGCCGCAGTAGCGGGCTAGCCCGTGCAACGACGCGTCCAGGCAAACGACGAGGGCTGGCTGCTCTCCTACGCCGACCTCATCACGAACCTGCTGATCTTCTTCGCGATGCTCCTCGCCGCGGCCGATCTCAGCAAGACGAAGATGCAGCAGATCGCGAAGGAGCTGTCGGGGGTCGAGCAGCCGGAGAGCCTCTCGGCGATTCAGAAGGAGATCGACGCGAAGATCGCGGCGGAGGGCCTGCAGGACATGGTGCGCACCGAGCTGACGGACGATGGCCTGATGGTGTCGCTCGACTCGGGCGTCGTCTTCGACTCGGGCAGCGCGCTCATCCGCGTGGAGCAGGGTCCGGTCCTCGACAAGATGCTCGAGACCTTGGCGCCGTACGACCAGCGGTACGCGTTCGCGGTCGAGGGGCACACCGACAGCATCCCGATCGTGGCCGGGTCGCTGTACAAGTCCAACTGGGAGCTCTCGGCCGACCGGGCCAACGCCGTGCGCGGACGCCTCGAGCTCGTCGGCGTAGACGGTCGGATCCGCGTCGAAGGCTACGCAGACACGATCCCACTCCCGCCGAAGGACCTCGAAGGGCTCACGCCCGAGCAGAGCCTCGCCCGCCATCGCCGTGTCGTCGTGAGGATCTACTAATGACTTTGCTCGCCTTCGGCTCGCTGCGCGCTCCTCACGCCCGCTCCCGCTTCGGGGCGGCGCGCGCCCTCCGCCTTCCCGCCACAGGCGGGCTCCAGGCGCGCTCGCTGCCGCTACGAACGCGGGCGTTGCGGGGCTTGCTCTCATGAACCCGTCCCTCGGAATACTGCTGGCGCTCCTGGTCGCGGGGGCCAGCGCGCAGGACGCGGGGCCTCCGAAGAGGACCATCCCTCCGTCGCTGCTCGGCGACTTGGAGACGGTCCAGGAGCGGTTCGAGCTCGCCCTCGCAGCAGATTGCGACCGGAAGCTCTGCTACAGCAAGGGCTGCAGCTACGTCGCGCACACCGTCGCGGACAGGCCCCCCGCGTCGTCCCTGCCCGGCCTCGGCGCAGAAGCCGGACCTGGCGCGGTCGTACCCCAAGCGTGGCTCACCCAGGCTCGCTGCGAATTCGCCTACGAGGGGTCCATCGAGGCGAACGACGCCCGCGCGCTCGCGCGTCGCCTGCAAACGAAGGTCTCGTCCGGGTATACGACCGTGGACGTCGGCTCCCAGGCCCTCCCGCCGCTGCCCTTGGCGCTGCAGGACGAGCCCCCCATCACCGAGCCGCCGCCCGAGCCGCCGCCCGCACCGCCCCCGCCGCCCGAGCCCCTGCGCGAGCTGTGGTTGGCCCTGCTGGGGCACTACTTCTGGATGATCGGGCTCGGGCTCGTCACCCTGTGCGCGGCCACCTTGATCTGGGCCTGGCGCCGGCTTGGGCGCGAGTCGATCGAGGAGCGCGCCCTGCTCGCGGACCTCGAGCGGGAAGCCGCAGCGGACAAGCAAGAGGACGAGCCGGAAGCGGTCGAGGCGCCGGCTGCGAGCAAGATCGAGGACGAGGCGCTCGCCGGGAAGGTGGCGGGCTGGCGCCTGCGGCTGCAGGTGATGGACCCTTTGCGCCCCGATCCCGAGCTTCAGGCCATGCTGCGCGATCTGCTCCGGGCGGGCCAGCTGCCGCTGCTTGCGAAGGCCGTGCTCACGTTCCCGACGCTGCCGAAGGTGTTCCCGTCCGGCGGCGACATCGCGTCGTCCAAGCTTGCGCTCGGCGAGTACCTCAAGACGGCCGACCTCGCCGCGCTGCCGTCGGACGCCGAGCTCCTCGAGGCGCTGAACCGCCACGCGTCGGCCGCTGCCCTCACGTCCCAGCGCGACGCCGACGTCGTCCGCAGCTTGCGCGAGGAGTTCGGCTCGGGCGGGCTCGTGGCGCTGATCGACGAAGTCCCGGCGCGGGCCGGCGCGCTCCTGTTCGCGCTCGCTCCGTCCGAGCTGCACCAGGAGCTCGTGCACCTGCTGTCGCCGATTCAGATGACGGAGATGGCCGAGCAGCTCCTCCTGTCCAACCGGATGGACCCCGCCGAGACGGAGCACCTGTTCGCGCTGCTCCGCACGGCGGGCGATCCAGGCTCGGCTCCGACCGCCCCTGCGCCGGCCGACGTGTCGGATCGCGGCTTCCCGTTCGACGCGCCCGGCGCGCTGTCGGCGCTGCTCCCGCGCCTGTCGCCTGCGGAGCGGGCGCCGCTGTTCGCGACTGCGCTGAAGCGGTTCGGGGGCAGCCTCCCGTCGTGGTACGCGGAGATCCTCGTCCCGGAGATGTTGTTCGCGCTGGCCGACGAAGCGCGGGCGGACCTGCTGCTCGGTGTGGACGGCGAGGCGCTCGCGGCGTGGCTGTCCCTGCTCGAGCCCTCCGTCGCCGAGCAGGTGCTCGCGGGGGCGCCCGGCGCGCTGCAGGCGTCCGTGCGCGCGGCGTCAGGCTTCAGCTCCCGTGCCCGGCAGGTCGCCCTCGCCGACCGCGGCCGCCGCGAGCTCGCGCGGGGCTTTCAGGCCCAGCTCGCGCGCGACCACGTCCGCTTCGAGGACGTCGTCCGAAAGCTCGCGGTAGCTTCTTGATCCCCGGTGGCCTGCTCCTCGCCGCGCTGGCAGGTGGGTGCAAGGCGCCGCTGTTCGACATGGGCGCGCGCTTCGATCTCGCCGACACGTCGTGGTTCGCCGAGGAACAGACCCTGTTCGTGTTCTACGAGCTCGCGGCCGAGCAGGGGCTGAACGAGCAGAGCGTGATCGAGATCACCTACACCACGGATGACGAACGCCTGCCATGGACGGCGTTGGCGGACCTTCCGAACGTCCACACCCACGTCCCCGTGGACTGTGGCCCCAATCGGCGTTGCGGCAGCGCGAGCCTTTCCGTGCCTCTCGAACCGCGCGATGTCGAGCTCCGCTTCCGGTACCACCGCGACGGGGAGCTCGCCCTCGACGCCGCCACCACGTTCAACGTGGTGAGCGAGGGGCCGCCCTACACCCACCGGAGCCTCATCCCCTACGGCGTGTTCGACGAGACCAACCAGCTCATCCAATGGCGCGCACGCCACCAGTTCCCCACGATCCGCAACGACCAGGCCACAGCGCTCGGTCTGCGCCGGCAATTCATGGTCCGTGATCCAGCTTTCGGCACCGAACGCCTCGCGACGGCGACGAACCCCTACGGCTACGGCGTGACCTGCCCCGACACGTTCGTGGCCCTGGGGTTCGGCGATCTCGAGACAGAAGACCGCGCGGTGTTCTCGCCGGACCGGCTTCCGCTCGGCGCGTCGGACGCGTCCACGGTGTGCGCCGACGTCTTCGTCACCGACGCCACCGGGACCTTCGCCGCGGGCGCCATCGCCCAGAAGAACCCCGAGGTGCGCCCCGCGTTCCCGGTCCTGCGCAGCCCGATCCGCGACGCGGCCCCGCTGCGGTTCTTCCTCGGGCCGTGTGACCGCACGATCTCCGAGGAGCACGAAGCGATGCAGCGGCAGCGCCTTCAACTCGAAGGCGTGCCCACCACCTGCATCGACGACTGGGATCAGCCCGGGTTCGTCGCAGACCTCGTGGTGCAGTTCCGCGACGCGGTCGAGGCCGCCCGCCCCGCCGGCCGGGACATGGTGCTCGTGATCGCCCTCAACCAGGACGAGCGAGGCGCGGCGGCGGCCGTCGAGGAGGCGCTGGCTCTGGTCGTCCCCCCAGAGCGCCACCGCACCACACCCAGGCTCGCTGGCGCGTTCGTGCTCGACAGCGACATCCGCGGCATGTCCGACCCGAGCCTGTCCGCGGTCACGCTGTGGTGCCCGTCGACGATGTTCGGGTCCGACGTCTCCGCGAGCTCGTGCGCCATCCTGCCCGTGAACCTCAACCTCGAGCTCGGCCCGTTCACGCTCGGCACGCTGCCGATCCTGCCGCCCCGCGACCAGTACCTCACCTTCATCGACACGTACTCGGTGCGCCAGGCCGGTGAGGTGACCTCGCTCGCGTTCCGGGTGCCGGAATTCGCCGCCACGACGGACCACATCGACCTCGGCGACTTCGGCGTGGTCACCTTCCTCAACCAGGAGCTCATCAGCGCCGCACCCGACGACGCCTTCTCGTACTGCACGCAGGAGACTGCCGATCGCGCAGTGTTCCAGTCCGAGGTCCTCCGAGGAGACCCCGGACTCTGCGAGTACGCGGGGTTCCCGCCAGAGTACTGCGAGGCCCACCTGATGCCGCTCGAGCTGTTGCCCGACTGGCACCGGGTGTTCGGCGAGAGCGACTACGGGCTCGGGATCTTCTGGGAGTTCCCGTTCCTGATGAACATGGACTACGAGGTGTTCCTCGCGGGCTCCGTCACCGCCTTCGGCTTCAGCGTGCCGTTCGGGGTCGCGAGCTCGGCGGAGGCGAACTACGGGTCGGAGCTCTGGGCGTCGGACGAGTACGTGCTCCGCGACGCGCTGACCCAGTGTGATCGGTTCTGCGACCACCCGACGTTCGACTCGGCCGGCGTCTACCACGTCACGGATCCGTTCGTGACCACCTACGCCCACAACTGCTACCTCCCGGAGTATCCGACGCCGGGCGATTCGGGCTTTCCCCTTGATCCATAGCGGGCTGCTCCTCGCGATGGTGGCGCTCGCAGCGGCTGCCGACGCGGACCCGCAGCCCGCGGACCCGCAGCCGCCGGCCGAAGGCCCACCGCCGGCCGAAGACCCGCAGGCGGTCGAAGACCCGCTGTCCCCGTACCGGGTGCGGTTCGGCGCCCTCGTCGAGCGCGCGATCGGGACGACGTCCGTCCCGGTCGAGTTCGACTGGCGCCGCACGCACGTCCAGCTCGCTGCGACGGGCAGCTACTTGAGCGAGCTGAACAACTTCAACGTCCTGCGCAGCGGCGTGCTCGTCCGCCTGCCGTCCGACTCGCTCATGTTCGAGTTCGGCGCGAGCTACAGCGAGTCGTGGGACAGCCCGAGCAGCCGCCAGCTGGCGCTCACCCCGTACCGCCAGCCCGGCCACCCCGATCACCTCGAGGTCGACTTCAACGTGGGGGTGCCGCTCGCCGAGGGCGTGGTCACCACCGCCCCCCGGTTCTTTCCGGCGGTGCAGCTGGTGCTCAACGGCTACGCCGGGGTCCGCTACCTCGTTTACCCGACAGGCTTCGCGCACCTGCGGCCCGGTCAGGTCGCGAAGGCCCTGATCTCCCCCACGCTGTCCACCGAGGAGATCGACAACCTCGACGACGAACGGCTCCCCGCCATGCAGATCGACCCGGGCCGTTACGGCGTGTTGTTGGGGCTCGGCAACGACATCTACTTCAAGCCGGGCCTGTTCATCGCGCCCCGCGTGATGGTGGCCGTCCCGATCCTGGCGCCGGTTTCGGGCACCAACCTCTACGTATGGGCCGATCTCTCGCTCACCCTCGGGATCGCCCTGTGACGCCCTGGAGGCCAGAAATCGTGGCATTTGCGACTGTTGCAGATGAGTTGCGGTTGCTTCGACTGGATGGTACGTTGTGAAGTGCCATCAGGAGCTTGCATGTCCACCGTACACCTCGACATCCCCTCCGAAGACACCGCCCGCAAGGCTGAGACCGCCGTTCGCGGCCTCCGGGCCGTGACCCAAGGCCACCCGCAAGGCGTCGTTCGTGTGGAGGCCGAGGGGGACCCCGAGGCAGCTGTCGTCGTTCCCGCACAAGCGTTCGAGCTTTTGATGCGGATCCTTGCCCATCTGGCCAACGGCGATGCCGTGACCATCATGCCTGTTCGAGCCGAGATCACGACGCAGCAGGCCGCCGAGCTGTTGAACGTGTCCCGTCCCTACCTGATCAAGCTGCTCGACGAGGGGAAGCTACCGTTCCGAAGAGTAGGCACCCATCGCAGGGTTCTACTGAAGGATCTCCTGGACTACAAGCGACGTGATGAGGCTGAACGAAGAGACGCACTCGCGGAACTGACGTCCGAAGCCCAGAAACTCGGCCTTGGCTACTGAGGGTGGCTTTCGTTGTCGTATACGACGCCTGCGTGCTCTACCCCGCACCACTCCGCGATCTTCTGATGCGGATCGCGGACAGGGGTCTCGTGCAGGCGAAGTGGACGAACGAGATCCTCGACGAGTGTTTCGAAGCGATTCGGCGAACCCGAACGGATTTGGACGAAAGAGCCCTGGACCGCACGCGGACCCTGATGGCGAAGACGGTGCCCGATGCCCTCGTTGTTGGCTACGAAGGCTTGGTCGCGGGGCTCGACCTTCCTGACCCGAAGGACCGCCACGTCCTGGCGGCGGCCATTCGGTCGGCTGCACAGACGATCGTGACGCGAAATCTCACGGACTTTCCTACAGATCGCCTCAGCCCCTATGGCGTCCGCGCCCAGGATCCCGATGAATTCGTGCTCGGGCTGCTGAACCTTCACGAAGCGGCCGTTCCCCGCATCGTCGTTGAACAGGCGGCTGACCTGAAACATCCGCCCCGCTCCGTAGAAGACGTTCTGGCGACCCTGGAGCAGAACGGGCTGACCCGCTCTGCAGCCGAACTTCGCGCTACCCTCGGGACGTCGGGATGAGCCTCCTCCTGCTCGGGTGCGTCGTCGCGGCCCTCGCGGGCGAGCCCGAACTGCCCTCCGAGCCGAGCGACCAGACGCTGATCTACTACAACGCGCGGCTGTCGCTGCGCGAGAAGCAGCCGGCCGAGGCCGTGAAGCTGTGGCTGCTCCGCAACTCGGTCGAAGACCAGGCCGGCGTCGTCTCGCCCCACGACGACGACTTCGGCTCGCTGACGTGGGCGGCCCTCGGCCAGCTCGGCATCTGCCAGGACGGCTTGCCGATGGACGCGGACGGCGCTGGCCTGTGGCCGGTAGCGCTCCACAACTGGCTCGTGCGCGACATGGGTCGCCGGGTCGTGAAGGGGACGCGGCCGTTCGCGGCCTTCGAGGTCGGGCAGCAGCAGCGGCGGATCTCGATCAACGACGTGCTCTCCGCCGAGGAGCTGCGCACCGTCCAGCTCAAGCGGGGCCACTGCCTGCGACCCCGACTGCTCCTCGCCGAGCTGGGCGAGAACCCGCTGGCCGACCTCTCCGATACCCACGTCGTGGCAGACCTGCTGCTGTACCTGCTCGACCGCTCCGCGGAAACGCTCGACCCCGCGAACGTGCACGGCCTCGCGGCCATCGAGTCGCGCAAGTTCGATCTCCACCTGCAGCTGATGCAGATCGCTGCGCGGGAAGCCAAGCAGGACGCGCTGAAGCGGGCGCGCCGGGCACGCGCCGTCGGGCTGTCGCGCACGTCCGTCGCGGTGATGAACGAGGACGCGCCTGCCCACAGCTTCACCGACGACTCGGTCCCGGCGGCCATCCTGCACGCGTCCCTCGCCTGGCCCGCGTCGGAGTGGATGGCGCTCTCGCCTGACCGCCGGCTGTTCCTGTTCGACCACGCCCGGGCCGCCGACGAGGATCCGAAAGCGCTCGACAGGGTCGTGCTCGGCGTCATCGACGCGCTCGTCACCGAAGGCGACGGCGAGCAGGTCGCCGCGTGGGTGGCGCGCCTGTCCTCGGCCAAGGACGACCCCGCCGCGCGCGAGGTGATCTGGGGCGGCGATCGCGGGCAGCGGCTGCTCGCGCTCGACCCCGAGTCCGGGTTCGAGGAGCGGTCCGTGATCGCGTTGTACCGCGGCGTGAACCAGCTCGAGCGCGGTGAGCTCCGCGACGCGCTGCGGTCCCTCGCGTTCGCGCTGCAGCAGTCCGAGGACTCGCGGGACGCGGAGAACACGCGCCGCTTGAGCCGGCGGTGGCT
>CANNIZ010000077.1 GCA_947505245.1 Pseudomonadota bacterium | reverse complement strand
GGGGCGATCCACCAGCGACCCGGCGCAGCCGCGAACCGATCCGCGAGGCGTCCAGCGGCCCCTCCCGCCAGCACCGACATCGGCGCGATGAACGGCAGAAAGTGGTAGGGGAACATCTTCTTCTGCACCCAGCCCGAGGCCACGGCGCCGAGCGTCCAGAGCGCCATCGTCGCGGTGAACCAGCGCCACTGCGTGCGCCGCTCCGGTGCGCGGAAACACAACCACGCGAGCATCGGCAGCGTGGCGCCGCCATACACGAGCCCCGGGGCGTCGAACGCGCCGATCCGCTTGGCGAGCAGTCCGAGTCGACCCCACAGCGGCAGGGCGCGGGCGAGGTCGCTGTATGGCATGGTGACGTCGCGCTGAGTCGCGATGAACTGCTCGAAACCGCCTGTGCCGGCGAGGTACCCGAGGATCAGTCCCGCACCGACCATTCCGCCGACGATCATCGCAGCCGCGTCGGTCAGTCCGCGCTTTCCGCGCAGCATCACGGGCATCAACACGAGCCACGGCGCGAACACCGCGATGGTGTACTTGAACAGGAACGCCACGCCGAGCAGGACGCCGGCGAGTGCGTGCGACGCGGGGCGTGCGAGCGCGCGGTCCTCGTCGCGGGGGGTGGCGAGCAGGAACGCACCCGCGATCGGCAGGTTGGCCCATCCGTCGGTCTGCGCGCTGTTCCACCAGTCGATGTGGTGGTACGTGTACGCCCACATCACCCCGGTGACGAAGGCCCAGGTGCGGCTTCCGGTGGAGCGCACCACGAACGTGTGCAACACCGCGATCGTCGCGAGCGTCCACAAGATGTCGAACACGCGAATCGACCACATGTGGTGGCCAAACAACAGCAGCGAAGCGGCGTGGACGAACACGGTGACAGGCGGCTTGAACACATAGATGTCGCGGTACAAAACGTGCCCGTTCAACATCTGGTCGGCGGCGTACGCGTAGATCCCCTGGTCGCGCGAGAACGGATGCAGGATGCTGGACGCGGCGAACGGCACCGCGACGCACATCGCCGCGACGAGCGAGCCGTGGCGAAGGAGCCACGCGCGCACCCGCTCCCTCGGCGAGGGGACGGCTTCCGTCGACGAGGGCGGCGCGCTCGACGTGTCGGGGTCGCTCAGGGGTTTACCCGAGCGTGGACGAACACCCACGGGAACGCCGTCGTGACCTCGACCGGGCCGAAGTGGCGGCCGACCATGTCGCTGATCGTCGTCGGCGAGAATTGCTGGAGGTGTTCGGGATGATTGCCAAGGTTTGCGAGATACTTTCCGCGGGCGAGGTTCCCGAGCCGGAACCACGGCTCCCACGGCACGCTCACGACGAGGTCGCGAATTGCAGCCTTCTTGAGGCACGCGAGGGCCGCGTCCGGGTCGGTGAGATGCTCGAGGACCTCGAGACAGACGACGAGATCGGCCCGCTCGGACCCGAGCTCGAACACCGAACCCTGGCGGAACGTCCGCCCTGGGACCGCGCTCGATGCGTACGCCGCGGCCTCTCCGTCGAGGTCCACGCCGAGGTAGTCAAACGCAAACGGCAGCGCGCCCAGGCGAGCAGCGGTGACGCCTTCGCCGCAGCCAACATCGAGGATGCGCGCAGGTTTTAGCGGCTCGACGATGCCGAGCAACGTCGTGAAATACCGCTGCAACAACCCGCGGACGACAGGGTTGCCGGTGTTGTGTTTTGCGAGGTTGGAGGAAGTGTGTTTCATCGGTAGCGCCGCACTGCAGCGAGGATTCGGTATCCCGCGCGCGTGGCGCCGACGATCGAACCGCTGATCTTGCTGCGCCCGCCGCGCCGCTGCCCGTAGGGGAGCGCGACCTCTTCCACGCGCAGGCCGAAACGAACGGCCTTCAAGTTCATCTCCACGTTCCATCCCCAGGTGGGGTCTTCCATCCCGAGTCGCAGCAGCGAAGCCCAGCGGATCGCCCGAAACGGGCCAAGGTCCCGAAAGCGCCGTCCGCACGCACGCTCGATGAGCGTCACCGCGAATCGGTTTCCGAACCGCTGCGTGAACGTGAGGGCTCCACGTCCCGCCGTGCGGGAGCGGTCGGAGCACACGAGATCCGCGCGGCCCGAAACGATCGGCGCGACAAGTCGTGACAACTGCTCGGGCGAGTCGGAGTGATCGGCGTCGAGCACGACGAGCACGTCCGGAGGGGCCTCTGCGAGGTACGCCATGGCGGCGAGGATGGCGTTGCCGTAGCCGCGCTCCTGCACCTGGACGACTTCGGCTCCGTGCATGGTCGCGATTTTTGGCGTACCGTCTGTGCTTCCGTTGTCTGCCACGACGACCCGAACACCGGGTGGCAGAGCGCGCAACACCGACGCGATCGTCGCGGCCTCGTTCAACGCGGGGATCACCACTGCGACGACCATACAGGCGCGGGTTATCCGCGTCGATGGAGCATGTCATGCGGTTCCTCGCCCTCGCAGCGCTGTTCGCCGTCGCCGGCTGTCCCAAGCCCGGAACCGAGCCCGTCCCCCAGGCGCCGTCGGTGGACATCCACGCGCTGCGGTACGACCCCGAAGGGGGGACGTTGTACATCGAGGCGGCCCTCGTACCAGGTTCGCTGCAGGGTCGCGACAAGCCCGTCTACCTGGGCGTCACCGCGGTCACGCCCGAGGGGGTCGAGATCGACCTGATGGTCAACGAGCTGTTCCCACGCTCCCTCGGCGAGCCAGTCGTGTTCTACGCCGAACTCGATGCCCCCGTTCGCGACGTATTGATCGGCGCATGGGACCAGAAGATCGAGCCGTGCGACGTCGACCGGTCCGGGTGCAAGCAGTTCGGGTTCGTGCTCGACGGCGCTCTCGCGAGCTGGCCGCCCGGGCTGTACGACCAGGGCGTCCGGCAGCGGATCCCGCCCGCGAGCTACCGCGTGCGCATCGAAGGGGATGGAGCGAAGTCCGCCGGAAAGGCCGCCGAGAAGGCGATCACCTCCGTGCTGGCGCCGTTCGGGTCCACGGTCGCCATCGTCCCCGGGGCGATCGAACCCAACCCTGGAGCCGTCCAGGTCCGCTACGGCGACGACCACGACATCATGCTCGCCAGGCTCGTCGCCGATGCCGTCCGCGCCTCGGTCGGGGTCGAACCCGAGGTCGTACGGGCCCCGCTCGGGGAAGACGCGATCGCGATCGCGATCGGCGTCCGGTGAATGGCGAACGCCGTTCGGGTGTATCAGTGAGGGTGAGGGAAGCGTCATGTGGCTCGTGATGATGGCGATCGGACTCGCGGCGCCGGGGGATCGGTACGGAGATTCGCTCCTTCCAGGGGCCTCGCAGGCCGTGGCCGCGCCCGAACTGCTCGGCACCAAGGACCCGTTCTCGTGGGTCGTTCCCACGTTCGAGCTCAGCGAAGGCGGCGCCGGTACGCTCATGCTTCGGCTGGTCGTGCCGACAGGAACCCACGTCTACCGCGACGGGATCGAGGTGAACGTCACCAACGCGGGCGGGCTCGTGGTCGGCACGCCGGACCTCCCTCCCGGGATCAAGCTCGTCGACCCGGGGGACCCGTCCAACGAGGTCCGCGAGCTCTACGATCACGACGTGTTGGTCGCGATCCCGGTCACCGCGCCCGCGGGTGCGACGGGCCTCCACACCATAGCGCTCGACCTCCGCCACCAGGGCTGCAAGCCCGGCCTCTGCTACGCGCCCGTCCAGACGCCGATCGGCGCGCTCGTCCACGTGAAGGCGCCATGAGCCACCTCGTTCGCGGCCTGCTGGCGGACGGCGCAGTGCGCTTCCTCACCGTCGACGTGGGCGAGGTCGCCGACGCGTGCGCGGCCGCCCACACCCTCTCCCCGTCGTCCCGCAAGCTCGTCGGCGAGGCCCTCGCCGCCACCGCCTTGACCAGCGCGCACATCAAAGGTGAGGAGCGCGTCACGCTGCAAATCCAGTCCGAAACGCCGCCGTTCTCCTACGCCGGCGAGGTCGACGCGTACGGGGCGATCCGGGCGCGGCTGATGCCGTCGCACGTCCCGACGGGTCCGATCTCGGGGTTCATGCTCGTCATGCGAGCCGACGCCGTCCACGAGACCTACCGCGGCGTCACGGCGATCCGGCAGCAATCCATCGCTGAAGCGCTGCGCGATCACATGGCGACGTCGAACCAGGTGGACGTCATCATCCACGTGCAGGGCGACTTCGGGCTGCTGTTCGAGCGTCTGCCCGACGCCGCCGGGCAGGCGTCCCTCACGGCTGACGCGTTCACGAAGCGCTACCTGGGCACCACCCACGTTCCAGACGACGCCGAGATCCTCGACGTTCGGCCGCTCGTGTGGAAGTGCCGTTGCAGCCGCGCAAAGGTCGAGGAGACGCTCAAAGGTCTCGGGCCGGACGAGATCGCCGCGATGGTGACGGAAGGTGGCACCTCGGTGACCTGCCAATTCTGCAACACGACGTATGCGCTCGACGTGGCCGCGCTTCAAGCGTTGCTCGTCACGTGAGCTGAGGTCCGCTCGCTCGCTCGGTGCGTTAGGCGTGAAAATGCCGAATACTCACCTTGGAATCGACGCATCGTTGTGCGGCACACCGGTCGCGCAGTCGCCCGGCCGCGCCACCGCGCGCCTGACGCCCACAGCCGCGATGGCGGTCGACGATCGATCGCTGGTCCACGGCGGGTTCGTGTTCGGCCTCGCCGACTATGCCGCGATGCTCGCGGTCGACGACCCGTTCGTCGTGCTGGGTTCCGCCGACGTTCGCTTCCTGAAGCCGGTCGTCGTCGGCGAGGCGCTCTCGGCTGACGCGGTCGTCGACGTCGTCGCCGGCAAGAAGCGCGCGGTGCGCGTCGTCGTCACCCGCGGCGCGGACGAAGTTTTTACCGGTACATTCACCTGCTTCGTGCTCGAGCGGCACGTCTTGGAGAAGTCATGAGCCACGAATCCACGTCGGGCGGCGATCTCGTCGCCGAGGTGCTCCACCAGCGCGGCGTGCGCTTCCTGTTCACGCTGTGCGGCGGGCACATCTCGCCAATCCTGGTCGCCGCCAAGAAGAAAGGCATCCGCGTGATCGACGTGCGCGACGAGGTCACCGCGGTGTTCGCGGCGGACGCGGTCGCGCGCCTGACCGGGATCCCCGGCGTCGCCGCGGTCACCGCCGGCCCAGGCGTCACCAACACGATCACCGCCGTGTACAACGCCCGCATGGCCGAGTCGCCGCTGATCGTGCTCGGCGGCGCGACTGCGACCGTGCTGAAGGGCCGCGGCTCGCTCCAGGACATCGACCAGATGGCGATGATCCGCCCCGCCGTGAAGGCTGCGCACACGTCGCGCAGCGTCCGCGCGCTGGTGACCAAGCTCGAAGAGTCGTTCGACACCGCCCAGGACGGCGTCCCAGGGCCCGTGTTCGTCGAGTGCCCGGTCGATCTTCTTTACGACGAGAAGACCGTGCGCGAGTGGTACGCGAAGGAGGGCGGCAAAGGCGACGACCTCGGCAGCAAGGCGATCCGCCTCTACCTCAAGCAGCACCTGTTCCGGCAGTTCTACGGCGCCGACGGCGTCCGCCCGTCGCTTCCGGAGGCCGCGAACGTCCCGACGCCGGGCGCCCGCGAGATCGATCGGGTCGTCGCCGCGCTCGAAAAGGCCTCGCAGCCCGTGCTCGTCGTCGGTTCCCAGACGATGCTGCGCGCGCTGGCGGCCGACGACATCGCGGCCGCCGTCAAACGCCTCGGCATCCCCGTGTTCCTCGGCGGCATGGCGCGCGGCCTGCTCGGCGCGAAGGACCCGATCCAGTTCCGCCACGCGCGTGGCAAGGCGCTCAAGGCCGCGGATCTCGTGATCGTGTGCGGGTTCCCGATGGACTTCCGGCTGGGGTACGGGCAGGGGATCAACCGCAACGCGACGGTGATCACCGTCAACCGCGACCGCGCTGCGCTGTCGAAGAACCGCGCGCCGACGTTCGGCGTTCAGTCCGACGCGGGGCTGTTCCTCGAGCGCCTGTCCGAGAAGTTCACGGCGGGAAGCGGCCGCTGGGAGCCGTGGTTCGGCACGCTCCGCGAGAGCGAGGCCCAGCGCGACGCGGAGATCGAGAAGCAGGCCGCCGAGCGCGTCGAAGGCTTCGTGAACCCGATCCACCTCGCCCAGGAGATCGAGAAGGCCGTCGCGCCCGACGGCATCTTCGTAGTGGACGGCGGTGACGTCGTCGCCACCGCGTCGTACGTCGTGCGCCCGCGCGGCCCGCTCGCCTGGCTCGATCCCGGCGTGTTCGGCACCCTCGGCGTCGGCGCCGGCTTCGCGTTGGCGGCTGGCCTGTGCCGCCCCGGGCGCGAGGTGTGGCTGATCTACGGCGACGGTGCGTGCGGGTACTCGCTGATGGAGCTCGACTCGTTCGTCCGCCACAACGTGCCTGTCATCGCGGTGATCGGCAACAACGGCAGCTGGGCGCAGATCGCGCGCGACCAGATCGAGATCCTCAAGGACGACGTCGGGACGCCGCTCGTCCGCAACGACTACCACAAGGTCGCCGAGGGCTGGGGCGCCAAGGGCCTGCTGCTCGATGACGCGAACAAGGTCGCGGAGACGCTCGCCGAGGCGAAGCGGCTGTTCGCGCTTGGGCATCCGGTCGTGATCAACTGCCAGATCAAGGACACGGAGTTCCGCAAGGGCTCGATGAGTATGTAGCGGTCGTCTTCCGGATCGTTCATCGCATGGCGACGTGGGTGGACGTTGGCGGACCTGCCGCGCGCCAAATCGTTGTCGACGACCTGGGCGTGTTGCGGCGCTTGGCGCCCTCGCATTCCAGGTGGTTTCGCTGGAGCCGACGGGGGGCGGGTTGCCGTCGCGGGGCGGCGAACCCACCTTCCATACGAGGGTCATTTTTTCAGCCCTACGGTCGGTCCTCATCTGGACGGTCGTGGGTCGGCGCCGCTCCGTTCCGTCCACCAGCCCTCCAGCCGGGCAAAAAAATGACCTTCGCATGCAGCGTGGCCTCGCCGACCCTCATCAGCGTCACGCGTACCATCGACCTCAGCGAGACCATGCGGAATGCGAAGGCGACCAAGCGCAGCCAACTCGTAGGACCTCGAAAACGACCGGGCGCGCGGTCTTAGCGCGACAACGCTCAGCCGATCGAAGCGCGCTTACGGTCCAACCAAGAACACCGCCGGCCCCGCGACAGACAACGAGTCCAGCGCCGCCCGCACGACGTTCCGGTACAGGTCGCGGTCTGCGTCGGACTTCGCGCCAACGATGCCGCCTTCCTCGGTCAGGTGCAGGTGCACCCCGAGCGTCTCGGAGTTCTCCGCGCGGGCCGTCGCCGCGCACACGATCGCGCCGGTCGCGTAGTCCCACACGTAGAAGCGGCCGGACACCGCGCCCGACGTGAACGAATCGGCGCCGACCACGGGCGGGAGGTAGGCGTCGGCGATGAACGTGGCGTCCACGGGGATCCAGCGGGCATCGGTCAGGCGCTTCGCCGCGTCGAACTTGGCCTCGACCTCGGCGTAGTCCTCGGCGCGGTAGGCGCCGATCAGCATGGCTTCGACGTCGTTCACGATCGCGTTCTGAACGCGATCCCAGCGCGGGCCGTCGGCGCGTTCGAGATCGGCCGCCGCAACCACCGAGATCGGCGCCGTGGACATCGCGAACGTGACACCTTCGTCGGCGAAGCTTCCCGAGTCCGTGTCGGTCGGGCGCGGCACGACGACCGGGCAACCGCCGAGGTCCGGACGTGGTCCGATGTGGCCGCGGGCGGCGACGAGGGCCTGCTTCCGCGCAGCTTCGAGCGGTTCGTTCGCGGCGCGCGCTTCGTCGGCGAGCGTCTGGACGTGGGCCTTCTGCTCGTCCGTGAGGGGGATTCCGCCGATACATCCAATGAGCAGCAGCGCGATCATGCAGCCGGAACCGGATGTTCCGTCACCGGCACCGGCTCTTCCATCAGGATCGTCGCGATGTGCATCAGCCCTTCCATGTCGTGCGCACCGTTCGCGAGGGCGGGCACCGCAAGAGCCACCGCGTCTTCGCCGAGCTCGGTGGTGAGTTCGTCCATCAGCTTGCGATCGCGCTCGACCTGGGCCAATTCCAGCGTGGCGAGGCGCTGGAGCTTGGCGAGGGCGCTCCCGAGGACCGGATCGACCTCACCGAACGCCGACACCTCGGGCATCACGCGCGCGTCGGGCCGGGCTTCGCTGCGGTTCAGCACGAAGCCGCGAAACGGGAGCTCCATCTCGAGGCACTTGCGACGGAAGTAGAACGCCTCGACCATCGCCTCGGCGGCGGGGGAGCTGACGAGGAGGAACGCGACCTCGTCGGGGTTCTGCAGCGTCTTGAGCATCTGCGAGGCGTTGCGGTTGATGCCGACGATGATGTTCGCGAACGTCGCGAAGAACTCCTGAAGCTCGCCGTAGGTCTGCTCGCCGAAGATCGCGTTGTTCACACGCGTGAGGATGCTCGCGGCTGCGGCGCGGAAGAAGCCCGTCTGCTGATCGGACGGCAAGAACAGCTGGAAGATGCGACCGTCCGCGAACGCGGCCACGCGGCCGGGGCCGAGCAGGAAGTCGAGCGCGTTCCGCGACGGCGGCGTGTCCAGCACGATCAGGTCGTAGCGACCTTCTTCGAGGAACCGGTACAGCGCCTCCATCGCCATGTACTCCTGCGTGCCCGCGACCAGGCGCGACAGCTGGCGGTAGATGCGGTTCCCCTTCAGGCGATGCGCTTCCGTCGTGTCCGTCACCAGGCGCTCGATCAGGCGATCGGCGACCACGCTCGGGTCGAGCATCCAAGCCTCGAGCGAGCCTGGCGCGTGGATGCCGGCCTCGGCCATGCGCTCGGCGCTGATCGACGTCGGCGCCGCGGCGTTGCGGTCGACCCCGAGCGTCTGCGCGAGGCGCTTGCTCGGATCTACGGTGAGGGCGAGCACCTTGCGACCGCGCTGCGCGGCAGCGATCGCGATCGCCGTCGCGGTGGTCGTCTTGCCGACGCCGCCGGAGCCGCCGCAGACGATGACCCGCCGCGTCATCACGAGCTGTGCGATGGAGGGGGTCATGCAGTTCTCCCTGAGGCGAAGTCTTCCGCGATGCTGGCGGCGAGGGCCTTCCCTTGCAACGGCCGCTCGGTGATGCGCAAGACGCGCACCTTGGAGCCCCGGTCGAGGCGCTCCAGGGCCTCTTCCGAGCGAGGAGATCCGATGAACCGAGCCTTGCCGTAGACCTCGCGTTCCTCGAGCAGCGGCTGCAGTCGCTCGCGCTCCTCGGGCGTGAATTCGTCTGGCACGAAGCGGTTGAGCAGCACGCCGCCGATCGGCATCTTGTCCTTTACGAGTCCGTCGAGCAGCTCGAGCGCTTCGGTGACCGGCAGCAATTCCGGCAAAGCGACCACCCAAACGGCGCACTGCTTCGGATCGTGCATCACCTCCTGACCCTCGCGCATCGCCTGGGCGATGGGCCCGCTCGGCATCGCTTCGAGCACGCGGCTCGGGACGCCCGTGAGGCCGAGCGTGTGGCCGCTCGCCGGCATGTCGACGATAATCAGCTCGTGTTCGTACTTTCCGTCGGGGCGTTGCTCCAGCAGCAGCGTGAGGAGGTGGTAGAACACGCCCATCTCATTGAACGAAGGCGCCGCGTCCAGCATCCGTTGCAGGGCGTGCGACGACAGCGCCGCGTTCACCAGCGCCGACACCGGGATCACCTTCTTGAAGAAGCGCTCGTGGCCTTTGCGCGGCCACAACGTGACGCCGCGCACGCCTCCCGAGAGGGGGATCGGGTCTTTGGGGAACGTGTCACGCCCGAACAGCCTGGCGAGGGGTGTGTAGTCCGAGTCGGCCTGGCCGATCTCAGCCACCAAAACGCGCTTTCCTCGCTTGTGTGCGGCGTGTGCGAGCGCGGCGGTGAGCGTGCTGCGCCCGACGCCACCTTTCCCGGTGATGAGCAGAACCCGACGGTCGAACAGTTCTTGCACGGTCTCTCCGCAGGACTGCCACTTAACCACCGCGAACGGCGCGGTCAGACCCCTGCATCGACAACGTCGCGGTCAGACGAGCAGGCCGAACCGAAGACCGCGATCGCTGACCACCATGAACGGCAGGCGAGCGGCCAACAACACGCGATCGAGGATGGTCGCGCCGGCGAGGAGGTAATCGGCGCGCTCGGGCGATACGACGCACCACGCGCGGCGCTCGTCGGGCGTCATCGGCAGCAGCTTGTCGGTGAACGCTGCGAGGTGCTCGCGGTCGAGGTGACTGTTGTGAACCCGCGCGGAATCATAGCGTTCGAGGCCCAACGCCATCGCAGCGAGCGTGGTGACCGAGCCCGCGGTGCCGATCACCGTCTTTGGCCCCGGCTCGAGGCGAATCGTCGCGACCTGCGTATCCACGTGGTTGCGGAGGCGCGCGAGCCCTGAACTATCGGCGATACCGAGCCCGAGGTACTGCTCGGTCAGGCGCACGGAGCCGATCTCCAACGATGCGCGCCCGAAGATCTTTTCGCCCTGGCCGAGCACGAGCTCGGTCGAGCCGCCGCCGAGATCGATGACGAGCAACGTGTCATCACCCACGTCGAGGTCCCGGCGGGCGCCGATCCATGCGAGGCGGGCTTCCTCGTCGCCCGAGATGATTCGAACGTCGAGCGCGGTGTGGCGCTTGACGCGCTGCAGCCACGTCTGCGCGTTCATCGCCCGCCTGGCGCCGCTGGTCGCGACCGCGCGCACTTCGCCCGGCTGGACGCCGTGTTCGATCGCGATGCGAGCAAAGTCGGCGAGGACGAGGTCGGCGGCTTCCATCCGATCCTTTGCGAACGAGCCGCTGTCGCCGAGCCCGCGCCCGAGGCCAACTACGCGTGCTTCATCCACGAGGATGTTGCCAGCGTCGTCTTGGACGGTGAGCAGGAGGGTGTTGCTTCCGATGTCGATCGCAGCGCGCGCCATGGGCCGGAGCCTACCGCAGATCGGGCCTCCTAGAGTTGCCCATCGATCAGGACGGCCCGGACGGGCGAAGCATCAGCGCCTTCGAGCCGCAGCGGGAGGGCCACCAACGTGTAGGTGCCGTCGGGAACGCTGTCGAGGACGATGCCCTCGAGCACGGCGAGGTCGCGCTGGGCGACGGCTGTGTGCGAAAGCAGCGCCTTGTCGTCCTGCAAATCGATCGACGGAGTGTCGATTCCGACCAGGATCACGCCGCGATCGGCGAGCGCGTGGACCAATTCTGGCGACAGGCTCGCGAAATCGGAGTTCCAGACTTCAGGATTCGGAAAGGTCCCGGTGCGGATCAACACCCGAGGCGCCGTAATCGGTGACGCGAGGTGGGCCAGCGTGACGCGGCCGCAGCGAGCGATGTTGGCCGTCACCACCTGGCAGGGCCCGAGGTAGCGGTCGAGCGGGCGCGCGGCGATGCCCGCGCCGTCCCGTGCGTAATGCGAGGGCGCGTCGACGTGCGCGCCGACGTGAACGGTCGTGTTCACGGAGGAAAGGTCGATGTTCGCGCCGTTCGCGATGGCGCAGGTGACGTCGCGGCGGTAGGGAACGTCCCCCGGCCAGACAGCAATTCGTGGCGACACGAGCGGAGAGATGTCGAGGATGCGCATGATTTTCCCGAGTAACCTGTGACCGACATCGATCTGCCCGTCAACCTGTTTGTCCTCGCGTGCGACGTCGGCTGCCTGCTGGCAGTAAGCAAGCGGCCCCAGGCGCTGTTGCCGATCACGATCGGCTTCGGTTTCTTTTCGCTCTTCGTGCCGTCCCTGGCGGTGTTCCTCTCCGCTCCCGGCGTGTTCGGCGCGATGCGCGCGGTCGCGTGGACTGTCTTCTTGCACGCCCCCGTCGTCCTGCTCGCGGGTGCGGCACTCGCGCGCGCCCACTCGCGGTTCGACGCGATCGCGCAGGCCGTGGTGGCTGTGTTGCTCGTCGTCTTCGCCACCGACGCCTTCCTCGTGGAGCCGCGCTGGCTCGAGATCGCCAGGTACACGATCGCGAGCCCGAAGATCGCGAAGCCGTTGCGCATCGTCGAGCTCACGGACGTCCAGACGGACGAGGTCGGCGCGTGGGAGGCGAATGCGTTTGCCCTCGCGATGGCCGAGAACCCCGACCTGATCGTCATGCCGGGTGACTACGTACAGGTGGACGTCGCGCTCGAACGCTACCCCGAGCAGGTGCGGAAGATGCGCGACCTTTGGCCGGCGCTGAAGGCCCCGCTGGGCGTGTGGGCGGTGCAGGGCAACGTTGACTGGCGGGAGACCTGGTCGAAGGACCTGTTCGACGGCACGCAGATCACGGCGGACCGCACCACCACGACGAGAGACCTCGGCCCCGTGTCGCTCACGTCCGTCGGGTTCCTGGACAGCTTCAACGCCCGCTTGGCGTTTCCAGCGACCGACGACTTCCACATCGCGTTCGGCCACGGTCCGGACTTTTCCCTGTCGGAACGTGCAGCGGCAGACCTCCTCATCGCTGGCCACACCCACGGCGGTCAGGTCGTGTTGCCGGGCTACGGGCCGCTCATGACGCTGTCCGCGGTGCCTCGCCCATGGGCGGCGGGCGGCATCACCGAACTTAGCGGCGGGCGACATCTCGTAGTGTCGCGCGGGATCGGCATGGAGCGGGCCTACGCTCCGCGGCTGCGGTTCCTCTGCCGTCCGCAGCTGGTCGTGATCGACCTCGTGCCCGCCTAAGGGTTTTTTCAGTTACGGGATCGCCCCCCTGGAGGGCACCATGGACATCACGACGCCGCCTACCCGCAACCACGCGCTGTTGGACTGGGTCGCCTCGATGGCGAAGCTTTGTGGACCGGACCACATCCATTGGGTCACCGGAACCGACGCCGAGCACGGCGAACTGACGGCGGAGGCGCTGAAACAGGGCGTCATCAAGCCGCTGTCCAAAGAGAAGCGACCCGGCTGCTACATCGCCTACAGCAGCCCGAACGACGTGGCGCGGGTCGAGCACCTGACGTTCATCTGTACGCCCACCAAGGAAGAGGCCGGCCCGACGAACAATTGGATGGCACCGGACGAGGCCTACAAGAAGCTTGGGGCGCTGTTCGAGGGCTCCATGAAGGGCCGCACGATGTACGTGGTGCCTTACGTGATGGGTCCGCTCGGGTCGCCGTTCTCGAAGATCGGCATCGAGCTCACGGACTCCGTCTATGTGGTCCTGAACATGCGGATCATGACGCGCATGGGCCGGCCAGCCCTGGACATGCTCGGCGACCACGGCGAGTTCAACCATGGCCTCCACTCCATGCTCGACGTGAACCCGGACCGGCGATTCATCTGCCACTTCCCGCAGGACAACACGATCTGGTCGGTGGGCAGCAACTACGGCGGCAACGTCCTGCTCGGCAAGAAGTGCCTCGCCCTTCGCATCGGCAGCTACCTCGGCAAGACCGAAGGCTGGATGGCGGAGCACATGTTGATCTTGGGGGTCGAAAGCCCCGAAGGGCAGGTCACTTACGTCGCTGCCGCGTTTCCCAGCGCGTGCGGCAAGACGAACTTTGCGATGCTCATCCCGCCGAAGCGGTTCAACGGCTGGAGGGTGTGGACGGTCGGCGACGACATCGCCTGGATGCGGGTCGGCCCTGATGGCCGTTTGTGGGCGATCAACCCAGAGGCCGGCTACTTCGGCGTCGCGCCGGGGACGTCGTTCTACAGCAACGCCACCGCCATGAACACGATCCGGAAGGACACGTTGTTCACGAACGTCGCGCTCACCGAAGACGGCGACGTGTGGTGGGAAGGCATGGGGACTCCACCGGAGCACCTCACGGACTGGCAAGGGCGCCCCTGGGTCAAGGGGAGCCCCGAAAAGGCCGCGCATCCGAACTCGCGGTTCACAGCCCCGGCCGCCAACAACGCAAACCTCTCGCCGTTCGTCGAGAACCCGAGCGGTGTGCCGATCTCCGCGATCATCTTCGGGGGCCGCCGCGCCACCACCGTCCCGCTCGTGTTGCAGTCGTTCAACTGGGCCCACGGCGTCTACCTGGGCGCGACGCTCGGCTCGGAGACGACCGCCGCCGCCGTGGGAAAGGTCGGCGTCGTACGCCGCGATCCAATGGCGATGCTGCCGTTCTGCGGCTACGACATGGGAGAATACTTCGCGCACTGGCTGGCGATGCAGAAGAAGCTCGTCCACCCGCCGAAGATCTTCATGGTCAACTGGTTCCGCCAGGACGAGAACGGCAAATTCCTGTGGCCCGGCTACGGCGAGAACATGCGCGTGCTCAAGTGGGTGCTCGACCGCGCGCTCGGCCACGTCGGCGCCCAGGAGACGGTGCTCGGCTGGGTCCCACGCGGGACCGACCTCGATCTTGCAGGTGTGGACATCTCGGAAGAGGACTTCTCGAAGGTGATGCGAATCGACACCAAAGAATGGCTCGTCGAGATCGACGCCCAGCAGGAGCTGTTCGAACGCCTCGCGCGCACGATGCCGAAGGAGATGGTGCTCCAGCGTGAGCTGCTTCGGGCAAGGCTCGAGCGGCTCGATCAGGATTGAGCGACTTGGGACCACGACAACCCCGCGAGCCTGACGACGATCTCGACTTCGGTGATGGAGCAGGGGACGCGCCCGTTTTTGGCGTGGCCGACGAGGCTTCCGAGGATCCAGTCCTCGGCGATCCGGCCGAAGACGCGCCTGTCAGCGTCATCGAGGATGACGCGGCCACGGTCGACCTCTCCGGGCTCGATCCCGAGGCGACGTCCGAGGGCGAATTGGTCGTCCTCGATTGGGCGGGCGAAGCCGTGCTGATCGAGGTCGGCGTCCGGCTCCCCGTGACGCTCGACACGGGGAGGGCCACGTCGGTCTGGCACACCGACCGCAGCGACGCCCCCGCGCTGCTCACCGTCGCGATCGGCGCCGTCCGCGGCGTCGTACGGCTGTCGGTCGTCGCATCATCCGAGGAACACCTGGTGCTCGGCCGCGACTTCCTCGTCGACCGTGTGCTCGTGCGCTCGTGACCGCCCTGGCTTCGCGTACGGTGTTCGCGAGGCGCTACGTGCTTCCGTGGGCGCCGTGGTATGCGGCGGGTATCGTGGCGTTGATCGCTACCAACGCGCTGTCCGTAGCGATCCCGCTCCAGGTCGCGTCCGCCGTGGATGCGCTGTCCGTTCAGGGTGGCAGCGCCTCGATCCCAGGCCATGCGCTCCGAGTCGGCGTCATGGGGCTCGTGGTGATCGCGGTCCGCACGGTTTCCCGTGTCGCGTTCTTCGACCCGGGCCGCAACATCGAAGCCGCAGTCAAACACGACCTGTTCGAGCGGCTCCTTCGGCAGCAGCCTCCGTTCCTCGCGCGGCACGCCCCGGGCGACCTCGTGAGCCGTTCGAGCGCGGATCTCAACAACATCCGGCTGCTGGTCGGCTTTGGGTTCCTGCAGGCGGTGAACACCGTCGCAGCGGTCGGCCTCGCAGGCGCTCAGATGCTGCGCATGTCGCCGACGCTCGCCGTCGCCACCTTGATCCCGATCGCTGCCGCGATGGCCGCGAACAACCTTTCGATTCGGCGCTTCTATGTGATCGTGCGGGACATCCAGGCCGCGCTGTCGGACATCTCGGACCACGTATTGTCGACGTACCAGGGCATCGGGACCGTGCAGGGCTTCGGCGCCGAGTCCGCGTTTCAGCAGCGATTCGACGTGCAGAACGAGGCGTACGCGAACGCGGCGCAGCGACGGGCGAACCTTCGCGTCGTGCTTGGGCCGGCGCTCGCGCTCGCAGCCTCGTTCGATGTGTTCCTGCTGCTTTGGATCGGCAGCCCGCGCGTGCTGGCGCACGAACTCACGGTCGGCGAACTCGTCGCATGGATCACGCTGATCGGCATGCTGATCAACCCGCTGCGGGGGGTGAGCTTCCTCGCCCAGCTCTGGACACAGGCCGAAGTCTCGCTCGATCGCCTCGGCGAGGTGATGGACCCGGAGCCGGAGCGTCCAGACCTCCCGAACCCCGTGCCCCCGCCGGCTCGCCCACCTGCGATCGACGTGCGAGGGCTCACGTTCACCTGGCCAGGCGCGCCGTCACCGTCGCTCTCCGACGTCTCGTTTCATATCGAAGGGGGGCAGACGCTCGGCGTGTTCGGTGCGACGGGATCGGGCAAGACGACGCTGCTGCGCTGCCTGGCGCGCTTGCACAACCCACCCGCCGGGACGGTGTTCGTCGATGGGGCAGACGTCCGGACGCTCGATCTCGACGCGTGGCGACGTGGGATCTCGGTGGTCCCACAGCGCGCGTGGCTGTTCTCCGAGTCCCTCGCCGACAACGTCCTGCTCGGTGGGCCCGACCAGGGCCGCCTCGCGCGTATCCTCGGCGCTGTGACGCTCGACAACGACGTGGCCCACCTGCCGCAGGGCACCGCATCCGTCGTCGGTGAGTCGGGCATCATGTTGTCGGGCGGACAGCGCCAGCGGGTCGCGCTCGCCCGCGGGCTGCTGCGCGACGACGTCGGCGTGCTCATGCTCGACGACGTGTTGTCCGCCGTGGATGCGACGACCGAGCGGACGCTGGTAGACGCGTTGAAGTCCGCCGTGCGTCGCCCCACGACGCTGCTCGTCTCGCACCGCGTGTCGGCCCTTCAACACGCCGACAGCATCATCGTCCTCGATCATGGGCGCATCATCGACCAGGGAAGCCACGCGGAGCTCGCGGCGCGGCCGGGGCCCTACCGGGACACCCTGCGCCTGCAACAGGACCATGCCGCGGTGGTAGAGGAATGAAGGACGCCGAAGATGAAGACCTGCGCGTCCAGGCCGACCTCGGGATCGTCAAACGACTCTGGCCTCTCGTGCGGCCCGATGTCGGGATGTACCTGGTCGCGCTCGCGGCCGCGCCGATCACCGCCGCGCTGTCGATCGTGCAGCCGTGGCTCGTCTCGCGCCTGATCGATCAGCACCTCGTCCCTGGGCGCGCCGACGGCGTCAACGTGATCGTGTGGGGCTACCTCGCGACGGTGGTGCTCGCGTTTGTCGCCGAGTCCACGTACACGCTCGCGATCGCCACCGGCTCGCTTCGCACGATCACCCGCATCCGACGCGTCATGTACGCGCACACCCTGCGGCTGTCGCAGTCGTTCTTCGACGTGCGCCCCACCGGTCGCATCCTCACGCGAATCACGTCGGACGTCGAGGCCCTCGGCGAGGTGCTCTCCGCGGGCGCGATCACGATTGTGCTCGACGCGTTGCTCGTCGTCGGAATCCTCTGCGCGATGGCCTGGCTCGAGTGGCGCCTCACGCTCGTTTCGCTCGTGCTGGGGCCGCCGATCGCGTTCATCGTCGATCGAATCCGCCGCGTCCTGCGCGGCTTGTTCATCGAGTCCCGCGCGACCGTGTCGGCGCTGAACGCGTTCACCGCAGAGCGGCTCGCCGGCGCCGAGATCGTGCAGTTGTACTCGGACGAGCAGCGTTCGGTGCAGAAGCACGACGAACTGCTCGAGCGGTACCGCGTCTCGAACGTGCGCACGAACCTCTGGGATGCGCTCTTGTACGCGATCATGGATGGCATGACCTCCATCGCAGTCGCGCTCGTGTTGTGGTACGGGGCGGGCCTCGGCGACCTCGTCAGCGCCGGCGTCCTCGCGGCGTTCATCGACTACATCGCCCGCCTGTTTCGACCAATTCAGGAGTTCTCGGCAAAGATCGCCGTTCTACAGCGCGCAGGCACGTCGCTCGAGAAGATCTTCGGTCTGCTCGAGCACCCCGAGATGATCACGCCCGGCGACGTGACGCCGAAGGATGTGAAAGGTCACTTCGTGCTCTCCGGCGTGTCGTTCGGCTACGCACCAGGCACGGACGTGCTCTCCGACGTCTCGTTCCAAGTTCAACCTGGAGAGGTCGTGGCGCTCGTCGGCCGGACCGGCTCCGGGAAGTCGACGATCGCGCGCCTGCTGACGCGCACGTACGACGGTTACCGCGGGAGCCTGACCCTGGACGGCGTGGAGCTCTCGCGGCTCGTCCCCACCGATCTGAGGCGCCAAATCGGCACCGTTCGCCAGGACGTTCAACTGTTCCCCGGCACGGTCCGGTTCAACCTGGCGTTCGGACGCCCAATCCCCGACGAGGAGCTAAGGGCGGCGATCGTCGGCGCGCAGGCCGAAGAGGTGGTCGCGCGGCTCGGCGGGCTCGACGGTGCGATCGATCACCGCGGCACCAACCTGTCGGTCGGCGAAGCCCAGCTCCTCGCGTTCGCGCGAGTGCTCGCACACGATCCACCGGTCGTGGTGCTCGATGAGGCGACCGCGTCCGTGGACACGCTCACCGAGGCGCGGATCGAGAAGGCGACCCGGGTCATCCTGGACCGCAAGACCGTGATCGTGATCGCGCACCGCCTGTCCACGGTGATCGGCGCGGACCGAATCGTGGTGCTGGACCACGGGCGCGTACTCGAACAGGGCAGCCACCTCGAACTCTTGGTCCGTGGCGGCGCATGGGCGGCGTTGTACCATGCTCACTTCGCAAACGAATCCGCTTCGTCCGACGTTCCGCCGAATACGGCCCCCCTCGTGTTAACTTCCCCGACTACGGGGGTTTCGTGAGCCTTCCTCGTCCGCGCGATGGTTCTCGCCTGGTTGTCGTCTCGGGTGGCGGACTGTCAGCTGCGTCTGAAATTCCTGCCCACATCGACACGGAGGGTCTCTGGGAGGGGCGCCGCGCCGAGGAGATGGCCACCCAGGCCGCCTGGGATGCGGACCGCGAGCAGGTGATCCGCTACTACGACACCCGTCGGATCAACTGTGTGCACATCAACCCCAACGCCGCCCACGAGGCCCTGTCCCGGCTGCAGTACCGCTGGGGTGCCGGGCGCGTCATGCTCGCCACCACCAGCATCGACGGCCTGCTCGTGAAGGCCGGCGCGGTAGACGTGCTCGACATGAACGGCGCGCTGTGGTCGATCGCGTGCGAGAAGGACTTCACGCATGCGCACCTCCAGATCGCCGGGCCGCAGCGGCGTGATCGCAAGTGCCCAACGTGCGGCGCGTTCATGCGCCCCGACGTGCGCTGGGTGGGGGAGCCCACGCGTCACTTCGAGAAGATGCGCGAGGCCGTTCGGACCGCTGAGACGCTGTTGGTGGTCGGCACCGATCTGATCGAACCCGTGCACGAATTGCTCGAGACTGCGAGCGAGAACGCCGTTCGGTGCGTCGAGATCAACACGACGCCCTCGAAGTGGCCGTTTGACATGTCGTTGAACGAACCCGCCGAGGACGCTGTACCGAAGCTGGTCGCCGCGTGGCTCGGCGAGTGAAGCTGGAGCCCTCCGTCCTCGCCCTCGTGGCCGGGGATCTCGCGTCCGAACGCTCGCTCGCCGACCTCCTCGACCTCCCACTTTCCGACGTGATCGACGGCACCGGCCTCCCGCGAATCCGGCCCGTGTTGCTCGCGTTGTCCGCGCGCGCCGTGGGCGGGCGTCCGGATGTTGAAGCCCAACACGCCGCCGAGGCGCTCCACCTGTTGCTGGTCGCGCACGACCTCGCGCTCGGACGTCGGGGCGGAAGGCGGCGTCGCGTCGCGCGTCGCCTGTTGATGCGACTCGGCACCAACGCGCTCACGATCCGCGCGCTCGAGCTCGCGCGGCACGCGTCGCACCCCGAAATCCTTGGAGAGGTCGTCGACGCGTTGCGCGAGATCTCGGACGCGCGGTCGTTCATCGAATCCTCGGCCCGCTCGTCCGCGCTCCCGCCCGAAGAGCTGTGGCGGGTTCACGCCGATGGTCGCGCGGGAGCCGTGCTCGCGTTCTGCTGCCGCGCCGGCGGTCACCTCGGCGGGGGGGACGCGATCGCGATCACGGCGTTGTCGCGGTACGGGCGCCACGTCGGGCGGCTGTCGCACGGCGCCGAGGACCTCGCCGCCGCGCACGCAGGTGACACGGAACACCTCGTCCAGCGCGCGCTCGCGGGCCGACCGGTGCTCCCCGTCGCGCTCGCTACCGTCCGCGATCGCTCGATCGGGAGCCGCTGGGCGGCGTTCGCGGAGGACCCGCAGCCCGACGTCGCGGCAGAGATCCTCGCGCTCGCGTCGCGGGCCGGCGGTCTGCGTGATGCGCGCGAACTCCTCGCGCGGGAGTGCTGGGCGGCGCATCGCGCCCTCAGCCCGGTATCGCCGAGCCCCTATCGCAGGGGACTGGAGCGAGTCGCGAGCGCGTTCGCTCGTCCGGAAGCGGCGTAAGACCCGATCGCCACCACTCTCTGTAGCGGAAGGAATTGGCGACCGGCACATGACCGATGTAGAATGCCCTGCCAACACTGGTTGGTGGAGGTTGACCATGACCACGCTTCGCACGATTCTGCTCGTTCTTCTCGGCTTCGCCATCATCCCCGCGCTCGTCACGGCTTGTGGCGGCGGCGACGACACGGCCGAAACCGGCATGTGAGATCGGCCGGCCGCAAGGCCAGCCCTCTCGGAAGACCCTGGGGTTCACACCCCGGGGTTTTCTTTTTTCTCCTCCAGCAGCGCCTTCGCGACAGCCTCGGCGACGCGCGGCGACCACAACATGCCGTTGTGTCCGAGCCCGTCCAGCACGATCTCGCGAACGTCGTCGCCGCCGAGCGTCTGCCGGCGCGCGGGCAGCACGCTGGTGTCGTAGCGAGCCCGGATCACCGTGGTCTGCACGTCGTTGTCGAGGGTGGCGAGGCGCGTCACCCACTCGCCGCGCGGGTCGAGCGCGCGCCGAAGTGGGCCAGGCACCATGCGGTAGAGGCTCGTACCGCCGAAGGGTGCGGCGAGCGCCACGAACCGCTCGCAGCGCGCCGCGCCGCCTCGCGTCTGGATCCATGCGCGGCACGCGACCGCGCCGAGGGAGTGCCCCACGAGATCGATGCGCCCGTCCATGGTGGACGCGATGGCGTCGATCTGATCGAGGATCTGTTCGAAGTGGGTGTCGAACGACGAGTAGTGGACGCGCTCCACCCGCGGCCAGCCCTCACGCAGCAGATGCACCGCGATCGGCCGCAGAATCTCGGGATGGCCGAGGAAGCCATGTACGAGGATCACGGGTCGGCGGCCTTCTACAGGTCGCGCCTTGGGCATCGGGCGTCGCCCGAACCACGGCAACACGGCGGTCGCGGCGGTCGCCTGGGCCTCACGCACGATAGCGCCCACGACCCTGAGCGGGCGATGTGGGGCAGGTACGTCCGCCACTACTCAACCACCTCGAACGGCGTCACGAACACGCTGCACGCGTAATAGGCACCTGGGCCCGACGCGAGGGGGACGGATTCATCGTACACGCGAACCCGCAGCTGCCCGGCCGCGTCCAGCTGCGCCGCGTTCGTCATGTGGGGCCCGCTGTCGTCTCCATCCGAGCCCGAGGCCAGCAACGTATCGTCGAGGTACACGTCGACGGCGGGGTCCGCGAGCGAGCCGAGCGAATCGGCCTGGCACCACACCGTCACGAACGAATCGACGGCGTCAACGTCCGCGACGAACCAGTCTTCGTCCGCGTCGTCGTCGAACGCGCCGGTCACGTCGAAGCGCGTGTACGGGTCGCCGCCGCTCGTCACCTCTTCGACGAGGTCGACGACCTCGGGCACACCGGACGTATCGTTCGGTTCAATCTCTTCGAGGTAAGGGTAGTAGCCTGGATCGCGCGTGCGCACGTAAAGCACGAACCAGTAGTCGGGTCCGCCCTGGGCATCAGCGTCCGTGGCCCGAAGAACGTAGCTCTGGTGGAGCGTGTCGAGGTACAGCAGCCCGCCGTCCGGCCCGACGTCGGTCTTGTGCGCGAGCACCTCGCCCGCAGAAGACGGATCGAGCACCTCGACGAGGACCTGAGCGGACGACCCGGGGATGTCGGCCTGGCCGACGACCTCGATCGCTCCCTGGTCGAAGGGGATACCGACCTCGATGAAGTCGTCGTCTCCAGGTGCGTCGACGTTGACGCCGACCGAGTAGATCGTCGAACCATTGTCGAAGGTGAGGGTCGCGCCAGGGTCGTCGATCGCGTCGGTCTCGTCCGTCACACCCGTGAACGACTTGACCTGCAGCGTGTAGTCGCCCTCGCCGTGGTCCGCGACGCCGTAGTAGGTCCCGCGGTCTTCCACCTTTATGGTCCAGGTGCCCGCCGACGGGACGTACGCATGAAGGACCGAATCAAACGACGACACGTTGCCGGTTGGGAAGTCGTCCATCACGGCGTGGAGGCGTTTGTCGGGGTTGAACAACGACACGACGGTGTTTACGCTCTCCTCGTCCGTCACGGTCTCGATGCGAACCCATTCGTCCCCGGGCGACGTGAACGACCAGTAGTCGACGTCTTCTTCTGGAGCGATCGCCGCGCTGACCTCCTGTTCGAGTTCGATCGGCAGCGCCTCATCAAAATCGTTGGACCGGTCGCCCGCCGTGCACACGCCGAGAGGTTCGCAGATGTTTCCCGTTCCGCACACATCGTCTGTCGTGCACGGCTCCTGTTGCGTGTCCGTTTCTGTCGGGCCGTCCCCCTTACATGCCGGTAGAAACGCCATGAAGGCTAGCAGCGTCAGGTGTCTCACGAATCCCCCGGAACCAGGACTCCCAATTATCCCACAAACCGTGTATAACGTCGGGCTCCCGGCGGGGTCGATCCGCACGGAGTCGTCGTGAAGCGAGCATTGACCGGCATCAAACCTACCGGCAACGTTCATCTCGGGAACTATCTCGGGATGATTCGTCCGGCTCTCCAATTGCAGCACGAGTACGCGGCATTTTACTTCATCGCGGATTTTCACGCGCTCACAAGTGTGGAAGAAGGGGAGTTGTTGCGGAAGTCCTCGCGGGAGATCGCTGCGACGTTCCTGGCTGCCGGGCTTGACCCGCAGCGGACCGTGCTTTTTCGGCAGTCTGCCATCCCCGAGGTGTGTGAGCTCGCGTGG
>CANNIZ010000076.1 GCA_947505245.1 Pseudomonadota bacterium | reverse complement strand
TTGGCCGAGGGGATGTTGTGGCCCAAGCCGTCGAAGCGTCCGCGCACGGTCCGGTCACGCTCGTCGGTCGCGGCGGTGTCGGCACCACCGCCGTCGCAGGAGCCGTCGTCCTTTCGATGGCCGCACAGGCCGCCGGCGCGCGCGTGTTTTGCCTGCGCGCCGATCCGGCGATGGAGGTCCCGGATCTGCTGCGGGCCGTCGGGATCGAGCTCGGCGTGTGGCCGCCGTCCGATCCGGTCGCCGTCGCCGTCGCCCTCCAGAACAGCGCGATCATCATCCTGATCGATGATGCCGATTTGGCCGTCGCAGCCCTCGGGCCCGTCCTCGACCTGCCGGCGCGGTTCGTGCTCACGTCCCGCCGCGCGCTCGCAGGTACCTCCGTCCCGGTCGCTGCCCTCGGGGATGTCGACCTCCAGCGGCTCCTCCCGCCCGACACCGCCCCCGAAGCCTACGCGGGCCTGCCCGCTGCAGCGCGGCTCGGGCGCGCGGTCGCCGGTCGCCCGTTCGCAGCGGTCGACGCGCTGCCGCCCGGCGCCGAGGTCGAGATCGCCATCCCGTGCGGCGTCCCCGAAGGGCGCGGCATCGCGATCGCCGAGCCCTTCCGTGTCCCGATCCCCGGGCGCATCGTCGCGCGCCGCTGCGTCCGCGAGGCCCTCGCCCTCCCCGTCGAGCCGTCGTCGGAGAGCCTGTCTGCCGTGATGCGCGGCCGACGCGAAGACGCACGAACCCTCGCGGCCGGGCTTCGAAGCGGCATCGACGTCGAGGATCTGCTGTTCTACTCGATGAGCGGCAAGCGCGTCGCCGACCCCGATCTTGCAGCCTATGCCGCCGCCGCCGCCGCACGCCTGCACCTGCGCCTCGGTGAGCCCGACCGCGCCGCCACCGTCGTCGGTAAGGCGCTGAAGGAGCGGCCACCCGGCGATCGCATCGCCCATGGGCTGCTCCATTGGCTCGCCGGGGACGCCGCGCTCGAGGTCGGCGACGGGGACGGCGCCCACGAGTCGCACAAGCTCGCGATCCGTTCGCTCCAGGAGGGCGGCTGGAGGCGCGGCGTCTCGCTGCTCGCCCGATCCGCGGCGGCGCGCTGGGCAGCCACCCGTAACGCCTCGCGGACTCGCAGGTGGCTCGCCGAAGCCCGCGACGCCACCGTGCTCCGCGACGAGCCTGCAGCGTGGGCCGAAGGACTCCGGATCGCGGGCGATCTCGCAGCGGTGGCCGGCGAGGTCGTCTCGGCCGGCACGCTGTACGACGAGGCCATGGCCGCCGTCGACCGCGGCTCAGCATCCCCCGCCTGCGCGGTCGTGCGGGCGCACGTGCTGTGCGGCCAGGCCGCGATCGAGACCAGCCGCGGCGACACAGGTAGCGCCGAGGAGCTGCTCACGGCCGCCGAACGTGTGTCCCAGCTCGACACCGATGTTCGCGCCGTGATCTCGTTTCGGCGCGCCGAGCTTGCAGCGCGTCGGGGCAGGCCCGAGGACGCCGAGCGCCACGCGAAGGACGCTCGCGCCGCCTTCATCGCGATCGGTGATGGCAGCGGCGTGCGCGCCGTAGCGACCCTGCTCGGGGACCTCTCCGCGCTGGCGGGCCGCGGCGCCGAGGCGATGCGAACGTGGCAGAGCGCCCTCGACCAGGCCCGGCGCGCAAAGGACACGTTCGCAGCGCGGCGCCTGCTCGCGCGGATCGCGAAGGCGGCAGCCTTGAACGCCCCGCGCGACGATCTGACTCGCGCGCTCGATCTCACCGAGGTAATGCTACGCTCTTGAACTCGTAGGAGGACCCACATGCGCCACAGTTGGCTCGCTCTGGCTCTGCTGCTCGAAGGCAGCTGCACCGGCCCCGCGGACGAAAGCCCCGTCGACAGCGATGCGGACACGGACGCCGACACCGACTCGGATTCCGACACCGACACGGACTCGAAGCAGGCGTGCGGCGAGATCCCGCCCGACGTGTGCGACGCGAACGTGGCCTGCCATTCGATCAAGGGCTTCCCCGTCGTCCCCGACCCGAACGTCACGGACGGCTACTGCATCGACAAGGACACGCTCCCCGTGCGGATCGGCTGCATCGACAAGGACGTCGACTGCAAGAACGGCCAGCAGAAGTGGGCCCGTCCCCCCGGCGCGCCGGACGACAAGTGTTTCGCAGTTCTCGGGAGCTGTGTTCCCCGCGACTACGTCGACTGCGTCGACTCGATGGAAGCGACTGCCGAGTGTGCGACCGCGCCGTAAAGGCGACGCGTAAGCGCGACGGCTACGAGCCCTCGAGCGACTGCCTGAGCGACTGCAGCGCCTGACGCCAGCCGTCGTCGAGCGTCTTTCGCAGGGCCTCGTCTTCATCGAGCGAGCCGCCCGAGTGCACGACGTGGACGCGGGTCTCGTCGCCATCCCGCGCGACCTGGAACTCGATGCGCGTACCTTTCGTCGCAGCGGGGCTGTTCGAGTCCCACGCGATCTCGATCTTCCGCGTCGGGCGAACCTCGTGGAACATGCCGCGCTCTTCGAGGGGCGCGCCGTCTTCCCCCTCCGAGGTGAGCACGATGCGCCCGCCGGGGCGAGCGTCCACGCGCGCCTTGTCGACCCACCAGCTGGTGATGCCCTCCTCGGTGGTGAGGGCGCGCCAGACGGCTCGCGGGTTTGTCGCTACGTTGATTTGGTGGCGGATCGCTGCCATAAGCCGGCGGTAACAGGGAATCGCGCCGCACGCTCGTCTCGTCGCGCCACCCCGGCCCAGGCGCGCGGAGCGGTCAAGGCAGCTTGGCGCGCACGATCTCGGCCCGGCGAACATCACCAAGATGACTCCAGATCGCCATCGCGAGCGTCCAGGCGCGCCGCGCCCGCGGACGATCGCCGCGTCGCAGCCACCGCTCGCCGGCACGCTCCAGCGGCAACGCGAGGTCTTCGTCCGCGAGATCCTTGTTCTGGACGACCGGAAGCAACGCCTCGACGTGACGATCAAAGCCCTCCTTGTCGTCGAGATCGACCGCACACACCGCCAGCAGGCCGTGCGCGCCGAACGACAGGCGGCGCCAGCCGGTGAGCGCCAACCAGGGCAGGAGCGCCTCGAGCTCGGCCTTCGCGTCGCCCGCCTCCCCGCGCGCCCAGCGCAGCATCGCGAGGTAGAAACGCGCCACGACGACGTTGCCCGACCCGACCGCGTCCAGCATGTCCTGCGCGCGGTTGTAGTTGTCCCACGCCTCGTCGAACGCGCCGGACAGGCGCGCCGCGTGCCCGAGCGCGAGCCACGCGTCGCCGGAACCCGCGCGGCTGCCGATTCGATCACAGATCTGCACGGACGCGACGAGCGCTTCGCGCGCGCGCGGAAACTCCTTTCGCTTTACGGCGTGCAGACCCACCGTTCGCAGGCACGCCGCGAGCCTCGTCGGGTCCCCATGTGACCGCGCGCGCGCCACCGCTTCATCGGCGAGCTCCGCGGCCTTTTCCGATTCGCGACGCGCAGCGTGCACGTCCGAGAGCGATCGCAAACCGGCGATCCGCGCAGGTTCATCATCCGCGCGCGTGGCGCGGGCGACCAGCTCACGCGCGAACACCTCGGCGGCATCGGGACCCTGGGTGAACAGCACCGCGGGTACCTGCAGCACGAGCGCCTCGCGGTACACGTCGTCCCACCCCTGCGCGTTCGCCGCGTCGATCGTGCGCTTCAGCCACTGCAACCCGTTGGTGATGTCGCCAGCGCGGAACAACATGTCCGCCCGCAGGTTCCAGGTCCGCCCCCAGCGCGGATCCGTCGCCGGCAACGACGCGCCGTGCATGGCTTCTTCGGCCAGCTGCAGCAGCGCCAGCGCCGACCGGAAGCCGACCTGGGTGGCGAGCACCCGCGTGCCCTCCAGCAGCGGATCGACGGCCGCCGCGGGCTCACCGGCCATGAGGCGATGGCGCCCCAAGCGCTCGTCAAGACCATGTTCTCCGGCGGCGCGCCGCCGGTCGAGCATGTCCGCGCACGCGCGATGGTGGCCCGCGAGGCGCCCATGATCGCGCGCGCGCCGTTCGAGGCTGTCCCGCAGGATCCGATGGGTAAACGCGAAGCCCTTCGTCGGCGTCTGGTCGACGAGACCCTGCCCCGACAGCCGATCGACGAGCTGATCGACCGTCGATTGCACGCGGCGCCACATCGCGAGGCGGTTCGGATCGTGGAGACGACCCGCCGGTTCGAGCGCGGTGAGGCCGATCACCTCCTCCCACTCGGCCATCGACACCTCGACGCCGAGCGCCGCGGCCCGCTCGAGCAGCGCGCCAGCCTCGGACGAGAGCCCGACGAGGACCTGATCGACGCGCGCCTGCCACGTCGCGTGAAGATCGTCCGGCAGCGAAGGCCGCGTCCCTGGCGGCGCCCGGAAGCCCCCCGGACCGCCGAGCAGCGCGCCCCGCTCGACCAATTCGCCCACCAGCTGGACGGCAAAACCGGGGTGGCCGGCCGTCCGCTCTTCGATCTGAGCGGCGAGCGGCGCGTCGAGCACCAGGAGCTCGGCGACCAGCGCCTTGTGGTCGGCCGGAGGCAGCGTCCCAAGCCGCACCGACGTGACCGCCTCCTTGCGGTGGCGAAGGTCGCTCGTGCGCTCCCATTCGTCGGGGATGTCGTCGCGCGCGGTGACGACGATCAGCGCAGGCATGCGCGCGACGTCGCGGAACTCGACGAGATCGAGCGCGAACGCCAGGGCATCCACGTCACGGCTCGCATCTTCGAGCCAGAGGATCACCGGCCGCTCGCGGCAGGTCCGCGCGACCAGGCGGCGAAGAACTGCGGTTCGAAGCTCGGGGTTTCGCGTGCGGTTCGGGTCGGGGGTGACGACGTCGACGAGCGCCTCACACTCGAACACCGCAGGCGACGGGCTCTGTCCGAGCGCGCGGTCCGCGTCCACAGCCAGGCCCAAGCGGAATGCGACGCGACGCCCGAGGTCTTCCCGGTTCAGGTTCTCGGTGCGCAAATGACGCTCGACCATGCGCCCGATCGCCGCGCCTCGCGCGCCAGCGGCGTCCGCGGTGGCCTTCATGACCAGCGCCGCGCCGACCTCGTTCGCCCGCGTGGTGAACCAGTCGACGAGCCGCGACTTGCCGATGCCGGAGGGGCCGTGCACGACGACGACTTCGACCCGGCCGTCCTTGTGCACGCGACGCAGCGCATCCCACAGCACCTGACGCTCCGCGTTGCGTCCGACGAGCGGCATCACGCGCAGCGGGAACAAGCCGAGGCCCGCACCGACGAGGGACGCCGGCGGCGCGTTTCTCCGCTTGGGCTCCCAACCCTCCGGGATCTTCGGGGGGCCGGGGCGCCACGGCCGGATCGCGAGCGTGCTGTCCGTGTCGTCGAAGTCCCCCGTACTGTCGTCGTCTTCGTCGATCGTCGGGTCGATGTTTTCGAGCGCGTTTGCAGCGTCCGCGGCGTGGCGGAACCGGTCGCCGGGCTCCTTCTGCAACAGCCACAGCACCCAGTCGAGGAACCCGCGGGGCACCGGGTACGCGGGCCGGAACCGTGGCGGAGGCTGCCTCAGCTGCGCATGGACGAGCTCCTCACCGCCAAGGCCGTGAAACGGCGGACGCGACGTCGCGAGGCGCCAGGCGAGGCAGCCAACCGCGTACAGATCGGTCCACGGACCCTGATCGCGCCACAGGCCGAGCAGCTGCTCGGGCGACATGTAGTGGAGCGTGCCCGACCGGTCCTCGTCGGGGTTTCGCACGCTGGGCAGATCCTGGGTGCGCGCGATGCCGAAGTCGGTCAGCTTGAGGCCCGGCCGAAGATCGTCGTTGCTCGCGAACAGCACGTTTCCCGGCTTCACGTCGCGGTGAATCACGCCGCGAGCGTGGGCGTGGGCGAGCGCGTCGAGCAGCTCGAGCAGGATCGTCCGCATCTGGAGCCAGTCAAAAGGCGTGCGACGGGAGAACAGCGAGCCCGCGCCGGCGTGCTCCATCACGAGGTAGGGGCTGCCGGCCGGCAAGCGGGAGTCTTCGGCCTCCGCGCGCGCATCGACCTCGCCGTAATCGAGGACGCTGATGATCCCGGGGTGCGAGAGGCGCGCCATCGCCCGCACCTCGTTTCGAAACTGCGCGCGATATTTAGCCTTCTTCGCGAGCTCACCGGTGACCACCTTCACCGCGACGGCCACGCCGCTCGCGATGTGGACTCCGCCCCACACCTCGGCCATGCCACCGCGTGCGACGGGCTCGAGCAGGCGGAATGGACCGATATCAGCGGGCATGGCGGCCCCATCGTACCGCGGCTATGTGCGAAACGCATGGAAGCGTTGTCATCTGCCCCCGCTCCGCTGCCCCCGCGGCTCCTCCTGTTCGATGGGGTGTGCGGGCTGTGCAACCGGTTCGTCACCTGGGCGATCGACCGCGACCCGCACGCGGCGCTCGTGTTCGCGCCGCTCCAAGGCGAGACCGCAGCCGCGCTCCGCGCCCTTCACCCAGAAATCCCCGACCACCTCGACACGCTTGTGTTCATCGAAGACGGTAAGGTCCACATGTTCAGCGCCTCGGCCCTCAACGCCTGCCGGCACCTGCAGGGGCCGTGGCCCTATGCAGCAGCCCTGTTGTGGGTACCTCGTCCCGTTCGCGACGTGGTCTACAAGCTCATCGCGCGCAACCGGTACAAAATCTGGGGCCGGGAAGAGTCGTGCCGCGTCCCTTCGGACGCCGACCTCGCGAGGTTCCTGCCATGAGCCGCCGCAGCGACCGGCAACGGCAGGCCCTCGACCAGCGCCTCGGACACGTCCGCGTCGCGATGGAGTCGGTGTACCACCGGCACAACGTGAGCGCGGTGCTGCGCACCTGTGAAGGCATGGGGATCCATCACGTCCATCTCGTCGAAGGGCACTTCAAGCCGTCGCGCGGCCCCACGCGCGGAGCGGAACGGTGGCTCGCGCTGCACCACCACCCGAGCGCCGAACACGCGATCGCCGAGCTGCGCGCGGCCGGGTTCGCGATCTGGGTGGCCGACTTCGCCGAACCGCCCGTACCCCCCGAAGCCGTGCCGCTCGACCGGCCAGTGTGCCTGTGGTTCGGCGCCGAACTCGTCGGCGTGAGCCCCGAAGCGCGCAAGGCTGCAGACGGCGTCGTCACCGTGCCGATGTGGGGCCTCGCCCAGTCGCTGAACGTCTCCGTCGCGTGCGGCATGACCGTGCGTGCGGTCGCCGAACGCGCGCGCCTGCGCGGGCCGCAGGCGATGTTGTCCGAAGCCGAGAAGGCCGCAACGTTCGCCGCTTGGACGGCGCGCGACGCCGACTACCGCGTCGCCCCCGACGCCGAGTTCACCGAGGCGCCTTGAGGATGCCCGGGAACTGAACGCCGGCGCGCGGATCGATGCCGTCGAAGTGCATCTGCGCGACCCCGACGGTGACGGTGAAGCCCATGTCCGGCAGCACGATCCGACCGTCGGCGCCGATCAGGCCTGCGGGCGGGTTGCTGAACGGGCCCGCGACCTTGAACGCACGCACGACGGCGTCGTCGAGTTCAACGCTGCCGGAAGCCTCGGTCACGTCGATCGTCTCGAGCGTGCCCAAAGAATCGAGGACCACCTTCACGTCGGTGGTGTACTCGGGACGCACGAGCTTCACGGAATTTGGCAGGTTGTCGACGTTCTGGTTCCAATAGAAGTTCACCAGCCGCCGGATCCGGGTCAGGTAGCCGGCGTACAGGAATTCTTTCGTATTGAGCGAAGTCGTGGCCCCGTTCGCCTCGTTCAACCGGTCATTCTGAGGTGCACCCGCGAGCACCGACACGAGCGACGAGGACGGTACGGGATCGGCGAGCCCGTCCCGGTTGGTGACCTTCCACTTTGACGGCGTCGCCGCGAGCATGCCGTCACGCCGCGGATCGAACGGCGCCGCCACACCGCCCACCCGGGCGCCCGTCGAGGGACGCGTCATGTCCAGGTCCGCCACGTCCTCACCAGCCATCTCCACGCGCTGTTCCGGCGACCAGCGGTCCGAAAGCACCTCGGGGTTCACCTCGAAACGGACCGAGCGCGTCTCCTTTTCGACCTTGTGGTCCGTCTCGGCCAGGTAATCGGCCTTTTCGGGCTTCTCCGGGTTTCTTTGGGGCGGAAGCTCGACGAGCTGCCCGTCGAGTTCGGGGTCCGGCGGCGGCGGCACCTCCTCCACCGGGTCGTCCTTCTTCGCGACGTCCGTGGGCGGCTCGTCGTCGGAGCGGTCCCGCCGTTCGCGCTTCAGGTCCACGATCTCCATCGGATCGGAATGCTCCTTCGACGCGCGTTTCGACACACCGTCAGGCAACGCGACCGCGATCACGACCGGCACGCCCACGACGTGCACCAACAGGCTCGCGAACAACGCGAACGCGAACGGCAGACCTCGGCGGCGGTCACTCATTGCGGGTCTACGACGAGCATCGGGTTCTGGTAGGCAAACAGCACCTGCTGCACGATCGCCTGCTGCTTGACCTCCTTCGGAAACCGCGGCAGCCGCGCCGGAACGGCGTTGCGCGCCATCGCGTCGAGCGCGTCATTCCCCGACGAACGCGTGACGTCGAGGTAGTCGACGCGGCCGCTTCGATCGACCCGGAACACCACCGTGACGTCCCCTTGTTTCCCGATCGCGCGCGATTCGATGTCGAGGTCCTGAGCGAGCCAACGCGCCTGCAAGATCTCGTACAAGTGCTCGGTGTACGCGCCCTCCGGCGTCCCCTTGGCGTTGATGAACAACACGTCCGCGATGGGCGACTCGGTGACGGCCTGTTCGGACCCGGGCGCGTCAGCCACCCCGCCGCCGCGCTGCGCCGCCACCGGTGCCCGTTCGATCGGGGCCCAGCCGAGCGACGCGCGGAGGTCGTTGATCGTCGGGAGCGGGAGCAAGACCGCGACTTTTTCGGGCTCGACGACGATCGGTCCGGGCGCGGCGTCGCCCGGGACATCGGCGGCCGCAGACGTGCCCTCTGCGGCCCGCGGAGGCACCGGCGGCGCCGCGAGGACCGGCGACGCCCTCGGCCTCGGCCGGTCGGCCTCGGCAGCCTTCGAACGCTCCTGGACCTTGATGCGGACGGCCGTTGCGCCCCAGCCCGAGCCGTCCACCAACAGCGCGTCGCCGTCGATTTGTTGCGCGAATCGGGGTTCCCCGACGTTCGCTGGCACAGGATTCGGATCGCCGAACCCGCCCGTCGCAACTTCGCGATGAGGCACTGGGACGCTGGCTACGAGCTCCCGTGTGGCCCGCATCGGAGCCACCGGCGCGTTCGGCCGCCCCGACAACGCGGCCGAGTTCGACGGCCCGACGAGGACCGCCCCGTTGAGCGTGCGGACCTCAGCGTCGGCCGCGCGGTCAAACGCCGAAACACGTACGAAGTCAGACGCGGGCGCACCCTGCGACGCCTGGCTGCGGACAAACGGCGTGAACGTGACGACCGCCGGCGCCGCGCGGCTCGCGCGCGTTGGGGCCGCGTCCGCCGAGAGCGCGCGATCCCACGACTGCGACGCGCGGGCGTTCGGCGCGGGCGCGTCGACCGTGCGATCCGAAGCGGCGGCGCCTGACTGCTCGGAGTCTGCGGACGCGCGTGAACGCGGCCCCGAAGCGATCGGCGGGCTCGATACCCAAGGTTCGTTCGGGGCTCCGGCCGTCGCCTCGTGCTCACCTGCCCCGCTGTTCGCGTCCTTTTCCGCTTCAACGGGGGTTGGAGCGTTCATCGCGACATCGCGAGCGCTGGCGACCGCGTCCCGAGCAGGGTTGGGAGCGGGCTTTTCAGTGGGTTTGGGTGCGGTCCCCTCCGAGGGGGGCGGCGCGGGCTGCGGGTTCGACGAGGCCTCAATCGGTGGCGGCGGTGGAGCCGACGCGATCCGTGGTGGTGCCGGCGGCGGTGGCGGTGGAGCCGAGGCCATCTGAGCCGGCGGCGGTGGAAGGGCGGCGACAGGCCCCAAGGGCGCAGGTGGTGCCGCGGCGATCGGCGGGGGTGGCGCGGCAAGCGCAGGCTCGGCCGGGGGCGGCAACGGCGCTGGCGCGCGCAAAACCGCCGCAGCGGCAGCAGCAGCCAGGACGGCCTGCTCCCGCGCCCGCGCACCCGGCGCGGCGGCCAAAGGATCCGCGAGCCCGGTCGGGTTCGCGCGTTTTGATGGGTTTGTGGCCGCAGCGCTACCTTCTGGCGCCAAGAGCGGCACCACGCCGATGCTCCCCTGTTGGACGCCGACGGGCGCGGGCGGCGGGACCGGAGCCACCCGACGCTCGATCCGAACAAACTCGGTGGGCTTGGGCGCGGGCGGCGCCTTCAACTCGCCGGGCGCGAGACCCTGCGCTACGACCAGCGCGAGACCCCCGATCATGTGCACCCAGGTCGAGAACGTCAGCGCCCAAAGCCACCGGTCACGCGCGCCTGCACGTCGCGTCGCGCTCGACGTCAACGTCCGCGGAGCGCCCGGATACACCGCCGCCAGGACACGCTTTCCCGCGGCCCCCGAGCTCGATGGTCTGGTCCCCGACGTGTGGTGCACGCTGCTCCCGACGCTTCATTTTACCGCAAATCCCGGTCACCGCTGATGCAACGACCGTCCCATCACCTCGACCTCTGTCTTGTCCCCGCAGACCCCAACCGGAAAGCCCCCGATCGCGTTGACCTGTTCGACCGCTTTGCGGCCGCCGGGTTCACGAACCCGGACGGTTCGGCGGGACCTGCCTGTGATGCCCTGGTCCAGGGCGGCTTTGCCCGGGTCCGCCTGGACGTGCCCGGCGCGATGGCGCTCTATTCGAACGGGCAGGGCGGTTTTCGCGTGTTCTGCCCGCGCTGCGCGACCAACCTCACCGCGGTCTGGTCAGGTCAGCCTCGCGACCCCGGCGGCGAGGTGATCTGCGGGTGCGGGGCCACGTCTCGGCTGGACGCGCTCGACTACCGCCCACCCGCGGCCTACGGGCGATGGGCGGTCGTGATCGCCGACGCCGCCGATGGACAGATCACCGATGCCGGCGGCGAAACGGTGCGTAGCTTCCTCGGTGAGGTGCGTGTGATCGGTCGCCGGGTGGTCCGTTGAATTTTCGTCTGCTCGGCTTTCCGGTGTCTGTGGACTCCTCCGTCGCGCTCATCGGCCTGATGTGGCTCGCCTACGGCCTCCGCGACCGCGAACCGTTCGTGCTTGCGCTCGGCGGCGTGCTGATCATCTTCACGTCCATCCTCTGGCACGAGCTCGGGCACGCGTTCGCGGCGCGCGCCTTTGGACTTGGTCCGATCGACATCGCCATCCATGGCTTTGGCGGCCTGACACGCCATCGACCGTCCGGCCGTCCGTGGAAGGACCTCCTCGTGACGCTGGCGGGGCCCGGAAACGGGCTCCTGCTCGGCGTTGTCGCCCTCGTTGCGCAGCGCTTTGTACACGCCGACCTCGCTTCCGACCTGATCCGGCAGGTGGCGTTCATCAACCTGTTCTGGAGCGTGTTCAACCTGATGCCGATGTTCCCGATGGACGGGGGGCAGGCCCTTTACGCCGTGCTGCGCATCTTCGCGCCCGCCAACGCCCACCGCATCACCGGAGGGATCGGGCTCGCCATGGCCGCGCTCGTCATGGCGTTCGCGATCTTCCTCGTGGTCAACGGCGGCGGCACGGCCATCTTCCTCGGGTACTTCGCGTTCACGTCCGGCCAGCGGTGCTGGCAGCTGTTCAACGCGAGGGCTCGTTAGGGAAGACGCGCTTCCAAGGCCGCGATCGAGCCGAACATCGACTTCAGGCCGTAGCGATCTGCTTCTGCGCGGGCCACGGCAAGCCGCTCGCGGGCCGCGTCCCACCGCTTCTGCTCGATGAACCAACGCCCGGCGAGCCATTCACCGGTGACTGCAGTCTCGAGATCACCGAGACGCCGAGCCTCCTCGGCTCCCTTCGCGATGCGCGCGAGACCTTCGGCCTCCCGCCCGCGGACCGCGTCGAGATACCCGAGGTACACCTCGTTGATCACGACGCCACGCTCCCAACCCGCCTCGAGCGCCATCTCCCGCGACCGATCGAACGAAACCCCAGCGTGTGCAAGGTCGCCGCGCGAAAAGTGGACGTCGCCGATGTTGTGGTAGTTCACCACCATGCCGCGCACGTACCCGATGCCCTCCCGCACCTCGAGCGCGCGACGAAAGTACGTGAGCGCCTCATCACCGCGACCCGCGCTCATGTGCAGCAGGCCGATGTTGTTCAGGACGCGCCCCTCGAGGATGCGATCGCGGGCGGCGCGGGCGGCCACCTCGGCGCGCTCGAGCAGCGGAGCCGCCTCGTCTGGAGCGCCGGCACGAAGGTGACGAGTCGCGAGGCCGATCAGGCAGCGCGCCGTCGCCGACGGGTTCTGCTGCGCCCGCAGCAGCGCCTCCTGCCATTGGAGCTCGGCTTCCTCGTTGTCGCCGCGATCATGGGCGAGCACCGCGGAGGCCTCGATCGCTTCGAGCTCGAGCTCGGCGTCGCGATGGAGATGCAGCTGCTCCCGCGCCTGGGCGAGGTGGGCTGACGCGAGCTCGAACTTGCCGCGCTGCAGGTAGCTGCGACCGAGCTCGACGTGCGCCCGCACCTCGACCCAGGAGATCCCAGCGTCCGAAGCGATGTCGAGCGCGAGCTGAATCGACTTCTCGCCCCGTCGACTGTCCCCGAGCAACATCGCGACGACACCGAGGCGCAGCGCAAGCATCGCCTCGCCCTGCACGCGGGCGTCCCACACCTCGGGGCGCTCGCGCTCCTCGCGGATGTAGCCAAGTCCCCGCTCGTAGCAGTCGCGAGCGTTCTCCAACGCGTGGGCCTTCTCCAGGCGCTCCCCTGCGCGGTACGCATACCGGGCAGCGTCCAGGAAGCGCCCGCCGGCGGCGCAGTGGCCGGCGAGGACCTCGGCCGAATGCACCCGATGCTCCGGATCGGTCCGCTCGATGGCGGCCGCCACCATGCGGTGGTGATCACGCCGTTGAACACCGAGGATCCCGCGCAGCGCCGCGCGGTGGACGAGCTCACCCGAGAACGTCCAGTTGTCGCCGTGCCCGTTGACGAGCGCGACGAGGCCGTTTCCAACGAGCTCGGCGAGGATCGGGGAGGGGTCTGGCACCCCGGCCGCTTCAGCGAGCAGGCTCGCCTGAAACACCATGCCGATCACGGCGGCGAGCTGCAACGCACCCTTCGCGGCCGAATCCAGGCGATCGATCCGCGCGCCGACCACGCCGGCGAGCGTGTCAGGGACCGGCACGTCCTGGTCGGCCGAGAGGCGGGCGACACCTTCGTCCACGATGACGCGCCCGCTGTTCACGAGGTACTTAACGAGCTCCTCGACATACAGAGGATTCCCCTCGCACGAGCGCTCGACGATGTTTGCGAGCGCGTCATCGACGGTGACCGCGTCGAGCAGCGACTTCACGAGCCGGCGCTGGGCCGCCGAAGATAGCGGTCCGAGCACAATCTCCGAGCCAAGATCGCGGATGGATTCCTGCGGTAGCCCGCGCCACGTCAGGATCAGCAGGACGGGATGGCGAAGCACCACCTGCACGAGCCGCTGAAGCCGCGGCAACACCGAGGCCGGCAGGTTCTGGACGTCTTCGATAGCGACAATCGAGGGTGCGTCGCGCGCAAGGCCGATGATCACGCGCGCGAGCGCCTGCCACGCTTCGTCCGGATCGGGGGCTTCGGAGCCTTGCCAGGCGCGCTGCAGCATCTCGACGTCGCGCGTCGGCAGCCCCAGCTGTTGCAACCGCGCGAACCGCTCGGTGACGTCGGCCGATGGCGGCTCGGGATCAAGGCCGAGCACGTCCACCAGCAGATCGGGAAACGCGTCGAACGGCCCCATCACGGACGCGCGACAATGTCCGATGTAGGCCTTGTGTTCGCGGCGCAACGCCAGCTCGCGCAGCTCGCGCACCAGGCGCGACTTGCCCGATCCCTCGGGGCCGGCCAACACGACGAGACGTCCCAACCCCGCCGCGACGTCCACGAGCGAGGCGCGCAGGACCTCGAGCTCGGGCCCCCGTCTCAGCCAGATGCCCTTGCCGTGGAGGCGCAAGCCGCGCCGCCGGCCTTCCACCTCGAACGTCGTGTCCGCCTGCCGGAGCGAGCGATTCTGGAGGTCGGGCCCGCGTCGAAATCGGAAGTCCGCACCCGTGATGGCGAGCACGCGCTCGCTCACCAACACCTGCCCGTGATCGGCGAGACCGGAGAGCCGCCGGGCGAGGCGCGTCGTGTTCCCGCGGGCCTCGTAGCGAACCCGCCGCGGACCGGGGCCCACCGTGACCTCGCCTGCGTGGACGCCGATCGCAAACTGGACGTCGAGGCCGATCTGCCGAAGCTCGGGCGCCCTGCGAATCAGCTCACACGCGAGCTCGAGCGCGTGGGAGGCGTCGTCTGCGTGGGTCCGAGGCACACCGAACAGCAGGAGGATCTGGTCGTCCACGATGCGCTGGACCTGGCCGCCGTGAGCCCTCGCCGCCCGCGTCATCCAACGCAGCAGGCCGTGGCGCGCGCGAAACATGGTCTCGGGCTCGAGCTTCTCGGATAGAGCGGTCAGTCCGTCGACGTCGACGAACATCGCCGTCACGGTCTTCCGCTCCCCCACGACGATCGGCGGCGGACGGTCTCCGCCGGGGCTGTCCGATGAGAGCGCGGCCCCCGTCATTGCAGTCGCACCGTCGAGCTGATCGACGTCCGCCACGATGTTCCGAAGCTCGACGTCGCTCATCGCCCGATCGACGTCCAGCGGGAACAGCTCGCGCATCAGGCGGGCGGTCACATGGCGTCCTGCCGGTTCGCCGCGCTCGAACAACCACGCGCGAAGATCATCTTCCAGGAGGGCGGCGGTGTCGTACCGCTCGCCGCGATCGCGGTGGAGTGCCTTCTGAAGGATGAGCCACAACGCCTCGTCGACGTCACCGCCGCAGGTGTTCGGGTGGGGCACGACGGCTTCCTGAACGCGCCTCAGCTTCTCGACGGGGTCGGGGTCCTGGTACAGGCGTCGCCCCGCGCACAGCTCCCAAAGCACGATGCCGGCGGAGAACACGTCGGTCCGGAGGTCGACGTCCTGGCCGCGCGCCTGCTCGGGGCTCATATAGGCGTACTTTCCGCCGCCCGGCCGCCCCTCGTGGGTCGTTTCGGGGGTCCCCACCGGGGGCGCCGTGTTCATGAGCCGCGCGATGCCAAAGTCGACGAGCTTGACCTCCCCGTCAAACGTCACCACGACGTTGTGTGGCGACACATCGCGGTGCACGAGCCCGAGCGGGGCGCCCGTCGCGTCCGTGCGAGCGTGGGCATAGGCGAGCCCCCGACACATCTCGGCTACGATGCTCACCGCGACAGGTAGCGGCAACCGGCGTTCGAAGCTCCGCAACACCTTGACGACCCGGTTGAGGTCGCGGCCGTGGAGGTGCTCCATCGCCATGTACCAATCCGACCCCGCACGGCCGAGATCGTAGGTTTGTACGACGTTCGGGTGGTTGAGGTGCACGCCGATCTTCGCCTCGTTCACGAACATCGCGACGAAGCGCGGGTCCTGCGCGAGCTCGGGCCGGATCCGCTTGATGACGAGCCGCTTCTCGAACCCCGCGACACCAAACGACCGCGCGAGGAACACCTCGGCCATGCCGCCAGTGGCGATCCGCTCGATCAGTTCGTACTTTCCGAAGGTGACTGGAAGTTCCAAAAACGGATCCGTCCCCGCCAGCAGCCTACCGCACGGGCTGCGTTACGATGGCGCCGTGGTGCAAAGTCCGCGAGCATTGACGTTGGTGGCGTGGATCGCAGTCGCGTTCCTCCTCGGCGCCCTGATCGCCCGGCAGTTCAGCCCCCCAACCGACCGCTGGCCGCCCTACGCGAGCGTCTACGCCGCAACCGCGCCGTCGGTCGTCACCCTCTTGATCGACGGCGAGACGCCGCGCGTAGGAGCCGGGTTCGCCGTAACGCCCACCCACGTGGTGACGGCGCGCCACCTCGTCGAGGGAATCGACACCCTCGTCGTCTCCGACATCGACGGCCGCACCTGGGACGCCCACGTCCTCGGCAGCGACACCCGCGATGACCTCGCCCTGCTCGAGGTCCCCGACGCACGCTTCGCACCCGTTACCCTCGGGTCCGCCGCCAACCTCGCGGTGGGCGATCCCGTCCTCGCCATCGGAAACCCGTACGGAATGGGCCACTCGGTCTCTACAGGCGTCGTCGGTGGATCCAATCGTCGTGTGGTCGGCGCGGACGGCGTCGCGATCGGTCCCGACCAGGGGTTCCTGCAGCTCTCGATCCCGCTGAACCCCGGCAACTCGGGCGGGCCCGTATTTGATCAGAACGGCCGCGCCGTCGCGATCCTCTCTGGCACCCACGCGCAGGGGCAGGCCATCGCGTTCGCGGTGCCGATCGAGGCGCTCGAGGCCGTCCTTCCCCGCCTGTCGCAAGGCGAGCGCCTGTCGCGCGCCTTCATCGGGGCGCGAACGGAGGTCGCAGCCAACGGCGTGGTGGTGGCGGCCGTCACGGCGGGCGGGCCGGCGGATCGCGCGGGGATCCGCACCGGCGACCGGATCGTCAGCCTCGGTGACGCGCCGATCATGACGTCGGACGAGCTCTATGCGCGCCTTGACCAGCTCTCTGCGGGGCAGCGCGTGCCGGTCGTCGTGGAGCGCGACGGAAAGCCCGAGACGACCGAGGTCGAGCTCGCAGACTGGGCGTTGCACCCGATCGTCGTCGCCGGCATGACGCTGCGGCCCGTGCCTGGTACGGGCGGCGAGGTCGTCGCCGTTCGGCCGCGCTCAAGAGCCGAGCGGGCTGGGATTCGCCTCGGCGACATGGTGCGCGCGGTCGGTGGAATCCCCGTTCAGGCGCCCGCCGACGTGCAACAAGCGATCACGATGGGGCGGGGCCCGATCGAGGTGCTGCGCGAGGGGTCGACGATCACGGTCGCGTGGCCTGAACCGGGGTAATCTCCGCGCTGCTCGCCGCCTCGTGATGCCCGGCGCGGACAGGCTTTCGACCTTCCGCGCGCCAAACGGTCGACGAACCCCGAGCGATTTTGAGCGCTTGGAACCCTCGTACTGCGGGTGGCCTCGCGACCGCCGAGGGGCGAGACGGCGCGATGGGTCGGCGAGGCCACTCCTCGCACGAGGGCCATATTTTTCGGCCCCTCCCGCGTCCAAAATCCATTCCACCGCAACGAGCGCATCAACAGACGTTGAGCGAGTGCAGGGCCGAAAAACTGACCTTCGCGGGAGGTGTGGCTCGCCGAAGCACCATCGACGCCGGCGGTGCCGATACCGCGAGCCATACCGAGTGCGAAGGCGCCAAGCGCCCGACAGCGGTCGGGGGGCGGCGACCCGTTGGGCGCGCGGCAGGCCGGCCAACGCCGAAGACAGCGTCCCTATCGGCCCGTTCGATAGGATGAAGCTCCCCACCCGGGGGAGCGCGCCGAAGGCGGAGGGGGTGGGGAGGCCCGCCCTGCGGGCCGGGAATCAAACCAGCCCTACATCGAGAACGATCCCAAGAACGGCAACACGACGGGCTCCGCACCTGCGGCCCGGATCTCGTCCGCAAACCCCGGGAGGTCAACGCCCGGAAGCAGCCAGGGCGTCGCCTCGAGCGGGGTCGTATACAGGTCCCAGTGGCAGGGGATCACGAACTTTGGGCGTAGCAGGCGAACGATGTCTTCGGTGTACCGCGGGCGGAATTGCCGCCCGATCGCGCACAGACACAACACGTCGCACTCGCGGTCGCGAAGCTCGTCGTCGATGTAGTCCGCGCTGTCGACGTGTACGACCCGCACGCCCTCAGCGTCGATCCACCAGTTGAGCACGAGGCCGTGCGGCAGCTGCCAGAAGCGCGGGGGCCACGGCGGCGGCGTCGTGATCTCGCCCGGAAACGGCACGCGTCCGTACACCCGACCGTGGCGCGACGGCAGGCCCCGGACCGTACATGGACCGCAGGCGAGGTCCTCGCGGCCCCGCGTTGCGACGATCTGGGTCTCCGGCAATCCGGCGGCGCGCCCGACGTTCGCCACGTCCGGGCTCCCGATCAGCCGGGCGCCCGTCTGGCGACACACCTCGGGGGCGTCGAGTACGTGATCGTAGTGGGCGTGCCCGACGAGGACCTCGTCGGCGCGCGGGATGACGCTCTGGATCTTCGCCGCGTCGGGCACCAACCGGCCGAACGCGGTGGCGAGGACGCCCGGCCGCGACACGTAGGGGTCGATCACCAGGACGCGCGACGGCGTCTTCAGGACGAAGCCCGCCGTGCCGAGGTACGACAGCGTGAGCCGGGCGTCGGGGCGTGCCGCCGCGCGGTGGTACAAAGCAGGGTCGGGATTGGCGAACACGTGCAAGCGTAGCGCACGATCATGTCAACAGTCGAAACAGACCGCGCACTGTTGGGGGAACCCTGATGTAGTCTTGGGGTCCTGTCCGCGAACGGAGTGTGGATGTTCGACAACGTCGGAAAGACGAACGACGTCGAGGCGGCCAAACGGCGCGCCGCCAGCCTGCTGATCACCATGGTGGTCGGAGGAATGGTCGGCAGCACCATCTTCCTCTACGGCCTGCTCACGGTCGCAAAAGCCGTGCAGAAGGTCGTTCAAGACGAGGAGATGGTCGAGGTCGTGATCGAAGATCCGGTCATCGAAGACGCGCCGCCGCCGCCGCCGCCGCCCCCCGCGGGCCCCGTCACTCCCGAAGAGGAGGAGGACCAGACGCCGGACGAGATGAGCGAAGTGGTCAAAGAGCTCGACACGGTCATCAAGGACGAGGTCAAAGCCGATGTGGCGTCGGGCGGCGATCCGGCCGGCGTCGTGGGTGGAGTACTCGGCGGCGTCGAAGGGGGCGTCGTAGGCGGCGTCCTCGGCGGGACGGGCAGCACGCTCGGCGGCTACAAGACCATGCACCACAGCGACGTTGAGTGGAAGAACAAGGCCGTACCGGACTACCCGGAGGCGGCCCGCGAGATGAACCTCGGCGACGTGGACTGCCGCGTGCGCATGTTCGTCGACGAGAAGGGAATGCCCAACAACATCGACTTCGTCGCCTGCCCGAAGGTGTTCCAGGACGCCGCAAAGGAAGCATTCTTCAAGTCGCGCTGGTACCCGGCGAAGGTCGACAATCTGAAGACCAAGGCGCAATTCGTGCTGATCTACCAGTTCAAGACGCCCAGGTGATCGACTTCGGGCGGGGCGATCCGGTATGCTCGCCCCCCGAGAAACAAGCCAGGGCCCCATCGGCCACGTAAATTCGGCCTACGGGCCCGGTAACCGGAGTTCACAGCCATGATCTGGTGGATGGTGTCGGCAGCCCACGCCGAAGAAGCGGAGAACAACTTCTCCTTCAGCAACATCCTCCTGCACTCGGGATGGATCGCCTGGGGCGTGCTGATCACCCTCACGTTGATGGGCCTCGGGTCGTTCGTTTCGGCGATCGATCGGCAGATCGCGTTCACGCGCGGTCGGCGTCAGTCGATGATGCTCGCCGCCGAGATCGTAGGCGCGCTTCGCCAGAACGACATCTCCGCCGCCAAGAAGATCACCATGGACGATCGCTTCAAGGTCTCGTACCTGGGCGCCCTGCTGCGCGCCGGCCTCACCGAGCTCGAGGAGCGGCCGGACTCGTTCGGGATCGGCGCCGCCAAACGCGCGGTCGGCAAGACGGCGGTCGAAGAGACGGCGAAGATGCGCCGCGGCTTCACGCTCATGGCCACCACCGCATCCTCGGCGCCGTTCGTCGGGCTGTTCGGCACGTCGGTCGGCGTCATCAACGCGTTTCAGGGAATGGCCGGCGGTGGCGCAGGCCTCGCGACGGTGTCGGTCGGTATCTCCGAGGCCCTCGTCACCACGGCGTACGGCATCTTGATCGCCGTCCTCGCGGTGTGGCTGTACAACTACTTCAACGGGCTGATCGAGAAGGTCACGGAAGAGCTCACCACGTCGGAAGCCGACTTCCTGAATTGGGCCGAGAAGATGGTGCACGACCGCAACTTCCCGCGATCGGCCTCCGGCCTGTCCGACAAAACGGCCGCGGCCGGGAAGTAGGCGATGGCAGGCGTCGGCCAGAACAAGGGAGCGATGGCGGACATCAACGTCACGCCGCTCATCGACGTGGTGCTCGTGTTGCTCGTCGTGTTCATGGTCGTCACGCCCATGATGCAGTCGGGGCAGACGGTCGATCTGCCCGTCGCGACGCAGGCGATCAGCGAGAACGACGTCGGCCAGTTCATCGTCGTCTCGGTCACGGAGGACCGCGGGTGGTGGGTGGACGCCGAGCAGGTATGCGGCCAAGACAAGGTCCAATGCACCAAAGATGCCGACAGCCCAAAGCTGATTGACGCGATCAACGTGGAGTTCGCGAAGGACCGCGCGCGCGTCGCGGAAGGCAAGCCCGCGCGCAGCGTGCTGATCAAGGCCGACGGCGATCTCCCCTACGAGAAGGTGCGCATGGTCATGGACGCCATCGCGGAGAAGGGCATGACGACCCAGCTCCTCGCGGCCGACAAAGGCGGGGGCTGACCCATGGGCGCACAGATTGGCGCAAAAGGAGGCATGTCCGAGATCAACATGACCCCCCTCATCGACATCGTGCTCGTCGTGTTGATCATCATGATGGTCAACATGCCGATCGAGCTCGAGTCGCTCGGCGTGAAGGTCCCGAACCCCATGGACACGACGCCACCTCCGCCGGTCACGGACGCGCCGCCCGAGCAGCTCGTGATCGCGATGTACAAGGACGGCACCGTCTCGCTCAACCGCCGGTTGATGAAAGAAGATCGGATGTTCGAACAGATCACACGCCGCCTGCGCTCCATGGACCCGAAGAACGTGTTCATCGACGCCGACAACAGCGTCAGCTGGCGGGACGTCGTCCACTACATCGACGTGGCGCGCCTCGCTGGCGCCGCGAAGGTCGGCCTCGCGAAGGTCAAAGCCTCGGGTCCGGCGCCTGCGACGTCCGTCGAATCGGGGTCGGTGGCGCGCGGAATGACGCTCGGTACGCCCGTGGTCGTAGGCTACATCGACCAGGTCAAGGCCGACGCCGCCGCGCAGCCGTGGAAGGGCAACCTCGAGAAGTGCTACCTCGATCAGCTGCCGCTCGCCCCCGAGATGAACGGGCGCGTGATGATTCGCCTCTCGCTCGGGCCTGATGGGCAGATCATGGAGCACAAGATCTCGTCGTCCGCGCTCGACGGTCCCGTAAAGGACGTCGTCGAGACGTGCATCGACACTGTCGCTGCGGGGTTCAAGTACGAGCCGCTGGGTCCTGAGAAGACCGCGCTCGTGCAGTACCCGCTGCTGTTCTCGCCAGGATGATGGCCGCCCTCGAAGCGTGGATGGAGCCACGCCGCGCAGCGATCGAACGGTGGCTCGAGCCCCGCTACGACGACGTGTGGCCGAAGGATTTCGCGCGAGCCTGCCACTACCCGCTCTCGAACGGCGGAAAGCGCATGCGGCCGCTGCTGTGCCTCGCGGCCCACGAGGCGCTGACGGGCACGTGGGAGCCCGCCCTACACGTCGCGTGCGCGTTCGAGATGGTTCACACCTACTCGCTCGTGCATGACGACCTGCCCGCGATGGACAACTCGGACGAGCGCCGTGGACGGCCGTCCGTACACAAGGTGTGGACCGAAGGCGTGGCGGTTCTCGTTGGAGATGGCCTCCTCACCGATGCGTTCGGCGTCATCATCGACGACGAGCTGCCGGCAGAGACGAAGGTTGCCCTCGTACGGCTGCTGTCGCGGGCGGCGGGCTCGCGCGGCATGGTCGGTGGTCAGGCCGCGGACATCGGCCTCGCCGGCAAGATCCGCGATCTGGACGTGCTGGAGCGCCTGCACCGGAAGAAGACCGGAGCGCTGATCGAAGCCAGCGTGCTGGCAGGCGCGGTCGTCGCAGGCGCCAACACCGCACAACTCCAGGCGTTCGCCGAGTACGGTCAGGCCGTCGGGCTCGCGTTCCAACTCGCGGACGATCTGCTCGACGCCGACGAGGTGAAGGACGAAGGCGGCCCGCCGTCGTTCGTCGCGATGCTCGGTGAATTCGAGACCCGGCGGCGCGCCACGCTGCTCGGCGAGAAGGCGTGCGACCTCGCCCGCGAAGCCGTCGGGCACCGGTCCGAGATCCTCGCGGCGCTGGCTCACCTCGCGGTACATCGCGTCACGTGAGTACCGCGCCGCCGCGCGCGAGCGAGGCCAAGGCATGAGCTGGCGATCCCACCACGAACAGAACCGGGCGTCCTGGAACGCGGTCACGCCCGCGCACAACCGCCACAAAGGCGACCAGGCGGCCTTCCTGCGCGGCGGCGGCAGCACGTTGTTCCCGGAGGAGAAGTCGCTCCTGGGGCCGCTCCCCGGGCTGCGAATCGCGCACGTGCAGTGCAACTGCGGCCAGGACACGCTCTCGCTCGCGGCGGGCGGCGCGACCGTCACGGGCGTCGACATCAGCGACGCCGCGATCGCGTTCGCGCAGAAGCTCTCCGCCGACAGCGGGATCCCCGCGCGCTTCGTGCGCTCCGACGTGCTGGACTGGCTCGCCACCACCGACGAGCGCTTCGACGTGGTGTTCGCGAGCTACGGCGCGTTCGGGTGGATCGCCGATCTCGACACGCTCACCGCGGGCATCCGCCGCGTGCTCGATCCCGGCGGTCGGCTCGTGTACGTCGAATTCCACCCGATCGCGTTCATGTTCGACCGCGCGCTGCAGCCCGTGGACGTCTACGCGAGCGGCGGCGAGCCGATCGTCGAGCCCGGCGTGTCCGACTACGTCCAGGCCGCCGGACCCGGTCTTTTGCACGGCGCTGACGACGCGAAGATCGACGACACCCCGTTCGAGAACCCGCACGTCGCACACGCGTACGCGTGGGGGATCGCCGACGTCGTGGGCGCGGTGCTGCGCTCGGGCCTGCGCCTGACGCGCCTGACCGAGATCGAGCACAGCAACGGCTGGAAGCCGTACGACGCGATGGTGCCGCTGCCTGGCCGACGCTGGACGCTCCCGCCGGGGAAGCTGCGGTTCCCGTTGATGTACACCCTCGAGGCCGAACGCTCGGAACCCGCGTCGCGGACGCCCTGATGGCCGTTCGCCTCGACCGCCTGCTGGTGGACCGCGGTCTCGCCGCCTCGCGCGAGCGTGCGCGCGAGCTGATCGAAGCGGGTCGCGTGCGCGTGGACGGGCTCGTCGCCGCGAAGACCGCCACGCAGGTGCGCCCCGATCAGGCCATCCTGCTCGACCAGGAGGACTTCCCCTGGGTGTCGCGCGGCGCGCTCAAGCTGATCGGCGCGCTCGACGCGTTCCTTGTCCCCGTCGAGGGCCGTGTCGCCGCCGATCTCGGCGCGTCCACGGGTGGGTTCACCGAGGTGCTGCTCGCGCGCGGCTCCCCGAAGGTGTTCGCGATCGACGTCGGCCACAACCAGCTCGCGTGGAAGCTTCGCAGCGATCCCCGCGTGGTGGTGATGGAGGGAACGAACGCGCGCGGGCTCGAGGTCGCCACGCTCGGCGCGCCCGTCGAGCTCATCGTCGGCGACCTGTCGTTCATCGGGCTCGGCCTGATCCTTCCAGCGATCACCCGCATCCTGGCGCCCGGCGGTGACGTGGTGGTGCTGGTGAAGCCGCAGTTCGAGGTCGGACGTGCGGCGGTGCAGAAGGGCGGGCGCGTGCGGCCCGAGGACCGCGAGCTCGCGATCGTGCGGGTGCGCGGCGAGGCGGAGGCCGCCGGCTACGTTGTGAAGGGAGGGAAGGACAGCGTGATCGCGGGGGCGAAGGCGGGGAACGTGGAGCACTTCCTGTGGCTCCAA
>CANNIZ010000075.1 GCA_947505245.1 Pseudomonadota bacterium | reverse complement strand
CGAAGGTCCTGCTCGCTCATCAGCCGCATGACGCGCTTCCGACCGATCTTGACGCCGTGAGCCTTGAGCTGAGCATGCACGCGAGGGCTGCCGTACGTGGCCCGGCTCCGCTCGTGCGCCTCGCGCACCAGAACGCCGAGGGCGCGGTCGCGGCCTTGGTGAGCGGACTCTGGCCGCGCCAGCCACGCGTAGAACCCCGACGGCGACACCTGCAACACGCGACACATCGCTCGGACCGGCCACGAGGCCCTCTCCGCGCGGATGAACGCGAATCTCACGTGCTCTCCCTCGCGAAGAAGGCCGCCGCTTTTTTTAAGATATCTCGCTCCATCTTGAGCTTTCTGTTCTCAGCCCGCAGCCGGGCGAGTTCGTCGCGCTCGCTGCTCGTGACGGCCCCAGGCGGGCCCTTGCCCGCGTCGGCCTTCGCTTTCGCTACCCAGTTGCCGAGCGACGAGGGCGTGAGATCGAGATCTCGCGCCACCTGGCCCATCGACTGGCCCTCGTCGAGCACCAGCCGCACCGCTCCGGCCCTGAACTCCGCTGTGAACGCGCGGCGCTTCCGCTTCGTCGTCTTGTCGTTTCGTTTTTCCATGGTGCCCACCTCTCTCGCCTCTCGGCAGGTGTCCACCAAACTGGATCAAGGTCAGGCGGCGTGCAGCGCGTCGAGTCGGGCCGCGTCGAGTTCGTTCACGCGCGTCTTCGGGTGGATGCCCGCCGTCCACAGCGCCTCGTCCGCGTAGGCGTTGCCGAGGTGATCGAGGGCCGCGTGGTCGAGAAGGAACAGCTTGACCTGGTCCTTTCGACGCTTCGCGAGCGCGCCGAACAGGGCACGATCGAACCCGGGTGACAAGACGTCCACCCCGACGTCTCCCCACCGCGGGATGACGTCGACCTTCGCAGGATCGACCAACCAGAACTTGCCCATCTGCTTGTCGTCGCGGTACCGAAGCTCCCGGCCGTCCGCCAGCGCCAACGTGACAGCGGTGTCGGCGGCGCGCTTGTCGCCCGCGTCCCCGAGCCAGAACCGCCCCGCGAGCATCGGGTGGATGGCGAGGAACAGGTCGGCCGGCGCGAGCGAGAACGCGACGAACGCCCCGTGACGTTCAACGCGAACGAACGAGCGTCCAACCAACAACACCTTGGGGTCTCCGGGCACCGCGACCCGCACGACGACGGGCTTCTGAACGCTCGCGTCGACGATGACGGCTCCGCGGAGGCTCTCATCGAGCCGCGGAACGAGGTATTCGAGGTCAGGGCGCTCGGGCACCTGCGGAGGATACAAGACATCGTGGCAACACTTCGCCAGGTGCTCGAAGAGCGGGTTCGCGGAAAGGAGCTCGATCGGGCGCTCGCGTCCGGCAAGGTGCGCGTCCACGGGGTTCCGCTCGGCGACGGGGCGCGCGAGGTGGACCCGGCCACCGTTCGCTACGACCCGAGCTTCCCGCGCTGCGTTCCCGGTCGGGACGCGTCGATCGTGTTCAAGGGGCGCGGCTTCGTCGTCGTCCACAAGCCTCCGCGCATGTTGTCCGTGCCCGCCCCGGGACGACGCGAGCCCGATGTACTCGCGTTCGTCGCGAAGATCGCCGGTCGTGCCCTGCCCGTGCATCGGCTCGACGAGGAGACGTCCGGCCTCATGCTCGTCGCCACCGACGCGGCCGTTCAGGAGCACTTGAAGGCGCTGCTCGAGGACCACAAGGTCGAACGTCAGTACCTCGCGTTCGTCGAGGGCAACTGGCAGGGCAAGCGCACCATCCGCGAGCCGATCGTCCGCGACGGCGGCGACGGCAGGCGCGCGATCGGTCGCGGCGGCCAGCCCGCCGTCACCCACTTCGCGCTCGTGACCGCGCTCCGCGGCGCCACGCTCGTGGAAGCGCGGCTCGAGACCGGTCGCACGCACCAGGTGCGCGTGCACCTGTCGTCAGCCGGCTTTCCGGTCCTCGGAGACCCTCTGTATGCGCCGCTCGGCGTGACTCGCAAAAGCGACCGACTCGCGCTCCACGCCATGTTCCTCCAGTTCGTCGACGGCGAGGGTCAGAAGCACGAGTTCCACGCTCCAATGCCCGACGATCTATGGCACCTGCAGCGGAGACTCGCGGGTCGCAACTCTTGACGCAGACCCGCCGCTTCGGCTAGATAGCTACCCTATTGATCGTGCTTTTTTGAGGGACCGCGACTTGGCCCGTTCCAACACCCGCCTCTACGCGGCATCGGCCCTCGTCGTCATCGCCTTGTTTGGCGTTGCCGGCGTGCTCGTAGCCAAATTAATCGCGAGGAACGGCGACGCAGGTTCCACCGCTGCGGTCGCCGCCGAGGTCGTGGTTCCCACCGGTCCGCTCGCCGTCACGCCGACGTCGGTATTCTCGGAGGTCGGGTCGGATCCGTCGGCGCCAAGCTGGGCGAAGAACGGCCGCCTGCTGGCGTTCGAGGTGCCTCGCGCGTTTGGCACCGTGAAGCTTTTCGCGGCCGAGGTCCAGGATGACGGGCGCGCCTTCGTCACCGCGGTCGCCCCCGACGGCACCACGCAAAAGCAGCGCTTCCGCCTGATGCAGCAGCCCTCGTGGTTCGGCACCGAAGTGCTGTTCGAAGGTCAGATCGAGCGCAGCGCGGTCCGACGCATCTTCCGCGCGCCCCCGAACGGCGGCGCGGCGCTCGAGGTGTTCGACGCCACCGTCGTGGAGGGCACCCTGGCGGACGTCGCGGTCGACTCGTCGATGGTCGGGCGCATCGCGTTCGTCAACCACTCGATGGAAGACGGGGATCTATTCCTTTGGGATCCGCGCGTCGGAAAGGCCAAACCCATCGATCCCGCGCCAGGCATCGAACACAGCCCGGTGTTTACGCCAGACGGCAACAGCCTGGTGTACGCGCGCGAGGTCGCGGGCGACGACGACCTCTGGCAGGTGGATTTCCGCAAGGGCAAAGGCACGCTCCTCGTCGGCGGCACCGGCGACCAGATCAGGCCCGTGGTGCTCCCGGACGGCCGCATCCTGTTCTTGACCTCGGTCGATGGCCGCACGTGGGACATCGCGATCACCAACGGCACCGCCGTGAACACGATCGCGCCGAACGTGAAGCTCCCGGCGCGGTCGGGACCCGCCTTCACGCCGGACGGGTTGTGGGTCGCCTGGGTGGGCACCGAGCCGAAGACGAACATGCTCCGCTTCACGTCCATGACCGACGGGCGCCTCGTGCAGATCGAGGCGCTTGGGGTGTCGGACCTCGACGAGGTCCGCGTCACCCAGAAGGACGGTATGACGAAGGTGGCGTTCGTCGCCGGTCCACCGGGCGCGCGCAGCCTGTACGCCGCCGAGGTCAGCGACTACCTCGTCCCCCCGCCGTTCACCGCCGCGGCCCCTAGCCCCTAGCCGCCAGGCGTTGGCCCCGAGCGACGTACCGCTCGAGGCCGCACAGCGCGCACCACGAGGCGAACGGGTGCGTCGGTCCGCGGTACCGGAGCGCGTCGAGGTCCTCCGGCAGCGGCACATCGAGGGCGAGCGTCGCGAGGCGCGCGTATAGCAGCGCCAGCGGGCGTTCGGCTGCCAGCGCCTTGGCGAGCCGCTCAGCGCCGCGGAGGGGCGGCCAGGTCGACGGGTCGTCGGGAATTTGCTGGATGTGTCCGAACGCCTGCAGGAGGGTGGCCGCCGACTTCGCGCCGAAGCCCGCGATGCCGGGGATGCCGTCGGCGGTGTCGCCGGTGAGGCCGAGGAAGTCGGCGATCGACGCGGGGGGCACGCCGCGCGCTTCCACGACCGCGGCCTCATCGATCACCTTCTGGCGGATGCGGTCAACCAGCACGATGTGGGAACCGCGCACGACCTGACCGAGGTCCTTGTCAGGCGACAGGATCCGCACCTGGCCGACCTGATCGGCGAACCTCACCGCGGCGGTGCCGAGGGCGTCGTCGGCCTCCCAGCGATCCATCCGCCAGACGGTGAGGCCGAGGGCCGCGGCGGCCTCCTCGGCCGCGTCGAATTGGCCCCTCAGGACGGGGTCCATTCCCTCGTCCGACTTGTACGCGGGGAACAGATCGTTTCGAAACGACCGGATCGGGTTGTCGAACGCGATCGCCACGTGGGTGACTGCCTCATCGGCATCTTCGAGCAGCGTGAGCATCGACGACACCAGCCCGGCGACCGCCTTGAACGGCCTCCCGTCGGGCGTCGTGTGGTCAGGCCGTTTGCTGTAGTACGCGCGGAACAACTCGAACGTCCCGTCGACGAGGTGCAGGCGCTTCACGTCGGCCATTCAGGGCTCCTCTCCGTGGACGACGAACCGGAACTGTCCGAAGCCCGCGTCCCCAGCCTGCGTCAGGAGCGGCCCGAGGACCTCCCACGGCACGCGGCGGTCGCATTGGATGCTCATGTCCGGGATCGCGTCTTCTCCGCGCTTCGCCGCCGCCGCGACTGCCTCGTCGCGCCGCTGGGCGAGCGCCTGCGTGAAGCCCCCAAGCGCGTCGCCGTCGGGGAACCTCAGCGCGCCGTTCTCCTCGCGCAGCAGCACGACCGGGACGCCGTCCACTTCTACGGCCTTCTGGGACACCACCACGGAGACTGCGTATTTCACAGGGTCGTGGGAGGCCGAGCTCGCGAGTTGCAGCTCGGCGGACCCGCGCACGTCGATCGGATCGGTGCCGTAGAGCGTGAGCAGGAAGATCAACAGGTTGATCATCATGTCCACCATCGCCGCGAGCATCAGCTCACCTTGCGGGAATTCCCGGCGTCTTCGGCGTGTGGACCTCATCGCGGCAGCGCCGGCGGGAACATGACCTCAGCGAACATCGGCGCAGTACCGAGCGGCTGCCGTAGCGTGTCCATCGTCGCGACCAGCGCCTCGAACGGCACGCTCGCGGCGGGCACCACGACGACCCGCGTCTCGTCCGGGAACCGCTGCTTGAGCGGGACGAGCAGCGCGCGCAGCGCCTCCTGGCCGTACCCGTCGGGCGCACACGGCTTCACCGCGCACGGGACGGGCTTGTGGACGCGCTCGTCGCCGTCCGCCCACGAGACCTCGTAGCCGTCCTGATTCACCCGAACGACGAGCCCGAGCGTCGGCCCCGCCGCCGGTTCGCCGCCCGGGCGGGCCGCGAACGAACCGATCTCCGCGAACAGGCCAAACCGCGCGTTGATCAGCATCAGCTGAATCAACAGCGAGACCATGTCGAGCAACGGGACGAGGTTCAGCTCGGGCACGTCCACCGACAGGCGCTGGCGTGCGGCGCGCCTCACCGCTCGACCGTCTCCGGGGCTGCACCCATCTCTGCAGCACCGCCCTTCTGGCGCGCGAGCAGCAGCATGCTCACCTTCAGCCCGCAGCGCTCAGCGTCGTCGAGCACGCTGTTTCCGCGCTGCACGAGGATGGAGTACGCGACGAGCGTGGGGATCGCCACCGCGATGCCCGCGGCCGTGGTGTACATCGCCATCGCGATGCCGGCGGCGAGGGCGGCCTGTTTCTCTTCCACGCTCACCTTCGCGACGGCGTCGAACGAACGGATCAGGCCAACGATGGTGCCAAGCAGGCCGAGCAGCGTGGCGACGTTCGCGATCGTCGCGAGGTAGCCCACCCGCTTCTGCACGTCGCCCGTCACGTCCAATAGCGCTTGATCGACGGCCATCACCATCTCTTCGCGCGGGAGCGGGGCCGCGAGGAGAGCGGCGCGAACCACGCGCGGGAGCGGAGCCCAGGGCTCAGCGTTACAATGCCGGATCGCGGCGTCCAATTCGTTCGACAAGATCCGGCGCTGGACCTCGGCCATGAACGGACCGGTCGCGATCGTCGCGCGAAACAGGAGGTAGCCGAACCGCTCTGCCGAGATCACGAGCGCGATCAGGCCCGACAAGATGACGGGCCACAGGAAGATGTTGTGCGAGAGCGCGTCGATCATACGAACAGGCCCACGACCGCGCCTGTCATACACGTCGCGATCGAACCCGCGATCATCGCCTTGAACCCGAGCTCGGCGAGGTCCTTGATGCGGTTCTCGGCGAGCGCTCCGATGCCGCCGATCTGGATCCCGATCGACGCGAAATTCGCGAAACCGCACAGCGCGTAGGCCGTGATGATCGCCGTGCGAAGGGACATCTGCGGCGTAGGGCCATCGAGGATCGAGCCCATGTCAAAGTACGCGACGAGCTCGGTCAACACGAGCTTCTCGCCGAGCAGGCGGCCGACGACGCCGGCCTCCGAAGGCGGAACGCCCATCAGCAGCGCGAACGGGAAGAAGATCCAGCCGAGGATCGTCTGCAGGTCGAGCGGGTGCGCGGTGACGCCTGTCGCGCAGGCGTAGCCGCCGACGGGCGAGCCATCGCACATCGTGAGCGGGACGTAGCTGATCGCGGCGTTCACCATGGCGACGAGCGCCACGACTGCGATCAGCATGCCAGCGACGTTGATCGCGAGACGGGTTCCATCCCCTGCTCCGACCGCGATCACCTGCAGGAGGTTCCCTTCGGACCGCGGGAGCTCGATGGCCGCGCTGCCAGCGGTCTCGGCCTTCTCGGTTTCGGGCACGAGGATCTTGGCGCACACGAACGTGGCGGGGGCCGAGATGATCGACGCGACGATCAGGTGGCCGCCGATGTCCGGGATGGCCTTGAGCACGCTGGCGTACAAGCCGAGCACACCGACGGCGATGGTCGCGAAGCCGCCCACCATCACGCTCATCAGCTCGGACCGCGTCATCTTTGCGAGGAACGGGCGCACGAGCAGCGGCGCTTCGGTCTGGCCGAGGAAGATGTTTCCCGCGGTGCACACCGTCTCCGCCCCGCTCGTCCCGAGCGTCTTCTGCATCGCCCACGCGACGCCCTTCACGATCAGCTGCAGGATGCCGAAGTAGTAGAGGACGTTCGAGAACGCCGAGAAGAAGATGATCGTGGGCAGGACCCAGAACGCGAACGTCTTCATCGGCGGCGAGATGCCGTTGCCGGTGCCGACATAGAACTCGGGCTTGCTCGCGCCCGGGAAACCCGTCTCGATCGTGTGCGGGCTCACCGACTGGAACACGAACGTGGCGCCGTCACCGGCGAACGACAGCAGCTTCATGACGGCGTCGCCCATGATCTGCAGGGACGCCGACAGGCCGGGGATCAACACGACCGAGCACAACGCGATCTGGAGTCCCACGCCCCAGGCGACGAGCTTCCAGTCGATCTTGTCGCGCTTCTCCGACATGGCGACACACAGCGCGCAGAACGCGCCGATGCCGACGAGCGAGATCACGCGGTAGACGATGGGGGTCGGCCCCTCGATGAACGGCCCCGCGCTTGCGTTTCCGACGGCCAGCCAAAGGAACAACGGCATTCGAACTCCGAGCGACCGCCCGTGGCTAACCGATCCTCCGGTCATAGATTCGGTAGCGGCGGTAGATCGTCATGCCGCAGCCTTCCACCACGTTTCGCATCGGCCCGTTGCGCTCGTCGATCAGCGAGGCTTCGAGGCGACCGTAGCCCGCGACCCGAAGTCCCTGGATGACGTGTTCGATCATCTTCGCGTGAATGCCGGACTTCCGGTGCTCCGGGATGACGCCGATGAGCTTGAAGCTCGCGGTATTGACGTGGCGGAGCCCCTCGACGAACCTTGCCCACCCGACGGGGAACAGCTTTCCGTGCGCATAGCGGATGGCCTCGTTCATCTCCGGTACGCAGATCGCGAACGCGATGGGCTCGCCGTTCAAGAACACCAGCTGCATCATGTCGCGCGAGGTGAAGGCGATCAGCGCGCGCCCGAGGTTCAGGAACTGATCGAGCGGGATCGGGTACGTGTCCGGGACGGTCTTGAACGCCTCCGAGAACACGTGATGCGCGGCGCGAAGATCGGCGGACAACGTTCGGTAGCGCGCGCGCCGGATCTCGATTCCGGTCATGTCCACGGCGTCGGCCTTCGCCTGCAGCGCGGGCGGGAGAGGCCGCGGCGAACCGTCGGGCAGGTTGAGGTCGATGTCGTACGCGAGCACATCGTGGTGCTTCTCGAACCCGAGGCCCTCGACGAGGCGCTGGTAGTACGGAGGGTGATGGCTCGCGAGCAGCGGCGGGACCTTGTCGTGGCCTTCCACCGTGATGCCGACGTCCTCGATTCGCGTCAGGTTTCGAGGCCCGCGAAGGATCTCCATGCCCCAGCTGCGCGCTCGCTCTTCGGCGGCGCCGATCAGCGCGGCCGCGACCTCGGGATCGTCGATCGTCTCGAAGAACCCAAAGAACGAAGCCTTTTCGTTCTTTTGCGATTCCCAGCGCGGGTCGCGAAGCGCTGAGATCGTGCCGACGGGGTCCTTTCCACGCCGTGCTACGAACGTCTCGAGCGTGGCTTCCTTGAAGAACGGGTTTTTTGGGGACAAGCGCCGCTGCTGCCATTCGCGGAGCGGCGGGACCCAGGCTGCATCATTCCCATACACTTTGGCCGGAAACGCAAGGAATTCGTTCATTCCGGCTCGGCTGGTGACCCGTTCGATCGTGACCATGGTGAACTCCGATGCGAGCATACCGGTATGACGACCTCCGAAACCAAGCACCACCTCCCATCGACGCTGGTCCAGGGCTACGGCGTCGCCGCCCTCGCGATCTCGTTCACGAACACGGCGTACATGTTCTTCCTGTTGAAGTACATGGTGGACGGCGCGGGGATGACGCCGGCCGTCGCCGGCACGGTGTTGCTCGTCGCGAAGGGCTGGGACGGCGTCATCGATCCGCTCGTCGGCCGCGTCATCGACCGAACGCGCACCTCATGGGGCTCGCGCCGACCCTGGATCACCGTCGCGACGCCAGCGCTGGCGGTGATGTTCGCGTCGCTGTGGTGGGGCCTCCCGCTGACGGGCTGGGCGCTCCCGGTCGTGTACGCTGTGCTGCTCATGGGCTACGCGACGGCGTACTCGTTCGTGACGGTGCCCTACGGCGCGCTGACGCCTGCGATCACGCAGGACTACGACGAGCGTACGCGCCTCAACGGCTCGCGCATGGCGTACTCGATGTTCGGCGGCATCGTGTCCGGCGTGCTTTTCCCCTACCTGTTCACGAACTATTCGTGGCGCATTGCGGGCCTCACCCTCGGCCTGATGGCCGTCCCGCCGATGCTCGCGATGGTGTACGCCACGCGCGGCCGCGATCCGGTGGGCCCCGCCGAAGAGGAGTCGCAGGAGTCCATCCTCACCGTGCTGAAGAGCGTCCCGTTCCGCCGCACGGCCGCGTTGTTCCTCGCCGCGTGGGCAACGGTGAGCGTGCTGTCGTCGCTCGTGCCCTTCTACGTCGAGCATCACCTGCACCGGAAGGGCATGACCGACGTCGCGTTCGCGGTAATTCAGGTCGCCGCGCTCATCGGCGTGCCCATCGTCGTGTACATGGCGAAAAAGCTCCAGAAGCACGTCGCCTACGCGATCGGCATCGGGTCGTGGTCGATCGCCCTCATCGGCCTCGCGGTCGTTCCGGCGGGCGAATTCGGCATCGCGATGGTCATCGCAGCGGTCGCGGGCCTCGGCGTCGCAGCCGCCCACGTGCTGCCGTGGTCGATGCTGCCCGACGTGGTCGAAGCAGACGCCCTCGAGCACGGTGGGAAGGACCGCGCGGGCGCGTTTTACGGGGCGATGACGTTCCTCGAGCAGACCGGCACGGCGGTGGCGCTGTGGGTGGAGGGCATGCTGCTCAGCGCCGCCGGCTACGCGGAGCAGGCCCCGACCCAGCCCGACTCCGCGCTGCTCATGTTGCGGCTGCTCATCGGGCCGATCCCCGGCGTGCTGCTCGTGATCGCAGCGATCGGCGCGTTGTTGTGGCCGCCGCTCACGCGTGAGGCGCACAAGGCCCTGGTGGAGAGCCTCGCGAAGAAGAAGCAGGCCGCCGCTACTTGATCGCGGGGGCAGGCTCGGGGGCGGATGGTGGGGGTGCAGGCGTCGAGGGCGAAGGCGCCGCGGGAAGACCGCCGACCCACCCGTCCTTCTTGGTCCACTTCGCGGCGTACACGTCCGTCATGACGCCATCGACGCGCATGCGGAACGTCGCAAGCAGCCGGCCGCCGCTGATCTCGACGATCCACCAGCCATGTACGGGGAACGCGCCGCCGTCATAGGTGCCGGCCGCTTCGGCTTCGACGACATGGGGCGGCAGGGTCGCCTTGTCCCCCTCGAACTGCCCGGCGAGGACGCCGTCGAACACCGGCTCGAGGGCGATCGCGGCTTCGCCGTCGCCCTTGGTGCGCGCGAGCGAATCGGCGCCGTCGCCTGCTCCACCGGCCAGCAGGTGCGCCTCGCCGTAGGCTCCCGTCGGCAGGACGAGGCTGTTCGTCGACGCACCGCCCGTGAACACGCCGACGAGGCTCGACATCGGGGAGTGCTCGTCGATCACCCCGAGCAGCTCGGCGACATCGCCTTCCGCGTCGTCTTCGCGACCGGGAACGGGCGTGTAGCGGGCGTCCGGCATCAACACCAGAAGCTGATCAAAGCCCGTCGACGCGACCTTCGGCAGCCAGAACAGCTGGTCCTTCCAGCGCGATCCCAAAGCGACCTCGTTGGGGTCGAGCCAGATCACGCGCCAGGTGCGCGGGCCTGACTTCAGGTCGAACGAGCCCCACGACGACACGCGTCCGAGGCCAATATCCGGCCCCTGCCCCGGAAACGCAGCGCCATACCCGACGAGCCCCTTGTCGCCCCAACGTTCGGCGTCTCCGGGCAACGCCAGCACCGGCACGCGCTGAGACCCGTCGGACGCGCCGACAGGCAGCAACACGTCCTTCCAGCGCTCGTCGAACGCCTCCCATTCGCCGGTGCCGCTCTTACGCACGTAGCCACCGGTGAGCGCTACGAAATCGAGATCGCGCGCAGCGACCTCGCTTCGCACGTCGCTGACGATCTGGTCGGCGACGTCATTGGCGCCCGGAACGAGGCCGCGCGTCCCGCCGACGAGCGCGAACGCGACGCGATCGTCCTGGATGACGGCACCATCACGGGCATAGGGGGGATGCGCCGGGACGCGCGCCGGGTCGATTCCACAAGCCAACAGCAAGAGCGACGTGAGCATCGCGCCGCGGTAACCTGAGCCACCGATGAACGCGACCCCCACGAACCCGCCCCTGTCCTTGCATCTCGGCCTCGCAAGCGGCCCCAGCCTGCTCCACCCGCCGCGCGGCCAGGTGTGGTGGACGTACCCCGACGGGGTGCTCGGGCTGGGGGACGGCGCGCGCAGCTACCGCCTCGACTCGGCGACGGTGACGATCACCCGCGAGGCGAAGCCCTGGGCGCCCGAAGCCGCCGGTCGGGTGTTTCGCGATTACCAGCTGCTGTTCCGCTACACCGCCGCTGGCCTGCGTGCGATCGCGACCATGGGCGAGAGGTCGCGCCACCTCGAAGGGCCGGATGGATCCGTCCTGATCCGTGACGGCGACGAGTGGACCCGGGCAGCCACCCCCTCGGGCGATGCGCAGCCGCTCGACGAAGCCCTGCCGTGCAACCCGTGGGGCGTCCGCTGGTCGCGCGACGGGCGCCGTATCGCGATCGGCGATGAATGTGGCGCTACCCATTTCATCGACGTCGCTACAGGTCGCCAGGTCGCCCACCGCGAAGACGCCCTGCCGATCGACGGAGACGGTGGACTGCTCTACGAGGACGGTCGCCTCGAGGCCGGGGCGACGCGCTGGACAGGTATCCGGGAGGCCACAGCGGCGTTCGATGGTCGCCTCCTCGCAGGTCCAGGCGGCGTGGTGTGGGACCTCACGACCGGGCGACGCCTGTTCGACGTCCCCGTCGTCCCGCTCGGGACCGTGGTTCCCGGCGAGCGCTGGCTGCTCGTGCCGTGGGATACCGGCGAGGGGCTCTGGCTCGATCCCCTCACCGGCTTGACCGTTCCCGGGCCGCAGATCGACGACGACGACCTGCCCGAACCGGACGCGCCGCAGACGAAGGGCGACGGTTGGTCGCTTGACCGCGCGGGGCTCCACGTCGATGGCTGGCCTGTGTTCGACCTGCCCGTGACCGCCGGAGCCCGCGTCGGCTCCCGCGTTTGGGCATGGAGCGATGACGGGCTCCTCGTCGCCGTTCCGGTCGTGTAGAGTTGCCGACCGGAGGTCGTATGCGTTGGTTCCTGGCGCTGTCATTGGTCGCCGCTTGCAAGGACAAGGTGGATGACAACTGCGTGACGTGGACCGAGTCCGCCGATGCGTGCCTCGAGCAGGCCGGAATGGAGCCAGCGTTCGTCGCCGGCATCGACTGCGCGGACCTCACGAAGGAAGACTTCCATTCCTGCATGGTCATCGCATGGAACGGCGCGGACTGTTCCACCCAGGCTTCGGTGGAGGCCGTCGAGACAGGCCCGGCCTACGAGTGTACGCAGTGAACGGAGGTCCCTTGGGTGATCAGAGCCTGTTTAGCGGTGAAAACGCGGCGTTCCTGGACACCCAGTACGTAGCGTGGCTCGCCGACCCCGCCTCCGTCGATCCGCGTTGGTCCAAGCTGTTCGAAGGGTGGGGGCGCCCCGACGACGGCAGGTCCCCCGCCGAACCCGCGTTCAAGCCCAAGTCGATCTTCGCGAGCGGGCCCGCCGCCGCGCCTGCCCGGGACGACGCCGGGCTCGGGGCCGCTCGCCGCCAGGCGAAGGTCGCCCAGCTGATCAACGCGTTTCGCGTGCGCGGCCACATCGTCGCCGCGATCGACCCGCTCGGCGTCTGGCACCGCGGCGACCCCGCAGAGCTCCTGCCCGCGTTCTTCGATCTCCACGAGGACGAGCTCGACGAGCCGTGCGACAAGGGGCCGCTTTACGGCGAGCCGCAGACCACGACGCCGCGGCGGGTGCTCGCGCGCCTGAACACCGCCTACTGCGCGCGCGTCGGCATCGAGTACATGAACATCCACGACATCACGCAGCGGCACTGGGTGCAGGATCGCGTCGAGACGATCGGCGATCGGCCCCACCTCGACAAGCCCGCCGCCGCGCACTTCCTGCGCAAGGTATCGGATGCCGAGAACTTCGAGCGGATGTTGCAGCAGCGGTTCCCCGGCACGAAGCGGTTCTCGATCGAAGGCGGCGAGCCTCTGATCGCGCTGTTGGACATCGCGCTCGAAGAGGCCGGTCGCCTCGGCGTGCTCGAGGTCGCGCTCGGCATGAGCCATCGCGGGCGTCTGAACGTGCTCGCAAACATCATGGACAAGCCGATGAATCAGATCGTCGGCGAATTCCAGGACCAGACCGGGGAGAGCTTTCAGGGCTCAGGCGACGTCAAATACCACCTCGGCTACAGCAGCGACTACATGACGCGAGGCGGCCACGCGATGCACGTGTCGCTCACGCCGAACCCGTCGCACCTCGAGACGGTCAACGCCGTGGTGGAAGGGCGCGCCCGGGCGAAGCAGGACCGCATCGGCGACCACGACGGCAAGAAGGTGATGCCCGTGTTGTTGCACGGCGACGCCGCGTTCATCGGCCAGGGCCTCGTCGCCGAGACGCTGAACATGTCCGGGCTCGAGGGCTACAAGACCGGCGGCACGCTGCATATCATCGTGAACAACCAGATCGGCTTCACGACCTCGCCGCGCGACTCGCGCTCGGGCCAGTACCCCACCGACATCGCGCGCATGCTGGCGATCCCGATCTTCCACGTCAACGGCGAAGATCCCGAAGCCATCGCCGCGATCATGAAGATCGCCATGGAGTGGCGCCACACGTTCGGTCGCGACGTGGTGATCGACTTCTGTTGCTATCGGAAATTCGGCCACAACGAGGGCGACGAGCCCGGCTTCACCCAGCCCGTGATGTACGACGCGATCCGCCACCGCGACTCGCCACGGCAGGTCATCGCGCAGCGGTTGATCGAGCGGAAGCTCGTCACTGAAGCCGACGTTCAGCGGATCAACGAAGAGAGCATGCGCGCGATCGAAGACGAGGCCACGCACGGCGCGCCCCCACCGTCGGACGACCTCGCGCCGAACAAGGCCCTCTGGAAGCAATACGTGCGCGGCGCGCAGGGCGAGCCCGACACCGTCGTGCCGCTCGAGCAGTTGCAGGGCCTGATGCGAAAGGCGAACGTCGTCCCCGACGGGTTCAACCTCCACCCGAAGCTCGTTCGGCTGCTCGCGCAGCGGCTCGAGATGGTGGAGGGCGCTCGCCCCCTCGACTGGGCGATGGGCGAGCAGGCCGCGTTCGCGACGTTGGCGCCCGAAGGTTTTCGCGTGCGCCTGTCCGGCCAGGACGTTGGCCGCGGGACGTTCTCACAGCGCCACGCCGTGCTGACCGACACGAAGACGTCGGTGGAGTACCTGCCGCTGCAGCACCTCACCGCCGATCAAGCACCGGTGAACGTATATGACAGCCCGCTGTCCGAGTACGCCGTGCTCGGCTTCGACTTCGGGTACTCGTGGGACTACCCGGACGCGCTCGTGTTGTGGGAGGCGCAGTTCGGCGACTTCGTGAACGGCGCGCAGATCATCCTCGACCAGTACGTCGTCGCCGGCGAACAGAAGTGGAACCGTCACTCCGGGCTCGTGATCCTGTTGCCTCACGGGTACGAAGGCCAGGGACCCGAACACAGCTCAGCCCGTCCGGAGCGGTTCCTTCAGCTTTGCGGCGAGCAGAACATCCAGGTCGCCTGCCCCACCACGCCCGCGAACTTGTACCACCTGCTGCGCCGCCAGTGCCTCCGTGACCTCCGCAAGCCGCTCGTCATCCTCGAGCCGAAGTCGCTGCTGCGTCACCCGGAAGCGACCTCCTCGATCGCAGATCTCGCGACCGGCGGCTTCCAGCACGTGATCCCCGACACGATCGCTCCGACCAACGTCAAGCGCGTCGTATTGTGTACGGGCAAGGTCTACTTCGACCTGCTGAAGGCCCGTCGGGAGCGCGACCTCGACCACGTGGCGCTCGTGCGGGTGGAGATGTTGTACCCGTTCCCAGCGGAACAGATCCTCGCCGCCATCGCTCCCTACGGGCATCCCGAGCTGGTGTGGTGTCAGGAGGAGCCTCGCAACATGGGCGCGTGGCCGATGTATGACGAGTGGCTGCGCGACGAGCTGCCGGGGTTCGAAGTCAGGTACGCAGGCCGAAAGTCGGCCGCGTCGCCGGCCACGGGCTCCCATCACAAACACGAGGCCGAGCAGGCCGCGTTGGTTGACGATGCGCTCACGCCGTAGGTCGCGGTTCGGTTACGCACACAGGCCGCAGGAGAGAAGCGAATGGCGTTGAACGTGTTGGTTCCGACGGTCGGCGAGTCGATCAAGACGGTGATCCTGTCGAAGTGGCTCGTCCAACCCGGCCAGGCCGTAAAGAAGGGCGCCGGCATCGCCGAGATCGACAGCGACAAAGCGTCCATGGAGGTCCCTGCCCCCGCCGATGGCGTCCTTTCGGAGCGGCTCGCCGCCGAAGGCGAGGAGGTCGCGGTCGGCGCTGTGATCGCGCGATTCACCGAGGGAGCCGCCGCGTCGGTCGTCCAAACGGCAGCCGCCGCCCCGGTCGGTGCGACGACAGCGCCGAAGGCGGGTCCAGCAGCACGGCAGGCGGCCGATCAAGCGGGCGTCAACCTCGCCGCGGTCACGGGAACCGGCCCGCGCGGCAACATCACGTCGGCGGACGTCTCGTCGTCCACGGCGCCCGCTGCCGCACCGATCGCCGCCACACCCGCGCCACGCGCAGCGAGCGACGCCCGCATCGAACGCGTCCCGATGACGCCCATGCGACGCACGATCGCGCGGCGCCTCGTCGAGAGCAAGCAGTCGACTGCGATGCTCACGACGTTCAACGAGATCGACATGAGCGCCGCGATGGGGCTGCGCAAGAAGTACCAGGACGCGTTCGTCGAAAAGTACGGCATCAAGCTCGGGTTCATGTCGCTATTCGTCAAGGCCTCGATCGAGGCGCTCAAGGCCTTCCCCGCGGTGAACGCGGAGATTCAGGGAACGGACATCCTGTACAAGCGCTACTACGACCTCGCCATCGCGGTGTCCGGCCCCAAGGGCCTGGTGGTGCCGATCGTGCGCGACGCCGATCGCCTGTCGTTCGCCGAGACCGAGAAGACCATCGCCGAGCTCGGCAAACGCGCGAAGGAGAACAAGCTCCTGCCTTCGGACTTCGAGGGCGGCACCTTCACGGTCAGCAACGGCGGTGTGTTCGGCTCGATGCTCTCCACGCCGATCCTGAACCCACCGCAGGTCGGGATCCTCGGCATGCACAACATCGTCGAGCGCCCGGTCGCCCGCGACGGTCAGGTCGTGATCCGGCCGATCATGTACGTCGCGCTCTCGTACGACCACCGCATCATCGACGGGCGCGAGGCGGTCGGCTTCCTCGTCCGCATCAAGGACTGCATCGAAGCACCGGATCGGATGCTGCTCGAAGTGTGACGCCGACTACCGTTGACGCATATCAACGTATGACATACGCTGGTATGCATGAACGCCGACCGCATCACCGTGACCATGGAGACCGACCTCGGCGCGGCCGTGCGCGAGGCGGCCACACGTGCGGGCCAGAGCGTCTCCGCGTGGCTCGCAGCGGCGGCCGCCGATCGGCTGCGGCACGAACTCCTTGGCCGCGCGCTGGACGACTGGGAGCAGGAGTCGGGCGCATTCTCTGACGCTGAGCTCGACGCTGCAGCAGCGGCCCTGGGCGTCGCGCGCGGGGGGCCCCCCTGACGGGAGTGGTCCTGGATGCCGGCGCGCTCGTGGCCGTCGATCGGGGAGACCGGCGCGTCGGCGCCATGCTTCGCGTCGCGTGGGCGTCCGGCGTCCCCGTACGAGCCAGCGCCGGGGTGGTCGCCCAGGTCTGGCGCGGCGGACCTCGCCAGGCGCGTCTCGCACGGGTGCTCGCCGGTGTCGCGGTGCGGCCGCTGGACGCCCCGGATGCGCGCCGCGTAGGGGCCGTATTGGCAGCGACCGGCGCGCGCGACGTTGTCGATGCGCACGTCGCGGTCGGAACCGCGACAGGCGACCACGTGCTCACGAGCGATCCGGACGACCTCCGCCAGGCGCTGGACGCGCTCGGCGTTCAGGCCATCCTGGTGCGTGTGTGAAGGCCCTGATCGTTACCCGCCACGGCGGCGCCGAGGTGATCGAGGCCCAGGAGCGGCCGCTGCCCGAGCCCGGCCCCGGCGAAGTTCGCGTCCGCGTCACGCATGTCGGGCTCAACCACCTCGACGTGTGGGTGAGGCGCGGGGTTCCCGGGCATCCGTTCCCCCTGCCGCTCATCCCCGGGTCTGACATCGTCGGGGTGCGCGAGGACACCGGCGAACGGGTCGCGATCGCGCCCGCGACCTGGTGCGGAAGCTGTGCGCGCTGCGATGAGGGGCGCCAGGACCTTTGCCGCCGGTATTCGATCCGCGGCGAAGGCCAGGACGGCGGCTGCTGCGAGGCGGTCGTCGTCAAAGAAGGTGCGCTGCTGCCGATCGGCGACCTGCCTCCCGAGCGTGCGGCCGCGCTTCCCCTGTCACTCCTGACCGCGTGGCACCTGCTCGCGACCCGCGCAGGCGTACGGCCCGGGCAGCGGGTGCTCGTGCAAGGAGGCGCCGGTGGTGTGGGTTCGCTGGCGATCCAGGTCGCCCGCGTGCTCGGCGCGCGTGTCGTCGCGTCCGCATCGACGTCGGAGAAGCGAGCGTTGTGCGTCCAGCTCGGCGCCGAGGCGGCGTTCACCTACGACGACGTCGTAAAGGGCACAAAGGGCTGGTCGGGGGACGGGGTCGACGTGGTGATCGACTCGAGCGGCGCGGCGACGTGGAAGGACTCGCTCCGCGTGCTGCGGTGGGGAGGAACCTATGCGACGTGTGGCGCGACGGCCGGCCACGCCGTCGAGCTCGATCTGCGCGCGCTGTTCTTCAAACAGCTCACGCTCGTCGGCGGGACGATGGGCGGACCCGCGGAGATGCGCATCGCCTGGGACGCCGTGCGTTGTGGGGCGATCGTGCCGGTGGTGGACCGCGTCCTGCCGATGGACAAGATCGGCGAGGCGCACGCCGCGATCGAGGGGCGCGAGGTCGCGGGAAAGGTCGTGCTGGAGTCCTGACGTCGGCCGTATGGCAGTTGTCGGGATGATGCAGGTCCGCTGCCAGAGCCAACCTGCAGCAAGCCGATAACCCCCAGACGTGTCCACGCGGAGGTGCCACCGCGAGCGCATTCGCGTTACCCGCCGGCGATGTCCAGCATCGATGAGCGTCTCGCCGAACTCGGCGTGTCCCTGCCCTCCCCGTCCGTACCAGCCGCCAGCTACGTGCCGTGGCGCCGCGTCGGAAACCTCGTGTTCATCTCGGGCCAGATCCCAGTCAAGGACGGTCAGCGGCTGTACATCGGCAAGGTCGGCCGCGAGTACACCGTGGAGCAGGCCCAGGACGCCGCCCGCCTGGTGGCACTCAATGTGTTGGCGCATGTGAAGGCCGCTTGCAGCGGCGACCTCGATCGGGTCGTCGGCGTTGTACGCCTCGGCGTGTTCGTGAATTGCACGCCCGAGTTCCATCAGCACCCGATGGTCGCGAACGGCGCATCGGACCTGTTGGTGCAGATCTTCGGCGACGCTGGAAAACACACGCGCGCCGCCGTTGGCGCCCCGAGCCTGCCGTTCGACGTCGCCGTCGAAATCGACGCGGTGTTCGAGGTCCGGTAGTCGTGGCAATGGATCCCCTCGACGAAGCGCTACTCGCCGCAATTCACCTTGATCGTGAAGGTCACCTTCAGCGACTGCCAGAGCTCTTGGACAGGTGTGACCCGGACGCGCTGTGGCTGCGCGCTGGCGAACAAGGCGTGGAGCTCGCGCTCGCCGTCGCAGTGCGAGCCGCTCACGACGTCGATGCGCGGTTCCTCGTGCGCGCCGCAGATTCGGTCCGCGTCGCACGCAGCCGTACCGAAGCGCAGCTGCGCACACTCATCGAAGCGGATGCTCTGCTCGCAGCGGAAGGAGTCCAGGCGCTTTGGCTCCGCGGTCCCGCACTTTCGGTCGCCGCCTACGGTGACGCGTTCGCTCGCCGCCCCGGTCGCGACCTGGACCTGCTCGTGCGTGAGAAGGACCTCCATCGAGCCCAGGTCCTCGCGCCCGGCATCGATGTCGCGTGCGGAGCACCAGGCCTCACGGCCACGTTCGACGAGCTTCGCGCGCGCGCCCGCACGGTTGACGTCGGAGTTCCCGTGCTCACCCTGGCAGACGTGGACCACGTCCAGGTCCTGGCGGCACGTGCGTCGCGGCGGCGCCGGGCCCGCTACGGCGACTGGCTGGACCTCGCTTCGCTCATGGGTGCGGAAGCTGGCTCTCCGCGTGAGAATCGCCGCAGCCGCCTGCGCAGACTTCTCAGGTGGCGCCCCTTGCGCGACAAGCCCTGACGACTGTTGCACGGGTGAGACGAACCGTCTCCCAAACCGGGGGTCGTCTCAACCGGCCACGTGTCTAAAAGGGTTCCTCGGAGGTTGGATGTCTCGTTCGTCGTTGTTGTTGTGCGTGTTCCTGGCGGCCTGCGCGGCCGATGTCGGCGACGGCAAGGCCAAAGCGACCGTAAGCGAGGTCCCGAACGCCCCAACACCTCCGTCGGCCCCTGCGACGGACGGGTTCGTCGTGCCCGCGCTCACGGCAGCGAAGCTGCTCGACGTGGATGTCGCCCAAAGCAAGCTGGGCGCCCTGGGCGCGAAGATCACGGCCCAACACCCCATCGTGTTCCACGAGTTCGCCGGCAAGGTCGGCCTCGAGGGGGACACGGTCACCGGCGTCGCGTTTTCCGCGAAAATCGCGAGTCTGGAGGCCGATCAAGAACGGCTCACTGGACACTTGAAGAAGCCGGACTTCCTGGACGCCGTCGCCTACCCCTACGCGACGTTCGGCTCCACGGAGATCAAACAGCAAATCGCAAAAGACGGAACCACGGACACCGTCACCGGTGACCTGACGATTCACGGCGTGACCAAACGCGTAACCTTCCCGGCGACCATTCTCGTCGACGCCACGAAGGTCTTCGCGAGCGCAGAGTTCGTGATCAATCGCCAGGACTTCGGCGTCACGTACCCCGGAAAGCCCGATGACCTCGTCCAGGACAACGTCGTGATCCAGGTCTCGTTCGTCGCGCCTCGCAACTGACGGCGTCAGATCCCCGGATCGAGCGCCACGTGGACGTCCCCGACCACAAGTGCCTGACACCCCAGGCGGTGGTTGGGGAGGTCGAGGAACGCGTCCTCTTCAGGCACCTGCGGCGACAAACCTCCCGACCGCTCCATCACGAGCACGCGGCACGAGTTGCAGCCCGCGAAGCCCCCACAGGACGCCTCCATCGGCACGCCGTGGTCCTCACAGGCCGACAACAGCGTCGCTCCCGACTCGACCTCGAACGGGGCGTAGCCGTCTACGGTGACGTGCGGCATCTATACATCGAACGATTCGCCGCAGCCGCAGAACCGCTTGGCCTGCGGGTTCGTGACCTCGAACTGCGAGGTGAACGGGTCGATCTTCCAGTCGATCGTGCTGCCTTCCACGAAGACCAGATGCATGGGGTGGATGAACACCCGCGCGCCGTGCTGCTCGTGGACCAGGTCTTCGGCGTCGGCCTTCTCTTCGAACTCGATGAGGTACGCGTAGCCGGAGCAGCCACCGTCTTTGAGGCCAAACCGAAGCCCGGCGTCAGACCAGCCCTTTTGCTCAGCCACACGCTTGATCTGGCTCGCAGCGGTCTCGGTGACGGTGATCATGGGGTCGCTCCTGACCGTTCATTATAACCACGCCACAGCCGAAGGATACGGTACGGCAACTGACCGACCACAACACCCCACAACAGAGGTCCAAGCGGGTTCATCGCGAAGGACGCGCGGAGGTCCCCGTGCTCGAGGAACGCGAAGCTCCGCGTCAGCCCGCAGCCCGGGCAGGAAACACCCGTCAACAGGCTGAACGCGCACATCGGCGGCACATCGTGCCCGAAGAACCGGACGACCTCGGGGTGCGGCTCGAGGATCGCCGCCAGGATCAGCACAGCCACAGCCCCCGCGAGGATCGCGAGGTGGTGCTTCACGACTCGCCGGTCCACCGGCCGCGATCGCGGGTGGTGTTCTTGTCGAGCGACTTGTTCAGCGCGTCGCCGAGGTCGATGCCCTGCTGGTTCGCGAGGCAAACGAGGATGAACAACACGTCACCCATCTCCTCGGCAAGCTCCTGCTCCCCCTCAGAGCCCTTCTTTGGCTTGGCGCCGAAGCGGTGGTTGTACTCGCGCGCGAGCTCCCCCGTCTCCTCACAGAGCCGCAACATGAGCGACATCTCGTCCCAGTAGCCGCCGTTGTTGCGGATCCAGTCGTCTACCAGAAGCTGCGCCTGCCCGATGTCCATGCTCACGATTCGCCCCCTGTCGTGCGCCGCTTGGCGCCATCCACGCGACCCAAGGTCCGCGCGAGTTTGTCTACGATACCGTTCACGAACGACTTTGATTCGCCCGTGCCGTACTTTTTCGCAAGTTCGATGGACTCGTTGATCGCAACCGAGCCAGGGATGTCGGTGCAGTCCGACAATTCGAAGGCCGCGAGCCGCAGGATATTCCGGTCGACCGCCGGCATTCGAGGCACGCGCCAATTGATCGAGCACTCCTCGATCAGATCGTCAAGCCGGTTCCGCTGTTGCTCCACGCCCAACGCGAGGCGCTGCGCAAACTCGACCTCGTCGGGCTCGGGCACGTGGCCTTCCGTCAGCAGGCCGTCCCCCTCGAGCGCACCAGGCCACAGGCCGGCGAACGCCGCCGACACCGGCGTTCCCGCGATGTCCGCCTGGTACAGCGCTTGGAGCGCGAATTCCCGACCGCGACGACGCGAACCCATCAGGGGATTTCCTTCAGCAACGAGGCCATCTCGATCGCCACCAGCGCGGCTTCGGCGCCCTTGTTGCCCGCCTTCGTTCCGGAGCGCTCGATCGCCTGCTCGATGGAGTCCGTGGTCAGGACGCCAAAGATCACCGGCACGCCCGTGGACATCGACGCGTGCGCGACGCCCTTCGTGACCTCACCCGCGACCATCTCGAAGTGTGGCGTAGAGCCTCGGATCACAGCGCCGACCGCGATGACCGCTGCGTACTTGTTCGATGCGGCCGTCTTCTGGCACACGAGCGGGATCTCGAACGCTCCCGGCACCCAGAACACGTCCACGCGACTCTCGACGTCGATCCCGTGCCTGCGCAGGGCGTCCACGGCCCCTTCCACGAGATGCTGGACGATGAACGCGTTGAAACGTCCCGCGACAATTGCGTAACGACCACCTGGATCGACGAGCTGACCTTCAATCACCCGCGGCACTCAGGCCTCCTTTTTTGTAGTCAACGGCACACGTTCGACGATGTGTACCCCGTACGCGTCGATGCCGACGATGGGACGGTCGCTGTTCGTGCACAAACGCAGGTTCGAGACGCCGAGATCCAGCAGAATCTGGCAGCCCGTGCCGAGGTCACGAAGCACCTCGGCGCGCGTCTGCGGCGCGGATTCGACCGGGCCCCCGAAGTCGGACTGGAACAGCTTCGGAAGAAAGTCCACGCCGCGCTGGTCGAGGTGCATCAGCACGACTACGCCGCGCCCCTCGCGCTCCATGGCCCGCAGCATGTCCAGCGCCTGACGCGTGACCCGGCTGTGCTTCGGGTCGAGGAAGCCCCAGGGAGGAGGCGCCGGCTGGACGCGAGCGAGGAGCGGCTCTGACGACAGCGCGCCCTTCCACACCGCGAGGTGCGTCCCGCCTGTCGTGCCGCAGTACAACCGGGTGTGAAACGCACCGATTCCCGGCACGTCCAGCGTCCCATCACCTTCGCGGCGGACGACGCGCTCGTTGCGCATGCGGAACTTGATGATGTCGGCGACGGTGCAGATGCGCAGCTGGTGGACGCGCCCGAACTCCATCAGGTCCGGCATCCGGGCCATGGTGCCGTCATCGCGCACGATCTCGCAGATCACCGCGCTCGGGTTGAGGCCGGCGAGCTTGCAGAGGTCGACGCTGCCCTCCGTCTGGCCGACGCGCTCGAGCACGCCGCCGTCGCGGGCCCGCAGCGGGAACATGTGGCCGGGGACCACGATGTCCCTCGGCGTAACCTTGGGATCGATGGCCACTTTCACGGTGTGCGAGCGGTCTGCCGCCGAGATGCCCGTCGTGACGCCGGAGCGTGCCTCGATCGACACGGTAAACGCCGTCCCGTAGGCGGACTGGTTGTTCGGAGCCATCATCGGCAGGCCGAGGCGGGCGACCTGCTCGCTGGTGATCGACAGACAAATCAGCCCGCGACCGTAAAGCGCCATGAAATTGATCGCTTCGGGCGTGATCTTCTCGCCGGCCATCACGAGGTCGCCTTCGTTCTCGCGATCCTCGTCGTCGCACACGACGATCATCTTCCCCTGGCGCAGGTCTTCGAGGGCGAGCTCCACGCGGCGGATCGGGTCCGCATCGAGCACGTCGAACGGGCCTTGCTGCCGAAGGTGGACGTCGAGGTGCGGCGTGACGTTGGCGTTCATGGAGCTCCTTTGACGAGTCGTTCGACGTACTTCGCGAGCACGTCCACTTCGATGTTCACCGCGTCGCCGGCGCGCAAGGCCCCGAGGCGCGTCTTGGTGACCGTGTGCGGCACGATGTTGACGCGAAAGCCGCGCGCGTCGACCTCGTTGACGGTCAGGCTCACGCCATCGACGCACACCGAACCCTTCGAAGCGAGGTACTTCAACAGGCCGGGCGCGGCATCCAGCCAGATCACCACGCTCTCCGAGGCGGTCTTCAGCGAGCGGATCTTCGCCGTGCCGTCCACGTGGCCCTGCACCATGTGCCCACCCAGGCGATCGCCGAGGCGCATCGCGCGCTCGAGGTGGACCTTTCGCCCCACACGCACGTCTCCGAGCGTCGTCTTGTCGAGCGTCTCCCGCCCGCACGTGGCAAAGAAGCAGTCGCCCTCGATGCGCTCGGCCGTGAGGCACGCGCCATCTACCGCGATCGAGTCGCCGATTCGAACCTCGCCGAGCGGCAACGCGGTGCGTACGCCGATCTCCCGACCGCTGCCGCGGGTGGTGATGGAGGCGATCGTGCCGGTGTCTTCGACGAGCCCAGTAAACATGGCGTCCGGCCCTATCACGTCGCGCCGCACCTGTCGGGCTAAGGCGTACAACCACCGCAGGTGAGGAACGCGGCCGTACCGCCCGTGAGCGTGTTCGTGTCGCATTCGAGCACGGTCGCCGCCGGGTCGCCGTCACACGCGATCCCGTAGGTCGTTCCCGTGACCGCGCTGTCGCGCACGGTGTACGTTGACGCGTCCGCGAAGTGGATGCCCGACGCCCCGGCACCTTCGACCGTGACCGCGTCGACCTCGACCGCCGCGCCCGTCGCGTAGATCCCGTCGGTGCCGGCCCCGTGAACCGTGCCGGACTCGAGCAGAGCGGGCGTGTGGTCGAGCAGGAT
>CANNIZ010000074.1 GCA_947505245.1 Pseudomonadota bacterium | reverse complement strand
GGCAACGCCGTGGAGGGCATCTTGCTGCTCACGAGCTTGCCGTTTGGTGCCACCACGATCAAATCGAGGTCGACGTCCGTGTCCCACGACAGCGAGATCACCGCGTTCTGAGGCGTCGTGTTCGGGTCGCAATAGGCGAGGTTGTGGGTCGCGACCTCGGGGAGGATACAAACCGTCGTATCGTACCGGGGCCCCGGAGCGCCCTCGCCATCGATCGCGACGAACGACAGCGTCTGCAGGCCGTACGGCGCCTCGGTCGTGAAGTCCGCGGTGACGTCGAACAGCAGCGCGTTCTCCTGGGTGACGTCCGGGCCATCGACGGGGACGACCCAGAACCCCGTCCCGAGCGTCGGGAACGCCACCGCGACGGAATAGGAATCGGGGGTCGCGAGGCCAGAATACGGCATGCTCGCCTGCCCGGCGGTGATGATCGCACCCACGCTGCCGGCGTTCAGGACGAGCGGCGTGATCGCGGCGTCATCGACGGGAAGCGCTCCCTCGTGGAACACGCCGCCGTGCACGCGCACGGGCTCGCTGGCGCCGACGAGGTACTCCTGGCCGTCGCAGGCGACCAGCAGCAGGGCGATCAAAATTGCACCTGCGCGCGCAAGGTCCATTGATCGTTCGCGACGTCCACCGGCTCGCCGCGCGTGTCGCGACCGAGGTGATCGACGACATAGTCGTACTGGAACAGCAGACGACCGACGTCTTTTAGGTTGGCCCCGATCAGCGGTGAAAGCGTGAAGATCGACGCATCGGCCGGGATGAACAAGCCGCGCCGCGTGTCGAACAGGTCCGTATTGGGGTCGTACCGATCCGCGCGAAAGCCGACGATCGCGTATTCGGTGACGTCTTGCAGCAGGGCCACCTTCCATGCCGTCTCGCGCACGTCGTACCCGGTGGACAACGGATCCGCGACGAACAGCCCCCGGTCGAGGTTCGACGCCATCGTGCCCTCGACCTCGAGCCGCGACCACCCGAGCGGGGTGTGAACGCCGACCTCGAGGTCACCGTTTACGCCCCAGCGGCCGAACGTCTGGGACGGCGTCGCCGCCTGCCCCTGCGCGGCCAACAATTCGTTCAGCGTTACATTGCCGTCCTGGTTCAGATCGCGCCACGACAGATGCGACTTGGTCTCGGCGCTGCCACCGTGAAAGCCCGTCCCCGCGAGCCACGAGACGCCGCCCGCGAGCGCAAATCGCTCCGGCTGGGACGTTTCAAAGCCCACGCGCCCGAGCGTCGTCTTCTGGTGTGTGAACACCGACGTCACGGCGCCGGGTCGATCGTCGAGCGGAACCCCGTTCTGCAGTGCGAGCGCGTACCGCAACGGACCGAGCGCGCCGCCAACGCTCACGCCGACGTCTGGCTCACCCCGGAAGAACGCGTTCGACCCCGTCGTGCGCTCCGCGAACCAGCGCGCGCGGTGCCCCTCGGTCATCTCGTACCCGAAAGGGATCTCCTGCAAGCCCGCGGACACCTCGACGATCGGCAGCGCGTCGGGACTCTCGCCGGCGACGAAAGCCGTCACCTCCGCGCGGCGAACGCTCACGAACGGTCCGCGAGCCGTGTTCGCGTCGATCTCAAACACCGCGCGGGCGAAATCGAAGTCGCGCTGCACGTGCAGGCGCGCGCGCCTTACCAGGAACCGATCCTGGTTCAACGCGCCCCCGTCGGGCGACAGCTCGTCCTGCGAAAGCTGCGCGTGTACGAGCTGGGCCTGGGTGTAGCCCGAGACGACGACGCCCGCGGGCGGAGGCTCGGGAGGGGGCGGTGGTGGCGCCGGGGGCTCAGGAATCGGTCGCGCCTCCACCGCTTCGAGTCGCGCACGCAGGGCGTCGATCGTCGCGCGAAGCTCGAGCTCCGCGGGGGTCGGACCGGCCGGGGTCACCGGCGCCTCGACGGACGGCGCCGCCTCGTCCTCGATCTCGAGGTCGGGTGGTGGAGTCTGCGCGTACGCGGTCCCGAGGTGGGCAAGCGCGAGGATTGCGGTTGGGTAGTGGGTCACGCCGGGCCCCTACGCAAACCCGATGCCAGCCACCCGATCGCGGTCGTTCGCGGGAAACCCGTCACGTGCAGCCCGCCGTGACGGAAAGTCCGTGACGGGTTCGTGGCTACGGGATGGCGGGCAACGGCGTCCCTTCGACCCATGTGGCCGAGGGGATCCGAGCGCCGTTGTCGAACGTCGCGTACGTCGACGTCGTGCACTGGTTCAGCGCCTTTTCGGAGGTGGCCTCAGGCGAAGCCGGTAGCCCACAATCCCAGCATTCCGCGACGGGTCCCGTGATCCAGCACGCTGCGGACGTGTCGGTGTCGACGTTCGTATCGGTATCGGTGTCCGAGTCGGTGTCCGCATCCGTGTCTGCGTCGGTATCGGAATCCGTGTCGGCGTCACCGACACCGGTCTCGGAGGTGTCCGATTCGCCCTGGTCCTTGCAGCCCACCACGCCCATCATGAGAACGAATACAAATGGTAGCGAACGCATCAGCGGGCCTCACAGTAGCCAAGGCGGCAGGTGCCCGTGGCGCAAGGGGTCGAGTCATCACACACGTCACAGGTGGTGGCGCCGGTGGCCTTGAAATCGAAGTAGCAATCGCACGGCTCGGTCGCTTCATACGCAAAGACCGGCCCGAGGTCGCCGCTGCGTTGAGCGTGCATCGCGCACGTGGGGACGTTCTTGTTTGCTACGGCCGTCTCGGTGATCGTCTTCGTGGTCCCGACGGGCTGCGAGGCCCCCGACAGGTAGCCCACGTAGGCCGCGACGTTCGCGTCCGCGAAGGAACCCTCGGCGACGCCCTGCAGGCCGTAGAAGTGGTTTGCACCCCAGAGATAGTATTGACCGCTGCGCACATTTGCCTTGTCGAACGCCGTCGCCGACGAGTCGGGCCAGTATGCCACGTCCTGCCCCGCCTGCTGCCAGGCGAGCGTGCGAACGGTCGCGCGGTTGGCATCGGCCACGTCACCCGACGCGAACGCGATGCCCTGCTCGGGGTTCGCGAGCGCAGCGGCGTAGGCCACGGAATTCGCGTTCGTGCCCGCGTCGACGCCGTAGAACTTCGTGACCGGGAGCGTGCTCGCGGTCGCGAGGTACAATTGGACGAACGAGTTCTCGTTTCGGTGGATGAAATAGGCCGGGTCCGTGCTGGTCCAGGGTGCAATCCCCGCGGCAGCACCAAGGCCGTAGATCAGGTAGAACGCCTCCGAGCTGATCGACTGCTGCGTCGAGGCGTTGGGCACGAACACGTTCACGCTCGAGATCGGGCCGGTCACGTCGGTGATGTCGGCGACGAGCGACGGGTCGGTGATGAGCGGACACAGCAGCGGGCTGTTGCCCATGACCGCGAATTGGACGGCGTTTCCGGTGAGCGCGAGCGTACACGATCCCTTGACGCCGGCTGAATCCCAATACGACGCGCTGCCCGTGATGGACGTCGGTCCGACACCAGCGAGCGCGTTGATCCCCGCGCACGCGCCCGCCGAATCCTGGTACACGACGAACACGGGGCTCGTGCTGCCCTGCAGGACGACCGCCGCCTTGCCGACGAGGTTCGTCTGTGCCGACCCCCCCGCGCCGTAGATGATCGGCGACGAGCCGTTCAGGGTTGTGCAATCGGCCGCGAGCGCCTGGGCAGGCAGCCCCGCGGCGAGCATCGCGACGAATGCGAACGAACGATGTTTCAAGTGATCCTCCATGAATGCGCACACCCCACGCACAATTCGTGCCAGAGAGCGGCCACGGTTCGAAGCCAACTCACAGGGCGCGGTCGACCGCCTTCGTGGGATTCCCGTCGTGGGCAAACGGCGAGCGCCGCGCGACGATGCCACGCGAAATCGCTTCCGCGCGGCGCGCGAGATCCGGTACCGCCGTGACCTCGAACCAGCGCGAGCGGAGCAGGCCACCAATGGCCCACAGCCCTGGTCCACCAAGTCCGAGGAGCGCGCACGACTCGTCCGTGACGACGCCGAGCCCGTTTGGATCGGGCGTGGCGAACCCCGACGCGACGAGGTCCGGCCACGGCGCCGTCTGCGTGCGGCGGTAGTCCGACGCCGCGCCCGTGCACAACAACACGCGATCGACGGTGAGCGCGTGGTCCGACCCGAGCGCGACTTCGACCCGTTCGCCGCGACGCGACGCGGACGTGACCACGCCACGATGGGAGGTGACAATCCCGGCCGCCTCCCAGGCCGCCAATTGAAGCAACAGCTCAGCGGGGGCGCGGTGGCGGTGAATCTCCCAGCGCGAGCGATGCGACTTCAGGAACACGCCGCGCTCGGCGACCGGCAGGCGCTTCCACAACGAAGCGACGTGCGGCCGAACCGCCTCGAGCACGGCCTGCCACGGCTTCCCCTCGTCGGTTGCGGAAGCGCAGGCCCCTTCGAGCCAGGTGACGAGACCGTCTACGGTGGCGGGCGCGCGTGCGAGATCGAGCGTCGCCGGAGCGCCCGTCCACGTCACCGTCGGGAGGTGCTCGCGCGGCCACCGACCGTTTGTCGACGTTGAATGGATCGAGCCACGATGCCCGCGACGGATCAGCGCTCCGACGATGTCGAGCGCGGTGAGCCCCGTGCCCACAATCAATACGTCGGACTGCGAGGGGATGCGTTCGAGCGCCCCGGGTGCCCACGGATCGGCGACTAGAGCCTCATCGCGCACCAGGGCTTGCAGCCCCGCGGGAACGACGGGATCGGCGTGACCGGTCGCGAGGACGACGTCGTCCGCGAGCACCATGCGCCCGGCCACGCTCACCGCGTAGCGACCGTCCCCTCGCGCGACCACCGCGCCCGCTTCACCGGCGATCACTCGCAGCCGCCCCGGCGACTGCTTCACGACCCGCGCGAGGCGGTCGACCAGGTACTCGCCGTACAGGCGCCGGGGCAGCAATGACCGCGGCGCCGCCGAGATCCCCCGCTGGTGCGCGTACCGTAGGAACTCGTCCGGCGCGGCGGGATCTGCGCTCATCGACGCCGCAGGCACGTTGAGCAGGTGGGCTTCGTCTGCGGCTCCGTAGGCGAGGCCCCGTCCGAGCCACGGTCCCCGCTCCACGATCGTGACGCGGAGGTCCGGGCGCCCGCTTTGCAAGAGATGCATCGCGACGGCCGCGCCCGAGAAGCCACCGCCGATAATTACGACGCGATGTCCCTCCTCGGACGTTGGCTGCTCGATTGGCAGCGGGGGAGCGTACACGTGCAACGTGACGAGCGGCTCGTCGCCGATGTTGGCGACCTGGTGTACGCCGTCGGGATCCGCGAGCCCCACCGAGCCCGCCTCGAGGACGCGATCCGAACGACCAAGACGCGTCTCGAGCGCCCGCCCCGTCAACACGCGAAACGCACAACACGAAGTCCCGTGGGCGTGCAACGCGCTCGACTGGCCCGGCCGCCAACACAACAGTCGGATCTCGACCGCCGCGCTGCGGTACAGCGAGACGCGCACGTACCGATCGTATTCGAACGACGCCGCTCCCAGTACAGCCTCCACGTCGAGGGCTGCCTCGCTCAGCGACTTGACCAACGACGCGCCATCCAGCGGTGTTTGATCGAGTCGCGCGACCAATTCAGCCACCAGCGGATTCGAGGACGGATTCACGGACACTCCTCTCGGTTCGTTGAAGCCACAACTCCAGCTCGTCCCGAGCGGGCGCTCGGAGACCAGCTCTGAGGACGCGATCGACAAAGAGACACCTCGCGGCGGCCCTTTGCACGCGCCATGCCAAGCGCACAGGACGGTCAAAGGCCGATCCTCGCGCCTGCGCAGGCCACGGCCGTGGAATTCCCGTGGCCGCTCACGGCGGGTCCACGAGCCACCACGGAGAAACCGCGAACACGGTGGGTACGCAAAACCTCTTTTGGCTCCGAACCGTGAGAGTTTCCACCTCATCCGTCAATCGTGCGATGGCACGCCGCCTGCATGTTGGGGCCCTCATGCACAACTTCACTCCGCTCTCAGCGCTCGCGGGCGGCGGCCTGCTCGGCCTCGCCTCCGCGCTCATGTTGGTCGGCACGGGACGCCTCGCCGGTATCAGCGGCATCCTCGACGGAGCCCTATCGGCCGGTCGGGGCGCATGGCGCTGGGCGTTCCTCGTCGGCCTGATCGCCGGTGGCCTCGCGATCGCTCAGGTCGCCCCCGCTCTCGTCCCGACCGTGCAGGGATCGCCGGTCCGCCTGGCCGTCGCCGGGCTGCTCGTCGGCCTCGGCGCGCGCGTGTCGGGTGGCTGCACCAGCGGTCATGGAATCTGCGGCGTGAGCCGCTGGTCCACACGTTCAATCATCGCGACGGCCGTTTTCATGGCCGCCGGCTTCGTCACGGTCGCGTTGGTCGGAGCCCTCGGTGCGAGCTGAGCCCAACCACGACGCCGCGATCGCCGCCCTGGCGCTGGTGTCGGGCGCCCTGTTCGCCGTCGGGCTCGCGGTGTCCGGCATGACCCAGCAGTCAAAGGTCCTCGGGTTTCTCGACCTCGGCGGCGACTGGGACCCGAGCCTGATGCTCGTGATGGGCGGCGCCATTCCCGTGCACGCCATCGCGTGGGCGCTGCTGAAGCGCCGCGGCGCGCCCCTCCTCGGGGGTCACCTGCCAGACGCTCCAGCGAAGCTGAACGCCAAGGTGCCCGTCGGCGCCGCCCTGTTCGGCATCGGTTGGGGCCTCGCGGGCGTGTGCCCGGGACCCGCGTTGGTCGACGCCACGAGCCTCGGCGGTGCCTTCGTGTTCGTCCCGGCGATGATCGCAGGCGTGCTGCTCGCGCGCCTCATCGCGCCCATGCCTGTTTCGAACTCCGCCGCCACCGCGTAGCGCTACGACAGGACCCGATCGCCCCACACGTGCTCGATCACGTCTTCGACACAAAGGCGAACCGCAAACCAGATGCAACGGGGGGAGAGGGGCGACAACATGAGACCTCCGTGCCCCGGACAAAGCAACGTCGGTGCCAACGCTACGACCCGCATTCAACCGCGATCGACGCGCCCACGAACGTCCCGCCCACGGAACTTCCGTCACGGGGTCGTGGCTCAGCGGCGCACACCGACGCCGGTCCCCTGTGCATATCTACACGCCGAGCCGTGTTGCGCACCATCGACCTTGCCGGTGCCAAACCTGAGCGATCACATCGCCGACGCACAGGCGGACCGCGAACCAGATGCAGCGGGGCGAGATGGGCGTCAACATGGCACCTCCCTGCCCCCAAACAGAGCAACAGGGATGCCAACGCTACCGTCGCCTCCTCAACGACGGTGACGGGTCCACCTCAGGGCGCGTAGGCGCCATAGGCCGCCGCGGACGCATTCGTAGCGTGGAAGTCTCCGGTCGCCGGGTCCACGAGCCCCGGATCGAGCGCGACGGAATTCGTCACACACCCGAGCGACGGCGACGCACCCGACACGACATTGTCGTCGACGAGGAAGCCTCGCGGACCTGCGTCGTAGCAATCGTTGAGCGTATTGTTCCCTGCCACAAATACGTTACTGCTCACGAGCGTGTCGTTCCCCGAGCCCACGTCGTCGAGGTTGACCTCGCTGCGGCCGCCGCTGGTGGAGCCGTCGCCGTTGTGCCAGAACGTGTTGTGCTCGACCGTCACGTTGCTCATCACGTCGCCAACGAACCGCAGCCCCGAATAGTAATTCCCGTAGATCAGGTTGTGACGGATCTCCACATTGGTGATGGTGCCCGTGGCTTCAGCGTTCATCGCGATGCCGTCTTCGTAGTCGGCGTGGCCATTGTCGTAGATGCGGTTGTTCTCGATCACGACGTCGCTCATCGTGCCGTAGTCGCCCTGTTGCGTGTTGAACAGGATCCCGCGGCTCGCGTTGCCGCGGATGACGTTGTTCCGCACCGTGAAACGCTCGCCGGCCGCGAGGTAGATGCCGTGGTCGAGGTGCCCGTCCGGCCCGCAGTGGCCAAAGTTCTCGACGAGGTTGTTCTCGATCAGCACGTCCGTCGCGAGGTCGATCTCGATGTGCCCGCCCGTGCTTCCGGTCGAACAGTCTCCCGTGAGCGTGAGGTTGCGCAGCGTGATGTGGTCGCCGAACACGGTGATCGTGTTCCACGAGCCGGACTTCGGGTACCCCGTGATGTCGAACGTCAGGTTCTCGAGCGCGATGTGGCTGGACGTCTCGAGGAACCCGGCCCGTCCCTTCAGGATCACGCCTGAACGGCTCTCGCCGACGAACAGCCGGTCCTGCGTCGGAGACCCGCTCGCAGTCAGGTACATCAAGATCGGGCCACCTTCGATGTACGTGCCGTTGTGCACCAGGTAGCAGGTGCCCGGCGCGTCCGAGGCGTAGGATCCTTCACCCCGTGTTGCGTCGTTGAGCTCGCTGACGGTGGTCACGTCGCGTTGGGGGACGTCGGCGGGGCAAGCGCCAGGTGCGTCCACCCACTCGCCGATCACCCGAACGGTGTCGGTGTCCGCGTCGGTGTCGATGTCGGTGTCGGTGGTCGAAGTTTCGCCCCCGTCCGAGTGACAGCCGCCGATCAGCAGCCCGAACACGACGACGCCCGCCCGACTGCGCATCTCGCACCCCGCTCCCGCAGGCTACCACCCGGGCACACCGCAACGTGCTAATCGGGTCCCATGAGCATCAACTGGTACCCGGGCCACATGGCCGTCGCTGCGCGCGAGATCCGCAAGGTGATGCCCACGGTGGACTTCGTCCTCGAGGTGCTCGACGCGCGCCTGCCGTTCAGCACCGAGAACCCGCTCGTCAACGAGCTTCGCGGTGACAAGCCGTACGTGAAGGTGCTGAACAAGTCCGACCTCGCCGACCCGGTAGCGACGTCGCTGTGGATCGACCGCCTCGAGGAGACGCTCGGCGTGCGCGCGTTTGCCCACACCCGCGACCAGGCCGACCTCGCAAAGCGCCTGCTCAGCGTCGGGCGCAAGATGCTGCCCGCCGACCGCAACCCGGGCAAGGACGTCGTGGTGATGATCCTCGGCATCCCGAACGTCGGCAAGTCCACGCTCATCAACACGCTCGCCGGCCGCAACCTCGCCGAGACCAGCAACAAGCCGGCCGTCACCAAGCGCCAGCAGACCATCCCGATCGCCGGCAAATACCTGCTCCTCGACACGCCGGGCTTCTTGTGGCCCAAGCTCGACCCGCCCGACTGCGGCTACCGGCTCGCGATCAGCGGTGCGATCGGTGCTGCCGCGTTCGAGTACCAGGACATCGGTCCGTTCGCGATCCGCTACTTCCGGGACCGCTACCCGCAGGCGCTGAAGGACCGCTACGGGCTCACCGAATTGCCCACCGACGAGGTCGAGATCCTGAACGCGATCGCCGCCCGCCGGGGGTGTGTGCGTACGGGCGGCGTCGTGGACATGCAGAAGGTCTGCGAGATCGTGATCCAGGACTTCCGCCGTGGCTCACTCGGACGGGTGAGCCTCGAGGTGCCGGAGTGACTTGTCCCGACGGACGGGGTCACCTTCGCAGGTGATCGACGCGAAGAACTGTTCCTCGTCGCTCTCGAGCGCCGCGAAGTCGTCGCTGCGCGCGGTCCAGGTGGCCCGCACTCCGCGCCCGCCGTACTCGAAGATCACGTCCACCGCGCGCCCGGGGGGCTCGTGCTTTCGTCCGCCTGGGAGCCCGTCGGTGCGCTCGATGCAGGTGATGTCGTGCTCGGGGTCGGACGAGACGATCCTCACCGCCGGGACCCCACAGACCCGCATGCGCTCGCGTGACTCGACGACCCAGGTGGGGCGATCCAGCGCGATGCCGTCCTCCGCTTCACCCTTGTCGACGCGCAGCGACGTGGACACCGACTCGTTGCCGTCCACGACCCGCGTGAACACGGTGCCGCCGCCGCCCGGCCAGTCGACAGACTCGACGGGCCCCTGAAGCTCGATCGAGACGCCCGCCACCGTGTACACCTCGGGCAGCGGCGTCACGGCGCCCTCGTCGGCGCCACCTTCGCGAGCACGGCCGCGTGGGCCTCCTGCAGCTTCGCCACCCGCGGGCCGGTCCACGACAGGCGCGTCGCCGCGTCCAGGCCCTCGCCGAGGTAGCGCGACGACTTCACGTACAGCGCGTCCACCTTCGCCTTCACCCCTTCGGCGTACATCGCGCGCTGCTCGTCGGTCTTGAGCTTCTTCGGCACCGGCACGGCGAGCAGATCGTCCGCGACGTGTTCGTAGGCGAGCCCCAGCACGAGCAGCCCTTGCAGGCCCCACTCCGGCTCCTTCAGACCGAGGGCCGCGACGACCTGCGCCTCGGCCGCGAGGATCAGCGCCGTGCGGGCCTTCAGCGCCTTGACGAGCTTCTTGTCTTTCTCGGGAAACGGCACCGCGTTCGCCTGCTCACACAGGTCCGTCGCGACCGCGGCCCGCGCGCGCGCCTGGTACCAGGTCACCTCGTCCGACCCGATGCCGTCCAGCGCTCCGGCGAGCTCCGCCTGGCCCGCCTCGCGCTCACCGCTCTCGAGCAGCCACGTCCCGCGAAGCAGGTGGAGCTTCTTCGCGTCGAGGTAGGGCCGCGCGTCCGGGTCGCCGAGCTTTTCGAGCTCGGTGAACGCTTCCGCGAACTGGCCGAGGGCCGCATGGCACTCGGCGACGCGGAACGTGACGTGCTCGGCGAGGTCCCCTTCAACACCGGCCACGCGGGCCTCGCCATACAGCGGGAGCGCCTTCGAAGGCTCACCGTCGAGCTCCCAGGCCGCACCCAACGCGACAGTCGCGCGCACCTTCGCTTCGTCGCCGCGGGACCTCGCCTGCTCAGCGACGATCCGCGCGCCCTCGTAGTCGCGCAGATCGATCCGCCGCCAGGCCTCGTCGACGAGGTCGCTGCCGCTCATCGGCACGATGCGCGCCTCCTCCGGGACGAGCGCGGGAAGCTCGACAGCGACCGGTTCGTCTGCAAACGCCAACCACGAGAAGAACGCGATCATGACCCCTCCCGACCCCGGTCCGCGGCGATGGTTCCAAGGGCCGCCCACACCAGCGCCGACCGTAGCACCTCCATGTCGCCGAGCACATCCTGCGTGAGGCCGCCCACCACGAGCCACGCCACGAGCGCCATCGGGACGACGGCCCCCGCTTCGAACGCGAGCGCTACCGCGGCCGCGAGCGCCGTCCAGCCGAACGGCCCGAGCTCGGCGAGGCGCTGAATCGCGTCGTCGTGGGAGTGTTGGGGGAACTCGAACGACGGGTCGAGCGAGCGGTGTACCGGCGCCACCTCAGCCCTCCAGGACCCCGCGGGGACCCCGCCGTGGACTGCGAGATCAGCACCCGCCGTCCACAGCACCGCGCGCTGGCGCACCTCGTCGGAGAAGAACGGCAGGCGCAGCATCGCGAGGGCCGTCGCCACCGCCGCTACCAGCACGCCACCCGCCGCCGCGCGCGGGCGCGAAACGGCCGGAGCCACCAACGCGATCATCGACCCCGCTGCGGCCGCGAGGGCCGGCCCCCAGCCCGCGCTCGCCAGCACCCCGAGGGCGATCGGCAACCCGAGCAGATCTCGCCGCGCGGCCGCGACGATCACCGCCGGACCGAGCGCGTAGCCGAGCGTCAGGTGGTGCGAAAACAGCGCCGACGGCTCGCCCCACCCGCCGTGCCCGAGCCCCCACAGGCCCTGGAACACCGCTGCGAGGCCCGCGAGCGCAGCGGCCGCGAGCCCCGGGCGCACCGCGCGATCGGCTCCCGGGACGGACACGAGGATGGGCACCACCAGCGCCGTCGACCACGCCCAGGCCTGGCGGATCGTCGCGTCCACGTCAAAGCGCGGGTGGTCGACGAACGCGAACAGACCGAGCAACACCGCCAACGTCGGCGCGAACACCTCGGCCGGGACGCGCGGGTCGCGCCTCCACACCCCGATCGCGACGACACACGCCACGCCGTTGCACAGCTCGATCGGCGTCGCGCCGAGCACGAGCGACACCGCGAGCGCCCCGAGCACCGCGACCGGGATGGACGATCTCATGGCGCTGGACCGTAACCGTCGGCGAGCCACCAACGAAAACGGCCCCCCTTTCGGGGGGCCGCCGCCACGTTGGCCGTGTAGGGTTCGTCAAAGACCCCCTTCCATTACAGAAGGTGGGTTTCATATTGTCGCTTTAGGCTACCCTTCCAGAAGGGCGGCACTCCACGACGAGGGACGAATCCCGTGCGTACACGAACATGAGGGGGACATTCGAGCGGCCCCTAATCACGCACCTCGCAGCAACTTGAACCTACACCCGACCGGGGTGCCTTCGCAACCTTCCTGTGCGTGCTGCCAGAACGTCGCGGTAGACCTCGATCGTCTGGTCGGCGATCGGGTCCCAGCCGTACTGTTCGACGGCGCGGGACGCGGCGCGGTGACCCATCCCGGCAAAACGCCCGTCCGCCGAAGCCTCGAGCGCGCGAGTCCAGGCTGCCACGTCGTTCATCGGCAGCAACACGCCACAACCGCCGTGCAGCAGCTCCCGATGCGGCGCGATGTCGCTCCCGAGCACCGTGCGGCCGCACGACATCGCCTCGAGCATCGCGAGCGGCAGCCCTTCGAGGTGGCTCGGGAACGCGACGACGCCGGCGTGCCGCAGCAGCGCGGCCTTCGCGCGGTCGAACCGCGAGCCGGTGAACCGCACCCGGCCTGGCGCGAGATCGGCCGCGAGGCGCGAGATCTTCGCGAGGTACTCGGGCGCGTGGCCGTGCCCGCCGGTGATCACCAGCTCACCCGGGTAGCGCGACGCTGCGAACGCGCGGATCAGCGTCTCCAGGTTCTTCTCGGGCACCAGGCGGCCGAGGTACAACGCGAACCCCGGCTGCAGCCCGTCGACGCCGGCCTCCACGAGGCGCGCGTGGGCGAGCTCCGTGACCCCGTTCGGGATCCGCACCACAGGCGCGCGCGAGCCCTCGAACCACGACGCCGTCTCCTCGGACACCGTGATCACCGAGTCGGGCCAACGACCGGCCGCCCACGCCCCCGCGCGCAGCACCGTCTGCGCCCCTCGCCCCCACTTCTCGCGACGCCAATCGAGCGCGTGGACGGTCACCACGGTCGGCACGCCCACGCTCTTCGGAAGGAACGACAGCAGCGCGTTGCCGACCGCGTGGACATGGATCAGGTCGAAGCCGCCGGCCAGCACGACGCGCAGCGACAGCGCGGTGTGGACGATCGACTCGAGGTGCTTGGTGTACACGGTGGGAACATCGACCAGCGAGAGCCCCTTCCACCGCGTCCCATGGGAATTGTAGCGGGCCCGACACGCCACGGTCACGTCGCAGCCACGCTCCACCAGCCGCGGGCCGAGCTCGGCGACCACGCTCTCGACGCCACCTTCCGCGCCCGGCGCGCGCAGCCCCACCATCGCCACGCGCAGCGGCCGCCCGAGCTCGGGAAACGCGCCGACCCGAACGCTCGCAGACGCGGTCATGCCGTGCGCTCCGCGCACATCGGCTCGTCCAGCCCATAGCGCCCGAGGCGCTCACGCCAGGCGTCCAGCACCCGAAACTGGAAGTCTTCGAGGTGGTTGGTCGATCGTTCGCGGCGGCGCTTGAAGCGCTGCGCCCGGGTCGCGTCGTCGAGGAACGCGTACTTCCGGTTCCAGTAGGTGTCCCACACCCCGAGCAGCCGCTCATCGAGCGCGTCTCCGGCGACGTCGTACACCCGCTCCAACGCAGACGTGACCCGACCCCGCCGCGGGTCTTGCGCGTTCGCGCCGCGCTCCTCGACCCACGACCAGCCGGGCACGTACGCCGAAGCCCACGCGTTCTCCTCGAACAGACGGCGACACAGCGGCCCGTTCCACATCGGCACCGCCGTTGCGAGCTCCATCGCCGTGTACGCGGTGCGGTCGTCGACCCCCAGGTGCGCCTCGTCCACGAGGTAGTTCGTGCAGCACAGGTCGCGAATCGCCGGCGGCAACACGCGGCGCACCACCTGCAGCGCGGACTTCGTCGTCCAAACGCGGCCCGTCGCCACGATCAGCAGGAAATCGACGTCAGGGTCAAGGCCCGCGGCGTTCTTCGACAGGCCCCCCGTGATGAGCACCGCGCGCACGTACGGCAGGCGCGCGAGCACGGCGGCTGCGCGCTGGGCATCGGGCCACAACAGCTCCGCCCGCGCGTTCGAGGCCACCCGATCGGCCACGATCGCGTCGCGACCTGCCAAGAACACGAACGCCCCGGAAGAGCCGAGCAGCCCTTCGACGACGAGGGCGTCAAGGACGGCCTCCACGGCCCGCTCATCGTGCGGAGCTACGAGGCGCACGACCTCGCTGCGCCGGACCGGCCAGGCGAAGACGTCGAAGTACAATACGATCCGGAGCACGTCAGCGCGCATTCCCTCGCGCCTAACCCACCGCTCCGCCGAACGACCGAGGGAACATCCACGCCCAACAGGGGTTTATGACGATCGATTCGCTCTGCGTTATGATGCAGACGCTATTGTTTGGAGTCTCCACATGTTTTCCGCCCTCGTCGTTCTCGTCGCGACCGCCTCGGCAGCCCCCTCGTGGTCGGACATCCAGGCCAACACCACCTGGGCCCCGGACTCGGAGGTCAGCACGTCGGACGCCGGCACGGTGAAGATCGCCACCGCGATGATCGGCGGGATCACCTGCTTTCGCGCGCAGACGTCCACGGAAGCCTCCGTCGACGCTCTGGTGTCCACGGTCGTCGACATCAAAGGCACGCTCAAGTGGTCCACAGCGGGCGTCACCGAGGCCGAGCTCCTGTCGCAGAGCGGCACGTCCTACCAGTACTACCAGTACCTCGACGTCCCCGGCTGGACGATGTCGGCCGATCGGTTCTGGTTCCTGCAAGGCACGCTCACGAAGGGCACCAGCACGCTGTTCCGCTGGGAGCGCCTGGTGGACGGCGGCACGTTCGGCGAAAAGTACAAGACCGTCAAAGCCGCCCACCCCGACGCGGTCGAGCCCCCCGTCAACATCGGCGCGTGGCAGTTCGACGGCGCACCGGCCAGCGCCGGCGGAAAGCCGGCCGTCAACATCACGTACTACCTCTGCACAGACACGGGCGGCTCCATCCCCGTGTTCGTCCAGACGGCCGCCACGCGCCGCACGCTGCCTGACACGCTGAGCGACGCGGTCCGCGAAGCCAAGCACCGGATGTGAGGGCAGGACCGCTCCGGTGCTGACGTCGCTGCTGGTCGGGCTCGCGCTGGCGCAGGAGCCGTACGTTCACACGCTTCCCGTCAAACGGGACCACCTGAGCAAAGCCGAGCAACACGCCGCCCGCGAGCGCGTCACCGCGCTGCTGACCGACGTCGAGCAGACCGTCAGCGAAGGTGACCCCGCGCGGGCCGAACCCGGCGCGTGGATGGCCGCGGAGCTCGCGATCCGAGCCTTCGGCGACAACGACCCGCTCACGATGACGGCGCTGAACGACCTCGGCTCGGTGCTCGATTCCACCGGTAACTACGAGGTCGCCGGCGTCGCGTTGCAGCGCAGCCTCGACGCGCGGTTGGCGCTGTTCGGCCTCGGCCACCCCGGTACAGCGCTCGCGTACGCGAACCTCGGCGAACACAACCGGACCATCGGCGACTACACGACCGCCCGCTTCGACCTCGAGCAGGCCGTCGCGATCGCCCGCGTCATCCACGGCGAGAACGCCGTCGAGACCATCGTGTACGCGACGCACCTCGCGGGGGTGCTCGAGGCGCTCGGCGCAGACGTCGACCAGAAGCTGCTGCTCGACTGGTGCCTCGCGGTCCAGGAGCAGTCGGGCCGGTGGAAGACGGCCGAGACCGCGCAGTGCGCGGCAGACCTCGGCGACCTCCTCGTCGTCCGCGGTGACCTCGTGATGGGGCGAATTCGGGCCGAGCAGGGCCTCGCGCTCGGCGAGGTCGCGTACGGCCCCGAGCACCCCGCGATAGCGCTGTACGTGCTCACCCTTGCGAAGTCGCGCGAGGCCGAAGGTCGGTTCGTCGAGGCCAACGCGCTGCTCGATCGGACGCTCCACCTCCAAGAAACCGCCTACGGAAACGACAGCCCGATCCTCGCGTCCGCGCTCTCGGGGCGAGCGACCGTGGCGATTCAGCTCGGACGTTTCGCCGACGCCGACCGCGACAGCGCGCGTGCGATCGAGCTCATCGTCGCGGCCCTTGGCCCGGAACACCCAGACCTCGCCGCGCTCTACGCCAATCGCGGCGTCGTGCTCGCGCAGCTCGGACGCATCCCCGAGGCGCTCGCAGCGTTTGACCGCGCGGCGACGATTCCAGGAGCGGACTCCGCCGAGGCCACGGTCGGCGCGGAAATGGGGCGCGGACAGGCGCTGATGTTGAGCAGCCGGACCGCCGAGGCGGCTGCGATTTTCAAGCGGGCGTGGGACGTTTCAAAGGCGGCGCTCGGCCCTGCGGACCCCACCACGCTGATCGCGCTATTGAACCTGGCGGGCGCGGAATACCGTCTCGGTCGACTCGGCGACGCCACGGCCCACATCGAGGAACTGCTCGCCGCGACCGACTCCGAGGCGACGCACAACCCGCTCGAGGCCGGACGCCGGCTGAACGCTGCGGCCGCGATCCTCGGCACCACGGGCGAGACCGAGCGCGCGCTCGGGCTGCTCGACCGGGCGTTGGTGATTCAGGAGGCGTCGCTCGGCGTCGATCACCCCGACGTGGGCCACACGCTGGTCAATCGCTGTCGCTTCGAGGACTCGCGCGCCGATTTTGTGCACGCCCGCGACGACTGCGACCGCGCGCTGGCCATCGCCGAGAAGGCGCTCGGCGCCGACAGCCCCGACGTCGCTGAGGTCTTGGAGACGCGGGCAAGCGTGCGGGCCAGCTTGGGGGACGCGCCGGCGGCAGAGGCCGACGCCCGCCGGGCGCTCACGATCCGCCAGGCGACGCTCGGCCCGGACGCTCCCGAGGTCGCGGAGTCGCGCATCTTGCTCGCCCAGCTGACCATGGATCGTGACGACCCCGGCGCGATCCAGGAGCTGCGCGCCGCCCTCACCACCCTCGAGCGCGTGTACGATCCCGGGGACTGGCGCCTGGCCTCACCGCACATCGCGTTGGGTGCCCGGCTCGCGCATTCCGGACAACTCGACCTCGCCATCGCTGAGTTGGAGGGCGCCCGTTCGCTGCTGGAGGCCTCGCCTGCCGAGTCCTCGATCGACGTCGCGATGCTGTCGCTCGACATCGGAAACCTGTGGCTGTGGCAGGGGCGCCACGCGGAGGCCGCTGTCGCGTTCGATCGGGCGGAGCCCGTCCTTACGCCCCTCGGCGGCGCCCTGCTTAGCTCCCTGATGATCAGCCGCGCGGAGCTGTACGCGGTCACCGGTCGAATGGACGAGGCCCACGTCGCCGCTCAAACCGCGGTCGCGCTCCAGCGCCAGGACCTCGCCGACCTGATGGCTTCGTTGAGCGACCGCGAGCGCCGCGCCGCCGTTGCGAATCACCGGTTCGCGCTGGACGTGTGGCTCTCGATCGGGACGGACGACGTCGCGGATCAATGGGCCGCCACCATGGGCTGGAAAGGCCTCGCGACGCGCGCCGCGAGCTCGCTGCGCGCCGAGACGAGCCCCGAAGATTCCGACCTTCGCAAGTTGCGGGCCCAGATCTCCACCCTCGCCTACGACCCCGACGCCGAGGGCCGAAGCGAGCGCCTGCTCGCCCTGACGGCAGAGAAAGACCGCCTCGAGCGGAGCGCAGCCGCCGGGCAAGCCCCGCAGACCGCCGACACCTTCGACCCGATGACGATCTGCAAGGCCTTGTCCGACCACACCGCGATCGTCGATGTCCTCCGCTACAACCACGTCGTCGGGCTTGTTGGCGACGCGCGCTACCTCGCCTACGTCGCGGAACCCGGCTCCGGCACCTGCACCATCACCCGCGTGGACCTCGGCCCCGCAGACGCGATCGACAAGGCGATCGAGCGCTGGCGCTCCCTCGTGGCGGCGGACGTGAGCACGAGCCGCATCGACACGCAAGGCACCGCGCTGCGCAAGCTCGTGTGGGACCCGATCGCCCGCACCACCACCGCCAAGGCCGTGTGGCTCGTGCCCGACGGCGCGCTCGCGACCGTGCCGTTCGCGGGCCTCCCGATCGGCGGGGGCCGGTACCTCGTCCACGAGCGAACCATCAGCTACCTCGACCACGCGTCGGACGTGTCGCGCCGCCCCGCGCGCGCCACCGGCGGGGCCCTCGTCGTCGGCGGTGTCGACTTCGGCGAGAGCCTGCCCGCGCCCGGCGCGTGCGTCTCCTCGCTGCAAGCGCTGCCCGGGACGGCGACCGAGGCCGACGCCATCGCGACGTCGCTCACCACCGCGGGCATGTCCGTGAAGCGCCTCGGCGGACGGGACGCGACGGAGGGGCACGTCCGGGACAGCCTCGGAAACCTCCGCGTCGCCCACATCGCGACCCACGGGTTCTTCGCCAGCTCCAGCTGCCGGACGGCGTCCTCGGACTCGCGCGCCATGGCGATGGGCCTCGCCGACACCGACCTGATCGGCGGCTTCGATCCGATGGTGCTGTCGGGCATGGCGTTCGCAGGCGCCAACGCGCGCGACGACGACGGTGGTGACGACGGCCTGCTCACCGCTGAGGAGCTCGCGAACGTCGACCTGAACGGGACGGACCTCGTCGTCATGTCCGCCTGCGAGAGCGGGCTCGGGCAGATCGCGGAAGGCGAGGGCGTGCTCGGGCTGCGGCGCGGCTTCGCGCTCGCAGGTGCAGACGGCGTCGTGATGTCGATGTGGGAGGTCGACGACGCCGTCACCATGCGGCTGATGGAGCTGTTCTACGAGCACCTGCTCGGGAAGGACGCCATGAGCGCCTCGGAGGCCCTGCGCCAGGCCGAGATCACGGTCATGGCCGAGCGCCTCGCCGCCACAGGCGAGGCCCGCCCGCAGGACTGGGCCCCGTTCATCGCGTCCGGGCCTGGGACCCTGCGATGAGCGTGCTACGGTAGCCCGATGTGGCTCTCCCTGATCGTATTCGCGTGTCGACCGCCGGAGTCGCCAACCCCGCCTGTCCCTGCATTCGCGGTGGTGTCGGTGAACGACACCTACCGCATCGAGGGGCTGCCCGAGTCGGGCCAGGGTGGCCTCGCGCGCCTGCGAACGCTCCGAACCGAGACGCAAGCCGCGGGCATGCCGGCGCTGCTGCTGCACGCGGGTGACCTCCTCTACCCGTCGCTGTTGTCGTCGAGCTACGGCGGCGAGCAGATGATCGACGTGATGAACCGCCTCGACGGCGACGCGACCGCGTTCGACGACCACCTGTTCGTCGTGTTCGGGAACCATGAATTCGACAAGAAGAAGCTCAAGGACGGCCAGAAGCTCGACGCCCGCGTCGAGGAGTCGCAGTTCACCTGGCTGTCGTCGAACATCACGTTCGCAAACGGCGACGACGGCCTGCCGATCGTCGACTCCGAGCACCTCGCCCCCCGCGCGCTCGTCGACCTCGACGGCATCAAGGTCGGCATCTTCGGCCTCACCACGCCCGCGAAGGTGCCCGACTTCGTGTCCACCATCGATGATCCCGCTGAAACGGCCCGCGCCGAGGTGGCGCTGCTCCGGTCCCACGGCGCCGAGTTCGTCATCGCGCTCACGCACCTCGAGGTCCGCAACGACCTCGCGCTGTTGACCTCCCTCGAAGGCCCGCTCGGCCCCGACCTGATCGTGGGTGGCCACGACCACCAGTCAATGATCGAGCAGGTGGGCGACCGCTACGTCGTGAAGGGTGACGCAGACGCGGTGAGCGCCGTTCGCACCATCGTCCGCCGTCAGGGTGCCGGCTTCGCTGTCACCCCCGAACGCGTGGCGCTCGGTCCCGACGCCTACCCGCCCGAACCCACCGTACAAGCCTCGATCGACGGCTGGATCGCCCGTCACCAGCGCGACTTCTGCAGCCAGGCAAAAATCGAAGACGGCTGCCTCGACGCGACGATCGGCCGCACCACCGTGCCGCTCATCGCCGAAGAGCTGCTCATGCGGCGTTTCGAGACCAACACCGGCGACTGGCTCGCCGACCTCGCGCGCGGCGCGTACCCCGACCAGGGCGTCCAGGTCGCGCTGATCAACTCGGGCAGCATCCGGTTGAACCGCAACGTCGCCGCAGGTCCGCTCACGCGGCGCCACCTCGAAGAACTGTTGCCGTACCCCACCGGGCTCAAGATCGTCGACGTCCCCGGCAAGGTGCTGCGCGACGCCGTCCTGCAGCACGCCATCGAAGACTGGACCGGCAACGGCTGGTTCCTCCACGTTTCGGGCCTCGGCTTCACCCACGACGTCGCGACAGGGACGATTCGCGACGTGTGGATCGCCGATGGCCACGGGAAACGGCCGATCCGCGACGACGAGACCGTGCGCGTCGTGACCACGGACTACCTCGTCGATCCCACCCTCGGGAACCGCGACGGATACACGATGATCGACGTCGCCTGGGCAAAGGGCGGCGACGCTACTTTGAAGGACCTGGCGCTCGGCGCCGTGCGCGCCGCCGGAGACGCTGGCATATCTCCGGCCGCGGACGGGCGAATCTGCACCACGAGCGAGCGCGCGTGCCCGTGACGGGAAGGGTTGAGGTCGGGTCCAGTCTGGGGTAGACTCCACGAGGACTCCTCCCCGAGGTGTGTGATGCAGTTCAAGCGCGCCGCCAACAAGCCCGACGCAGATGCCGCAAAGAAGCCAAAAGTGGCTGCGGTCAAAGAGAAAAACGAGCAGGACCTCGTCGGAAACGACGCGCTCAAGGACCAGCTGAAGGACGCCAAGAAGGAGGAAGAGCAGAGCCAACTCCTCGGCGACGACAGCGAAAAAGAAGCCGAGAAGGCTGCTGACCAGGAGGCGGACGCCGCCAAGGAAGCCCCTCAGGAAGATCCCCACAAGGGCAAGACCAAGGTGTCCCGGTTCGGCACCTGGACGTGGGTAGACGCAGCTGAGCAGGAAGGCGCCGAAGAAGAGGTCGCCGAGCTCGCCGTCGAAAAGAAGTCCGACAAAGATTTGAAGAAGACCACGGAAGTCGCCGCCAAGAACGATGACGACAAGGTCGTTGGCGCGCTCGTCGAGAAGGCCGAAGAGAAGGGCAAGGCCGAAGACGTGGCGAAGGCCGTCGAGAAGACGCCCGCGGCCGCCGAAAAGGTGGTCGAGAAGGCCGCGGAACAGAAGAACGACAAGGTCGTCGAAAAGGTCGTCGAAAAGGCCGAACAGAAGGGCGCCGAAGAAGAGGTCGCCAAGGCCGTCGAAAAGACCCCGGTCGCCGCCGAAAAGATCATCGAGAAGGCCGCCGACAAGGACCAGACCAAGGTCGTCGAGAAGGTCGTCGAGAAGGCGGGCGAGAAGGAGGAGGTCAAGGAGAAGGTCGTCGCGGCCGTCTCGAAGGACGAAAAGACCGCCCGTAAGGTCGTCGCCGAGAAGAAGGACGACAAGGCCGCAGCCGCGCAGATCGTCGCCGGCAAGAGCGACCCGAAGGCCGCCGCGAAGGGCGCCAAGAAGGCATAGGCGTGGCCGAAAAGAAGCCACTGCCGTCGGTCTCGCGGCGCGCTCCCAACGCGCGCCCGGACCTGCGTCACGACGACACGGACCCGGAAAACGCGTAGACGATCCAGGACTTCTTCCCCACGGGCGACCTGGACGAGCGCATGTCCGATGCGACCAAAGCCAAGCGCGGGCACGTCGAGGCCCCTGACGACGGGTTCGTCATGGACTTCGACTCGAGCACGCCGGCGCCGGTCAAGCGCCGCTAGCACATTGCCGGCGCACCGCGCTGGCGATCACGCGCCGGTAGACCGCTGCGGGCGTCCCGCGCAGGCCTACCGGGCCATCCGGCGCCGCACCAGCAGCAACAGCGCGAGCAGCCCGACGGAGACGCCGCCGGTGCCGCCCGTGGCGCAGCCGCAGGCCCCGCCGCGGTAATAGCCGTCCGCCAGGGGCACGTCCGTCTCGCCGGTCTCCCCGGTGTCGCCGGTTTCGCCCGTCTCGCCCGTCTCGCCGGTGTCGTCGGTGTCGGGCGAGTCGTCGGTGCCGTCGTTCGGATCCGTCCCATTGGCGACCTCGTCGCCGTCGCTCACGCCGCCGTCGTCGCTGTCCGTGTCGAACGGATCGGTGCCGAGGTCCAGCTCTTCGGCGTCGGTCAGGCCGTCGCCGTCGCTGTCCTGCAGATCGTCGTGCCCGTCGAGCGGGTCGGTGCCGTCGTCGTTCACCTCGGCGCCGTCGGAGCGCCCGCCGTCATCGGTGTCCGCGTCGAGCGGATCGGTGTGCACGTCGCACCTCCTCCCCGTCGGTCAGGCCGTCGTCGTCGGTGTCGGTGTCGAGCGGGTCGGTCTCGTAGACCGCGACCTCTTCGCCGTCGGGAAGGGCGTCGTCGTCGGTGTCGGTGTCCAGCGGGTCGGTGCCGCCAACGGCCTCCTCGCCGTCGGACAGGCCGTCATTGTCGGTGTCCGCATCGACCGGATCGGTGCCGTCGAGGACCTCCTTCCCGTCGACCACGCCGTCGTCGTCCGTGTCGGTGTCCATCGGATCGGTCCCGAGGTCGTGGACCTCGTCGCCGTCCGTGAGCCCGTCATCGTCCGAGTCGGTATCGAGCGGGTCGGTGCCCGCGAGCGTCTCTTCGTCGTCGGTCAGCCCGTCGCCATCGGTGTCCTTGGACGGGACGTCATCACTCGGATCGAGGGGATTCGTGTTGACGATCAACACCTCGACCCCGTCGGGAACGCCACCGCCATCGGTGTCTGCGGCCAGCGGCGAGGTGGTGTAGGTGTTCACCTCGTCCCCGTCGGACAGCCCGTCATTGTCGGTGTCGACGTCGTTTGGATCCGAGCCGATCGTGGGATCGACCTCGGCGCCGTCGGAGAGACCGTCGCCGTCGGTGTCAACGACGTTCGGATCGGTGTTGTACAGGCGCGCCTCGTCGCCATCCGAGAGGCCATCGCCGTCCGTGTCGGCCACCAGCGGATCCGTGAGCCACAGGTCGACCTCGGCCCCGTCGGACAGCCCGTCCCCGTCGGTGTCGAACCGCCGCGGGTCCGAGCCGATGTCGGCCACCTCGAGGCCGTCGGAGAGACCGTCGCCATCGGTGTCCGCCACGCGCGGATCGGTGCCGACGTTGTGGACCTCGTCGCCGTCGTTCAAGCCGTCGCCGTCCGTGTCGGGGTTGCGCGGGTCGGTGCCGAGCGCGGCCTCTTCTTCGTCGGTGAGGCCGTCCTTGTCGGCGTCCTTGTCGGTGACCGCGCCGTCATCGCTCGGATCGAGCGGGTCGGTGCCGCGGTCGACCTCGATCCCGTCGGGCACGCCCCCGTCATCGGTGTCCGCGTCGAGCGGGTTCGTGTTGGTGACGTCGACCTCCTCACCGTCCGAAAGCCCGTCGTCGTCGGTGTCGACGTCGGTGGCGTCCGTCAGCGTCGTGTTCACTTCCACGCCGTCATCGAGCCCATCCCCGTCGCTGTCCGGCTGCGTGGGATCGGTGCCGTGGGTGTTCACCTCGTCGCCGTCGCGCAGCGTGTCGCCGTCGCTGTCGACCTCGAGCGGGCTCGTTCCGTAGGTGTGCACCTCGGACCCGTCCCCGAGGCCGTCGCCGTCGGTGTCCACAACCAGCGGATTCGTGGTGTACGTCAGGACCTCCTCGCCATCGGAGAGTCCGTCGCCATCCGTGTCGGGCAGCAGCGGATCGGTCGACTCATCGAGCACCTCGACCCCGTCGAGCAGCCCGTCGCCGTCCGTGTCGGGGACCAGTGGATCCGTCCCGAGCTTGCGCTCCTCCCAGTCGAGCAGGCGGTCTCCATCGCTGTCCTTTGTCGTCTTGTCGTCGAGCGGTTCGAGCGGATCGGTGCCGTCGGTGTTCACCTCCACGCCGTCGTCGATCCCGCCGTCATCGGTGTCTGCGTCGTTCGGATCCGTCGCGTGGACGGTGACCTCGGCGCCGTCGGTGAGAGCGTCGTCGTCGGAGTCGGAGTCGAGCGGGTTCGTGAGCGTGGTGTTCACCTCACGCCCGTCCGCGAGGCCATCGGCGTCCGTGTCTGCGAGGTTCGGGTCCGTCTCCGTCGAATCCACGGCGCCGTTCTTGTTCGCGTCTTCGGTGCCGTCGGAGAGCGTGTCGCCATCGGTGTCCGCGAGCAGCGGGTTCGTGGTCGTCGCCGCGTCCGTGTCCGCCTTGAACACGGTGAGGTCCGTGTGCTTGCCCTGCGGGACGGTGCGCCCGAGCTCGAGGCCGTCCAACAGGCCGTCGCCGTCGGTGTCGGCGAGCAGGGCGCTCGTCTTTGACGTGACGACCTCGTAGCCGTCGGTCAGGCCGTCGTTGTCGGTGTCGTCGTCGATCGAAGCGGTCTCGCCGGCGTCGACGAGGCCGTTCGCGTTCGCGTCTTCGACGCCGTCGGTGAGCCCGTCGTTGTCCGAGTCGACGTCCCGGAAGTTCGGAATGCCGTCAAGGTCGACGTCCGCGCTGGTCTCGATGTTGTCGTTGATCCCGTCGCCGTCGGTGTCCTTCAGGTTCGGG
>CANNIZ010000073.1 GCA_947505245.1 Pseudomonadota bacterium | reverse complement strand
TCCGCGGTTCGCGCCGGCGAGGGCGACTACGTGGGCGCGGCGCGGGCCGCGAAGACGGCGGTGAGCCACAGCCCCGGGCTCGTTCGCGCGCAGGAGCAGGTGGCGTCGATCATGGTGGAGTGCGGGCGTTTCGACGACGCGATCGCGCGGTTGCGCGCGGCCCTGGCGCTCGACGCGACCAACATCGCCCGCGGCGAGCTGGCCCGGGCGTACGCGCTACTCGGGCGCTGGCCGGAGGTCGACGCGGTGCTCGCGACGCTGCGGACGGACAGTCCTGGATCGCGGTTCGGGCGGTTGACGATGCTCGCCCGCATGCGGATGTGGGATCCCACGCGGCCCGAGGCGGTGGACGACGTCGGGCTCGACCCCACGCGCGGCGGTCCGATCACCCAATTCACGTGGTGGGCACGCGCGGTGGTGCGCGGCGAACTGCCTCCGCCCCAGCTCATCGCCTTCGTCCAGTTCGCTGCCACGGCAAACGGCCCACGCACCATCGCGATCGCGGGCCAGATGACGGCGGAGATCTACGCAGCCTCTGGCCAGTACGAGCAGGTGTTGCCCCTGATCGAGCTCGCCATGCAGGGCTCGTTCTTCGACCTCGGGTGGATGGACCTTTGCCCCGTCCTCGCGCCCCTACGAGGCGAGCCGAAATTCGCCGAGGTTCGCGCTCGCGTGGCCGAGCGGGTCGCGCTGTTGACGGCGGCCCTCGACGGGCCTCCCGAGGGCTGATATCCGCGCCGCGGAGGTCTCATGTCGAGCTACGAGATTCAGTACTTTGGCATCCGCGGGCGCCCCGAGCCCATTCGCCTGCTGCTCTCCTACCTGGGCGCGACCTGGACGGACACGTCGGTCAACGACTGGCAATCGCGAAAGCCGAGCACGCCGCTCGGTCAGCTTCCGGTCATGATCGAGACCGACGGCGACGAGACCTGGGAGATCCCGCAGAGCGCGGCGATCCTGCGCCACCTCGCCCGTCAGCACGACGTGTACGGCAAGACCGAGCGCGAGCACACCAAGTTCGACATCGTCGTCGACACCGCGGCCGACCTTCAGGCCTCGCTGTCGCCGCTGCTGTTCGGGCCCAACCGCGGCAAGGACCCCGCCGCGCTCAAGAAGCACTTCGAGGACGTGGCGCCAATGCACTTCCGCCGGCTCGAGAAGCTCCTGGGCGACGGCACCTGGTTCATCGGCACCGCCCCGACGGCCGCTGATTTCCCGGTGTACCACGCGCTCGACAACCACCTCGCGATCGGTCCGACTTGCCTCGTGGCCTTCCCCACGCTGCAGGCGTTCCACGACCGCGTCCTCGAGCTGCCCACGCTGCAGGCGTACCTCGCCAAGCGCCGTCCGAGCGAGGTCGCCTCGCTGGCGTCCGTGCTCGCAACCGGCCACCCGCTCTAGGCGAGCAGGGAGGCGACCGTCCACGTCACCCCGGCGAGCTCGACACTGTCGTGCTCGTCGAAGTAGCGCACGGTCGCCCAGCCAGCGCCGCGGGGGCGTTCGTAGACCTCGACGCGCTGGTTGAGCAGGTCGACGATCCACAAGGTAGGCACACCCGCGAGCGCGAAAGCCGCCGCCTTGGTGCGCTTGTAGGCGTGCGTACCGTCCGCGATCTCCACCACGAGCAGCACGTCGGCCCCCGTCGGGTGACGCGCCGCGAACGCGGCGTGCGGCGCGGTCACGACGACCACGTCGGCCTCGGGGCGGTCCCAGGTGCCGGCGACGATCGGCCGCTTCTGTCCCACCCACGCGCCGATGCCCGTGGCTTCGAGCCGGGTCGCGACCTCATGGCGCGTGTAGGCGGCCCGCGCGGACGGCTCCGGTACGGCTACGAGGTAGCCGTCGACGAGCTCGATGCGGTCCTGCTCATCCAAACACTGTGCGCCGACCATTCGGTTGACGTCGTCCACTGTGAATCGCTTGAGCGGCAGATCGCGCAGTTCAGGACGTGCCATCACACCACCGCCGCGACGATGGCGGTCGCGTTGTCGCCGCCGCCGCCGCGGTTTGCGAGCTCGACGAGCGCGCGGGCGACCGAGTCGACGTCTGCCCGTAGGACCACGTCCGTGAACACGCGCGCGACCTCGGCCGGACCGGTGGCGCAGTAGTCTGTCACGCCGTCGCTGCACATCACGAGGCGCTCACCGGGCAACAGCACGATCTCGGTGTGGAGAGGGGGGATGGGCTCGGCCTGTCCGCTCTCGTTGAAGTGGCCGATGTAGCGGACGAGCGCGAAGCCGGTGGCGTCGAACTGCGCGAGCTGCCCGCGTTGCCAATCCACGATGCGCTCTCCGGCCTGGTTTGCGTCCGCAGTGAGCTGCGCGGCGCCGTACTTTCCCACCACGTAGGCGCGCGAGTCACCGAGCCAGGCGAGGCTTATCCGGTTGCCCTGGCCCACGGCGACGACCGCGGTTGATCCCATCGGGACTCGGTTGTCGAGCTTTCCGCCGGCGAGCCGCAGCGAGGCTTCACAAACGGCCTGATTCGCTGTGCGCAGGGCGCGGTCGAGGAAGTCATGGGCGTCTTCGGCGCGACCATGCACGAGCCGAGGCAGCGCCTGCTCCCACAACGACGCGATGACCTGGGCGGAGATGCCGGCCGCGAGGTCGCCGCTGCCGGTGTTCGCGGTGCTGATGCCGTCGCAAACGACCATCAGCGATTGCGTGCTCTTGGTCGCGACGTAGAGCGCGTCCTGGTTGGTCTGCGAGTGCAGCACCTTCATGCGGCCGATGTGCGTGTCGTAGCCAACGCGCAGGCGCGCCTTCGGTTCGTACGCGGTCGCGCGCGCGGCCTCGGCGTCCAGCGAAGCCCGCCAACGCGTCTCCCACGTCTGCGCGTCGATGCGATTGTTCACGTGAGGGTCGACGACCGCCGCGAGAGGACCCAGCGCGGAGGGTGGCAGGCTCGGCGCGATGTGGCGCAAGAACGGAAGCGCCCTGTCGGCCGACAGCGGGCGAGGCCAGGGCTTGCCCAGGATTGCCTCGATCAGCGCGACGCCCGACGCGTAAACGTCCGCGGGCGCACCCTCGGGCTCACCGGGCGGGCGCGCGGCCGACTTGAGGTCGCCGACCTGGTGGGTGAATTCGACCTGCCCGTCTGCGTGCACGAGGATGCCGTGGACGGTCGGCGCGACGATCCGCCCGATCACGTGAGCGTCGCGAAGAGCGCCCGCGAGACCCAGGCCGACCCGTAGGAGCTCGCGCGTAACGAGCGGAGGAAACTCGGAGAGGCGCGACGGCTGCTGGGCCGCTGGGAGGATCTCGGTCGTCCGTGGAGCCTCCTCGGAGTCCAACGTCACGTCGTCGCGCGAGGGGGCGACCTGAATCGAGGCGCGCACGGCGTCGGCGAGCGCGGGGTTCTCTTTGCGGAGTCGATCGATCAGGACGAGCGGACCGTCGTCCGCATGTTCGCCGAGCCACCGCGCGATGCTGCGTCGCGCGGCGTCGGCGTCGGCGGGCAGGATACGAAAGAGGTTGGCCGCGAGGTTTTCGGCGCGTCGCGGAGGCAACGCGAACAGCGTCGCCTCGAGGAGATCGGCGGCCCTGGGGCCAGCGGCGGCCTCTGCGATCGCCTCTTCGACGCTGGGCGCACCCCACCGCCAAAGGGCCGCCGCGAGGCGCCCCTCGGGGGCGAGCGGTTCGGTACCACTCGTGGGCTTCACGCAGCGGTCGATCAACCGGCGAATCGTCGCCGGAGATACGCGCTCCGGAACCCACTCGGCGTGCCGCAGCGCGTGGATGACGGCCTCGAGCGCTTCGGGGCCTGGCCCGACGAGCTCGGAGAGCACGTCGTCAGCGGGCACACCCGCGAGGGCGTTCATCGCCAGGTCGCGGACCCTCGCGTTGCCGGCGCGCCACGCGTTCAGCGCGTGCTTGCGAAAGTCCACCTCGCCGAGTGCTGCGCGGTGTTGCAGGGCGAGGTCGAGCCTTCGAGCCGGCGACAGGCTGGCGTCTTCGAGGCGAGCGTGCAAGTCGCCTGCCTCGGCGTCGCGGAGCGAGATCAGGTCGCCATCTGCGCGGAACCGGAGGTCCGCAGTTGCGAGCGCGACGAGCCGTTGCCACCAGCGGTCGAACGTCGCTTCCGGAAGCACATCGAGTCCGGTCATCCACTCGCGGATGTCGGACCGGGCCTGGGGGCCATCGAGATCGTTGAGGGCCAGCCACAGCACTTCGCTGGGATCTACCTGTGCGAGCTCCCGAAGCGACGCGAGCGAGTTGGCCGCCCGGAAGAACAGGCCGCCCTCGTTACAAAGCGCGTACGCCCGCACGAGCCCGTCGGCGGGGACGCGGGAAGGTAGGTTCTCCGCTGGTTTAACCCAGTCGAGCCACGCACCGTCGGCGTCGACCGACGTGACGCGGGTGAGTCCGAACGCGGGATGCCAGAGGACGGCGCCAACGACGAGTTCGCGATGATCAGCGAGGGGGCGCATGGAGTCGGAGGGTAGCCCACCTTCGGCCGTTCTTGCAAACAAACGTAAGCGACGTCGCGGCCCGTTGGTGAACTTTTGATGGCGCTGGGGTAACGTTCGCGCCCTTGGCGCCACTGTGCTACGTGCGCCGACCCTTCCTGGAGCGGCTCGTGCCGCGCGAATGGCCTCGGAGTCCGCCCGAAATGCGAACATTCCCCTTGCTGTTTATCCTCGCTGCCCCGTCGGCTTTCGCCGGCTCGGGCGCACTTGGCGTCAAGACCATGCGGGAGCCGCTGCCGGCCCACGAAGTCGAGCGCAGCCTGCTACTTCCAAAGGGCTGGCTCGAGCTCGAATTGGCCTATGACCGCCACAACGGAACGGGGGCGTGGTCCCCGGACGGTGCCCGCGAGCCATTCGACCACGCGAACTGGGTCTACCAGACGGAGCGCGCCACGCTCACGTACGGCTTGTCCCACCAGATCGAGCTCAGCTGGTCGGTGCCGATGCACCAGGCGCGGCTGACGAACGATCTGTTGCTCACGGACACCAAGGACGCGAGCCTTGGCGACCCGCGCATCGGGTTGAAGTACGAGCTGATCGACCGCGATCGGCCCACCGCGATCGGCTCGAACGAGCCGCTCGCGCCGCTTGATCACTCCGTCGCCCTCCTGTTCGAGTACAAGGGCCCGGCCGGAAAGGAGACGCCCGGCACCTACATCGGCGGGCCGTTGAACGTGTCGGGGTTCGTGTTCACGACCGGAACGCCCGATCTCTCCATCGCCCTCGCGGGCCGCAAGCAGCTCGGTCCCATCGCGCTTGACGCCAGCCTCGGGTACGTCAAGCGCTTCTCGGGCGTCACCCAATACTTGATCGAGCTCGAGAACCTGCAGTTCTCGGGGCGCATCAAGCCGGGCGACCAGATCAAGGCCGACGCAAAGGTCCTGCTCCAGGCCGGCCCCGTCGTCCCGTTCGGCGATTTCCAGTTCACGCGCCGCGCGATCACCCGGACGGGCACCACGTCCAAGTGGCCGAACCCGAATTCAAACCTTAGCGACGTGCCCGAGTCCGATGGCATCGCGATGGACGCCGATGTCGGGCTGCTGATCAACGCGAGCCGCGGCGTGGACGTCACCCTCCACGCCAAGATCCCGCTCGTCGGTGAAGACCTTCAATTCTTCCCAATCGAAGACCTGCAGCCAACGCTCGGACCTACGTTCGGTGGCTCGCTCCAGGTGAGGTACTAAGATGCGCACGTTCACGCTCCGGGCCCTCACAGCCCTCGCCGTCAGCGGCGTCACCGGCCTCGCGCTCATGGCGCCGCAGACGGCACAAGCCAAGTTCGTGTTCCCGTACAACCATACGGACCTCGACTGGTACACGATCGAGACCGAGCACTTCTTCGTCCACTACCCCATCTCGCACAACCCCGAGAAGGCCAAGCACCCGGTCGACGCCACGTACATGGCGCAGCGCACGGCCAAGGTCTCGGAAGAGATGTGGGAGCCGATGTGCTCGCAGTTCGACTACTACCTGACCGAGAAGATCCACATCGTCCTGCTCGATCAGTCGGACAACCTCGAGGGGTTCACGATCCCGCCGTGGAACTGGATCACCATCTCGGGCTATCCGGGCGACTTCTTCCGGTGGCGCGGTCGCATGGAGTGGTTCAGCGACGTGCTCGTGCACGAGTTCGCTCACGTGGTGTCGCTCAAGCGCAACGCGGCGTTCGGTGAAGGCGCGCAGGCCGTCACGTTCGGCGGCATGTACCGCGACGGCATCAACGACATGGAGAGCGCGGCGGACTTCTCCGTCCAGGGCGCGTCCGAGCCGTTCTGGTGGTCGGAAGGTGGCGCTGAGTACTGGTCGGACATGGCCGGCTACAACTGGTGGACGACCTCGCGCGACGCGACGCTTCGCGGCGCGGTCCTCGACGATCGCATGCTCACCTACGAGGAGTGGGTCACGCGCGATCGGCGCGACTGGTTCGACGGCGAGCACGGCTACCAGGCCGGCTACAGCATCGGCCTGTACCTGCGCGAGCGCTTCGGTCCGGAGATCTACGCCGAGCTGTCGAAGAACTCGGGCAAGAAATTCCGGTTCGTCTGGGAGAACCTGATCGAAGACCTGACCGGCGTGCCGCCGCGTCAGCTGTACGCGGACTGGCGGGCCTACCTCGACGTCAAGTACGGCAAGGTCAAGGACGACGTCGTCGCAGAAGGTCACGTCGAGGGCAACGAGCTCGAGCTTACGAGCGCCAAGTGGGACACCACCGATCCCGACGCTCGCGAAAAGTTCTTCTGGCAGGGCGAGAAGTCCGAGCGCAAGGCCCGCATCAAGCGGGAGGAAGAGCGGTTCGCGACCGGCCGCTGGGACCACTACCCCCGCGTCTCTCCCGACGGGAAGTGGATCGCGGAGGCCGGCGGGTGGGGCCTCGAGATCATGCAGCTGCCGGAGAACGCGCTGCCAGCGATCTCGGGTGAGTCAGGCGTGGACGGCGATCTCGCGCGCACGGCGGGCGACCTGTCGCTGGTGGCGATGTCGAGCGGCTACGCGTACGACTTCGTGCCTGGCAAGGACCAGGTCGTGGTCACCGCCCCGGAAGACTTCACCAAGAAGTTCCTGGGTACCACGGCGCTCGCGCCCGAGTGGGACGGCTACAGCCAGAACCAGCTGTACATCGTCGATCTCGTCACCAAGTCCGACAAGCGCAAACACCACGGCGAAAAAGAGGAGTTCGAAAAGCTCGAGTTCCCCAAGGTCGCGGGCGCCAACACCGACTTCGAGCGCTACCACGCCATCCCGAACACGATCCGCGGCCAGGACGCGGACGTCAGCCCCGACGGCACGCGCATCGCCTACGTCGAGTATGCCGATGGAAACAGCAACCTCGTCGTGATCAACCTGGACGGCACGAACAAGGTCGCGCTCACCGACTGGAAGGACGGCTCGTGGCCTGCGAACGCGACGTGGTCGCCAGACGGCACCAAGCTCGTGTTCTCGATGCTGCGCAATTTCCGCGTGGACCTGTGGACGATCGACGTCGCCACCAAAGAGATGCGCCCGCTCAACCGCGACGTCCACGAAGACATCGACCCGTACTGGGCGGCCGACGGCAACATCTACTTCTCGTCCGATCCTACCGGCATCTTCAACGTCTACCGCTACGAGCCGGCGAACGGGAAGGTCACCCAGCTGACGAACGTGCTCGGCCGCGCCGAGTGTCCCTGGATCACCCCGCAGGGCAACCTGTTCTACACGAACAAGTCCGGCTACGGCTGGAAGTCGTTCGCCCTACCGGCAGACGAATTCTTCGGCCGCGACGCGACGGCGGACTTCGACTTCACGCCGAACGAGGCCGAGTGGAAGCCCGACCTCGCGTTCAAGGAAGACATCGTCGGGTGGTTCGAGGCCAACAAGGACAAGACCGACGGCAAGAACCCCATCACCACCGTGAAGAAGTATCCGCTGTTCGGCGAGTGGATGAGCCCCGCGGCGTTCCCGATGTTCCGCCTGGAGAACGACTCCCAGACGAATTGGGGCATCTCTGCGGGTGGGCAGCTGTATGCGCAGGACTTCGTCGAAAACCAGACGTTGTTCGGCATGGCGCTCATCGGTGAAGATCCGCTCGCGGTCGCCGCGTGGACGTGGCAGGGGCTTCCGGTCAACCTGACCGTGCAGGTCATGCACTATGAGGCCAAGTACGATTACGGCTTCCTGATCGACGACGACAACGACCCCGCCACGACGAACGACCAGTCGGTGTGGGAAGGCAAGCAGAACCAGTACGTGAACCGCGCGACGATGTTCCTCGATCGGCCGTTGAACGCGAACCTTCACGTGTCGGCGTACGCGAGCACGTTCGAATACGGCTTCCGCGGCACGGACGACACCAAGTTCAGGCCCTACATTCGCGGCACGGAAGGTGGCGCTAGCCTGGCCTACGACGTGTTGCGCACCAACGGCGGCGGCGCGTTCGAGCTCAACTTCGGGCACGCCCTCACGGACATCGTGTACGCGCCGTACGACGGCCACGACTCCGACGACGGCATGGTGCTCGACAAGTACCAATACAACCGACTCGACACGCGCCTTACGCTGTCGCGCGCCATCCCGACCTTCGGGTCGAAGGCGCTGATGTCGCTGCGCAAGGCCGGTCACGCGCTCACCGCGGACTTCCAGGTCGGCTACATCGACCAGAACGTGTCCATCCAGGACGAGTTCCGCGGCGGCGGTACCCACCCGTACTACATGGGCTCGGGCAACCTGCGTCCGAACAACCAGTTCTCGGGCTTCCCCGGCTATTCGCTGTCGGGCGAGACGATGGCCGTGCTGTACGGCGGCTACCGGTTCCCTGTCGCGCGGCACATCGACAAGCGGTGGGGCCCCCTGTACGTCCAGCAGATGACCGCCCAGGTCGGCGGCACCACGGGCAACTTCTGGAGCTTCACGGCGCCAACCACCCCCGGCTCGTTCTACACGGATGGCGTCGGCCAGCGCGTCGCTTACGACAAGGCCGACGTGCATCGCGAGATTCCGTTCGTCGACAAAGCCGCAAAGAACGGCAACTTCCTGCTTTACGACCTGAACGCGGAGCTGCGCGTCAAGAGCATGTTGTTCGGCGAGAACGGCTGGGACAGCTTCGTGCGCCTCGCGTGGGGCTTCAACGAGGTCGGTGGCGTCGGCGACGTCAACGGCGACGACATCCAGGACACGACGGACAACGGCATCGGCGACGCCACGTCGCTCGAGACCGAGAAGCCGGGTCCGCGTATCTACATCGGTTTTGGGACGGGCTGGTGATCGACATGGTGAACAATAAGCTTCTCTCCCTCACTTTTGGCCTCGCGTTCATGGTCGCTTGCGGCCGGGACACCACGCCGGCAGACGTGCGCCCAGTCGGCGTCGGGTCGGACCCGGACGAGATCGGTCCGTCGCCCACTCCGCTCGGCGGCGTCGTAGGCTACGACAACGTCGAGCTCTCCGGTGGTGGGCTCGCGCTCGCGCACATGGGCCTCGGCTCGTTCGAGGAGGTCGGTCCCGCCTTCGCGAGCTTCGCGCCACCGTACCGCGCGATCATCGGCTTCAGCTACCTGTTCGACCAGAAGCTGCCGGCCGCGAGCACGATGTCGAACACCACGCCGGTGCCGCCCGAGGTCGAGGGCACCTGCTACACGGTGTACTCGCCAGAGGGCCCGATCGGCTCGTTCAACACGGTAGACGTCGGCGATCGGATGGAGTTCGTCAGCGCGGACGGCCAGAAGAAGTTCCGTATGGGCCGCGTCCCGTACGACATCCCGCCGGACGCGCAGAGCCTGTTCGTCTACTACTCGAGCATCGAGCCGTGGGCGCCCGCGTCGCGTGCGCACAAGGTGCCGGGCACCGATCCCAGCGATCCGCGCGCCATGGTCGAAGAGTCGTACGTGAGCCCGAACTTTCCGTTCGGCGAAGAGATGTCGTTCCGGTTCCCTGGCGGCGTCACGCGCAGGGATCAGCCCATCAGCTCGATCCCGCGGCCGTCGACTTCCTCCGCGACGCCCGCTGCGATCACGCTTCCCGAAGACATCGCCCCGCTCATTCAGTGGTCCGGTCCCCGCTACAATTCTTCCGGCGACGTGATCGCCGAAGGTGACCACAGCCAGTGCATCGAGTTCTACGGAGACGGCCGCGCGACCGCGCCTGGAACGCCGGAAGACTGTGCTTCCACGTCGCCCGTGTACCCGACCGACAAGGGCAGCTGGGACAGCTTTGAAGGCCAGATCTACACGGCGCCCTGGGAAGCCGATCAGGGAAAGATCCACCTCGAATGGGTTCCTGGCAACAACGGCGAGCAGGTCACGTTCGCGGTGCGCTTCATGGAGCCGCCGAGCGCCGAAGACCCCAACTACATGAACGCCGAGCACAACGGTCGCCCGGCGACGGTGTGTGAGGAGTCCGAGCAGGACTTCGTGGCGGACACGAGCATGTTCGAGTCACCGGCCATGCAGGGCGATCCGTTCGCCCGCACCGTCGAGGTCTCCTGCCTGTTCGAAGACGACGGCGCGGAGGATATCGACGTGTCGATGTTCACCGACGCGCTCGAATACGCCCAGACGCACGCGATCGGCGGCGCGATCTTCTACTTCGGGCGCGGCGTCGAGGTGCAGGTCGAGGTCCCTGACGCCAAGGACGCGTACGACCAGAAACACGAGATCTCGCCGATTGGCGTCAGCTCGCGGGTGGTCAAGGTGGGCCGCTTCCATTGGGATTCCACGATGATCGGAGGTGCCGAATGACCCGCATCGTGCCAAACGCCCTCGCTCTCGCGGCGCTCACGGCGTGCGCGAACGTCGAGATCCCGGCGTACTACACGCCCGGCTCCGAGCCCGTGATCGAGTCGCTCGATCCCGCACTCGAGCCCGGCAACATGGGCGACGTGCGCGTCACCATCACCGGCAGCCGCTTCGGAACGGACAAAGAAGACCTCGTCGTCACGATCGGTGGTCACAACGCAAACATCGTCGACGTGACCGACACCACCATCACCGTAGACTCGCCGATGGGGCCCCTCTCCGGTGGCCCGGTGGACGTCGTCGTCGCAACGGTCGATGGCTACGCCTGGAAGGAAGACGCGTACACGTACGACGTCGCGTTCGGCGCGGAACAATCGCCCTACACGGACGAGGCGGCCTACCTCTCGATCGAGAACCTGTGGACCTCCTGCCTCGGCGGCATGTGGGACCAGACGGGTACGGCGCTCGAGGGCGGCGGTTGCGAGACCATCGCGTACATCGGCGCCACCGGGCTCTCCGGCGCGAGCGAATGGTGGAAGTCGCCGTGGCCGCGCGGCCACGCGGATCAGGTCGGTTGGGTCGGCAACACCGACTTCTCGCCGTCCTCGGCGCCGTGGCGCGTCCAGCGCTCGTACCAGACGAACTACATCTCTGGCTACGACGACCTTCGCTACCGCGTAGGCGACGTCTCGCTCGAGAACCCCGTGTGGGCCGGCGAGCGCCTGTGTGTGGACCCGAGCAAGGATCCGTCAGACAACGGCACCAACTGTAGCGACGAGCAGGCCGCGGCGTACGACCTCGACAAGTTGCGGTTCTGCGAGACGTTCGATGCCGACACGGGCGGCACGCGCCGCCTCGTGGCCGACTGGAACGTGAAGAAGAACTTCTTCGCGAGCGAGCCCGACGACAACGCGAATTTCGACGCCACGGACCTGATCCTGCACATCGATGGCGACGACAAGACCGGTCTTGACCTCGCGAAGTTCACGTTGCCCGGCTCGATTCAGATCCGCGCCGTAAAGGGCTTCGGCGACAAGGCAGACGACCAGGAAGCGTGGGCGGCCGGGGGAACGCCCACGAGCTGCCTCGACGCGAACGGCGACGGCTCGGCCATGCTCGACGAGGCCGGCATCGTGTTCGAGTGGGATCCCATCCCGGAAGACCTCGACCTCGTCACCGGAAACGTCAGCGCCGCTCAGAGCTACGTGATGGTGGCGGTGACGTGGCTCCCGCTGGACTGGTTCGGCCTCTCGGCCGGCGGCCCGCGTGCGTCGCTCGTGGTGCCCGACTCGGAAGGGCGCATCGAGATCCCGAACTCGGTCATGTACCAGTTCCCGACGCCCAATTTTGACTACGCTGGCCTGAACGAGATCAGCGACCAGGGGCACCTCGGCACGTTTGACAGCCGCGCCGCCTACCTGCTCATCGAGGTGTACCGCTACACCGATCTGCGCCTCGTTGGTGAGCGCACGGCGGACGAGAACGGCAACCTCACGCAGGGCGAGGCCCCGCTGGTGGTCTCCTACGTCACGGGCGACATCTCGTTCGTGGCGGGCTGGGACAACCCGACCGAGCGCGCGAACGATTGCGACGACTGCATCGACGGCGACGGCGATGGCTGGGTCGACGGTGACGACCCGGACTGCGCGAAGACGGGCTCGGGCACGGAAGTGAACAAGACGTCGGCGACGACCTGCAACGACGGCATCGACAACAACGACGACGGCCTGACCGACTCCGAAGACCCGCTGTGCAAGAACGGCGCGGACGGCGAGTCCACCTGCGACGACGACGTGGACAACGACGGCGACGGGTGGATCGACGGACTCGATTCGGAGTGCCTGACCGGCGACCAGGAGGCAGGCGACGACGACGTCGCCGCGACCTGCAGCGACAAGATTGACAACGACGGCGACGGCTGGGTCGACGGCGAGGATCCGGCCTGCACCGAGGGCGCGGACCACGAAGACGACGGCTTCGGCACCAACGAGTGCAACGACGGCGTGGACAACGACGGTCACGGCGACATCGACGCCGACGACCCGTTCTGCTGGGACAACGGCGCCGCCGCGACGTCGGAGACGGTGGCGGTCGCGAAGAGCCAGTGCGCCGACAGCGCGGACAACGACAGCGACGGGTTCTTCGACGGCTTCGACCCGGACTGCGAGGTCGCGCCGACGACACGTGAGCTCGTCGCGAGCTGGGTCGTGGGCACGGCCCATCCTGTGGTTCCCGAGTGCTACGACGGTAAGGACAATGACGGCGACGGCCGGTCCGACGCGGACGACCCGTCCTGTTGGCGCGGCGATCTTGCGTTCCAGGCGGATGGCTTCCTGAACGACGAAGCCAAGGACTGGGGCACGGGTTGCACGGACGGTCTCGATGGCGACCTGGACGGCTGGATCGACGCGAAGGACCCGGACTGTGCGGCGGGCAGCACCACGACGCAGGTCGAGGTCGGCTTCGGCACGTCGAAGTGCAACAACAACGTCGATGACGACAACGACACCAAGAAGGATGCTGCCGACGAGCGCTGCACCGACGGGTTCGACAACATCGAGAACTGACCGGGGGCCCCGCGCGGTTGCGCGTGGCTCCCGCCCGTTGTTCTTGCGCCTGTGGCCAGCGGCCTAGCGCGTCGGGTCGAAGCGCGTCGCCTCGCGCAGGAAGTTGTGGTTGAGGTATTCCTGGCTGATCACCTCGGCCATCTCCTCAACGGTGCGGAACCGATCGTAGTCGACGCGAATCACCGGGATGACGCGGCTGACGTCGCGGACGAACTCCTCGTAGCCCTCGTGCAATCCCTGAAGGTATTCGAGGCTGATGCCGCTCTCGACGCCGCGGCTGCGCTCCTGGATGCGCTGCATGCTGCGCTCCGGCGATACGTCGAGGTACACGATCACGTTCGGCTTGCACATGAAGTTGGACATGTTGTGGAACAGCGTCGCGTAATTCCGATAGTCGCGCTCCTCCATGATGCCCTTTCGTGCGAGCATCTTTGCGAAGATGCTGTCTTCGTAGATGGTGCGGTCCTGAACGGCTGACCGCCCCCGCCAGATGATCTCCTGGTGCTGCTGAAAGCGACGGTTCAACAGGTAGATTTGCGTGGCAAACGCGTACCGCGGCGTGTCGCGGTAGAAGTCTGCGAGGTACTCGTTGTCCTCGACGGGCTCGTAGTACACGTCGATCTTCAGGTGCTCACCGAGGCGCGTCGCGAGGGTGCTCTTCCCCGCGCCGATCATGCCGGCAATGCCGATAAACAGGTTTGCGTAGCCGGACATGTGTCCTCCGGGCGGCGATCTAACCGCTCCGAGCCGTCGCGTGTGGCTTCCCTTTTCCAGCGCCGCGTGTAAAATACCTTCATCGACAGACAGGCCGAAAAGCAGCGGTGAAATACCGTTTCTGTAAAGGATCGGCCTTGGCACGGGGTTTGTAGCAGGTCGAGGAGGCGGGGCGATGGGGCTGGATCTCAGACTCGACGTAAAGATGAGCCAAAGCCTCGTCATGTCGCCGCGAATGCAGCAGGCGATCAAGATCCTGCAGCTCAATCACATGGAGATGGTCACCGCCATCAACGAGGCCGTGCTCGAGAACCCCACGTTGGAGGCCGTGTCGAACGACAACCCCGACGGACTCGGCCCCGCCAAGGCGCTCGAGGCGGGTGAGCGCGTCGACACGGGCGCGCCAGACGCGCCTGCGCCCGAGAGCAACATCGATTGGGAGAAGTACATCGAGCAGATGGGCGACCGACGCCACCTGCCCAACGTCTCCGGCGGCTCGGCGAACGAAGATCTCCCCCCGATCGAGGCGAACCTCACCTACGGCGAGAGCCTCGCAGACCACCTGCTCTGGCAGCTGCACATGCTGCACCTGCTCGACGGCGAGCGTATGGCCGCCGAGGCGATCATCCACAACCTCGATCACCGCGGCTATCTGCTCGTAACCCTCGCTGAGATCGCCGAGTCCACCAAGCAGGCGCTCGAAGACGTCGAGGTCGCGCGGGAGCTCGTGCTCGGACTTGATCCCGTCGGCTGCGGCGCGTGCGACCTCACCGAGTGCCTGCTGTTCCAGGCGAAGGTGCACTTCCCCGAAGATGACAACTTCGAGAAGATCATCAAGAACCACCTCGGGAACCTCGAGCGGCGCAACTACGGGGCGATCGCGCGCGACCTGAAGCTCGAACACGAAGACGTGATCGAGTACCACCGCATGATCCAGGAGCTCGACCCGCTGCCCGGCCGGAACTTCTCGGTCGATGAGCCGCGGTACATCGCGCCCGACCTGTTCCTCGAAAAGCACATGGATGAGTGGACGATCGTGCTGAACGAGGAGGGCGTGCCCGACCTCAAGATCAGCCCGTACTACACGAAGATCCTTCGCGGCGCGTCCAAGACGGACAAGCAGTACCTGATCGACAAGCTCCGCGGCGCCGAATTCCTGATCAAGTCCATCAACAAGCGCCGCAAGACCATCCGCCGCGTGATGGAGTCGATCCTCAAGTTCCAATCGGACTTCTTCGACCTCGGCCCCGGGCACCTGCGCCCGCTCGTGCTGCAGGACGTCGCCACCGACGTCGGCGTCCACATGAGCACCGTGAGCCGCGTCACCACGAACAAGTACGTGCACACGCCCCACGGGCTGTTCGAGCTGAAGTACTTCTTCTCCGCCGGCGTGAAGCAGCAGATCGGTGAAGACGTCGCGGCTGAGGCCGTGAAGATGAAGATCAAGACGATGGTGGCCGGTGAAAACACCAAGAAGCCTCTATCGGATCAGCAAATTGCCGATGCGTTGAAGAAGGACGGCATGCGGGTCGCGCGGCGGACCGTGGCCAAGTATCGCGAGGCGCTCGGGATCCTGCCTTCGTCCCAGCGCAAGCAGATGTTTTAGGTCGTCAGGTTGGAATACGTTTTTAGGAGGACGGAATGAGCTTCGAGGTCAGCTTCCGGAACATCAACCCCCGTGAAGAGGTCAAGACCCGTGCGCAGGCGCTCTACGCCAAGTTGGATCGGTTCCTCGATCCGGCCGCGGACAGCGTGATGACCATCGCAGTCGAGCACAATCAGGCGATCGTCGAGCTGGTGGTCACGTCGCGCGGTGTCACGTTCAAAGCCAAAGAGGAGGATCCCGAGCTGAAGGCCGCGCTCGACAAGTGTTTCCACACGATCGAAGACCAGCTTCGGCGCAACAAGGACAGGCGCACCGACAAGAAGGGTCGCGGTGAGGGAGAGGACGGGTTCGTCGAAGAGGGCGGCGAGCAGGTGGGCTAGCGGCCTACGACGCGCCCGACGGCGATCAGCCCGGGCGCGTCGACCGCCGGCCCCTCTTCCGCGATGAACTTCGCGCTGGCCAGCATTCGCCGCAGCACCTCCGGGGTGCGCCGGATGGTTGGCCAGTTCAGCAGGCCATCGAACAGGTCGCGGTCCGAAGACGGTCCGAGCGTGCACATGACGACCACGCCGCCCGGGCCGAGGATCTCGTGGCACTCGGAAAGCAGCGCCACGGCGACGCGCTCGGGCATGTACTCGACGAGGCCCTGAAGGACGATGACGTCCTGGGTCTGCAGGTCGAAGGATGCGCGCCCGGTGGCGACGGCCGCCACGTTCATCTGCACCGGACGCAGGTCGACCGCCTTCGGCCGCAGCGTGAGTCCAGCGTCGAGGTAGGCGAGGGCGTCCTTGCTGGGGTCCACGACCGTGATCGTGGTGGGCGGGTGGGCCGTGGCGTTCGCGAGCGCCGCGACGAGCGAGCCGGTGCCTGCGGACGTGACCATGACGCGGCGGTTGCGGTGCTTCGGGAGGAGGTCGCGCACGGCGGCGACGACGGGCTCCTTGAACGAGCGCAGCGCCTTGAGCATCGGGCGTTCGAGCAGCCAGCGGTCGATCAGCTCGCCCAGCTGGCCGTCTCCGCCGGGGGAGTCGACGAGCACGTGGGCGAGCACGTCGGCCGCGCCGCCGACGCCTTCTTCGCGGCGCACGCAGCGCTCGGCGAGCGAGGAACGCACGAGCCAGGGCTGCAACTCGCGGCCGAGGATGCGGGTCGCCACCGCGCGGGCGTCTTTGTCAGCGCTCCCGGTGAACAGCTGGTGGACGTCGTCTTCGAGCCGCACGAGCGCCGCGGCGAGGCGCTTCGGCGTGATCGCGTCGTTCGGGTCGACGCGCAGGTGCACGTCGATCTCGAGCAGCGCCTCCTTCGTGCGGTCGGCGATGCGCCGGGCTTCGTCTTTGACGCGCGCGACGCCCGCGGTGGCAGGCGCGTCACCTCGCACCAACGCGCCGCTCGTGGCCGCCGTTGACAGGGCGCGGACGCGCTCGGCGGCGATGCGGGCGATGCCTTCGTAGAACACCGACGCGAGCGCGGGCTTGCTCACGAGCAGGTTGCGCAGGTCGTCCCGCGCCCAGCGGAGCACCTCGCCGTCGGTCGCGGCGCGCACGTCCGCGGAGCGCGGGGAGTCGTCGACGAACGCCATCTCGCCGACCATCGCGCCTTCTTCGAACACCGCGAGGATGACCTCGGGCGTGGTGCGGGTGTCGACGACCTCGAACGTGCCGCGGCGGAGGAAATACAGGTCCCCACCGGGCTCCCCGCGGCGTAGCAGGTGCTGACCTCGTGGGACCGTGAGGAGGACGGCGGCGGACTCGAAGGTCTTGCGCTGTTCGGTGGTGAAGCGGTCGAGGAAGGACATCGGTGACGACCCTGGCTGCGCGCGATACTCGCACGGTTCGGAGGGCTGATGGACGCCGCAAAACAGGCCAGGCTTGATGACGTGCTCTCGCGGCTGCGTGCCGCCGACTGGAAGCAGCGGGACGCCGTGAAAGCGGAGCTGTTGGCGCTGGTGTCCGCGGAGCCGCGCGAGCCGTTCGCCGCGATGCGCGACTACCTGGATGGCGCGAAGAAGGACATGATCCTCGAGGTCCGCTGGGAGGTGGACGAGGTGATCGAGGCGATCACCCCTGCGGCGCCCGCGAAGCCCGAGGAGCCGAAGCCCGAGAAGAAGGGGCTCTCGCAGTCCGACCTGAACCTCGTCTACGACGACCCGCGCGGGCTGATGTTGTACCGCACGAAGAAGGCGCCCGACCGCTGGTTTGCAACGCAGGTAGACCCGCGCACGGGCCAGCCGCAGATGTTCGAGCTCAGCGCTCCCGAAATCGCCCAGCTCAAGACGCAACTTGCGGGCAGCCCGTACTGGTTGCTCGGCTCGGGCGAAGGCCTGAAGTAAGCTGCCCGGCGTGCTCCTGGCGCTCGCTTTCGCGTGTACGTCGACGCCGCCGTGTGACGATCCGGCGCTGACGTGTTCGGAACAGCAGCCGATGGTCGATCTCATCACGCACCTCGCGGGTCGCCCGGTCGCTGAGGGCGAGCGCGAGTTGTTGCGCCGTTCCCTCGTCGGCGAGGCTCGGCAGAATCGTGCGGCGTCGGTGGCGCGCATGGAGGGGGCTGCTGTCGAACTGATCGAGCTCGAGCGCGCGTCCGGGATCGAGGGTGCGCGGCTCAGGAGCGAGCGCATGTACGACGCGCTCGGTCGGGTCGGCGTGTTCGCCGATGCGCCTCCCGACCTTGGAACCGTGGTGTCGCAGTCGGTGTCCGAGTGGGCGAGGTCCGACGAGGAGCGGCTCGTGCTCGGCGAGTCCGATATTGAGGGGTTCCTGCGCTACGCAAGCTTGTGCCGCGAGGTCCAGGGGGGCGGCGCGCTAAGGTTGTCGATCGGGGATCGGGGGCTGGTCTACCAGGCCCTGATCAAGCGATTTAACGAGGGTACGCCGCTGGACCGCACGTCGATGCTCGCGATCGGCGCAGGGTTCTGGGCCGCGAAGGAAGACTGGAGGGCAGCTTCCTACGATCGGCAGCGCGAGTTTGCGGTGGGAGCGCCCTTCCCACCCCCCATGACCGTAACTTCCGTCGATTACGCCCTGGCGATCGTTGCAGGAGACCTCCCCGCACACGCCGCCAACCTGCACGCCACCCTGGGACCGCTCGCGATCGAGCCCGCGAGCGACCCTTGATGGCGCCAGAAAAGGGAAAGACCGTGGACTCCACAGCCGCCCACATCGACGCGTTTGCTCCGCCCGAAGAGAAGGCCACGGCGGGGGGCCCGTCCGCGATCCCGGTCGCGCTCGTGTGGGCGATGTCCGGCGCCGCTGCGGGCGTGGGACTCGGCGCGTGGGCGCAGACGATCGGTCTCGTCAAGAGCCTCGTCCCCGAGGGGCTCGGCGGGGCCGTCCTGTGGTTTGTGCTCGGCGCCATCGCGTTCCGCACCGAGCGCCACTACGCGAACCGCAAGAAGGAGCTCCTCGACGGCCGCGGCCGCCTCGTGCGACCGCTGTCGGCCTGGCTCGTGACGGTGCCGATGGCGCTCGGCGCAGCGGGATTTCTCGCGCTCGCGCTCGCCGCGCTGCTGCGCACCGGGAGCAGCACCCCGATCTTGATCTTCGTGCTCGCGATGATCGGCATGGTGGGCGTGTCGCGGCCGGTCATCGGGTCGCGGTCGCTCGCCCGCGCCGTCGAGATGCTCGACGCGGGGCGCGTGGCCGAGTCGCAGCAGCGCATGTTGTGGATCGAGGCGGCGCCGTGGTGGACCGCGAACGTGCGCTCCATGGCGGCGTTGAACCTTGGCTTTATCGCGCTCACCCAGCAGCGGCTCGACGACGCGGCGAACTGGTACAACCGCGCGAATCGAGGCCGCGACCGCGCGCTGGCGTGCACCGGTCTCGCGTTGGTGAGGGCGCTTCAGGGCGACGTGGAGGAGGCCGAGCGCCAGCTCACGCGCGCCGGAAAGTCGGGTGAGGGTCGCCACGCCCAGGCCGAGATCGACGGGGTTCGGCTGCTGGTAGCGCTGCGGCGTGACGGCGCCGAGGAGGCCGCGCGGCTGGGAGACCGGCTGCGCAACCCCAATTCGGGCGGGCTGTTCCTCGGTCTGCTCGCGTGCGCCCATGCGCGTCAGGGGAACGAGTCGGCAGCGAAGGAGGTCCTCGAGGAGCACGCAGCGCGTGAGATGATCGACAGCGTGTTCGGGGACGTGGTGCCCGAGTTGCGCGAACTGAAGTGGGTGGGGGACGTTGGCTGAAACCGTCGAAACCGCGCCCTCCGGCGCGTTTGAGACCTGGGCGGGGATCCAGGTCACCGAGGGCTCGCGGCGGGTGCCGGTGCTTGGAACGATCCGTTCGCAGACTACGGCGCTGACGATCGCGGAGGTCGCCCGCGACGGTGACGCCCTGTTGCTGGTCGACCGGCCGTGCTCGATCGCGGTGCGCAGCTCGCACAACGTCACGCTCGAGTTCGACCCCAAAGGGGTTGCCGGCATGCCGCCGGTGACGTTCCGGTTCGTCAAGAACGCCGACGGGCGCTACGTCGCGGGTCCGTGGGTGGGAGCCTGGGGCCGCCTCGACGTCGACCACGACGGGGTGGCCGGCATTCATGTGCGCGTCGATGCCGGGATCTGCGGGGGCTACCTCGACGTGGCCTCGCGTACCGAGAGCACGGCCGTGGGTGACCTCGACGCGAACGGACTCCACGGGTCGCTCGACGTGTCCATCGCGCGGGACATCGTCGCCGCCTCCAACGCGTGCCTCGCAATGGCGGATCGGCACTCGGTGGAAGCGGTTGGCGGCTCGTTCCTTTGGGTGCCGGTCGCGGCGGGATCGACCTGTGAATCGTTGGCGAGCGGCCCCTGGCCGGCTCAGCTGCCTTAGACTCCGGCGCTGCGGGCTGATCTGCTAAGCTGCGTCCGGAGGCGATGGGTCGGATGAGCCAGCCAATCTCGCGTGAGCTGATGGAGCGGTTTCAGAGCGCCGCAAAGACGTATCGGGACGCCCACGAGCGCGTCGAGGGGGCCCTCGAAGTCGAGCAGAGCACGCACCTCCCGACCTGGGTCTACAACATCGAGACCTTCGACTACACGACGCTGCACGAGATCGCGCCGAAGGTCGCGGCGCTCGAGCGCCAGCGGCGGTTCGCGCGGTCGGCGCTGCACGCCGTGTCCGAATTGATCGCCCTGGACGACCCCGACGCGCCGCTCACCGGGATGGCGTCGGATCTGGGCCGTGGTGGCGCCAACGAGACGATCGAGCAGCTGTCCGCCATGGCGACCAAGGATTTGCGTTGGCTCAGGGTGATCGATCGGTTCATCGGGGTGGTTGGTCGCGCCGATTCTGGGGGCGCCCACTACGTGAATGGCGGCTTCCAGCCGCTCGCCACGCACGACCTCGACGATGTCGAGGTTACCCAGGTCTCGGAAGTCCCGAAGTCATCCTGAGGCAGGCGGAACGTTGAACGATCGAAGTGTGTGGTGGTGGCCGCTCGTCACCAATGCGTCCGAAGACGAGGGTGCGCTCTGGCTGCGGTGGCTCGTGCGTCTGCGCTGGGTGGCGATCATCGCGCAGATCGTGATGCTGATGTTCAGCATGTCCATCCTGGCGTCGCCATGGCTGGTCGTGCCGCTGTTGTTCGTCGTCATGATGCTGGCGCTCGGCAACCTGCGCGCGCTGCAGATCCTCGAGTACCGCAAGACGGTGGACCAGGGGGTCCTGCTCGCCCAACTCGCGATCGATGTGATCGCGCTCACGGCGTTTTTCGTGCTCGCGGGTGGCCACGAAAATCCGTTCACCATCCTGTACGTCATCCATGTCGCGATGGCGGCGGTGATGCTCACGGGCGGGCGGGCGGCCATCGTCGTCGCGCTCGTGGTGGTTTGTTTCCTGGTCGCGCACGCCGTCCACCTGCCGCTGTTGTGGTCCAACCACAGCCTCCCCGAGGGCACGTTGCGGCCGCTTGGGCGCGTGCTGGCGTTCACGATTAGCACCACCTCGGTCGGAGCGTTCGTCGTGGGCCTTGCGAGCACGCTGCGCAACCGGACCGCGCAGCTGTTGGCGGCCCGCGATCGCACGGCGCGTACCGATCGCCTTCGCAGCGTCGGCACGCTGGCAGCGGGCGCGGCCCACGAGCTGAACACGCCGCTCTCGACGATCGGCCTGCGGATCCGTCGCGTCCGCCGACGGCATGACGACGCAGACACCACCAAGGATCTCGACGTCGTTCAGGGCCAGCTCGAGCGGTGCTCGGGCGTGGTGCAGCAGCTCCTCGTCGGCGCCGGGGACCCCTCCGCATCGGGCATCGAGCGAAACGCCCTCGGGCGCCTCGTCTCCGACGGGGTTCACATGTGGGCGAAGGGCGCGTCGGTCGAGGTCAACATCGACATCCAAGGGGAGACCTTCGAGGTCGAGGTGCCGCGCATCGCGTTCACGCAGGCGCTGATCAACCTGCTTCAGAACGCGCGCGAGGCGCAGGCGGACCTTGAACGGTCCGATCCGCTCGATGTCGTCGTGGTCCCAGAGGGCGACTTCGGGGTCGTTTATGTCCGGGACCACGGGAAGGGCCTCCCCGAAGGTCAGGGTGTTCGCGTAGGTGATCCATTTTTCACGACGAAGCCCACGGGAACGGGTTTGGGCGTATTCGTTGCACGAGCGGTCGCGGAGGGAGCCGGTGGCGGATTAAGCTACGCCGCCAGAGATGGTGGGGGCACGGAAGCCCGCTGGTGGTTTCCGCCGCCGCCCAGGAGAAGTGCATGACCATTCAGACGAACTCGCCAAATGGCCGTCCGCGATTGCTGCTCGTGGATGACGATGACGCGTTCCGAGAGTCGATGGAACTCGAGTTTACGGACCGGGGCTATTCCGTATACGGCGCGCGAAACCACCGGGAGGCGTTGCAGCTCGCGGCGACAAATCGGCCCGAATACGCGGTGATCGACCTTCGTCTTGGTGGGGAGCGGGGTCTCGAGGTGCTGAAGGACCTGAAGGAGCGTCTGCCCTTACTAAAGGCCGTCATCCTCACCGGGTACGGCTCGATCGCCACGGCCGTGGAGGCCGTCAAGCTCGGCGCTGTCCATTACCTCGTCAAGCCCGTCGAACTCGACGAGATCGTCGAGGCGCTGTCGCGCGGCGGTGGCGACATCACCGTCGATCCGCCTGAAGTTAGCCCGTCCCTCGCGCTCCACGAACGCGAGTACATCGAACACGTGCTCGCCTCCACCGGCGGAAACATCTCGGAAGCTGCCCGCCGATTGGGGTTGCATCGGCAGAGCCTGCAGCGGAAGTTGCGCAAGTACCCACCCCGAAAGTGAGCGTCAGCTGATGCCCTCCGCCATGCCCCTTCTGCTTTCGCTGTTTGTCGGGGTCGCGCGCGCCCAGGAGCCCGCTGCGCCACCCGATCGCGTGGACGTCGATCCGTTCACGCCGGCGGCTTCGTTGGCGCTTGGCTTTGGGAGCATGCAGGGGGAATCGCCGTTTCTTGGCGCCGAGGGACTTTCGCTCGCCCTGCACTCGTCGGTGGCCGAAAACCCGGCGGTGTTTCGGTACGCGCAGGGAGGGGAGACGCCGATCGTCAGCGATCTGCTGATGACGGAAGTCGCAGCGGGCTGGACGCTCAACGATCGCGTGCGGATCGATCTTGCCGTGCCATTCTACCCGTACGTCAAGGCTCCGTGGCAGGGAAAACAGGGCCCCGCGATGGGCGACATTCGCGTCCAGGGCACGATCCCGCTCGTGGGTGAGCCGGGCGACGCGTTCGCGTTCGCGCTCGTGCCGCGAATTGGCGCCCCGACGGGGACGCGGTGGTCGTACACGCGGCGTGGCGTCCACGGCAGCCTGCTCGCGGCAGCCGGCGGCGACGTGGGGCGCTGGGGCTGGGTTTCGAATGCCGGCTTCACGTTCTCTGGCACGGACAAGGTCGAAGGCATCACCACGGGCTCCACGTTCGATCTGCTCGGTGGTGGCTGGTTCCTGGCGCAGGACGGCTTCCGACTTGGCGCCGACGTTTCGGCGTCGTTCGGCCTCGCATCGGGTCGAACGGGCCACGGCAACAGCCGCGGCGAGGTGGATCTGTTCGCGCAGAGCCGCCTCCCGAACGGTTTCGGACTCACGGTCGGAGGCGGCACCGGCCTGATCGGTGGCATTGGCGCGCCCGATTGGCGCATGTTCGCTTCCATCACGTACGGCCTGTCCGTGCGCGACTCCGACGGAGACGGCCTGAACGACGACGTCGACAGCTGCCCGATCGACGCGGAGGACTTCGACAGCTGGCAGGACGAAGACGGCTGTCCCGAGGCGGATAACGACAGCGACGGCTACGTCGACACGTCAGACGGGTGCCCGAACGTCGCAGAAGACGACGACGACTATGAGAACGACGGCTGCCCGGAGTTCGACAACGACGGCGACACTGTGCTCGACGTCGACGATCTGTGTCCGCTGGTCCAAGGCGCCGTCGACTTCCGCGGCTGCCCGGACACGGACAAGGACGGCCTGCAGGACGCCGAGGATCAGTGCCCGCAGGACGCAGGTCCGAAGGTGACGGGCGGCTGTCCGGACCGCGACGAGGACCTCGTCCCAGACTTCCGCGACAAGTGCCCCGACGAGAAGCGGCCAATGGACGAGGACCCCGCGTTCAGCGACGGGTGCCCGAAGCGCGTATACATGACGGCCAAGGCCGTGAAGATCACCGAGAAGGTGTTCTTCGAGACGAACAAGGCAACGATCAAGCCCGAGAGCTTCGGCCTGCTTGATGACGTCGCTACCGTGATGGGCCAGGCGACGTGGGTGACGCGGATCGAGGTGGACGGGCACACCGATGACAAGGGCGCGGACGCCGCGAACCTGACGCTGTCGCAGAAGCGCGCGCAGTCCGTCGTGGATTACCTCGTGAAGAAGGGCGTCACCAAGGAGCGCCTGGTCGCGAAGGGCTTCGGCGAGGTGTCTCCGATCGACACGAACCGCACCGAAGACGGGCGGCAGAACAACCGGCGCGTCGAGTTCGTAATCCTGGAGCAAGATGCGTCCAAGATGCCGAAGGCGAGCGGGTCTCCGCAGGTGAAGCCCGCCGAGGTGAAGCCCGCCGAGGTGAAGCCGGCCGAGGTGAAGCCCGCCGAGGTGAAGCCCGCCGAGGTGAAGCCCGCGGAGGTGAAGCCCGCCGAGGTGAAGCCGGCCGAGGTGAAGCCCGCCGAGGTGAAGCCCGCCGAGGTGAAGCCCGCCGAGGTGAAGCCCGCCGAGGTGAAGCCCGCCGAGGTCAT
>CANNIZ010000072.1 GCA_947505245.1 Pseudomonadota bacterium | reverse complement strand
TCGAGGTCGTCGTCCTTCGTGGTCACGGCGCAGTCGTTGTCCAAGCCGTCGTAGGGCACCTCGGTGACCGAGGGGTTGATGGTGGACACCGCGTCATTGCAGTCGTTTGCCGTGACGAACCCGTCCCCATCGAGGTCGTCGTCCTTCGTGGTCACGGCGCAGTCGTTGTCCAAGCCGTCGTAGGGAATTTCGGTCGCGGACGGGTTCACGGCCGCCAGCGTGTCGTCGCAGTCCTGCGCCGCGACGAACCCGTCACCATCGACGTCGTCTTCTTTCGTGGCCACGTTGCAGTCGTTGTCGATGCCGTCGTAGGGGACCTCGGTCGCCGAAGGGTTCACCGTCGCAGACGCGTCGTTGCAGTCGGTCGCGTTGGGAAAGCCGTCGCCATCGAGGTCGTCTTCCAACGTCGAAGCATCGCAGTCGTTGTCCACGCCGTCGTAGGCCACTTCGGTGGCGGAGGGATTGACCGAACCGTTGGTGTCGTCGCACTCGTCGGCCGCGAGGAAGCCGTCGCCGTCCAGATCGTCTTCCAGCGTGGCAGCGTCGCAGTCATTGTCGATGCTGTCGTACGGAACCTCGGTGGCGTCCGCGTTGACCGCGCCATCGGTGTCGTCGCAGTCATCGCACGCGGCAAAGCCGTCGTTGTCATGATCGGCGAAGCCCACTGAGCCGTCGCAGTTGTAGTCGATCGGGTCGGAACAATCGTCCTCGACCGCGTCCGGGTGAACGTCCGCGCGCACGTCATCGCAATCACCGTCGGCCGCGACCATCCCCGACGGGGCCTCACAGGCGTCCACAGCGCCGGCCTTGGTGCCGTAGTCGTCGCCGTCCGCGTCGGGGAACCACGTCGGCGGGTTGGCGGCGTCCTCGTCGATCAGGCCATCGCAGTCATCGTCGTCGCCATCACACGCGTATCGCCGCCCGGGCCGATGTTGGCATCGCTGTCGTCGCAGTCTTCCGACGCGGGAACGCCATCCCCATCGGCATCAACGCTGTCGCTTGTATCGACCAGCGCGGTGTCCGAAGGTTCTTCCTTGTGGCGACACGCGAAGAGCAGGGAAAGGACGACGAGCGAGCGGCGAACGGTCATAAGCACCCCATAGTTCGGCGCACATACTACGATCTGAAGAGCATGTCCGATATTTACCGCAGCGCGACCGTGCCCGTTCCGACCGTGATCCGCGCGACCCAGCCGTCGGGCGTCTCCTTCCACGATCCGCCCAACCAAAGCCCGTTCGGGGTGTCTTCCGAGCTTGCATCCACCTGACGTGCGAACCACAGGCCGGTGTAGGCCTCGACCTCGTCGAAGCCCGCAAAGCCGTCCACGTAGGCGCGGCGACCGGCGGAGTACCACCGTCCCTCGCCCCCCAGCTCAACCGTCAAGCGCGGCAAGATGGGCGCGAACACCACAGCGCCGAGCGGCGCCTTTGCCGAGCCACGGACGCGCGACGTGACGCCGTCCGCGCCGACACCCGAGTAGAGCGCGCTGTGAAGCACACCTGCCGTCCAGGCGAAGCCGAGGTGGAAGTCCACGTCATAGAGGAAGCCACCGACCGCACCGAGCCCGAAATTCAAACCGACGAACGGCCCCGTATCTTGCGCTGGCGCCGAAAAATGGAGCGCGAAACCTCCTCCAGCCGGGGCGTTCTCACCCATCGTCGCGAACAGCCCCATGCCGCCGATGATCGGTGTCGCGTCGTCTTCCGACGTCGCTGACGACGGTGTTCCCGACGTGTGCACCGGCTCAAGCTCCATCGCAGCGCGCAGCGGCGCCAACAGCGGCAGGTAGCGGTTGAACAGCACCTCGTGCCTGTTGGTTGCGATGTCCACGACGAGCGACCCGCCGGGCACAGCAACACACGCGTGGTAAGTGCCGTCGTTCGGGTCCCACCCGAGCCAGGGCGGCGGGGTCGGCCACAGCCCGATCGGATGTTGCCCCGGTCCGAGCGGATGTCGCTCAAATAGGAGGGGACACGGTCGCGGGTCTACGTGGCCCACCACTTCGTCTCCGAAATCGTCGCGGAACACGGGCCCGTCCGACCAGCCTGACGGAAGGTCGAACGTGTTGCCGTTCGGCGCCGTCGCAGCCAGCGCGGTCGCGACGAGCAGCGTGATCACCCTCGCACCCCGGTGGAGCCAAATCCCCCGGCGCCGCGCACCGTGTCATCGAGGGCGCCCTCGACGAACGCGCCCTGCACGACAGCGGCGATCACGAGCTGCGCGATGCGATCGCCGCGCTGAATCGCGAACGGCGCGGCCCCGTGGTTCACGAGCAGCACCTTCACCTCGCCCCGGTAGTCGGAGTCGATCGTCCCCGGCGCGTTCAGCACGGTCACGCCGTGTTTGAGCGCAAGGCCCGACCGCGGCCGCACCTGGGCTTCGAACCCGGCCGGGACGGCGATCCGGAAGCCGCACGCGACGAGCGCGCGGGCTCCGGATTCGAGGACGATCACCTCCGCCGAAACGAGATCGGCGCCCGCGGCCCCCGCTGTCGCGTAGGTCGGGAGCGCCAGATCTGCCCCGTGGGCAAGCCGTTCGAGAAGAACGGCCGGCATGCTAGTTACCGGCTTGCAGCGCTTCCTTGCGCGACAGGCGGATCTTGCCGCTGCGGTCGACGTCGATCACGCGGACGAGCACTTCGTCGCCTTCGTGGAGGATGTCCGTGACCTTCTCGACGCGCTCGCGAGCGAGCTCGCTGATGTGCACGAGACCGTCGGTGCCGGGGAAGATCTCGACGAACGCACCGAAGTCCACGATGCGCTTGACGATGCCGACGTAGAGGGCGCCGATCTCGGCTTCCTGGCAGATCTCGCGGATCATCGCGATGGCGCGCTCGGTGCGCTGCGGATCGGTCGACGCGACGTCGATGCGGCCCGTGTCACCGACGGTGATCTTGACCTGACACTGCTCCTGGATGCCGCGGATGATCTTGCCGCCGGGGCCGATGATGTCCTTGATCTTCTCGGGCTTGATGTGGAGCGTCGTGATGCGCGGCGCCCACTGCGAGAGGTCAGCGCGGGGCTTCGAGATGGTCTTCTCCATCTCGTTGATGATGTGGATGCGGCCTTCCTTGGCCTGCGCGAGCGCCACCTTCATGACCGCCGGCGAGACGCCGCCCGTCTTCACGTCCATCTGGAAGGCCGTGATGCCTTCCTTGGTGCCCGTGACCTTGAAGTCCATGTCGCCGAGCGCGTCTTCGTCGCCGAGGATGTCGGAGAGGACGACGAAGTCGCCCTTCTCTTCGATGAGGCCCATCGCGATGCCCGCGACCGGCGCCTTGATGGGCACACCGGCGTCCATGAGCGCCAGCGTGGAGCCGCAGACCGTCGCCATGGACGACGAGCCGTTGCTCTCGAGGATCTCGGACGTGCTACGAAGCACGTACGGGAAGGTCGCCTTCGGCGGGAGGACCGCTTCGAGCGCGCGGCGCGCGAGCACGCCGTGACCGATCTCGCGGCGCTTGGGCGCGCGGAGCGGACGGGCTTCACCCGTGCAGAAGGGCTGGAAGTTGTACGTGAGCAGCCAGCGGCGCTCGACGTGGCCGCCCGGCTCTTCGATGCGCTGCGTGTCGTCGTCCGTGCCGAGCGCGACGGTCACGAAGGACTGCGTCTCGCCGCGGGTGAAGTACGCCGAGCCGTGCGCGCGGGGCGACACACCGACTTCGCAGGTGATCGTGCGGATGTCCGCCGGACCACGACCGTCGATGCGCTTCTTGGAGGTGAGGACCGTGCCGCGCATCGTGTCGCGCAGCAGGTGCTCCCAGGCGAGCTTCGCGTTCTTGGTCTTGTCGGCCTTGACCTTCTCGTCGGTCACGCCGTCGAGCATCTTCGCGATCAGCGCGTTGCGGGCGGCCTTGAGCGCGTCGCCGCGCTCGTGTTTGCCGGGCGTCGCGAGCGCGGTCTTGAGCGCGTCGGTGCCGTTGGCGGCCATCCACGCGGTGATCTCGCCTTCGGCCTTCGGCTTCTCGGGGACCACGATCTTCGCCTGGGCGCGACCGGCCGCGAGGGCTTCGGTGCGCAGGGCTTCGATGCACAGACAGATCTTGGTGATGCAGTCCTGCGCGAGCGTCATGGCTTCCATGACGATGTCTTCGCCGAACTCGGCGCCGCCACCTTCGACCATCGTGATGGCCGACTTGGTGCCGGCGATCATGAGGTTCAGGTCGGAAGCGTCGCGGTCCGCGCGGGACGGGTTCACGAGCAGCTGGCCGTTCACGCGGCAGATGCGGACGCCCGCGGCGGGCTCCGAGATGGGCGCGTCGGAGACGTGCAACGCGGCGGCGGCGCCGCAGATCGCGAGGGGCTCCGTCTCGTGATCGGGATCGTAGGACATCACCTGCGCGATGACCTGGATCTCCTGGCGGAAGTGCTTCGGGAACAATGGGCGGATGGGGCGGTCGATGACGCGGGCGATGAGCGTCTCGCGCTCCGTGCCGCGGCCTTCACGCTTGAAGTAGCCACCCGGGATGGCGCCCGACGCACCGGAGCGGTCCTGGTACTCGACGGACAGGGGCAGGAAGTCGAACTCGCGGTCGCCGATGCCCGCGCACACGGCGGTGACGAGCACCATCGAGTCGCCTTCGCGCACGATGACCGAGCCCGACGCCTGCTTGGCGATCCAGCCCGTCTCGAAAGAAATGGTACGGCCGCCGATCTCGACGGAATTCTTGACAATCTTCATGATTTCTCCAACACAGAACCCCACCCGTCGGGCCGTTCGGAGATGCAAGCGCAGCGCGCAGCGAACTGCGTGAGCGAAGCAACATGACTTGCGAACCTGTTCGGAGCGAGCGGGGCAGGTGGATTTCCCAGAGGTCGTCAAATGACGGCGACCAGGAATCATCACCACGCTCGGTCCACAAAGGCACGCGAATCGGAGACCGCGGGGGAGTGAACTGTGATTTCAGTGAACAGAGACCCGGGGAATCCGGGCCTATAAACGAAAACGGGCGCGAAGTGCGCCCGTTTCTCTCTTGCTGACTAGCGGCGAAGGCCGAGGGCGCCGATGCACGCGTGGTACCGCTTGGGGTCCGTGACCTGAAGGTACTTCAGGAGCCGGCGCCGCTGCCCGACGAGCTTGAGGAGGCCGCGACGGGACGAGAAGTCCTTGTCGTGATCCTTCATGTGACCCGTGAGGTAGGTGATGCGCGCGGTGAGCAGCGCCACCTGGACTTCGGGCGACCCGGTGTCGCCGTCGTGCTGGCGGTGCTTTTCGATGATTACGGACTTGTCTTCGGCGCGGAACGACATCTTTTCTCTTCCAATCGCGACATCCCAGGGCTGGGCGATGAACTCGGCCCCGATGGTGTCGTTCTTTCCTTGGGCGGAATGCCCGAGGACGCACCATGTCACCCGTCGAAGCCCGTTCGTCAAGATCACGAGCGGGTGTACGATGGCACCGCAAGGAGCCTCATGGACGCGCTCGCAATCGGCCCTGCCACCCGTGTCCTCGTGCTCACCGGCGCGGGGGTCTCCGCCGAGAGCGGCGTGCCCACGTTCCGCGGCGCGGGCGGCCTGTGGGAGGGGCACCCCATCGAACAGGTCGCCTCGCCGCAGGGGTTCCAGCGCGACCCGACGCTGGTGTGGCGGTTCTACAGCCTGCGGCGTGCCGCGATGGCCGGGATCGTCCCCAACCCCGCCCACCGCGCGCTCGTGGCCCTCGAACAGCGGCTCGGCGACCGGTTCCTGCTCGTGACGCAGAACGTGGACGGACTTCATCGCGACGCAGGCAGCGAGCGGATGATCGAGATCCACGGGAACCTGATGACGTCGCGCTGCACCACGTGTGACCGCCCCCCGTTTCGCGACACGACGGCGTACGCGGACGGCACCCTGCCGCTGTGCGTGTTGTGCTCCGAACGCGGCGTCACCGCGCTCCTACGGCCCCACATCGTGTGGTTCGGCGAGTGGCTCGACCCCGATCACCTCGCCCGCGTCGAGGCGTTCATTGGCGCGGGGGGCCACGACCTCCTGTTCATCGCGATCGGCACGTCCGGGCTGGTGTACCCTGCGGCAGGCTTCGTCGAGGACGTCCGCTACCGCGGTGGTCGGACCGTGCTCGTCAACGCCGAGCGGCCCGAGAACGCGCGCGCGTTCGATGCGGTGCACCTCGGCCCTGCTGGGGAACTGCTCCCCGCCCTGCTCGGCTGCGGTCAATAGCGGCCGGACAGGAGCGTGCCGATCGTGAGCCACACCACGAGGACCACGTGCGGCACTGTACCCGCGACCGCCGCCTCACCCCAGCGCCAGATCTGCGCCGCCGTCCGCACGTCCTCCGTGGGCGCGTAGCGCTGCAGCGGCAAGCTCCCGGCGAGCAGCACGAGCGGGACCAGCCCCAGCGCAAGGAACAGTCCCGTCAGCGGGTTGCCGGTGGCGGAGCCGACGACAATGGCCACGAACAGGCGCAGAGCGAGGCCCAACCCGAGGAGACCCGCGACGATCTTCACCACCCCGGGCCGCTCGAAAACCAGCGCGAACAGGTCGCCGAGCGGGACGAGCGGGAGCGGATCATCGGGCTCCTCCATGGTCATCCGACGTTCGACCCGTCGAGGAGCGACAGCAGACCCAGGAGGCCACCGCAGAACCCGTACATCAGGCCGTAGCCGAGGAACACCACCACGGCGGCGCGCAGCACGCCCCGCGCGACCAGGGTGCGCCCCTGAACGTGGAGGACGGCCGCGAGCGGAAGCGCCACGACCCATTGCAGGTACGGGAGGCCCGTGATGAAGCCGAACATCGCAAGTGCTACCGCTCCACCCGCGTCGTGCGTTGCGAGCCCGAGCTGCGCGGTCAGCGCCCCGCCGAGGCCCAAAACAAGCGCCATCGACCCTACCCCGCCGAGCAGCAGGCGCTGCCCGAGCCGGAAATCGCGATCCACATCGTTCACGTCCGGTGCGTGCGAAACCACGCGAACGTCCGTGGAAGGCCCTCTTCGAACGACACCTTGAGCTCCCACCCGAGCTCGGCACGTGCGCGATCGATCACCGGCCTTCGCTGCCTCGGGTCGTCCTCGGGCAGCGGGTGATGCACGATCGCGACCTCGCTACCGGCGAGCTTGCGCACGATCGACGCGAGCGCCAACACCGTGAGCTCGTGCGGGTTGCCGAGGTTGCAGGGCTCGCGCAGGTCGGAGCGCTGCAGCCGAACGAGCCCGTCCACAAGGTCGTCCACGTAACAGTAGCTCCGCGTCTGCAGGCCATCGCCGAACACCGGGATCGGCTCTCCGCGCAGCACGGCGCCGCAGAACGCGGGGATGATGCGCCCGTCGTTCAGGCTCATGCGCGGACCGTACGTGTTGAAGATGCGCGCGATGTGCGTCTGTACGCCCTTGTAGCGATGAAACGCCATCGTGAGCGTCTCGCCAAACCGCTTCGCTTCGTCGTACACCGAGCGCGGCCCGACCGGGTTTACGTGACCCCAGTACGACTCCGGCTGCGGGTGGACGAGCGGATCGCCGTACACCTCGGACGTCGACGCGACGAGGAACCGCGCTCCGTCGCGTTCCGCGCGCTCAAGGAGCAGCCTCGTGGCGTCGCTCCCCGCGTACAGCGTCTCGAACGGCTTCGCGAGGTAGACGACGGGGGAAGCGGGCGACGCAAGGTGGTAGATCGCATCGACCCGTCCAAGGTCTTCCACGATCGGCCGGGTGACGTCTGCCTCGACGAAGCGCCACGCCGGATTCGCAGCCAGGTGCGCGATGTTTCGCCGATCGCCCGTGACGAAGTTGTCCACGCCGATCACGCGCTCGCCGTCCGCGAGCAAACGCTCGGACAGGTGACTGCCGATGAACCCTGCTGCACCCGCGATGAGCGACGTCCCCAACCTTGTCTCCGCGACGGACCCTGGTCAACACGCTACATGGCCCGGTCGCAGGTATAGCTCGTGATCACTCGCGCCATCGAATCAACCGGTTCAAGAGCCATCGCCTTCGTCGAAGAATTCGGCAAGGTGTCGGTCATCCTCGGTCGCGGTTTCGCCAATATCTTCCGGCGTCCCATGCGCCTGCGCCTGATCATCCAGCAGATGGAATTCATCGGCGTGCAGAGCCTGCCGATCATCATGTTGTCGAGCGCGTTCACCGGCGCGGTGTTCACGTTGCAGAGCTACCAGGCGTTTCACATGTTCTCGGCCGAGAGCCTCGTCGGAGGCACCGTAGCGGTCGCCCTCACCCGCGAGCTCGGCCCCACGCTCACCGGTCTCCTCGTCGCCGGACGCGCCGGCAGCGCGATGGCCGCCGAGATCGGCGCGATGCGGGTATCCGAACAGATCGACGCGCTCGACGCGATGGGCGTCGACCCGATCAACTACCTCGTGAAACCGCGCCTGATCGCGTCCATCGTCATGACGCCCGTACTGACAGCGGTGTTCGATCTCGTAGGCGTCCTCGGCAGCTACACCGTCGCGATGGGCCCGCTCGGCATGAGCTACCCCGCGTTCATGACGAACCTGAAGGATTGGGTCGACCCGTACGACATCAACTCCGGGCTGTTCAAGGCCCTGATCTTCGGCGTGATCATCGGCGCGGTGTCCTGCTACAAGGGCTTCTACACGAAGGGCGGGGCCGTCGGCGTCGGGAAGGCCACCACCTCGTCGGTCGTCGTGTCGTCGGTCGCGATCCTGGTTTCCAACTTCTTCATCGCCTATTTCCTCCCGGCGGAAGCGTGAGCGGAGCCGACGAGGTCATCGACCCCGTCACCGGAGCGCCCGCGGCAATCCGGTACGTCAACGTGGTGAAGACGTTCGGGAAACAGACCGTGCTCGACGGCTTGAACCTGATCATCCCGCGCGGAAAGATCACGGTCATCATCGGCCGGTCGGGCACCGGCAAGTCCGTCACCATCAAGCACGTCATGGGGCTCTTAAGGCCCGACAAAGGGCAGATCTGGGTCGGCAAAGACGAGCTCACGCGCATGAAGGACCGCGATCTTCGCAAGGTCCGCACCCGGTTCGGCATCGTGTTTCAGGACGCCGCCCTGTTCGACTCGATGACCGTTTTCGAGAACATCGCGTTCCCCCTCGTCGAACACGAGAACCTGCCCTATGCGAAGGTGAAGCAGAAGGTCGAAGCCCTCATCGCACAGGTCGGCCTGCATGGGGCGAACGACAAGGTCCCGAGCCAGCTCTCGGGCGGCATGCGGAAGCGCGTCGGGCTCGCGCGCGCGCTGGTACGCGACCCCGAGTACATCCTTTACGACGAGCCTACGACGGGCCTCGACCCGATCCTCACCGCCGCGATGGACAAGCTCATCCGGGACACCCAGGACGCGCGTCCCACGCTCACGAGCGTGATCATCAGCCATGACATGCACGCGGTGCTGGACATCGCCGACAAGATCGCGATGATGTTCGAGGGCAAGGTAGCCCACGAGGGAAGTCCAGAGTATTTCAAGAAGTCTATGGACCCGCTCGTGCGCCAATTCCTGGCGGGGTCACTCGACGGACCGATGAAGGTGTGACGGTGGGCTGGTCGAACGAGTTCAAGGTCGGAGCGTTGCTGCTCATCACGGTTCCCGCGGGCATCTGGGCCCTGCGTTGGAGCATCGACGGGCTCACCGCAGACATTCCCACCTACACGCTCCATCTCTCCGTGCCGAGCGCCGAGGGGCTGCTGGTCAAGGCTCCCATAAAGGTCGCCGGCGTGGAGATCGGTGAGATCGGCCGCGTCACGCTCGAGGGCGACCACGCCGTACTGGACCTGTCCATTCGCGTCGAAAACGGCATCCCGACAGACAGCTTCGCCGAGATCCGAAGCCAGAGCCTGCTGACGGGCGAGAAGTACATCATCGTCGACCTTGGGACGGACGGCGGCATGAAGCCGACGGACGGGACCGGCTACATCGAACTCAAGGACAAGCCGGCGGACTTCGAAAAGATCACCAAGAACGTCGAGACCATCTCGGATGATCTGAAAGAGATCACCGCGTCCCTAAGAGCCGTGACCGACAACGACGACAACCGCGAGGCGCTCGAGGCCACGCTGCAGAACATCCAGGCGCTGTCGGACGAATTAAACCGCCTTGCCGAACGCAACGCGCACGACATCGACGCCATCGTCGAGAGCACGAAGCGACTTACCGACACGCTCGACGGAATGGCGACGGACACGCGCGGCGACGTCAAGGAGGAGATGGAGAAGCTGAAGGCCGCCACAGACGCCCTGCAGAAGACCACCGACGACGTCCGCTCCGTCACGCACAAGATCGACTCCGGCGAGGGCACAATCGGCGCCCTCGTGAACGACCGCACCACGGTGGATCTCCTCAACGAGACGATCGGCAACGCGAACGGCGTCATCGAGGGCTTCTCGGGGATGCACTCGGAGGTCTACTACAACGGCCGCATCTACTTCGGCTCGAGCCCGCAGGAGCGCCACCCCGAGTTCTTCTACGGCAACCCGCTCGCGGGCGGCGGCGCCAACATCGTGGGCGTGCGCCTGATGCCCCAAGAGGACTTCTGGTACAACTTCGAATTCGTCGACTATCCGCAGGGAACCGTCACCTACGAGGAGGAGCTCAACCAGACCACGGGTGAGGTCACCACCATCTGGAAGCGAGCCCCCGACTACCGCTTGACGTTCATGATGAACAAGCGCTTCCACCACCTCGGGATCCGGCTCGGCATCAAGGAAGACGGCGGCGGTCTTGGCGCTTCGTACTGGACGTTCGACGACAAGCTCGAATTCCAAGGCGACCTGTTCGACTTCGATCTCGGTCGCTACCCCGCCGTGAACGGTCCAGCGTGGCCGAACGCGCGCATCCTCGCGCGGTACCGGCCGATGCCCCACGTGTACGTCGAGGTCGGCACCGAGCAGCCGTTCCTCGGCCTTCAATATGGCTATGCGACCGGCTTCGTCGGCGCGGGCTTCAACTTCGATGACGATGACATCAAGCTTCTGCTGGCGACGTTGCCGCTCGGCTTGTGACGCGCCCCTGACAAAGGGCTGCCCCGGTCCGTGATAGCATTCGCCTTCGCTCGCGGAGCCCGGCGTGGCTGGAAAGAACGACAAAGACGACAAGTCCCTGAATGTAGAAGCCGACTTCTTCGGTGGTGACTCCGAATGGCTGGACGATCCGTCCGAAGAGTCGCCAAAGAAGCCGAAGGCCGGGCCTGACGGCCTTCAAGCTGCGCCTCCAGCGCCGCAGTTCATCCCGGATCGCAAGATCCGCCGCCCGCCGCCAATGCCTACACTGCCGCCCACACCGTCCATGTTGGCTGCGCTCGACGAGCCAAACCCTGCGCCTCCTGCGGCGGCGGTGCCTCCTCCTGCGGCGGCGCCTCCTCCCGCGGCGGCCCCTCCCCAGCCCGTCACAGCGCTCACCATGGCCCCCGAGCCCGCGCCGCTGCTCGACCTCCAGATCGCCCGGCCCGCGCCGCCTACCCCCACGGTGGCGGTAAACCTGCTCGAGCGTGCCGAGGGCGATCACCTCCCGGACGCGCTCCCCACCGAGCTCATTGGGGCCACGCTCGCCCCCTACGATCCGGACATGACGGAGCCGTCGACCCGGGTCCCCGCAACGCCCGTCCCCGTCGCGTTCAAAGGCACCCCACGTCCCACGTTCTTGCGCGACGAAGTCGACATCCTGAGCCCCGACTTTCCCACGCAAGAAGACGCCACGCTCGACGTCGAGCTGGAGTCCGATTCACGCGAGGTAAACGCCTTCCGCGAGCCGAGCGAGGTGCGCGAAGCAAGCGAAGACACGTCGAGCAGCAGCGACGTCTACGCCGACAATCTCGATGATCAGGGAACCGTACCGCTCATCAAGACCCAGGAGCCGCCTCCCGCGCGCGCCAACACCGTGCCCGTTCGCGCAGGCCCTACGTTCACCCCGCCGTTGGTGGGGAACTTCCCACCTCCCCCCGCGGTCCCCCTGGCCCTCCGCTCGGCGGAAAACCAGCGGCAGATGCTCGCGATCACGCCCACGCCGGCGCCCCTCCGCGAGGGCCGCCGACCCGTGTCTCCGGCGATCCCGCCGGAGGCGGCCATCGCCCCACCGATGGGCACGGCGTCGGAAGTGTTCGCTTCGCTCGAAGAGGAGCCCGCACCGCTCGCACCCGTCCCGGTGCCGATGGTGCGCGCGCCTTCAGGCGCCGCAGGAGCCACCGCCGATCTCGGGGGGTTCGTTCGTGCGCTCGTCTCAGAGGCCGCCGAGCGCGAGACCGGACCGCGCGGCACGTTGCTGATCGCAGCAGCGCGCCTGTGCGCGCGCGCAGGAGACCGCGCCCGCGCCGACGCGTTGCTCGATGACGCCGCGTTGGCCGGAGACGATCCCGCCTTGCACGAGGAGCTCCTGATCTCAGCGGTAGCTCACGAGCGTTGGTCCGAAGCGGGTCTGCACCTGGTCGCGATCGCGCGATCACGCGCCGGCGCACCAGCAGCCGAAGCGTGGGAGCGGGCCGCCGTGCTGTACCGCACGCGCCTCGGCAAGCCTGACGACGCGGTCGGCTTCCTCCACCAGGGCCTGGAGCAGGACCCCGGCGCCTACGCGCTGTGGTGCCAGTACCGCGACGTCCTCGCCGAGCTGGGTCGCGACGAAGAGCGGATCGGAGCGCTCTCCCACATCGCGGAGCTGTCGCGCGGCCGCATCGCGGCCGATGCCTGTTGGGAGCAGGGTCGCATCCTGCAGCGCCTGAAGCGCGTACCGGAGGCGCAGCGCGCGTTCGAGCGGGCGCGCGAGGCGGACATCACCCACGCGCCGGCGTTCCTGGCGCTCGAAGCGCTGTTCGAACAGGCCGGCGATGACGCCGCCCTCGGTGCGCTGTACGACGTCGAGGCCGCGCGCACCGAGCAGCTCACCGATCGCGCTACCTACGCGATGCGCGCCGCGCGCAAGCACGCCGCCGCCCGCCAGCGCGACAGAGCCGAGGCCGCGTTCGCGTTGGCGATCAAGTCGGGCTCCCGACTCGCCCATCCCGAACGCCAAGCCTGGTTGAAGCGCGAAGGACGCCTGGAAGACCTCGCCAAGGCGATCGGCGACGAGCTCGCCGTGTTGGCCGAACCGCGCGACCGAGCGCACGCGGCGTTCCGCCTCGCGCTGCTGAAGGAGCGCCTGGGCGACCCTGAGGCGGCCGTCCGTCTGCTTCGCGACGCGGTCAAGGACGACGCCGCCGCCGTCACGGGGCCCGTCGGCGCGGCCCTCGATCGGCTCTGGTACAGCACGGGTCCGTGGCAGGAGGTCGCAGACCTGCTCGAGTCAGCGCTCGCTTCGGCGGGCGAGGACGCCGCGCGCGCCACGCTCGCCCGCCTCGGTGCGCTCGCAGAGCGGCGAAACGAGCTTGGCGCCGCAAAGCGCGCGTGGGAGCGCCTGCTCGACCGCGGCGATTTCACCGCCCTGGACGGCCTCGAGCGCGTCGCCCACAAGGCGAACGATACGAAGCTGCTCGGACAGGTGCTCGCGAAGCGCGCGTTGGGCGCCGCGGACCCGCGCGACCTCGCCGGCTACCTCGTCCAGGCCTCGTTCGTCGGCGCGTACGCCCCCAACGCGGCGGAGCTGCTCGGAAAGGCCCGAACCGTGGCCCCCGACGCCGACTACGTCGCGTCTGCGTGGCTCGCCTCTGCCGCGACCGATCCGAACGAGGCCGACGTCCTCGACAACGCCCCAGGCATCTTGCACCCCGGCGCCGCGGCTCGCCTGATCGGCCTGCGATGTGACCGCGCTGAAGCCGATAGCGGGCTCACGGTACTCTCCGAGGCGCTCGAGGTCGGCGCGACCAGCGGTGTGGTGCTCGATTTGATCGATCGACTCGCTGCGCGAAGCGCCAGTCACCACACCATCCTCGACGCGCTGCGGTCGCGAGCCGAGCGCGCACCCGCCGCCGAGCGCGCCTGGCGGCACCTGTTCGCCTGGGAGTACTCGGCCATCGTGCCCGACGCCGACGCCAAATCCCACCTGCTGGCGATTCTTTCCGACGATCCCGGGCACCCCGGCGCCCTTGCCCGCCTCGGACCGCCTTCGGACACGCTGGCGAACGCGGCCTGGCGGAAGACCGCGGAGCGCAGCAGCCGGCCCGCAGAGCAGACCGAGATTCAGCTCCGCCTCGCGGACGCGCTGATCGAGCGGGGGGACGCGGGCGCAGCGCGCGCAATGATCGAGACCCTGTCGTTGACGCCGGACGGCCCGATGCGCGCGATCGCTCGTACCGCGGAGTCCCTCACGGCGTACGGCCTCGCAGCGTCCTGCCTCGCCCTGTCCTCGTCCCCCGAAGACCGCCTGCACGAGGCCCGGCTCGCCACGCAGCGCCTGCAGGAGCCAAAGCGCGCCCTCGAGATCGTCGAGCCCCTCCTCGGCTCGCCGCTCGCTCTCGGCGCTGCGATCGTGGGAGTGTCCGCTGCCGTCAAGCTCGCAGACGCGCCGCGCACGGCGATGTTCCACCAGCGCCTCGCGGATGCCGCGGGCGCTCCGGAGGTCGCCTACGCGCACGCGAGTTGGGCCGCGATCGTGCTCGAGAGTCTTGGCCAGAACGAAGCGCTCGACGCCTGGCGAAAGGCGCTCGGCCACCGCCCCCAGTCCCAGTCCGCGTTTGACGGCGTCCGCAAGGGGCTCGTGCAGGCAGCCGACGCAGACGGGCTGATCGCCCTGTACGCGACCCGACCGACCGAGCGCGCGGCCCTCGCAGCAGCCCTCGACGAGGCCGATCTGCCCGCCTCCATCGCTGCCTGGGCGGCCGTGGTCGAAGGCCACACAAGCCCCGAGCAGGACCTCCTCGCGCTCCTGCACCTCGAGCGCGCTTGCGAGCGTCACGGCGACTGGAGCGGCGCGTTCGACGCGCTCGCGAAGCGTTCGAAGCTCACGAAGGACGAAGACTCGCGCGCAGCCATCGACGCGCGTCGCCGATGGCTGCTGGCTGAGAAATTGGCCACGACCGATCAAGCGTGGGACCTGTACCGCCAGCTCCACGATGAGCAGCCGCAGGACCGCGAGATCACGTCCTCACTCGCGCGCATCGCCGCCGCGCGGGGCCAGACGGCGCTGTCCGTCCAGTACCTGAAACAGCTCGCAGATTCTGCCACGGACCGCAACGAAGCGTGCGCCACGATGCGCGGCATCGCCGTCGTGTACGAGCAATCCGGGGATGTCCCGAGCGCGCGCCAGGCGTTCCTCGACGCGCTCGACCACGTGTCCGACGACGCGGAGTCGCTCGCCGGGCTGCGGCGCCTCGCCGAAGGGACCAGCGATTGGCAGGGCCTGGTCGCCGTGCTCCAGCGCGAAGAAGGCCTCGCACAGCAAGGCCGCCGCATCGAGATCCGGCGCGAGATCGCGAGGCTGACGCAGGACAAGATGAATGACCCGGCGGTCGCGATGGATCGCTGGCGAGCGGTGCTCGAGCTCGCGCCGCGCGATCACGAGTCCCTCGAGCGGCTCGTCGAGCTCGGGGCGAGCCAGGGCGCGTGGTCCCAGTTCGTCGAGTCGGCGCAGACGTTGTCGTCGATGCTGCAAGGGACACCTCGCACCGATCTGCTCAGGCGCATCGGCATCGCCTGCCAGGTCGAGCTCTCGCGCGACGACGCTGCCCGCTTCTTCGAGGCTGCCATTGCGGAAGAGCCCCCCGACCTCGAGTCGGCCAAGCGGCTCGCGGACCTCTACCTCGCCCGCGCCGACTGGAACGGCGCTGCGCGCACGTTGGCGCTGCTGACGCGGCTCTCGACGGACCCGGCCGAGCGCCTCAGCTACCTCGAGCGCGCAGCGAGGCTCGAGGAAGAAGGCCGCCGGGACCGTCCCGCCGCGACGAAGCTCTACGAGAAGGTGCTCGAGATCGACCCGAGCAACGAGAAGGCGCTCAAATTCCAGTCCGACTATCTGTTTTCGGGCGAGTTCAAGGGCGCCGCGCTCAGCGTGTTCGAGCGCCTCGAGCCGTACATGATCCGTACGCAGGACACGGACGACTTCGACGAGCGGCTCGAGCTGTCGAGCTACTACTTCCGCTTCGCGGAGATCCTGCGGGAGACCGGTCGCACCGATGAGGCGCGAACCCGCTACGCGCGCGCCCTCGAGCTGAACCCCGGACACCTGCCCACGCTCGAGGCCGTAGGCCCGATGTACGTGAAGGCGGGCGACTGGAAGGCGGCCGAGCGAACGTACCAACAGATCCTCCAGCTCACCGGCGGTCAGGGCGACAAGGACCGCGTCGCACAGACGTTCGCCGATCTCGGCGTGGTGGAGTGGCACCTCGGTCACCCTGAGAAGGCCCAGAAGCGGTTCGCGAAGGCGTTGGACGCCGTCCCAACGCACGTCCCAGCGCTCAAGGGTCGCGCGATGGTCCTGGAGCAGAACAAGGACTGGCCCAACCTGCTCCACGCGTACAACAACATCATCAACCACGGCGGCGCGGCCGACGTGATCATGGGCTACATCGCGAAGGGCCGTGTGCTTGACGACCAGATGAATCGTCCGGACAAGGCCGCGCAGCACTACGAGGGCGCCCTCGCGATCGACGCGAACCACCCGGACGCGTTGGTAAGGCTGGCTGAGCTGGCGCTCCGGCGCGGCGCCTGGGCAGAAGCCCAGACGCTCGCCCAGCGCGGCCTGAAGACGGCCGCGGAGCAGACGCCGCTGCGCGCCACGCTCCTGTTCGCCCAGGCCCTGGCGCGGCACCAGCAGGGCGACGTGAGCGGTGCGGCGGCCACGCTCACTGACGCGAACACCTCCGACGGGACGGTCGGCGTCGTCGACCTCGCGGACGGTCCAGGGGCGGACCAGCGCATCCGGGAACGCCTCGGCGTCCTACGGTAGGACGGTCGCCGCAGAGGACACCGCGAGACTCCCGTCCAGCACGTCCTGCATCGCCTCATCCCCGCGCAGTCGCTCGGCGAACGCGAGGCCGTAGGCGTCGATGATCCGCCATCCCTCGGCCGGATCGATGGGCACGTCCTCGATCATTCCCGAAAGGTCGGTGAACGACTGGTGCCCGGCGCCTGCCAGCACCACCCGATGATGCTCCGCCGACGAGCCCTGGACGCCCGTCCAGAACGCCTCGGCGTCATCGTGGTCGAGCTCGGCGGTCATCATCAGCACCGGCACGTCGACCGCGGCGACGCCTACGGCCCCGAACCGATCGACGTCACCCGCAGCCATCGGCACCACGCCTGCGACCCGGTCATCCCCGAGCCCTCCGCGGAACACGTCCGCGTCGGCCTCGGTCATCGTCGAGCAATACGAGGACGACCCCGACCCGTCCAGGCACGCGGCGATCGCCGCCTCGTCGTAGGTTGCCCCGCCCGTCGCCCAGATCGTGTACCCGCCAAAGCTATGCCCGAAGCCCACCACGAGCGGGTCCACGTGAGTCGCAAAGGGCTCGCCGCTGCCCGCGTCGAACGCATAGTCGAGCACGGCCGACAGGTCGCGCGGCCGCTGCCGGTAGATCGGGGTCTCGCGATCGGACCCGTCGAACGTGGTGTTCCCCGTGTGATCCGGCGCGAGCACGATCCAACCGTGCGTCGCAAGGTGACGCATCAGGAAGCTCGAATTCTCTGCGTAGCCCTGGTGACCGTGGCTGAACACCGCCACCGGGAACGCGCCCTCCGCGCACGACGCGTCGAGCAGCGCTTGAGGGTCTTCGACGAGCCCGTGGTAGCGCACCTCGCCGGCGCCGGTGGCGTCCACGGTGGGGTACCACGACGCGAGAAACAGCGTGCGATCGAGTCCCGTGACCTCATCGACGTAGGTCACCTCGCTCCGGTGGTACCCCGCGGTCCACGGCCCCGGAGCTGTGATCTCGGCGACTACGTCGCGTGCGACGTCCGTGTCGTCTGGCGGATCACACGCAAAAAGCGCGAGCAACAGCACGTCCCCTCCCCGTCCACATGCAGTATCCTCCGTCCCGCGGAGGGGTGATGGACGATCGGCAGGCCTGGCGCATGCGCGTGTTCGCGGCGACCTGGCTCGGCTACGCCGGCTATTACTTCGCGCGCAAGCCGTTCAGCATCGTGAAGGGCGCGATGGGCGACGATCTTCACTTCAGCGCGACGACGCTCGGGAACATCGGCGCCGCCTACTACATCGCCTATGCGATCGGCCAATTCGCGAGCGGCGGGCTCGGCTCCTGGCTCGGCCCTCGCGTGGTGCTGCTCGTCGGCATGGCGATGAGCGTCGTGTGCAACGGCATGCTCGGGCTCGAAGACAACCCGACGTCGCTGATGGTGTTCATGGCGCTGAACGGCTTCGCGCAATCGACGGGCTGGTCCGCGAACGTGGGCACGATGGTCGCCTGGTTTGCCCCGTCCGAGCGCGGTCGCGTGATGGGGTGGTGGGCGACGAACTTCCAGGTCGGCGGCATCCTCGCGAACACGCTCGCCGCCGCCGTCGCCAAGGCCTGGGGCTACCAATACGCGTTCGCGACGGGCTCGGTCATCCTGCTCGTGATCCTCGCGGTCAACATCCTGTGGCAGCGCAACAAGCCCGAAGACGTTGGCCTCGCGCCGATCGACGACCCCGCGCCGCCGGACGGAACCGTCGTCGCCGCCCCCGTCGCGACGAACACGAGCACGGGACTGCCGGACGGCATGGTGACGAACCTGCTGCTGGTGGCGACCTTCTACTTCTTCGTCAAGTTCATCCGGTACGCGATCTGGTCGTGGGCGTCGTACTTCCTGAAGAAGAACTACCACCTCGAGAGCGACATGGCGGGCTACGTCAGCACGCTGTTCGAGGTGTTCGGAATCCCCGGCGTCATCCTCACCGGGTGGCTTTCCGAGCGCGTCTTCGGCAACCGCCGCGCTACCATCAGCCTGATCATGCTCAGCCTGCTGACGGCGTCGTGCCTCGCGATGTACGCGGTGGGCACCACCTCGCTGCCGATCTTCGTTCTGTGCCTGTGTGTGAGCGGCTTCGCGCTGTACGGCCCGGACGCGCTGATGACCGGGGCGGGCGCGATGGACCTCGGCAGCAAGAAGCACACCGCGCTGGCCGCGGGCGTGATCTCGGGCTTCGGGTCGATGGGTTCCGTCGTGCAGGAGCTCGTGATCTCAAAGCGCTACGATGCCGACAAGGGCGACCTCGGCGCGATCTTCGGCATCCTGCTCGGCGCGGCCTTCGGGGCGATGTTCATGATGAGCGTGATCGTCACGCGGAACAAGCTCGGCAAGAGCGACGTTTAGTAAGGAAACGGGCTCATCAGCGCGGTCGCTTCTTCGACCTCCGCCTTCCCGCCGATCACGAGCGGGACGCGATCGTGCAGCTCCTTCGGCACGATGTCCAGGATGCGCGTCTTGCCGTTCGTCGCAGCCCCACCAGCCTTCTCGACGATGTACGCGCACGGGAACGCCTCGTACAGCAGCCGCAGCTTGCCCCCCGGTGACTTCGCCGTGCCCGGGTACAAGAACACGCCGCCCTTCAGCAGGTTGCGGTGGAAGTCGGCGACGAGCGTGCCGATGTAGCGCGAGCCGTACTTGCGCGCGGGGTCCTTCAGGCGGTCGAGGTACGCGCGCGTGCCTTCGCCGAATTGCTCGCGGTACGCCTCGTTGATCGAGTACGTCGTGCTGCGCTCCGGCACGCGGATCGCGTTGTGCGACAGGAAGAACTCGCCCACGGACGGGTCGAGCGAGAAGCCGTGGACGCCGTGGTCCGTGGCGAGCACGAGGAGGGTCCCCGACCCGTACACGATGTAGCCCGCGGCGATCAGATCGCTGCCCGGCCGCAGCGCGTCTTCGAGCGTGGCGGCCGTGCCCTCGGGCGTCTTGCGCGCGAAGATACCGAAGATCGTTCCGATCGTGACGTTGACATCGATGTTGCTGCTGCCGTCGAGTGGATCGACGGTCACCACGTACCGACCGCTGTGAAACCGCTCCGGCACGAGCGTGGGCGCCTCGTCTTCTTCGCTGACGATCATGCAGGTGTGGCCGCCGTGTTCGAGCGCGCGCTTGAACGTGTTGTTCGCGTACTCGTCGAGCAACTGCACGAACTCGCCCTGGACGTTCACCTCACCGGTTCCGCCGAGCAGCCCTGACAGACCGGCGCGATTGACGCGGGCAGAGATCATCTTCCCGGCGAGCACGATGCTCTGCATCAGGTTGACGAACTGCCCCGTCGACTCGGGAAAGTCCGCAGCCGTATCCAGCAGGAACCGATCGATCGTGGTGCCTTCTTCGAACACGCGCTCCATCATTCCCCCTTACGGATGCCACACGAGATCTTCGAACTGCGAACCGCGTACCACGAGCGCCCGCCCCGCGACCAGCGCGTCATAAGCGTCATCCCACGCGCCGAGCTCGACGGTGAGGCAATCGACGCGATCGGCGCGATCGTGCGCCCAGGCCTTGAACACGTCCGCGAGCCCCGCTTTGCCGAGCGCGTCAACCTTCGCCACCTGGAACACGCCGTCGACCGCCCGAGGACCGCTACCATCGGCGTCCCAACGCCCGTCGGCGCTCCAGCGACGCCCGCGCACCGCGACGGTCGTCCACGGCCCGTCGTTGGCGAGCACGCCCCACGAGCCGTCGATCACCTCCTGCCGAGCGGCTTCGCCCACCGGCCGCGCAGGGTCGACCTCCCACAGATGGACCGCGAGCGATCCGTCGGCGCGCAGCTTGTACCGCCGTTTGGCGTCCCCGCACACGCTCTGCCACGACTGGTCGAGCGCGCCGACGAGCGACGTGCCCGCCGCGAGGTCTCCAACGGACTCCTCGGCTGCGATCAACGCCACAGGCCCGTGAGCGTCCACCAGACGAAGCTCGCCGACCCCCAGAGAACCGTCCTTCAGGTGCAGCGAAAGCGTGTCGCGCGCGCCGGCGGGCAGGTCGTACCGGGGCCCACCGACGAGGAGCACCTCACCGCCAGCGTCTTCGAGCGACAGCACGGGAGCCGCACCTGCACCCAACGGCGCCACATCGATAGCGACCAGCTCAGCGGGCTCGTCGAGCGTAATCCGCAGCCGTTGGTCGCCATCGGCAGCCCAGCCGCGCTCGGACGTCCCGTCGAGCAACCAACGCGCGGCGAACACCGACGTCGGCGCGTTCGTGCCGGTAGCGCGCAGGTGACCACGCACGGAGCGTGGAGGCCGCAACGGGATCAGCTCGCCAGCTTCGCGCAACGAAACCTCGGCGAGGCAGCCGGACCCGCCCTCGACGGCGAGCCTCAGCCAGGACAATTCGCGCGCCTGTGGGTCGTTCAGCTCGGCCACCTGCGAGCGACCCGCCTGCAAACGCATCGCCGGGCCTGCCGCGCCGTTCAGGTACACGCGCACGTCGGTGCGCTCACAGGCCTCGACCGTGAGCATGTCCGCCGCGATCGGCCCCTCGAACCACAGATCGACGCCCTCGTCGCGCGGGTCTCCCGACGGCTTCCACACGGTCGTGGACGAGCCATCGAGCAGGGTGTCGACCGCCAACCCCGATGACGCCGACAGGCCCCGCAGGAACAGGTTCCCGGACGCCGGACCGGCCACGGGAACGCCGAGGTCGGGGCCCTCGTCGGTCGGGCGACACGCAATCATCGCGAGGAATACGAGCACACGGCATCATCCACTACCGAGGTCGCGCGCGGAACCCCCCAGGTTACCCAGCGTCGTGATCCTGCTCCTGCCGCTCGTTGTCTTATTTGGTGCGTGGGTCGCGGCCGCTGCGGCGCTCGATCGGTACGGCGCGCGGGGCGTTCCCGAGGGGACGTTCGCCGCCCTGGTGGTTCCCGGGGCCGCAGTGTTGGCGGATGGGCGGCCTTCGGCGGCCCTCGTTCGCCGCGTCGACGAAGCGGTCCGGTTGTGGAAGCTCGGCAAGGCGCCCCTGCTCGCGCTCACCGGCGGCGTCGGTACCCACGGCCGCGCCGAAGCGATCGTCGCGCGCGACCACGCGATCGCCGCGGGGGTCCCGGAGTCCGCGATCGTGTACGAGGACCGCTCACACAGCACCTCGACAAACGCGTCTTTCCTCGCCGAGAAGCTCGGCCGAGGGCCCGTGCTCGTCGTGACCGACAGCTACCATGTGTGGCGCTGTGAGCGCGTGTTTCGGCTGCAGTTCGACGCCGTCGAGGGGGTCGGGGTGTGGCCGCCGCGCCCCGCGCGCGCCCGCATGGCCCTTCGCGAGGCCCTCGTCACCGCGGTGTACGCGTGGCGCGGCTCCCTCGCCGAGAGCGACGGCCCCCTCGACGAAGCGCTCGCGATCACGCGCATGGCGCTGCCGGTGGTGATCGGCCAGCTCGGCTTCATGGCGATGGGGGTCGTCGACGTGCTCGTCGTCGGGCACCTCTCCGAAGACGCCTTGGCCGCCGTCGCACTCGGGCACACGTGGTCGTTCGGCACCACGATCCTCGCAATGGGCGCGTCGCAGGGCCTCGACCCGCTGTTCGCCCAGGCGGTCGGGGCCAACGACCTTCCCGCGGCAGGCCGCGCGCTGCGCCAGGGCACGCTCGTGGTGGGCGTGATCGGCGCCTTCGTTGGGCTGTTGCACCTGTTCGCCGCCCAGGGGCTCGGGCTGCTCGGGCAGCCGGCCGACTTGTTGCCAATCGCGGGGACGTACTGCCAGATCCTCCTGCTGGGGCTCCCATTCGTGCTGATCGGCAACGTCGGCCGCCAATTCCTGCAGGCGCACGGGCGCATGACGGAAGGGGCGATCGCGATGGTCCTCGGGAACGTCGTGAACCTGCCGCTCAACCTCATCCTCGTGTACGGGATGTTCGGCGTCCCTGCATTGGGCGTTTCGGGGTCCGCGTGGGCCACCGTGGTCGCGCGGGTCGCGATGTGCGCTGTCATTCTGTGGTTCGGGCGCGATCGGCTGCTGGCGGCTTGGGCGTCCGGCAAGGGCGCAGGTCTCGCCGCCGCACTCACCGTTGCGCGCACCTGCACCTCCGTGGCGGGTCAGATGGCGCTCGAGGTGTGGGCATTCACCGGCACGACCCTGCTCGTCGGCGCGTTCGGCAAGACCGCCGTGGCCGCGCACATGGTGGCACTCAACCTCACGTCGATCTCGTTCATGGTGCCGCTCGGCATCTCCATGGCGGCCGCCACCCGCGTCGGAAACCACATCGGGGCCGGCCGGAAGTGGGGCACCGCCGCGATCGTCGCCGTCGCCGGCGGCGCCTCCTGCATGAGCCTGTCGGCTTTGCTGTACGCGTCGTTCCCGGGGTTGCTCGTCGGGGCCTACACCAACCAGCCCGACGTCGTCGCCCTCGCGGTGACGATGCTGCCTATCGCCGCGGTGTTCCAGCTGTTCGACGGCACCCAGGTGGTCGCGTTCGGCGTGCTGCGCGGGGCTGGCGACACGCGCGTGCCCGCCCTCGCAAACATCGTCGGGTACTACGTGATCGGCCTGCCGCTCGGCTGGTACCTCGCCCACGAAGCGGGCTTCGGCCCGCGCGGCCTGTGGTTCGGTCTCGTCGCAGGGCTCGCCACCGTCGCGTTCCTGCTGCTCGTGCGCCTGCGCAGCACGATCGCGAAGGGCGGGTACCGGGTCAGCGCTTAGCGACTCCTCGACCCGCGCTACTTCTTCGTGTGCGTGTACACGCCGTCCCAGCCAGTGGGAGCGACGCCGCCGAGCTCGGCGATGCGTTCGAGGTACAACTTCGGCACCCCGTCCTTCGGGTTCTTCGCGAGAAACGACTCGAACGACGTCTTCGCGGTCGCAAAGTCCCCCGCCCGCCACGCGGCCATCGCCGCGCGGAACTCGTCGGCGTCGACGTAGGCGACGATCGTTCCGCCCGGACCCGACAGCAGCTCGAACAGCTCGATTGGATCGTTCTTCCCTTTCACGCGAACGAGATCGACCACGCGGAACGTGCAGCGCTCGCCCGCCTGCAAAGCGGTCTTCGGCCCCACCAGACAGAACACTCCGTACGTCTTGGTGAGCGACTCCAAACGTGACCCGAGGTTTACGACGTCGCCGAGCACCGTGTAGTTGAACCGCTCGGCGCTGCCGATGTTGCCGACGATCACATCGCCCGTGTTCACGCCGGCCCCGATGTGCAGGTCGATGCCGAGCCGCGACGCGTGCGGGCGCACGCCATCCAACGCGTTGAACATGTCGATCGCGGTCGCACAGGCGCGCACGGCGTGGTCCGCCCGAGGAACGGGCGCGCCGAAGATCGCCATCACCGCGTCGCCGATGAACTTGTCGACGTAGCCGTCCTGGTCGAGCACGGCCTTGGTCATCGGCCCGAGGTAGTCGCGCATGAACGACGCGAGCTCGAGCGGCTCGATGCGCTCGGAGAACGTCGTGAAATTGCGGATGTCTGTGAACAGGACCGACAGCTCGCGGCGCTCTCCCGACAACGACAGCCGGGACGGATCGGCGACGAGCTCGTCCACGAGCTTATCGGAGAGGTAGTGGCTGAACGCGTTGCGGAGGTGACGCCGCTGAAGGCCCTCCTGCCAATAGCTCCCGGCGAGGCACACGCCCGCCGAGAAGGCCGCCGCGATCACCGGACCGATGCCGGTAATCCACAGGTGCGCGCCAACAAACGCGCCATACACACCAAATCCCGCCAACGCGACGACCACCGCGGCCCCCGCGACCTGCGCGGCAGGGGTGAGCTTCGGCACGAAGATGACCGACGCGATCAGGCCCGCGAGGAACGTGATCAACGCATCGAGCGCGGGGGTCGCGCGGTTGAGGCGGTCGCCGGAGAGCACCTGATCAAGGGCCGTGGCGTGGACCAGGAACCCCGGCTGGCGACCGAACGGCGAGTCGACCGTGTCCTCTGCGAGGTGCGTGAAGCCGATGATCGCGACCTTGTCCTTCACGACGTCGGCCGGCACCTTGCCCTCGACGAGGTCGACGATCGAAACGGTCGGGAACGGCGTGCCGCGCCAGTTGAGCAACATGCGCCCGTCGACGCCCTTGATCGTGTAGTCGCCGAGCTGCGCCGAGCCGTCTTCTCCGAGGTACGAGACGTTGCCGCGATCGATGCCCTTGTACTCAGCGACCAACGCGAACGCGAACGGCACGATCACGCTCGGACCGAGTGCGGCGCCGAGCTGGACGTCGCGCACGGCGCCGTTGGCGTCTTCGAACACGCTGATCAGCCCGAGCCGCGCGCACGCTTTGACGAACAGCGGGTCGCTGACCATGACCTTCTCGCTCGCCGGCGGAAGATGCGGCCCCGCGGCGACCTGTCCGTACTTCGCCTTCGCGATCGTCCGATCCGGGTCAGCACCGCGGTACCCGACGTGCATGCCGAGGACGACGTTCCCCGCGTCGCGGATG
>CANNIZ010000071.1 GCA_947505245.1 Pseudomonadota bacterium | reverse complement strand
GGCGACGATCCGCGCGCGCATCTTCGCGCGATCCAGCGTCCCGTCCGGCAGCAGCACGTCCCGCCCGAACTTCTCGACGATCTGCGCGAGCGCGGGACGCCCGGGGGCCACGACCTCGCGCGCGAGCTTGTCGGAATCGATCACGGGAACGCTGAAGTCGTACCGCAACATCTTCGCGACCGTGGACTTTCCCGTCGCGATGCCGCCCGTCAGCCCGATGACCTTCATGCCTGCTCCCCGAGGCGCTCGATGTACCGGAAGATCGTGCGCGCGTCGACCCCGAGGTCGCGCGCCGTCTGCGCCTTGTTCCAGTTGTTCAACGCCAGCACGCGCTTCACGTACTCGAGCTTCCACTCTTCAGCGGCGTCGTTGAGCGGCTTGATGTGCCGCTTGTCGTCCGTCACGATTCCGAGGTCTTCCGGGTTGAGCAGCGCGCGATCGCTCATGATCACCGCCTTCTTGATGCGGTTCTCCATCTCGCGCACGTTGCCGGGCCAGTAGTACTGCTTCATCGACAGCACCGCCTGGTTCGTGAACCCGCGCGGCTTCGCGTCGTACTGGTCGCGGTACTTGTTGAGAAAGTACTGAGCGAGAACCTCGACGTCTTCTTCGCGTTCGCGAAGCGGCGGCAGGGAGAGCGAGATCTCGTTCAGCCGGTAGTAGAGGTCTTCGCGGAACGCCCCGTTCGCGATCTGCTCCGCCGGGTTCTTGTTCGTCGCGGCCACGACGCGCAGATCGACGGGTCGCGTGGACACGTCGCCGACGCGCTCGATCACCCGCTCCTGGAGCACGCGCAGCAGCTTTACCTGGAGGTTCATCGGCATCTCGCCGATCTCGTCGAGGAACAGCGTCCCGCCGCTCGCGGCTTCGATCTTGCCGACCTTGTCAGTCACAGCGCCCGTGAACGCGCCGCGGCGGTACCCGAACAGCTCGCTCTCGAGCAGATTCTCGGGGATGGCGCCGCAGTTGATGGCGATGAAGTTCTTGTTCCGTCGCGGCGAGAGGTTGTGCACCTCGCGCGCGACGAGCTCCTTTCCGGTGCCCGTCTCGCCGAGGATCAACACGGACACGTCGGTGGGGGCCACGCGACGCACGATCTTGAACACCGCCTTCATCGGCGCGCAGGTGCCGATGATCTGGCCCTGACTGGCCTGTTGCAGCCGATCGCGGAGGTTGGTGTTGTCGAGCTTCAACTGGTTGAGGTGCAGGGCGTGGTGGATGACGAGCGCCGCCTGCGACGCGTACACGCGCAACAGCTGAAGATCGCGATCGGTGAACAGGCCGGTGATCGCGTCATTTCCGAGGTAGATCACGCCGATCAGGTCGTTGCGGTAGATGAGCGGCACGCACATCACGGACTGCAGCTTGAGGTCGACCACCGATTTTGCGCGGCCGAAGCGGGTGTCGCTCATCGCGTCCGAAACGATGACGGGCTGCAGGTGATCGACGACCTGCTGGATGATCGAGTCGCTCACCTGCGACATGTCGAGCTTCTGGTCGTCTACGTTGTGGGACGCGGCCAGCTGGCGCTGCCCGTCCTTCATCACGATCACGAAGCCCTTCTCGGCGCGCGTGAGATCGACGAGGCCCTTGAGAAGGTTGGCGAACAGGCGGTTCGGAGCGGTATCGCGCATCAATTCGTCGGAGAGCGAGACGAGGCGCTCGAGGATGTCGAGCCCGGCCGAGGGGGCCTTCTCGACGGGCTTCTCCTCGGAGACGTCACCCTCAGAGAACGTGAGCTGCCACGCACCGATCAGGACGGTGTTCCCGGCGGCGAGCACGGCGGACTTGGTGCGCTGGCCGTTCACGAACACGTCGGATTTCACGTCCGTGGCCGCGATGACGTAGTCCTTCCCCTTGCGCATCACGCTCGCGTGGCTCGGCGCGACGACGGGGTCGTCGAGCACGAGATCGTTCCCGGCGGCGCGACCGATCGTGCTGATCGGCTTCCTTAGCGCGAACAGGCGTTGGGTCTTCTTGAGGGTGTGTTCACAGCGGAAGAATGGCATGGCCCACGCATCCTACCACCGGAACGACACGCGCAGATCGGCCCCGCCGGGCAACGGCGAGACGGTCACCACCGCCTTCGCGGGGAGCTGATCTTCGCGCCAGCGAATGCGGGCATCCGCCACAGCGATGGCCCATACGCCGTAAAAGCCGAACGTGGCCGGCCACTGGACCGCGTAGCGCTGGAGCTGGACGCGCCGAACGGCCGCGCGAAACTCGTCTGGATCCCACAGGTGTGGCTCCTTCCGCGTCCCGTTCGTGCGCCGAAGGGACAGTTCCATGGCGACCGATACGACCCCGAGCGTCAACTCGGTCGCCCCGAACGCGGCCCCCGCGCCGAGGTGGCCCTCACCCAAGTGACCGACGCCGAACGGCAACAGCGTCCACCACGGCGCAGGCTCGAGCGGAGGTGGCGGCACCTGCCTCGAGGCGATCTCGAGCAACACGAGCTCGCGAACCCCGTTGAACTGGGCGACCACCTCGGACGGGTGGTGGTACGGGTTGATCACCGCGTCCGGATCGCGCTCCACGAGCGTACGGAACGCGGCCGCGGCGTCGTCGAACCGGCCCTGCGACTGGTAGACCTCGCCGAGGTAGATGAGAGCGTCCGCTTCGAGCTCAGAGCCCGGCCGCTCGCCGAACGACACCCGGCGCGCCAGCACCTCGAACAGCACGACGGCGTCGGCGACGTGACCGCCGAAGTAGGCCTCTTTGGCCCGCGTCAGGACGTCGTTGAACGGATCGGTGAACGGTTCCCCTGTCGGCCCGGGAGCCTCCTGCGCCTGCGCGACGTTGAGCAGGAGAGGAAGCACGCCGCGCTACAACGCCGGGCCGAGCAGCGTCACCGCGCACACGTCGCCCCGCGACCGCGCGAGGCCGAGCGCGGTCACGAAGTCGGCAGCGAGCAGCACCCGGGGCCGGTCATCGCGGTGAAAGCGAACCTCCCAGGCCGACAGGGATCGCGTGAGCTTCGGCGCCTTGCGCAGCAGGCGGGGGTGCGAAGCGATCGGGGCCTGCGCCGCCTTCGCGATGCCGCACCGTTTGAACGCCAAGACGATGGCGACGACGGTGGTTCCGAAGCGCTCAGCGAGCTCGCCGAGCGAGCCCTCGTCCCGCGCGGCGAGCAGGTCCGGCCACCAGGGCGCCGCTTCGATGTTCGTGTCCATGCACCCTCCGAGGATGCGTCCTAACCGAACACCGCGCCACGCGGACGGCGCCGACGCAAGATCGCCACCATCACACCGAGCACGCCGACAGGGGTGAGGCCACCTCCGGGCGTCACGCACCCGCAGGCCTCACCGACCACGACCGCTGCCTGTTCTTCGCAGGCGTCGCCCACGGCGTCCAGGTCCTCATCCATCTGGTCGGGGTTGGGGACGCCAGGACAGTTGTCGGCGTCGGTGAGCGCGAACCCGCGCGGCGGGTCGCCGCACGACTTCTCGCTCGTCTGGCCGGCGTCACCGATGCCGTCGCCGTCGAGGTCGACGTAGTACGTAGACCCGTCCGTGACCGACTCGTCCTGGTCATCGCAGTCGACGCCCGCGACGGACCCATCGCCGTCAACGTCATCGTCGCACGCGTCTCCGACGAGGTCACCGTCGAGGTCTTCCTGGTCGGCATCTGCGACGTCCGGGCAGAGATCGTCGTCGTCCGCCACCCCGTCCCCATCGCGATCATCGGCGCATGCGTCACCAACCCCGTCGCCGTCCGTGTCCTCCTGTCCGGGATTCGCGACCCGCGGGCAGTTGTCTCCGACGTCATCGACAAGATCCCCGTCGTCGTCCAGGTCGCACACGTCGCCGCGATCGTCGGCGTCCAGGTCGACCTGGTCGGCGTTCGGGTCGTCCGGGCAGTTGTCGCCGAACAGCGTCGCGAAGCCGGGCGGCGCGATGTTCGAGCACTCGGTCACGGTCGATCGAACGTCGCCGAAGCCATCGCCGTCGACGTCTTCGAAGTAGTCGATGAACTCCCCCGCGTCCGCGTCCAGGTCGTCGCAGTCCACCGCCGCATCGAACGTGTCGCCGTCGGCATCGCCGTCGCATACGTCGCCCTCGCCGTCCACATCAAAGTCCAGCTGGTCGGTGTTCTTCACGGTCCGGCAATTGTCGATGCCGTCGGCGTAGCCGTCCCCGTCGAGGTCGCCTTCACAGGCGTCGCCCGTGCTGTTGTGGTCGGTGTCCTTCTGATCGACGTTCGGCACGAACTCGCAATTGTCGACGTCGTTGGTGACGGTATCGCCGTCGAGGTCCGGGTCGCACACGTCGCCGAGCGCGTCGGCATCCGTGTCTTCCTGCAGCGCGTTCGCCACAGCCGGGCAGTTGTCGCTGTCGTTCGCGACGAACCCTGCCGGCGCGCTGGCCTGGCACTTCTGCACGTGGTTGGCGGGGTCACCCCAGCCGTCGGCTTCGCCGTCGCCCCAGTAGTCGACGAGCGCCGCCACGGTGGTGTCGCGATCGTTGCAGTCATTCACCCCGAGCGTGCCGTCGCCGTCAACGTCCGGGTCACACGCGTCTCCGAGGGCGTCCCCGTCGAGGTTCTGCTGCAGCGTGTTCACGGCGGTGCTGCAGTTGTCGCTCGCGTCCAGGATCCCGTCGGCGTCGTCGTCGGCGTCACACGCGTCGCCGAGCTTGTCGGCGTCGGTGTCGAGCTGGGTTGGGTTTGCCGTAACCGGGCAGTTGTCCTTCGCGTCGAGCACGGCGTCGCCATCATCGTCCGGGTCACAATCGTCGCCAATCCCGTCAAGATCGAGGTCGCCCTGTGACGGGTTCTTGTCGACGGGGCAGTTGTCGGTCGCGTCGGCGACCGCGTCGCCATCGTCGTCCGTGTCGCACACGTCGCCCATTTTGTCGCCGTCGAGATCGGCCTGCGACGTGTTCGCGATGAGCGCGCAGTTGTCGGTCCCGTCGGCCACGGCGTCGTTGTCATCGTCGGGGTCACACACGTCGCCGAACGCGTCCGCGTCGTTGTTCTCTTGCAGCTTGTTCGCGAGCAACGAGCAGTTGTCACTCCCGTCGAGCACCGTATCGTTGTCATCGTCGGGGTCGCACACGTCACCCGCCTTGTCGAGGTCCGTGTCCTCCTGCAGCGTGTTCTTGCCGAGCGGACAGTTGTCGAGCACGTCGATCACCGCGTCGCCATCGTCGTCCGTGTCGCACGCGTCGCCCGCCTTGTCTGCGTCGGTGTCCGTCTGCGCCCCGTTCACCACGAGCGGGCAGTTGTCCGAGGCATCGCCGACGCCGTCGTCGTCATCGTCCGTGTCGCAGGCGTCGCCGATCTTGTCGAGGTCAGAGTCCTCCTGGAGGATGTTGTAGGTCACCGGGCAGTTGTCGGCCGTGTCGGGCACGTTGTCATCGTCGTCATCAGGGTCGCACGCGTCGCCCGCGCCGTCCCCGTCGCCGTCGACCTGGCCCGCGTTGACGACGAGCGGGCAGTTGTCGATCACGTCGGCGACAAGGTCACCGTCATCGTCGGGGTCGCACGCGTCCCCGGCGCCGTCGACGTCGAGATCGGCCTGCGCCGTGTTCGCGACGGTCGCACAGTTGTCGAGGAGGTCGGCGATCGTGTCGTTGTCGTCGTCTAGATCGCAGGCGTCGCCGAGCCCGTCCGTGTCGTTGTCTTTCTGGTTCGCGTTCTGCACGAACTTGCAGTTGTCGGACACGTCGGGCACACCGTCGTTGTCCTGGTCCGCGTCGCAAACGTCACCGAGGCCGTCGCCGTCCTGGTCCTTCTGGTCGAGGTTTGAATTGAGCGGGCAGTTATCGGTCGCGTCGAGCACCGTATCGGCGTCGTCGTCGAGGTCACACGCGTCGCCCAGCTTGTCGGCGTCCGTGTCGACCTGCGACGAATTCGCGACGACCGGACAGTTGTCCGACACGTCAGCGACCGTGTCGCCGTCGTCGTCCGTGTCACACACGTCGCCCTTGCCGTCCTTGTCGAGATCAAGCTGCGTCGTGTTCTTGTCGGCCGGGCAGTTGTCTGACACGTCCGCCACCGTGTCGCCGTCGTCGTCCGTGTCGCAAACGTCGCCGAGCTTGTCTACGTCGAGATCTGCCTGGTTCGTGTTCGCGTTCACCGGGCAGTTGTCCGTCGCGTCCGCCACCGTGTCGCCGTCGTCGTCCGTGTCGCAAACGTCGCCGAGCTTGTCCGCGTCGAGGTCCAGCTGCGTCGTGTTCTTGTCGACGGGGCAGTTGTCCGTCGCGTCGGCCACCGTGTCGCCATCGTCATCCGTGTCGCAAACGTCGCCCTTCCCGTCCTTGTCGAGGTCCAGTTGCGTCGCGTTCGCGTTCACCGGGCAGTTGTCGACCGCGTCGAGGATGCCGTCGGCGTCGTCGTCGAGCTCACACAGATCGCCGCGGCCGTCAAGATCCGTGTCGGTGCCGGCGTCCCTGCAGTAATCCACGCGCACATCGGGCAGCTCACCTCGGTTGGCGCCCGTGCTCGTGAGCACGACGCGGTAGTAGAACGCCGAGCCGAACCAGTTCAACGGTGTCAGGTCGACGGTCTGGGCGGCGCCGGTGACCAGCGCCGTGGTGCCGGACACCACGCCCGTCGCGTTGTACCAGGTGACACGATCGGTGCTGAACTGGACGGTTCCCGTGACGCCAGCGGGGAGCGTGGCGGTGTACCGGAACTGGTCGATCGACCCGATGTTCGTGATGGTCGACAGCAGGTTCGTGGAGACGAACGTGGACGTCGTGTAGCCGAGGACGCCCGTCGTCGGGACCGGCGACGCCGTCGTCGGAGGGGTGCCGGTCGTCTCGATCCGGATGCGCCCCGCGCCGCCGGTGCCGCCGTCCATGTTGCCGTCGCCGGGCCCACCACCGGTGGACAGCACGCGATTGGCGCCGATGTTCGCTACCCGAGCGCGCAGGTAGATGGCTCCGCCGGCGCCGCCGCCGCCGCCGCCGGTCTCGCCGGCGCCAGCCTCGCCCGGCATTCCGGCGTCGTAGATGTACCCGGCCGCACCCACCGTGATCTGATCGGCCGCGATGAACACGATGCCGCCGCCCGAGCCTCCGCGACCTCCCGTGCCGGGGTTGTCGCCATCGCGGCCACCCGCCCCGCCGGCCGGTCCCGGGTAGAGCAGCGAAAGGTTCGCGGGACCAAACGCCGCGCCTCCGATCGCGGTCTGGTAGGTGGCGCCGCCCCACGCCCAACCACCGCCGCACGTGGCGGCCGCGTTGACGACCCCGTTGACGCCCGCGGTTCCATACGCGCCCCCGCCGCCACCAAACCCCGAGTGGCACCACTCGGCGTCACCGCCCCCGCCGCTCCCTGCGACATTTGTGGGCTGGAACACCGCGTCGTTTAGCGCGGTCGGGCCTTCACCCACGCTGCCGCCGCCCCACAGCCCCATGGAGTGCGCCTCGGGCGTCTGCCGATAGCCGCGCCAGCCCATGTTGATATTGCCCTGGCTGTTCACGAGGCCCGTCGCGCGGATCGCGAGCACGCCACCGACGGACCCATTGTACGGATCGGCGAGCAGGTTCGGCGCGCCCGCGGCGGCCACCGTGACCGTCGTGTACTGCGGGATCCGCACGACCTCGGTGCGGTGCGTCGTCGCATTATAGGCGTTGGTCAGGCCCTTGTTCAACGTGAGCGTGTTCCCGGCGATGCCGACGATGCGCCGGGTCTCCCAACGCCCGGTCTCGTCCGCCACGCCGGAGATTCGTTGCAGCGTGATGATCATCACCTCGTCGCCGATGGACAAGCCCGCTACGCCGCTCACCGTGAGCGCCGTTGACCCCACCGCGGCGCTCGATGCGAGCGCGTAGGCCGGCGCATCCGCAGTCGCGCGTCCCGAGCAAGAGGCGGACGTGATGGTCACGTTCACGGTGACCGAACACGCGCCGTCGGTGCCGTCCCCCGGATCCCACGCGCCCGTCTGGCGGATCACGCCGCCGGTGACCTCCCACAATTCGGATCGGCCACGGTCGATCAGCGTCGCGTTCGCGAACGTGTCGGTCACATTGGCGTTGGGGTTCGCCGCCCACGCACTCTCCGCTACGAGCGCCCACAGCCCAAACGTGCGCATCCCTGCCCCCGGCGCACAGTATAGGCGGAAATCGCCTGTCAGCGCGCCCAGTCGACGCGAACGGAGTAGCGCCCATCTTCGTCCGTCAGGGCGCCTGCCCAGCGGTCCCCGCGATCGTCGACCACCTCGACCACCGCGAACGGCACGGGCCGGTCGGTGCCGCCTGCGTCCGCGGCGAGCACCGTACCCGAGAAAAGTACGCCTTCGGACAGCACGAACACCGGCGCCGTCTCCGACGAGGGCTCGAACGCGATGCGCTTGTTGGCGAGGTCGGCGCGGTCCGCTGGCGGAGCGATCCAGGCCTGGACCGCGGTGCGCGGCGCCATGACGAAGAACGCACCGCTGTCGCCTGCCGTCACCGACCAGGAGCGCTGGTCGTACCCGACCTCGCGCAACGTGACGACCGCGCCAGGAACCGGCTGACTGGCGCCGTCGAGCACCGCGCCGAGCACCTGCGCGAACGACGGAAGCACGGTCTCGCCGAGATCTTCGAACGCGTCGTCGACGACCACGTCGCCCAGCGACGCCGCCGAGAGCTCGAGGTTGCGGTCGGGCACGACCTCGACCGTGTAGTCCCCGCGAAGCACGCGGGTGTCGAAGTTCCCGTCGCGGTTCGTGAGCACCTCGACGTCGTACGAGGCGCCGTCGTAGCCGAGCAGCGCGTTGGACGTGAGGTGTACGCGTACGGACGTGAGCCCCTGCCCGCGATCGTCGACGACGCGGCCACCGATGGAGACGAGGTCCAGCGAGCCGTACGTGAAATCCACGGAGCGGCCCTCGGCCGGGACCGTCACGGATTCGGTCAGGACCGGATCGCGACCGCTCGAGCGGCCTTCGCTGCGAATCGTCCACGCGCCGGGCTCGACGCGCAGCAGGTAGTCGCCGTCGGCGTCGGTGATGGCCGCGGTCCCTTCGAGACCATCGCTCGCCACCGCGCGCACAGCCACGCCGACGAGGGGCGCGCCGTCGGCGTCGGTGACCGTGCCCCACACGGCGGCACCCGCTCCGAGGTCGACCGCGAGCGTCGCGTCGTCGAGCAGCGCGAGCGGAGCGGAACGGAACGGAAGCTCGGGGTCGTTCGGGACGTAGCTCACGACGTACGAGCCATCGGGCGGAAGCACGAGGTGGAACGCGCCGAGGTCCGCGGCGTCCACGCTGCCCGCGCTGGTGACGTCGTTCGCAGACTGCACGCTCGCGGCCTTGCGCACCGACACGAGCGCGCCGGCGAGCAGGCCGCCAACTCCGGGCAGTCCGGCGTCGCGGTACGGGCTCGTGTCGTACGCAGCCACCGTGCCTTCGAAGCGAACGGGGGGATCGAGGACGAGGTCGTCCGTCGCTCCGGAAGCGTCGGCCGTGAACGTCTGCGGGAGGTACGTCTCGCCCGACGGCGACGCGAGCGAATCGGGCGGAATCACGTCGATGCGCGCGACGAGGGGCATCTCGCCGTCGGTCGCCGCGGTGTCGCCGTACATCTCCAAGGGGGGGACGTACGAACCGTCGTTGACCAGATCCGCGGAATCGTTGCTGCAGCCGACCACCGAACTGACCAGACACGCGACGAACACGGGGCGTAGGGCGCGCATCACTCCTCCACCGTCAAGAGCCACTGAACCGTCACGTCGTCGAGCGGCTCGAGATCGGACACCTTGACCTGAATCGCGCGCCCATCGAGCCGAGGGTCGCGCGGCACCTTGTAGAGCGAAGTCCACATCGTCACGCCGTCGTCATTCACCTTGGGAATGGGCGGCTCGGGAGGGATCTCGACGTCCGCGGGAACCCCGCTCCAGAAGAAGTACAGAGGGTCCTCGTCGGGGTCGGTCGCAGCCACCAACACGTACTCGACGTCCGCGATCAACACCTTCTCGTTGATGAGGTCGTCCGGTTCCTGGATTTCGGGGGGGCTGTTCACGGGCATCATCTCGATCGGGGCCACGTAGAGGCAGCCCTCACCCAACAAACAGCAACCCACGTGCCACAGCGCAAGTGCCGCATTCGAGGTCGATCGCAGCCGCCGCGACCCCACCCTCGCTTGCGAAACCTGCGACATCTGCGTCACGGTGTACAGGCCACCGCGCCCGACATCCCGTCGAAGTCGCGGGCGAAGGTGTGATCACCGCAGGTGACCTCGATGCGGTGGCGCTCGTCGGGACGCTCGCCGATCTCGACGCTCCGCGCGAGCGCTCCGACGGTTCCCACGCCGCTCCCATCGATCGACACGCGACAGGTATCGCCACAGGACGCGTCGAACCTCACCAGCAGCGGCTTCAGGCGGACCGTGTGGGACTCCTCGTGCGGCGCTCCGGCGTCGACTTCAAACGCGAACGCTTCGTCGAAGATCTTCGGCGACTTGTACGTACACGCCCACGTGCCGGGCGTGAGCAGCGCCGTGTTGTCGCCCCGCGTGCGGGCCACCTTCTTGCCGTCGCACCAAACCTCCGCGAACACCTCGCTGTTCGCGACCTTGAACGTCACGGCGACCGGGCCGCCGTCGACGGGAACCGGGGGCGCCACCGCCAACGGCAGGCTCCGCGACGGGTCGAGCGGCGACCGCGGCGGGCGCATCATCGCGGGCACCTTCACGAGCGACGGCTGGGAGACCTCCGAGGGGCTCGGATCGATCGGAGTCTCCGGCGGATCCTCGACCGGCACGACCTCGACCGGTGCCGCGGGCGTCGAAGACGAAACGGACGTCTCCGCGGGAGGCGCGTCCGCGGGCGTCAGGCGCGCGGACGTAGGCGCCCAATAGAACAGCGCGCCGCCCCCCGTGCCGAGGGCGATCAGCGCGGCCAACGCCACCGCGAGGATTGCGTACCGGCCGCGGGGAGGCTCGGACGCCGGTGACACGGTGTGCAGGCCCGCGACCAGCGCGAGCACCTCCTCGTTCGCCTCGTCGATCGAAAGCAGTCGGTTCCACAGCCTCAGGGCCGCGAGCTGATCCCCCCGGTCACGAGCGACCTTCCCACCTTGCAGGAGCGAGGCGCGCAGGTGATCTTCGAGGCGCCGCACCCACGGCTCGGGCTGCACAAGGTACTCGAGCAGCGAGAATCCCGGCACGGACCGGTCGACGCCGACCTCGGCGAGGCAGGCAGCGAGCGCGTCTGCGACCTCGGCCGCCGTGTTGAACCGATCGTTGCGATCCGATGCGAGCAGCCGCTCGATGATGTCCGCGAACGACGCCGACATCATCGGCGCGAGCTCAGACACGCTGGTCCGGTTGCCTTCGATGATGTTCTTCAGGATCACGCTCGGGTTGTTGCCCGCGAACGGGAGGTGCCCGGTGACCAGGAAGAACAGCAGCGTCCCGAGCGAGAACAGGTCAGAGCGCGCGTCAAGATCGCCCTCCCTGGCCTGCTCGGGCGACATGAACGCCGGCGAGCCCACGAGCGCGCCTGTCATCGTCACCTGCGACTCGTCGAGGAACCGCGCGATGCCGAAGTCCATCAGCTTTACGGTGCCGTCGTCGCGGATCATCACGTTGTCAGGCTTCAGATCGCGGTGGAGCACCCCATTGCGATGGGCGAAGTCGAGCGCGAGAGCAAGATCGTGGCCGATCATCGCGGCCGGCTCGGACGGCATCTTGCCGAGGCGGTTCATCGTCTCGGCGAGCGTGTCGCCGGTCACGTACTCGGTGACGATGTAGCATTCGTCGGCGTCCGTGCCCGAGTAGTCGTGGATCTCGAGGATGTTCGGATGCTTGAGGTGCTCGATCGCCCGCGCCTCGCGCGCGAAGCGCTTGCGGTTGCGCGTGGACGCCGACAGGTGCGGGTGAAGGATCTTGATGGCGACGTCGCGGCCGAGCGTGGTGTGACGGCCGCGGTAGACCGTGGCCATGCCGCCCTCGCCCACCTTCTGGAGGACCTCGTACTTATCGAGGACCGAACCGATCAAACCGGGTCTCCGGGGGCTGCACAGCCGCCGAACTGCACTATAACCGTTCGCCCGGCCGTTCGCGCGCCTGGTGTGGCGCGACCGCGTATACCGGAGGTCCTCAACCCCAACGCCGCAGCAGCTCGAGCCACAACGGATCGACGAGCTCGCGGCCGCGGAGCGCGTCGCGCCAGCGCTGGGGGATGGCTCCAGCGCCGTCGCGCACGCCCGCGATGCCGCCGGCGATACACGCGGTCGTGTCGGTGTCCTGGCCGAACTGGACAGCGCGACGCACGGCCACATCGTACGGACCTGCCTGCACGGCGATCCGCGCGCTCCACAGGGCATCTACGACGTACCCCGAGCCCGCCGGGGACGCGAACGCGAGCACGCGAGCGAGCTCGTCGCGAAACACGGGCTCCGAGCCGAGCAACGACTTCACGGTCTCGACCGCGGCGTCCCACGGGTCGGCCACCTCGTTCAGCGCGCCGCGGGCCCACAACACGTACACAGCGCAACACAGCTGGGCGCGCGGGTGGCCGTGCGTGACCTGCGACTGGAGGGCCGCGTCCCTGACGAGCTCCTTGTCGGTGCCGCGGTGCCACAACGCGAGCGGCAAAACGCGCATCAGCGAGCCGTTGCCGTTGTCGCGCTCGCCCGACGGGCCGGCCGCGAGCGCGGGGACACCGGCGCGGAGCCGTTCGATCGCCCGCGACGTCTGGTTGCCGATGTCGAACACCCGCCCGTCGACGGCAAGGTAGCCGTGGTCGCTCCAGTTCACCAGCCTGTGACCAAAGTCCTCGGCGTCGAACCTGTCGCAGTGAAGCAGGCTGGCGAGCAGGCACAACGCCTGAGCGCCATCGTCGGACCACGTCCCGACAGGGGTGCCCCCGTGGCTGCGATGGCGCTGCCAGTCCGCGGGCGGGGACATCTCGATCTCCTCGCGCGGAGGGAGATTTCCGGGCGCGTGAAATTCGTACGGGACCCCGAGCGCGTCCCCGATGAGCAGCCCGTACAAGCCACCCTCGAGTCGATCAGCGAACAACATGACCGACGCTCACTCGGCCAGGGTGGCGTTCATCGCGCCGTGGTGCACGTCCACGCTGCCATCGCCGCCGGCTGTGTACGCGAAGCAGGCCGTGAGCGACGTCGCCGAGGCCTGAACGACCCGCACCGTCCCGCCGCCGTCGTTGCTCGAATAGGATCCCGCGCCGTCTTCGTACAACGTCGCGAAGCCACCGTCGGCGAGGTCAACGTCGAACGGGCTAACCCCGGCCGCGACGGCGTCCCCGGGGAGCGCGCCGTCGATGGTGCGCTGCAACACGAAGTTCATGAACCAGCCGGCCGCCGGCTCAGCGTTGATCTGCAGGTTCGAGCCCGTGCCGCGGAACGTCGCGGTGGACGACCACGCGTCGCCGCCAACGTCGGCTGCGATGGTGCCTGCGGCGACATTGGAGGAGCACGGCCCGAGCGGGCTGCAGGCGCCAAGGCTTACGGCGAGCGCCAGGTGCATCGTCATCTTGTTCATGGGGTCCCGTCCGCGTGAGGTGTCGTGAACGTGGTGATCACCACGCTCGAGTCGTTGTCGAGATCGTCGCTCACGGTCGCGGCCCATTCGACCGGCGTGGCGTAGGGCGGGTCACCCGTCAAACAAAGGATCGTAGCGAGGTCGGCCGTGAACGTACGGCACGAAAGGCCCTGGGTGGACGAGACCTCGGTCGACGCAACGGAGGTGTCGACGGCGCCGTCCACCACGGTGTCCCACCAGGTGTGCATCGTCCAGTAGTGCAGGTCACCGTCTTCGTCCGTGGTGTGCGCGGTGATGCGCACGAGCGGCACCGCGACGGCGCCACAGGTGTCATCGACGGCCGGATCCGTCATCCCGGCGTTCGTAACCGTGAGCGTCTCGATCACGGGCGGCGTCTCTCCGCAATCGTCGCCCGCGCCGTTCGTGTCGGCCGGGAGGACACCGTCATCGCCTTTACAGGCCGCCAACCCCACGACCATGAGGAGTGCCGTGCGTGCCATCCACACCTCCGAGTCCCAGAGGTTAGCTGTTCGCGGGGAGTCCTGCACATGCCAGAGCGGTCGGGGATCGGGCGGTGGCTGACGCCTTGGGGCGCCTACGACGCGGTGCGCGACCAGCTCGGGAGCGTGCGGAACATCTACATCGCCGGCACCGACGTCCAGCGCAAGGAGACGTTCGAGTCGCCCGAACTGGTGCTGCTGTTGCACGGCTTCTTCCAGACCCGGAAGCTGTGGGAGATGATGGAGGACAGGCTCCGTCACGACGGGTTCGGGGTGATCTCGTTCAACCTCGGCGGCGTGCTGCACCGCTACAACACCCACCCGGTCGACGTGGTCGCGCGACAGGTCGCCGACAAGATCGACAGCCTCGCGGCCAAGCACAAGTTCGAGTCGCTGCACATCATCGGCCACAGCAAAGGCGGGCTCGTCGCGCGGCGGTACGTGCAGCACCTCGGCGGCGACAAGCGCGTCAAGTCCGTGGTGACCCTCGGCACCCCGCACCACGGCACCCCCACGGCGCTGGTGGCGGTCGCGATCATGGGCATGGGCACGCTGTCGTCTTCCGCGGGCGACCTGCTCCCACGTTCGCAGCTGGTGCGAGCGATCAACCGCGACACGTTCCCCGCGCACGTGCCGCTCACGTCGATCTACTCGCGGGAAGACCTGATCTGCCCGTACCAGGCGAGCGTTTTGCGGCCGCGGCCCGGAGAGACAAGCATGAGCAACGTGCAGGTGCGCGGCATCGGCCACAGCCAGCTCGCGTGGGACCCGGGCGTCTATCGAATCGTGCGGCAGCGGCTCGAACATGCGAGCGCGTTGTGGCGCGAGCGGAGGCAGTGATGCGCGACGCGTACCGCGAAGCAGGCGTAGACATCGACGCCGGCGACGCCCTCGTCGAGCGGATCAAGCCGCTCGCGAAAGGCACCCACCGCCCCGGGGTAATCGGCGGTATCGGAGGGTTCGGCGGGCTGTTCTCGCTGATGGGCCGTTACAAGGACCCGGTCCTCGTCTCCGGCACGGACGGCGTCGGCACCAAGCTGCTCGTCGCTCAGAAGCTCGGTCGGCACCACACGATCGGCATCGATCTCGTCGCGATGTGCGTGAACGACATCGTCGTCACCGGCGCCGAACCGTTGTTCTTCCTCGACTACTTCGCCACCGGAAAGCTCGCCGTAGACGAAGCCGAGGCCGTCATCTCGGGCATCGCCGAGGGGTGCCGGCAGGCGGGCTGCGCGCTGCTCGGCGGCGAGACGGCCGAGATGCCCGGCATGTACGCGCCCGGGCACTACGATCTCGCGGGCTTCGCCGTCGGCGCGGTCGAGCGCACGAACATGATCCTCCCCGAACACGTGAAGAAGGGCGACGCGCTGATCGGCATCCCCTCGTCGGGCATTCACAGCAACGGCTACTCGCTCGTCCGGAGCCTGCTCATCGACAGCGGCCTGTTCGACCTCGACGCCGACCGCGCCGACCTCGGGCGCACGCTCGGCGAAGAGCTGATGGTGCCGACGCGCATCTACGTCAAAGACGTGCTCTCCGCGCGCGAGCGGTTCGACATCCGCGGCGTATCCCACATCACCGGCGGCGGGCTGCCCGGGAACGTGCCCCGCATGTTGCCCGAAGGCCTCGGCGCCGAGCTTTGGCGCGGCAGCTGGCGCATCGCACCGATCTTCGAGTTGCTGCACAAGACGGGGCAGCTGACCGAACACGAGGTGCTCCGCACGTTCAACGCCGGACTCGGGATGGTGTGGGTCGTGCCCCAGGACCAGGCGACGGCCGTCGCAGAGGCGTACGGCGGCACGGTCGTAGGCGTCGTGATCGAAGACGCCGCGCAAGACGTCCACCTCACGTGAACAGGGTCGGAGTCCTCGCGAGCGGCGGCGGAACCAACCTGCAGGCGCTGATCGACGCGGTGGCGACGGGACACCCGGCGAAGCTGGTCGTGGTCGCGTCGGACAAGCGGGACGCGGGCGCGCTCGAGCGCGCGCGCGCCGCCGGGATCCCGGCGATCGTGGTTCCGAAGACGAAGGCGCAGGACCGCGAGGCCTACGACCGCTCCCTGGTCGACGCCCTGCGCGCCTATGCGATCGATTGGGTGTGCCTGGCCGGGTTCATGCGCATCGTCACGCCCGCGTTCCTCGGCGCGTTCCCGAACCGCGTCCTCAACATCCACCCGGCCCTGCTTCCCGCGTTCCCCGGCCTGCACGGGCAGCAACAGGCCCACGACTACGGCGTTCGCGTCGCCGGCGCGACCGTTCACTTCGTGGACGCCGGCACCGACACCGGCCCGATCATCGCTCAGGGCGTGGTGCCCGCGCTGCAGGACGACACCCCCGACGCGCTCGCCGCTCGCATCCTGACCATGGAGCATCGGCTGTACCCGATGGCGCTTCGCTGGGCCGTCGAGGGCCGCCTGCGCGTGGAAGGGCGCCAGGTCCACGTCGATCTACGACCGGGCGAGTCGACGGCGCTGTTCAGCCCGGGTTGACGCGCCTCAGGCGGTGGTTGTACGTGTCGACGATCCACAGGGCGCCATCCAGGCCGACGTCGATGCCGAACGGCTCGTTCAGGAGGCTGTTGGCGGCGGGCCTGCCGTCGCCTTCGTAGCCCAGCTCGCCGCAAACACCGGCGGCGGTGGTGACGACGCCGTCCGCGATCGCGCGGACGCAGTGGTGGTTCGTGTCCGCCACGTATACGGTGCCATCTGGCCCCACCGCGACGTCGCGCGGGTGGTCGAACCCGACGGCGAGCGCGTCCCCCCCTTCGTCGCCGACGTCCTTGGCACCGGTGCCGGCGAACGTTTCGATCGTTCCCGCGTCGAAGTCCACGACGCGGATCCGATCGCTGTTGGTGTCGGCGATCAGCAGCCTCCCGTCAGCGTCAAACGCGATTCGACCGGCGGGCTTCGCGTCCTGGCTACGCTCGTTCCACAAGCACGCGTCGAGCGGGTCACCGCCGTCGCCGCAGAAGGTCGCCTCACCGTTGCCGACGACGGTGTCCACGATGCCGTCCGCGACGCGGCGGACGCGCTGGTTCGCTTGATCCGTGACGAACAGCGAGCCGTCGGCGCCGAAGGCCACGCTCGCTGGAAGATCGAACATCGCGAGCGTCGCGTCGGCGCCGTCCCCGCCGAAGTCGCGCGCGCCCGTGCCCGCCACGAGCCACGTCGTATCCGCGACGGGGTCGACGCCGACCACCCGCGAGTTGTGCCACGCTGCGAACACGAAGGTGCCGTCCTCGGCGAACGCGATGCCGGTCGGGTGGTTCCACAGGGCCTCGGACGCGGGCGTCGAGCCACCGATCGGGCCGTCACCCACCATCACGTTGCCGGTGACGACGCGCACCGTGCGCACGCCGTCCTGTTCGGGGAGCGTGATCAGGCGGTGGTTGTTCCAGTCGGGCAGCCACGGGTTGCCGTCCGGACCGATCGTGACGTCCGACGGCCAGTACAGCGGCTCGTCTGCAGCGGGACTTCCGGCGAGCGCGAGACCGGCGTCGCCCGTACCCATGACCGAGCAGATCACGCCGGGCTCGTCGCAGTGATCCGAGCATGCGAGCAGCGACAGCAGGACGATCATGGGGCCACCCGACGGACCTTGGAGTTGTACGTGTCGGCGATCCACAACGCGCCCGCGTCGTCAAAGCCGATGCCGTAGGGATGATTCAGCGTCGACTCGGTCGCGGCGACCTCGTCGGTACCGGTGCCGGCTGCGCCCGTGCCTGCCACCCGCTCGTAGTCCCCGGTGGTAACGTCCATCGCGAACACCGCGTGCCCGAGCGCGTCGGCGATGTACAAGCGCCCGTCGGGACCGAGCGCGAGATCCGCGGGCGTCGTCAGGTCCGTCGCGAGCGTCGTGACCTCGTGTACGGCGAGATCGACCTTCCGGACAGCACCGTTGTACGTGTCGGCGACGAACAACACGCCATCGCCAGCGCTCACGATCGCGCCGCCTGGCTTTGGCTGGCCGATCATCGGATCGTCCGGGAACCGGAACGCAGCGTCCAAGCACGGGCCGTCGACGTTGCCCCACGTTCCCGAGCCGGCCACCGTGTCGATGGTGCCCGCCGTGTCGACGCGGCGGATCCGGCCGTTCTTCTCGTCGACGAAGTAGTAGGTGCCGTCGTTGTCGAACGTGACCGAGCTCGGAAACCAAACGAGAGCGTCCTTGGCGGGGCCTCCGTCACCCTCGAACCCGGCGTTCGCGCCCGTGCCCTGGTCCGGATCGGTGTCCGCCACGACGATGCGGACGCGATCGGCGATCGGGTCCCACGCGCGCAGCTTGTGGTTGTGCCACGCCGCGATCATCAGGGTACCGTCAGGGCCGAACGCGAGCTTCAACGGGTGGTTGAGCGCGACGGTGCGACCCGGGGCGCCCTCGTCCGTGCGTTCCAGGTGCTGATCGTCGCCGTCACCGGGCTCATCTGCGCCCACGAGCGTCTGTACACGGCCGTCTTCGTCGATCGCGCGGATGATCTCGTTGTTCCAGTCGTTGATAAAGACCCGGCCTGTGACCGGCTCGGGGGCGACGTCGGTCGGGTAATAAAGCTGGGTCTTGCTCGCCTTCAGGCCCTCACCGTTGAAGCCCGCGCGGCCATCGCCCACGACCGTGCAGATCACGCCGGGGTCGTCACACAGCGTGCCACAGCCGATCGCGAGCAGGCTGAGCATAGGGAGAACGCGCGACATCAGACCTCCGTCATACGACGTATGCCCAGTGTGGCCCACACCGCCAACGGACGCACCAACGAAAGAAGCCGCCGGGTTTCCCCGACGGCCTCCTCCGAAACCCGATGCAGCGCGGAGGCTGCTACGGGAGTTGGACTACTTCCCGCTCGGATTGAGCGAGTTCTTCAGGCCCTTGCCGGCGCGGAACACCGGGATGCGGCGCTCGGGGACGTTCATGGGCTTGCCGTTCTTGGGGTTGTGGCCCTTGAAGGCGCGGCGCTTGGACACGGTGAACGTGCCGAAGTCGGAGATCGTGACCTTCTCTTCGCGAACGAGGGCCTCCTGGATGGCCTCCGTCAGGATGTTGATGTAGGCCGCGGCGCGGACCTTCGGGATCCCACCCTTCTGAGCAAGCTTTTCGGTCAGGTCTGCCTTATTCATGACGTTTCTCCGTGCTAGTGAGGTTAAGGTACAAATACTGTAAGCGTTTCGGCGCTGGCGTCAACACGGCAACCCGAAGTTTTCCGCGACCCCCGTGTCGTTGCTTTCGGGAGGCCCATCGAAACGTCCCCCGTTCCGATGTGGTCTTTTCATACGTTCACCGACGAAAGCCTGCAAGGGGCGGCGTACAGAATTTTCGATCATTGAATTCGGCCAACCGAGTTCAAAGATCAAAAATCCAACACGCCATCCCGGGCAAAGCCGCGGTCAAACGCCTATTTCCTCCATACTCCGCGTACGACCAACGCTCCGGCCAGTACGCGGACCTGCAACGGAAGGTTTCCTGGAGGTTCCCCATCGGTGTCCACGACCACCGGGCCCCTCGACTTGACGATCCGCGCGTTAACCTGTTTTGCTCTGCCAAATATGATTCCGTCGAGGTCCCGGAGCGATCCGTCGTAGATCCGGGGGATCGCGCGGGCGACCTTGCCGACCGGGATCCTCGGAACGATCGTGAGTTCTACGAGGCCGTCCTGCATCGAGCCGCCGCGTCCGAGCCACATCCCGCCGCCACAGTAGTGCCCGTTCGCGATGAACGCGCCGTACAGGTCGCCCTCCCACGTCCGCTCGGTCCCGTCCGCCTCGACCCACTCCACGCTCACGAGCGGGCAGTCGTAGGACGCCAGCGTGCGCATCGTCGCGCCGAAGAACGTCGCGAGGCCGCCGAACCGCTTCGAGGCTGAGTTCACGCGCGCCACGACGTCGCCGTTGATCCCGAAGCCCGCGACGTTGATGCAGTGCCGAACGATCGGTCGACCCTCGGACTCGCAGGTGACGAGCAACACGTCCGACGGCCGATCGCCGGCGGGGTTCGCGATGGCGGTCATCGCTTCGTTCACGTTGGTCGGCACCCCGATCGATTTTATGAGATCGCTGCCCGTCCCGGCGGGGACCACGGTAAACGCGACCTGGCCGCGCGCCGTGTCCCCGTCCATCAGGCCGTTGACGACCTCGTTCGCGGTTCCATCCCCCCCCACGGCGGCGACCAGGGTAAAGCCCTGCGAGACCGCTTCGGACGCGATCTCCGTCGCGTGGCCCTGGCGACGGGTCTCGCGGACCTCCCACGAGGAGAAGCACCGTGCCGCGGCGTCTTTCAGCGCTGGCAGGCGGCGACCCGTGGCCCCGCCCGCGGACTGAGGGTTCACGATTAAACAGAGGCGATCGGTCGTGTTCTTCACGTCGACTCCAGCAGCAGATCCAGGGCGTCGCGCACGGTCCTGTCGATGGCGACCAGGTGGTTGCGGCAGCGCGCGTCGTTGACGCGACGCTCTTCGGTACGGGCGAGCCAGTGTTTACCGACGCGAACCGCGTCCTCGGGGTGGTGGGCGGCGAGCGGTCCAGCAGCTCCGCAGCAAGCCGCAGGTTTTGAACCCGCCGTGCGGCACGAGCCGGTCGGCGCCGCGAGCTCCGGAACGACCTCGTGCAGCCAACGGAACGGGACACCCGCCCGCTTGAGCACCTCGGCGACGGCGCCGTCGGCGACGACGACCTCGCAGTCCGCGAGGGTCGCGCGCAGCTCGGAGAGCCGGTTCTCGAACACCGGGTAGTCGATCGCCGCGACGCCGAGGCGGTCCGCGGTTGGCCAGCGCCGGATCGGCTCGGCGAGCCGCCGGGACAGCGCCTTTGCGAACGGTCGCTCGTCCGCTTCGATGGCGACGATCCGACCCCGGCCCTCGATCGGACGCAGCGCCTCGTACGGCGGCGCCGGAATCAGCTCCACGCGTGCGACGCGGAGGGCGGCGGGGAGCGGGCGATCGAGGTGACAGTGCGCCTGGCAGGCGCCGCAATCGACGCACAGCGTCGCGGCTTTCGCGGCCAACGCGGCGTCACCGAGGCCGCGCTGCCAGTCGAACAGCACCCCCGCGATCACCGCAGGAACGGCAGCCTCGCGAGCGCTGCCCGACGCGACCGGACAGGCCGGTCGGCAGAGGCGCGGACACAGCGCGCAGGTGTCGAGGCGGTGCGAGCTCATGGGTGCTCCCTACGGAAGTAGCCTTGCGGCGTCGTCATCGCGCAACGTTCATCACCGGGCTCACACGGCACGAGCCTGCCGGACGGCAACGAGCCCGCGTCCCACGGGATCTCCGCCAGCCCGCCAGGCACCCGCGTCGAGGCGACGGCCCCGAACGAGGCCGCAGCCGCCCCGCGGAACCCGACCCTCAACCTCCCGCGCACGACGTTGAGCACGGCGGGGCGGAGATCTCCGCGAAGGAGCTCGCGCGCGACCTCCCACGGGCGATCACACGTCGCCTCGCCCAGCCAGCGCGCCCCGAGTTCGGCGGTGGCGAACGTGCAGATCGCTTGTGGATCCCGGGCCGAAAGCCACCCGCGGAGGTCGGGACCCGCCGCCGATCGGGGCGCGCGGCCGAGCCGCACGGCGTGCCCGTCCACGGTGCCGCTCACCTCGATGACGCCGGTCTGCCACGGCAATCGCTGCCATCGCGGGGGCATCGGAAACGACTCCCAGTCCCACAGCGGCTCACGCGGGGCGCCCGCATCGCGCCGCTCAGCGAGGTTCGCCAGCGCGTGCGCGTGCGCGAGGTTGTCCGAAGGCTCCGGCTTGAACGCGACCGGAGGAGGCACGATCCCCTCGACGTCGACGTACAACCGGCCCGGGTTCATCACGCCCTTCGGGTCGAGCAGGTGCTTGAGCTCGCGCCAGCCGGCGACGGCCGCGCCGACTTCGACGCTCGCGGCGTGCGCCTTGAGGCTGCCGACGCCGTGGTGGTGGGTGGCGGTGCCGCCGATCGCGAGCACCGCGTCGAGCGCCTGCTTCCACGTCGCGTCGTAAACGTCGACGTCGCCGCGTCCGGCGAACGAGAAGTAGATGCTCGCGCCCTCGGGATAGCAGTGGCTCATGTGCGCCATCACCACGACCGTGGGCGAGAGGGCATCGCGGACCGCGTGGTACAGCGGAACCAGCTGGCTCCACGCGCAGGCGACCTCCATCGTGTCGGCGAAGCCGCCGCGCTCGAAGATCGGCATCAGCTTGTACGACACGTGATGACGCGAGCGGAACCAGCGCTCGCCTGGCGCGACGCCGAGGTCCTCGCCGCCAGCGGCGGTGAGGATCCTGTTCCCGGCGCGCTCGGAGGCCGCGACGACGGCGGGGTCCCCTTCAAACCCGACGATCAACATGCAGCCCGCGGCCATGCGATCGAACACCTCGTTGATCAGCCCAGGCAGGCGCAACGGCAGCGAGAGCAGCCGCTTTCGCACCTCGGGGAGCCCGTCCACCGCGTGCAACAGCTCCTTCAGGAACGAGCGATCGCCGGGGTCCTTCTCGGGCTTGGTCTTGCCGCCGATCCGCGTATCGACCGGATCGTAGAGCCGAATCACCGCTGGCCACAGCTCGTTCTGCATCAGGCCGCGCATCGCCTCCACGGCCGCCTCGACCGACGGGAACGACCACCCACGCAACGCGCGCGCCTGCGGCTTCGGCCATACCCGCAGCCGCAGCGAGGTGATCACCGCGAGCGTACCTTCGGAGCCGAGGAGCGAGTCCATCCACGCGTCGGGCGCGTCGCCGCCCTCGCCGACGATGAACGGCCCTCGCGTCGGCGACACCGCGCGCAGCTGAAGCACCATGTCCTCGAACACACCGTACTTGCTCGAGAACTGGCCCGCCGAGCGCGCGGCCGCCCACCCGCCCACCGACGAACACCAGATCGACGACGGCGAGTGGCCGAGCGTAAACCCGCGCGCGTCGAGCCAGTCTTCGAGGTGCTGGCCGTTCACGCCAGCGCCGCAGTCCACCGTCCACCGCTCGGTGTCGAGCGGGCCGATCGAATCGAGCGCCTTCACGTCGACCGTGACGGCGTCTTCGCGCCCGCGCGCCCCGCCGCACACGCCGCTGCCCATGCCGTAGGGGATGACCGGCACCTTGAGCGCCTCGGCGCGGCGAAGCACCGCGTGCACCTGCGCATCCGTGGACGGCCACACGACGATCCGCGGCGCCGGCGCGTGTTCGCCCTTCCAGAACCGGAGCGTCCCCCCGGGCCAGAGGTCCCGCGCGACCGCGTTGCGATCGAGCAGATCTTCACTCCATCTCACGCCTTCCGGAACCAGATCGATCATGGGCCGGAAAGCTAATGAGCTGGGGCGCTACTTGCTACGCTCCGCGGGCCGGTTTCCCCTACCCGGGCGAGAACAGGAACGGGTAGCTGACGATCGCGATGCCCTTCTTTGGCTGCGGGAACGACATGCGCATGAAGCGCCCTTCGAGGCACTGGTTCACGTCCGCGCTGCCCACCGTGGACGACTTCACGCCGGCCGACGACACGCTGCCGTCCGTGGCGATCGTGAACTTCATCACCACCTTTCCTCCAAGATCCGGCGTCTTCTGCAGCTCGCGCTGGTAGCAGTAGCGGATCTCGGACATGTGCGCGCGGATCACCGCGTCGATCAGCGAGCGATCGATGTTACCGACCATGATCGGCTCGCCGTCGACGCCCGCGAACGTCCCGTCTGGCTTGCCGGTAAGGTGGCCGGGGCCGCCGATGCCCGAAGGCGCGTGGCCGGGACCGTACAGGCCCGGACCGTCGACGCCCTCGACACCTCCGCCGCCGGGCCCCTTGCCGCGGTCGCCGCCGCCGAACACGCCGGTGCGCTCGCCCGGCAGACCGTGGGGGCCACCCCAACCGCCGGGGCCGCCGTCCATCGCGATGATCGACGTGCCTTCCCCGAGGTTCACGTCGCCGTTCGTCAGCCAGCGCAGGGCGCCGCTGTCCTTTACGACGTCCTGGTTGCTGCGCGGCTTGCGCGGCCCCTTCGCCTCGGGGTTCTTCGCGGTCGGCTTGCCGCTCCGGCCCTCGGCGCCTTTCTCCTTGCCTCCCTCCTCGCCGCTCACAGCCACCATCTTCGGCGCCGGATCGGGGCGCTGCATCATGAGCTCGACGATCCGGTCCTGTTCGTCCGCCGTGATGTCCGTAGCACTCGCGACCGGGGCGCGGGCGACGAGCGCGGCCACCACGACGAGCGCCAGGCCGACCGCGCTCGCGATGCCGACGAACGGCCAGTCGGCGCTGTCGGAGAACGACGCAAGCGCCCGCTTGCCCGCCGACGCTGAACGCACGAAGAACACGAGCCCGCCGACCTCCACGGCGACCCGCACACCTGGCGATAGCGGGATCTCGAACGCCCCCGCAGTCCGGCGCGCGAAGCCCGCGTCCGCGAGCGCGGCGAACGACGTGAACCGCTGCTCGCCGACGTCCACGAAGCCCTCCCATCCCCGCGCGATGCGCACCGCAAAACCCGCTCCGTCGCCGATCACGAGGTCGAAGTCCGCACCTTCGGGGAGCGCGCTGCCCGGAGCAAAGAACGCGGCGCCGCGGCCGAGCACGAGGCGCTCGGGCAGCGAGCGATGCGACGACGGGCCGATGCGAACGGGCCCCCGGAACCGCCGCGTGTCGAGCAGCGCGTCGCCCCACACGACGCTCACCTCCACACCCACAGGGCCGGGGCCCACCTTTTCGGAGGAGCGCGCGAGGAGACCGATGGGATCGGCGTCCGCGTCGGCCGCATCGCCCTCGTGGTCGGCGGCGTCCAGGCCGGGATCCGTGGGAAGGTCGGTCAGATCGGATTCGGTGTGCATGGTGTCCCCCGCGATGTGGGGCCGGATGTCGACCCTCGCCCTCCTCGACCGGCGTTGGGCGCTGCGGTTCGTCAACGCCCTGCAAGGCGTTCGTCACGTGGACGTCAAGTCGAGCTCAGGACACCGGCCGTCACCGCTGGCGCCCCAACACCCCACCGAGGAGCAGGCCCGGGACCATCGGGAGCCAGAACGTCAGCACGCGAAACAGGAGGGTCGCAGCCAGGGCGGGCTCCATCGGCACCCCGAGCAGCATCAACGCTGCAATGGAGCTCGCTTCGTACGTACCGAGCCCGCCCGGTACGAGGCCCATCGACCGTCCAGCCCAGGCGACAATGAACGCCGCCGCCGCGTCCGGCGCGCTGAGCTCGACGCCGACAGCCCGCAAACACGCCCAGCTCGTCGCGCCGTCCAGGGCGACGTTCACCCCACGCAGCGCGAAACACCACACCAGCAGCTGCGGGTCGCGAACGAGGCGGGGGTCCGTGTCGAGCAGCGAATGCGCAAGCTCG
>CANNIZ010000070.1 GCA_947505245.1 Pseudomonadota bacterium | reverse complement strand
GACGTCGGGGCAGGAGTCCTTGTTGACGTCGCCGAGGGCGAGGCCCTGCTGGCTGTGCCCGAGCGAGCCCGGGTACGGCACGAGGAGCTCGGCTTCGAGGCCGCTCGGGCCCGAGAAGTACAGCCCGATCGAGTCCGCCGGGTCCAGCGACACGACGAGGTCGGAGTCACCGTCGCCATCGAGGTCCCCCGCCACCATCGTGCCTGGGGAGCCGACGCCGAGCACGTCGTTTTCGTCGACGGGGAACTCGACGGGGGTGCCGGGAGTACCTGTCGTTTGTGGGTAAACGTACAGCGAACGGTTCAGCGCGTCGGCGATGATCACGTCCTCGCGGCCGTCTCCGGTGACGTCGGTGATCGCCATGCCGTCGGCGAACTCGCTGCTCGGCAGATTGTAGAACACGGCGTTCGTGGCGAGCGTCGTGCCCTGGTTCGCATGTACGCCGAACGCGTGCGGGGTGAGGCCGGTCATGATCACGAGGTCGTCGTCGTTGTCTCCATCGACATCGCCCATCAGTGCGCCCGTGTGGCCGTGGGCCTCGGTCGGGAGCGCGTCCGAGTCGCGGAAGCCGCCGGTCCCGTTGCCGTAGTAGATCATCAGGTCAAAGTTCCACGGCACGCCGATCACGTCCGGGTTGCCGTCTTTGTCGAGGTCCGTCGCCAGGACGACGCCGTTGTCTTCGAGGTGGAACTGGTCGCCGTCGTCGTGCTGGACGGCCGCCGCGAGGGTGGCGCCGGCTGACTTGAGGACGGTGAGCCCTTGACCATGGCCGACGACGACGTCCTTCTTGCCGTCTTTGTCGAGGTCCACCAGCACGAGGCCGGGGCGCGTCGGTGCGAGCCCGATCGGGTAGCGCGCCGGGGTTCCGAACAGGCCCGTGGTGGTGCCCGCGTACACGAGGACCATGTCGTCGTCGGCGCCGGTCGAGAACCCCTTGCGCGTCGCGACGACGATGTCGTCGATGCCGTCGCCGGTCACGTCGCCAACTGCGACGGACTCGGGATCGGCCGCGATCGTGTAGATGTCGGGGTCTTGGATGGTGTACGGCATCGTCTACCCGCCTGCGAACATGGTGATGTCGGTCGCCGCGGCGAAGGCCATCTTGTGGGCCTCCGCCCACTCGGGATGGCGCACGATCAGGTGCCCGTCGGAGAGGAGCGTCTGCTTCCAGTCACGGCGATGTGTGCCGGGGCGCAGCAGGTGCTCTTCGACGATCCAGCGCCCGAAGCGCCGCTTGTAGTCTTCGAGACCGGTGATGCGCGTGATGCGACCCTCGCCGAGAGCGCGCTTGAATACGATGGCGGCGTTGTATTTGCGCACGGTGGGCGCTTCGAACGAGTGCCAAACGCTCGCGCGCGCCCACTCGCGGAACAGGTCGATGTCGCAGGTGTGGTTCATCTGGTCGACGAGGTGCGCGCCGCCGGGACGACAGCCGATCTCGCCGAACACGACCTCCCCTTTGGCCGTCTTGTACCACTCCATGTGCGTGAAGCCGCTGCCCATGTTCAGGGCCTTCAGCACGCCGCGGCCGAGCTCGATGCCGTCGCGCAGGTAGGGCTGGTAGAGATCGCGCACGGTGATGATGACCGGTGAAATCCACTCTTCCGTTCGGGCGATCAGCGGCCGCGGCAGGTACTGAGCGACGTTCTCGAACATGGGGCGGCCTTGGACGCACACCGTGTCGTACGTGAATTCCTCGCCATCGATGAACTCTTCCACCGAGGCTTCTCGAATGTGGCGGCTCTTCTTCAGCGCGCGCTCGAGATCCTTCGGGGAGTCGCACCGGTACGTGTCTGCGGAGCCCGCGCCGTCGATCGGCTTCCAGATGAGCGGGTAGCCGATCTTCTCGGCCGCAGCCCAGCTTTCGTCGGGCGACCGGACGCGGAAGCTGTGCGGCACGCGCAGGCCGGCGGCCTTTACGCGCTCCTTCATCAGCTGTTTGTCGCGAAAGCCGAGCGTGGTGTCGACGCTCATGCCGGGGACGCCCCACTTCTCGCGCATGCGGGCGGCGAGGATCTGCAGCGGCTCCCAATTCGCGAGGACGCGGTCGACCGAGCGGCCGCGTAGCCACACCCCGACGCGCTCGATGACGTCGTTCTCGTCCATGATCCGCGGCACTTGCAGGTAATCGTGCATGTGGGCGCGCAGCTCGCGCGGGAGGGACTGAGGGTGGCTGTCGCCGACCCCAAAGACCTTCGCGCCGACCTCGGCGAGACCGCGCGTATATTGCTGCATTTCGGGCGGATAGGCCGGCGAAAGGAACACGACGTTCATGGGGACCCCAATCGTTGCCTTGGGGTTTTACACCACGAGGGCCCGTCCTGTCGCGCGTCGCGCGCTCGCGGGTAGGATCATAGAGGCGGGAGCGAGAACGGTCCGCTCGTCGTCCATTGGGCTCCTGACCGAATTGAATTCGGAAATTCGATCGGTCAGGGATGCGAAAGTGTCCGCTTTCGAGCGAACCAGGCCATGCGCTCCGCGACGAGCTTCTCCTCCCCGAGCCCGGCGGGCTGGTAGTACGGCGTGGGCGTGACGCCGTCGGGCCAGTGATCCTGCGCGACGACGTGGCCGGGAAAGTCGTGGGGGTAGCGGTACCCGTCGCCGATGCCCTGCGCGCGCATGTCGGCGGTGACGCCGTTGCGGAGGTGACGGGGCACCGGCCGCGCGCCGGATCGGCGCACCTCTTCGAGGGCGAGGCCGATCGCCTTGTACGAAGCGTTGCTCTTCGGGCAGGTGGCGAGCCAGGTCGTGGCCTGGGCGAGCACGATGCGGCCCTCGGGCATGCCGATCATCCGCACGGCGTCGGCGGCGGCCACAGCGACCTGGAGCGCGCGCGGGTCGGCGTTGCCGACGTCTTCGGCGGCGAAGATCACCAGCCTCCGCGCGATGAACACGGGGTCCTCGCCGGCGGCGATCATGCGCGCCAGCCAGTACAGCGCCGCGTCGGGGTCGCTGCCGCGAAGGCTCTTGATCAACGCGGACACGACGTCGAAGTGGTCGTCCCCGCTGCGGTCGTGGCGCAGATCGGTGCGGCGCAGGATCTCGCCGAGGGCGCTGGCAGCGAGCACGGCCCCGTCGGGCAGCGCGTCCACGCAGCGCTCGAGGTCGTCCAGCGCGCGCCGGGCGTCCCCCGCGGCGGCCCGCGCGATCAGGAGGAGCGCGTCGTCGTCGACCTGGACGGCCCGATGGGCGAGGCCGCGGGGGTCGGCGAGGGCGCGGCGCATCAGCGCGACGAGGACCTCGTCGGTGAGCGGGTCGAGGGCTACGATCTGCAGGCGCGACCGCAGCGCGGCGTTCACCTCGAAGCTCGGGTTCTCGGTGGTGGCGCCGACGAGGATGATGTCGCCGGCCTCGACGTGGGGCAGCAGCGCGTCCTGCTGGGACTTGTTCCAGCGGTGGATCTCGTCGGTGAACACGACGGTGCGTTTGCCGCCGCGCGCCTCGAACGCCGCCCGCTCGAGCACGGCGCGCAGTTCCTTGATGCCGTCGAGCACGGCCGAAAGGGGCGCGAACGAAGCGCCGATCGCGCCGGCGAGCAGGCGGGCGATCGTGGTCTTTCCGCACCCGGGCGGCCCCCACAACACACACGAGCGCAGGCGACCGCTGTCGACGGCGACGCGCAGCGGCGCCCCGGGAGCGAGCCAGCGGTCCTGGCCGACCACCTCGGACAGATCGCGCGGTCGCATGCGATCAGCGAGCGGTGCGTTACTCAATGGGCACTCTCCATGCGGGCCACGCTCCTATCCGACGCGCACCTCGCTCGCTCCGACGACCCCGCTCAAGCACGGTTCGTCGGGCTCGTGGACGCGCTCGCCGAAGGTCCGCTCGTGTTGTGCGGGGACGTGTTCGACGCGTGGTGGGGCTTTACACGCGTCGATCCGCAGGTGCGCGCGGCGGTGGACGCGCTCGCCCGCGCGCGGAGCCGCCGAATTGCCGTGGTGTGGGTACGCGGAAACCGCGACTTCCACGGGGGCCCGGCGATCGAGGCGCTCGGTATCGACGTCGTGGACGAGTGGCGCGGACAGGTCGGCGCGCGGCGGATCCTCGCGATTCACGGCGACCGGTGCGACGAGCGGCTTCGGCAGCGGCTGCTCACCGGCTTCCTGCGTGGCCCCGTGCCGCGCGGGCTCGCGAGCGTCGTGGGGGCGCGCGCGACGTGGGCCGTGGCGCGTCGGTTGGGGCAGGGGAGCCGCGCGATGGCGGGTCCGGGTGACCTGCTCGCTCGGCAGCGAACCTGGGCGGACCTGCGGCTCGGGGCCGACGTGGACGTGGTCGTGATGGGGCACGCGCACGCGCCGGTGTGTGAGCGCCGGGACCGGGGAATGTTCATGAACCTCGGCAGCTTCGCCGACCACGGGACGTACGCGGTGATCGACGACGCCGGGGTGGTGTTACGCTCCCTGCCATGAAACGCTTGCTCGCTCTCCTGGTGTTGTCCGCCTGCAACCACGACGTCCGCGGCCCGGAGACGGGCGACACCGACGACACCGACGTGAACGGCTGCCGCGCCGAACCGCTCGCGGCGGGCGGCCCCCGGCTCGTCGCCATCTCGTTCCCGTACACCGCGAGCGGCGCCCAGACGAACGCGTGGGAGCTGTTCTCGCTCGACGGGGACGTACTTTCGCCGACGGGCACCACGATGTCGCTGGGCCGTGGTCAGGGCGCACCGGTCGCGTGGGCGCCGGATGGCTCGCTCGCCGTCACGGTCCACGATGACGGGACGATCGGCGTGTTCCTCGCGGACGGAACGGTCGTCGAGGCGGCCTGGGACGGCGGTTTCTACGCCGACGACGTCAAGTTCGACGCGACGGGTGAGCGGCTGTTCGTGGTGGACGGCAACTGGGTGAACAACGGCGGCGGCGTGTACGAGGTCGCGATCGACTGTGCTTCCGGCGTGCCGTCGATGGTCGGCAAGGTCGTGGACAGCAAGCTCGGCAGCCACCTGCTCGGGGACGTGCTCGTCGCGGACGCCACCGCGATGGCGATCGACGTCGACGCCGGCACGCTCGCGTCGGCTGCGACGCTGTTCGACTACGCGGACGCGATCGTCGGTGGGGCAGCGCGGTACGGCGACACCTTGTACGTGGGTGACAACAGCGAATTCTCGGGCGTCGAGAACCGCGTCGCGTTCGCGACCGTCAGCGGCGCGTCCGTGACCAAGACCGGTGAGGTCGTCGTGCTCGACCCGTACGGGATCGGCGCGGTGGAAGGCGGCGCCGTCGTGTCGTCCGGCTACGGCGACGAGATCCTGGGGCTCACCGGCTCGGGCGTCGTCGATCACCTCGCGTCCGAGCTTCCCGGCGCGATCGCTGTGGGTCCGGACGGGCTCGTGTTGGTCGCCGAGCTGTCGGCGATTCGCCTGCTGCGGTTCGACGGAGCGACGCTGGAAGATGTCGATTCGTACGCGCTCGGAGACGGTCTCGACCGCATCCCTGGCTCGATCGGGATCCAGCCGTGATCGTACTCCTCGCCCTGTCCGCGGCCCACGCGACCGAGGCCAAGGGCTTCGCGGAGCTGCGGGGGAGCTACGCGGTCGGCGTCGATGGCCGCCCGTGGACGCTCGTGCAGCGCGTCCGTCCCACCGTCGAGGTCGACCTCGGCGAGCACGTCGTGCTCGGCACCACCGTCGAAGCTGCCGTGTCCGAGGGGCGCTACCTGCAGGACGAGCTCGCGCGAACGCTGCAGGAGAGCGACGCCGGGCCGATGCTCGAGCTCGCCGGCTGTTCGTGGCCGCAGGTCGGCAACGACGTGTTCCACGTCGACGAGGCGAGCGACGTGTTCCTCGTCGATCGGCTCTACGTGGACGTGTATTCCACGAAGGTCGACCTCCGCGTCGGTCGCCAGGCGCTCCAATGGGGCTCGGCGATGATGATCAACCCCACGGACCCGTTCCCGCAGGTGCTGTTCGTCGAGCCGTGGCGGTTTCGCGCGGGTGTCAACGCGGTGCGCGCGAACATCCCATTCGGGACGAAGTCCAATCAGGTGCAGGCGGTCGCGGCGATCGACGACACGCTCACCTACGGGCGCGCCGCCGTGCGCGGCACGGTGGACGTCGGAGGCACCGACGTGTCGCTGATGGGCGCGTACCGAGGCGACGCGCGCAGCGCGATCGCCGGGCTCGACGTCAAGGGGACGCTCGGGGTCGGGTACTGGTTCGAAGGCGCGATGCACGTCGACGACCTCGGCGCAGACGGCACACCGACGGCCTGGGAGGAGTTCGCGGTCGGGTTCGACTACAGCTTCCCCGTGGGCGAGACCTTGCTCGTCGGCGCGCAGTACTACCGCAACGGGGCGGGGGCCGCAGACGTCGATGACTACGCGCTCGTGGCCCGTACGAGCACCGGAATCGCCGCGCCGGACTGCGCCGATCCCGGCGTCGAACAGGCCTTGTCAGGCGGCAAGACCGACGCGTTCGCCCCGTTCTTCGTCGGCAAGGACTACGCGCTCGCCCAGGTGTCGTTCAAGGCCACGCAGGACCTGTCGTTCAGCGCGGTGGGCCTGCAGAACCTGCGCGACGGCACGGGAATGGCGGTGCCGGTCGTGAGCGTGATGCCGCTCGCCAACCTGGAGATCGGCGGCACCGCGCAGGTGCCGTACCGCATGTGGGGCCGCCGCGGCGAGTTCAAGCCGGCCCCACAGGACCTCGTGATGGACCTCGGCAGCGGGCTCGGCGGCGACCTGAACGTCGACCTCAACGGCATGGTGCCGGACGCCACGTTCACGCTGTGGGCGAAGGCGTCGTTCTGAGCGGGAGCCAGCGCCGCTGGATTTCGCAATATCGGGAGCCAGCGGGCTCGAATTTCGCAAATGCCTGCTCCGGGCGCCTGATCGCCCCCGGGTCGCGCGAATCGTCGGCGTTCGAGTGTTGGCGCCCGCGTCGTGTCCCGTCAACTGCGAAAGTCGAGCGGGCTGGCTCCGCAGATCGCGAACTTCGAGGGGGCTGGCTCCGCCCGAAGACTCCGGTCGCGCGGCGACGCGGAAGTCAGCCGTCGTCTTCGTCGTCCAGTGGCTCCTCGTCGGCCACCTCCTCGTCTTCCGGCTCGGCCACGCCGCAGTCGTCGAGCGCCGCGTTCTGCGCGTCGGCGGAGCCGCCCTCACCGACGGGCCACACCTCTTCGATCGCCACGCCGCAGGTGGGGTCCGACTCCACCTTGAACGTGACGAACGCGCGGCAGGCGCGGACCCACCGGTCGGCCTCGGCGCGGGCCTTCACGAGCTTGAGCGCGTTCGGGTCGATCTCGTCCACGCGCGCGTTCGCCGCGTCGATCGCCTCGGCGTACAGCGCCGCGAGGGCGTCGAGCGAGGACGCGAGGTCGGGCTGGGTGTCGCGCAGGGCCGCGGTGAGTCGCTCGCAGGCGAGCTGAAGCGGCGGCCCGGACGGCACGTCGTCCACCTGACCGCGCGGGAACACCGCCGCGATCAGGGCGTCCATCGCGTCCGCCGTCTCGTCGTCCGCGGCGATACCCGCCCGGCGCAGCGCGAGCGTCACCGCCTTGAGCGTGGCGCGGACGTGGTCTTCGGCGGCGCGCACAGCTTGCGTGGCCTCGTCTTCCGGCTGGTAGGCCGCGACGGCCGCCTCGAGCAACACGTTCGACGCCGCGAGCAGCTTGTCTCCGAGGCACGACTCCGCGACCGGGTCAGCGGCGCGGAGATCGGCCGTCATACGCACGGCGTGGCGCATCTTCCGAACCCGAACGCGATCCTGCACAGCGATGTCCATGAACCCTCCGCGCGAACGGTACACCAGGTGTATGCTCCCGCCGTCGGGAGGCTGGGTTGGAATACCTGTTCTTGTTCGGTTGTATGGGTGCAGGCGGCGGAATCGGCGTGATCATGCTCGCCATCCTGCTCAAGCAATTCATCTACGTCTCGCGTCCGAACGAGGTGTTCATCTTCTCGGGCCGCTCGCGCACGCTGTCGGACGGCTCGAGCGTGGGCTACCGCGTGGTGCACGGCGGCTACGCGTTCCGCATCCCGGTGTTCGAGAACGTCGAGCGCATGGACCTCACCACGCTGCCGATCGAGCTCAACGTGCACAACGCGTTCTCGAAGGGCGGCATCCCGCTCACGATGCACGCGATCGCGAACGTGAAGATCACGAGCGATCCCGAGAAGCTCGGCAACGCGATCGAGCGGTTCCTCGGGCGCGACATCGAAGAGATCAAGCGGTCTGCGAAGGAGTCGCTCGAAGGCCATCTTCGCGGCGTGCTCGCGCGCATGACGCCCGAAGAGATCAACGAAGACCGGCTGAAGTTCTCCGAGGAGCTCGTGCGCGAGTCGGGTGATGACTTCGACAAGCTCGGCATCCAGCTCGACACGCTCAAGGTGCAGAACATCGCTGACGACGTGAGCTACCTCGACAGCATCGGTCGCGAGCGCCTCGCCAACGTCCTGGCCGAAGCCGAGATCGCCGAGTCGTCCGCCAAGGCCGACGCCGAAGAGGCGCAGGCCCAGGCGAACCAGGAAGGCCAGGTCGCGAACCAGCAGGCCGAGAACATCATCAAGCAGCGCGAGAACGAGCTCCGCCGCGTGAAGGCCGAGCTCGAAGGGCGCGCCAAGGCCGAAGAGGAGCGCGCCCAGCAGGCCGGGTTCACCGCCCGCGCCCGCGCTGAGCAGCGCCTGCAGGAGATCCGCGCGCGACTGGAGAACCTGCGCCTGACGGCCGACGTGGTGCTCCCCGCCGAGTCCCAGCGCAAGGCGTCGGAGATGGCCGCCCGCGCGGAGGCCGCGTCCATCGCGGCAGACGGTGAAGCGATGGCCGAGGTGCTGCGCATGATGACCGCCGCGTGGCTTTCCGCCGGCCCTGACGCGCGCGACATCTTCCTCATCCAGCAGATCGAGACCGTGCTCGCCACCGTCACCGAGCGCGTGAAGAAGCTCGAGATCGGCGAGGTCCACCTGATCGACGGCGGCGACGGCAACGCGCTGCCGCAGTACATCGCGGCCATGCCGGCCTCGGTCAGCGCCATCCTGCGCGAATTCCGTGAGACCACCGGGGTCGACGTCGCGGGCATCTTGAACCGTCCACGCGATGTCATTCCGGCCGGGGAGGTCCGCTGATGGAAGCGCTCGTCATCATGCTCGCCATCCTCGCGGCCGTCGGCGGCGCGGCCCTCGTCACCACCATGGGCCTCGCCGGCAACCTGCTGTACATCTGCGAGCCCAACGAGGTCCTGATCTTCTCGGGCCGCGGCACCAACGGCTACCGCGCCATCAAAGGTGGTCGCGGGTTCCGCATCCCGCTCATCGAGCGCGTCGATCGCCTCGATCTCACCAACTTGATCATCGACGTGTCGGTGAACAACGCGTACTCGAAGGGCGGCATCCCGCTCACCATCCAGGGCGTCGCGAACATCAAGATCGCGGGCCACGACCCTGGCCTGTCGAACGCGGTGGAGCGCCTGCTCGGCAAGCCGCGCGACGAGGTGATCAAGATCGCCAAGGACGTGCTGGAAGGCAACCTGCGCGGCGTGCTCGCGCAGCTCACGCCGGAGCAGGTCAACGAAGACAAGCTCGCGTTCGCCGAGCAGCTGCTCAAGGAGGCCGAGCACGATCTGTCGCGCCTCGGGCTGCTGCTCGACACGATGAAGATCCAGAACGTGAGCGACGAGCGCGGGTACCTCAACTCGTTGGGCCGCAAGAAGTCGGCCGACATCATCAAGTCGAGCCGCGTCGCGGAGGCCCGCGCGAAGGCGTCCGCGATCATGCGCGACGCTGCAAACCGCCAGCGCGCGCGCCTGAAGGAAGTCGAGAGCGAGCAGGCCATCGCCGTCGCGGAGGCCGAGCGGCGCATCGGCGACGCGAAGACGCAGTCCTCCGCCCTCGTCGCGGAGGCCACCGGCCGCGTGAACGCCGAGATCGCGAAGGCCGAGGGTGGTGTGGAAGCCGAAGAGCAGCGCGTCGAGAAGTCGCGCCGCCAGCTCGAAGCCGACGTCATCGAGCCCGCCAAGGCGAAGATGGAGGCCGAGATGGCCGCCGCCAAGGGCCGCTCCGCCAAGATCCTCGAGCAGGGCCGCGCGACTGTGCAGGTGTTGGACAGCATGATCGGCGTGTGGAAGGAGGCCGGGCCGAACGCGCGCGACATCTTCCTCATGCAGAAGCTGCAGAACATCCTGAACGCCATGGCGGGCACGATCGGCAATGTGAAGGTGGATCGCCTCACGATGTTGCCGTCGTCGTCGGAGGGGAGCCAGGCCGTCAAGGCCGTGCGCCTCGTCGAAGAGCTGAAGGGCGCGCTCGGCATCGACCTGCCGAAGATGCTCGAGCAGGTCACGAGCCGCGAGAAGTAGGTCAGTCCGCGACCACCGCGTCCACTGCAGCCCGGATCGTCGCTTCGGTGGAGGTCTCCCGTGAGAACGCGACGCGGCCGTTCGCGTCGAGCACCAGCACGTAGTCGGTGGTCCCGTACGCCGCGAGCGCCGCTTCCGGATCCATCCAGGTCGCGACGGACGATGGATAGGTCTGCTCGTACTGGACGCACAGATCGGCGTCGACCGGCGCGGACAGCGGATCCTCGGTGAGTGCGACCGCGACCGTCAGGTCGGGGTGCTCGTCCGCGAGGGTGCGCGCCAACGCGGCGTTGTCGTTGCACGTCGGACACCAGCCGTACCACGCGGTGATCAGCGCCGGTGAGCCGCAAAGGTCGTGGAGCGACGTCGGGTCGCCGGCGCAGTTCGTGAAGCCAAGATCCAGGACCGCGCCTTCACCTTCGGGCGGGCACACCGACGTGTCAACGACCGCGCTGTCGACGGGCTCGGCGCACGCCAGCAGCAGCACGATCACCGGTGCGACAGGAGCCAGGCGACGAGCAAGGCGAAGCCAACGAGTGCGGCGATCGGCGCGAGTGCGGTCGCGATGCCTCGCCAGCGGGAGAGGCCGGCCTCCGGGGAGAGCGGCTCACCGCGCGCGATGATGCGCGACCGTTCGTACACGGCTCGTGAATCCTTACCGAGGTGCCGCCAGGGCCACTCCGTGTACACGCCGTCGAGGCGATCGAACAGCGCGGTGGCGCGCACCCGATCGTTCATCATGAACGCGGTGAACGCGAACAGGTTCAAGGCGAACGCGGTGGCATCGGAGTCGCCGGGCCATTCGGGGGCGTCGATCGAGCGGGCGGCTGCGCGCTCGATCAGGCTGCGCAATTCGGGTCGCTCGAACGGCGTCGTCCGGGGGCCGTCGTCGAGGGGATTCGCTCGTTTGTCGCGGCTGAGCATGCCGTCGATCCACAACTCGATCACGACGTTGGGAACGCCGGACAACGCCGGGCTGCCCGCGGGGGCGGACGCGATGAGCTCCTCGGCGAGCGCCACCAGCGCCTCCTCGGATCCGCCCCACTTGGGCGCGAACGCCTGGACGGCGCTGCGCACCGCGGGGACGCTCCAGGGCAACGCGGCCTGGGCGCGGTCGAAGTGCGCCCGGGCGACCTCCGGGCGGTGGCCGTGGGTGCGGGACACGGTCATCGCGAGGACGTGGACGAGCGGTTCGGCGGGGTCCATCTCGGCCGCCCGAACCAGCGAACGCTCAGCGATGTCGACGTGGTCCTCGAACGGTACGGGCCTGGGATCGTTCGCCTTCGTCGAGGAGGCCGGGCTGTGCATCACCCACCCGGCGACCAGGTGCTGTCCGGCGAGGATCGCGTGCGTGACCGCCGTCGGGTGGGCGAGGGCGAGGGCCTTCGCTGCGGGGAGATCCGCGGGTGAGCCGAGGGACGCGTCGAGCAGGGCCTGCAGCCGGGCGTGGGGATCGAGGCCTTCGCACCGCAGCGGCTCGGCGTCCTGAGTACGAATTGCTTCACGCAGCCGGTCGCGGAGCGGGTTCGGCTGCTCGTCGAGCGACCGCGTGAGACCGGCCTTCTTCGCGTTCATGTGCCCTCCGGCGGCGCGGTCACGTAGCGGGCGAGCACCGGCGCGGTGTAGGCGAACGACGCGGTCCAGGTGACGTCGTCGATCGACACGCCGTCATACGTCGTCTCGTCGATCCTTCCAAACCACACGGAGTTCTCGGGCATCGTGATCGTCCAGGTGTCGCCGGTGTCTACGGAGCCAGGGTACTCGAACGGGCCTGCGAACGGTACGGAGTTTCGGTGGATTACGACGGTCGCTTCGGCTTCAGCGCCCGGATTGTAGATCGTCAGGAACACGGGGATCGCGTCGCCGGAGTCCTGGTAGCGCATCCGGCGCGTCGCGATCACGATTCGTGGCTGCGGGCTCAAGATCGGTTCGCCGCGTGGAGAATCGACGATCACCGTGGTGCGGCGCGCGTCATCGGCGCCGTCGTGTACGGTGGCGGCGATCGCGGAGGGGTCCGTGGTGCCCCACCAGACGTCGGAGAGCGCGGGGTTTGCGACCCACGCGGGCCACGCCTCGGCGGTGAGCTGGAACCAACCGAAGTCGGACGGCGCGCTGGCGCGGAGGTTGTCGTGCACGTCGCTGTCCGCGAGCGCGCCGAGGAACGCAGCGCCGATGCCCGCGGCGCCGTCGTCGGGGTCGGTGTTGTCGGTCGTGTTGCCGGTCACGACGTCGTCGAACAGGTAGGGCGCAGCGTGGGGATCGCAGTCCACGCAAACGTGGACGCCGCCGCCGTCGCTAACGGCGTGGTTGCCGACGAACGTGTCGGCGAGCACGGCGGATACCGTGGAGACCAGGCTTACGCCGCCGCCTTCGGACGCGCTGTCATTGCCCTCGAAGCGGCTGCCGACGATCGGCCCGGCGAACACGTCGGTAGATAGACCACCTCCGTAGGCCGCGACGTTGTTGATGAACACGTCGTCCTGGAAGATCGGGTCGGCGTGGTGTACGTACACCGCGCCGCCGAACGCGAAGGTGTTTGCGATGTTCCCGTCGAACGTACAGTCGCGTACGCGCGGGTTCGCGCCGTCGCGGATCAGCAGCGCGGCGCCGCCGATCGTGTCGAGCGTGGAGGGGATCTCGTTGTTTCGGAACGTGACGGCGTGGACGTAGGGGGCTGAGTCCGTGATCGTCATGCCGCGCACGGCACCCTCGATCACCGCGTTCTCGACGATCGAGCCGCGCTCGTAATCGTCGACCTCGACGAAGCTCGCGTCCTGGCTGCCGGGCTCGAACGACAGGCCGCGCCACGCGTCCCCAGTGAACACGATCGGCGCGTCCGCTGAGCCCTGTGCGAGCAACTCGCCCTCGATCACGAGCCCCGCGCCGGGCGCGAAGGTGACGGTGACGCCGGGTTCGATCACGAGCGTCGCGATCGCTTCGACCGTGACGTCGGCGTCGACCGTGACGTCGTCGGACCACGTCGTGGTCAGGTCGATCGGTACCCACGGGCGGTCGTCCGAACAGGCGAGCAGGGCCAGCGAAGCGAGCAACACCACGGGTCCTCCGTCTCCAACGTTCTAACATGGTAGCTTGGTGGCCGGAGGTCCGGCGTGGCACGCAACCCGACGTGGTCCGGAGATGAGCCCCCCGAAGCGAGCGCCGATGGCACGGCGGACGACGGCAGCGGCACGTGGTCGGGTGATGACGCGCCCCGCGCCGTGCGGGTCGCCACGCCCGCGCCGGCCGAGGGTGCGCCGCGCTACCGCGACACGCGCACGCTCGGACAGGGCAGCATCGGCGTCGTGAAGGTCGTGTTCGACGGTCGTCTCGATCGGGAGGTCGCGCACAAGTCGCTTAAGATGGCCTCGTCGGCGGCCACCGCGCGCTTCCTCCGCGAGGCGCGCATCACCGCGTCGCTCGAGCACCCGGGCATCGTTCCGGTGCACGACATCGGGCAACAGGCGGATGGCTCATGGTTCTACACGATGCGGTTCGTGCGCGGAAAGACGCTCGAGGAGCGCATGGCGGCGTGCACCACGCTCGAACAGCGCCTGCGCCTGTTGCCGCACTTCGTCGACCTGTGTCAGGCGCTCGCGTACGCCCACCACCGCGGCGTCGTCCATCGCGACATCAAGCCCGCCAACGTGATCGTCGGCGAATTCGGCGAGACGCAGATCCTCGACTGGGGGCTCGCGAAGGGCAAGGACGAGGTGCACTCGCGCGACGACGAGATGGCGAAGGTCGGCGCGATGTCGGGCGCGCTCACGTCGAGCGGGACGCTGGTCGGGACCATCCTCGGCACGCCGGCGTACATGAGCCCGGAGCAGGCGTTTGGAAAGATCGGCGCGATCGACGCGCGGTCGGACGTGTGGAGCCTGGGGGCGATCCTGTACGAGCTGCTGACGGGCGATCGCGCGTTTGACGGCGAGGACGCGTGGCAGGTGGTCGCGAAGGTGCGCCTCGGAAACGTGCCGCCGGTGCGCACCGCCGAGCCGTCCGCGCCTCCCGAATTGTCCGCCGTGGCCGAGAAGGCGCTCGCGAACGAGCCCGCCGACCGCTACCAGACCGCCGCCGAGCTCGCGTCGGATGTGGCCGCGTGGATGACGGGCGGCCGCGTTTCAGCGCACCGGTACTCGGTCTCCGAGGAGGCCGCGCGGCTTCTGCGCGCGTACCGCGCACCGTTGATCGTCGGCGCGGTCGCGGCGGTGCTGCTCGCGGTGGGGGGCGCGTATTCGGTGCTGCGCGTGATCGACGAAAAGGACCGCGCGGTGGGCGCAGAAGCCGTGACGCGCGCGAACCTCGGGGAGCTCTACACGGTTCGGGCGCTCGATCTTCTCGAGCAGGCGCGGTGGCCCGAAGCCGCGCTGCTGGCGGCGACGTCGCTCACGTACGGAGAGAGCCCCGAGGCCCGTGGGGCGTTGTTGGCGGCCACCGAGCACCCGTGGCCCCGGCTCGTCCGCGGCTTTCACGCCACCTGCACGGACGCCGAGCTCGCGCGTGAGCGCGTGTTCTGCGGCTCGAACCACGGCCTGGTGATCGCGGACCTCGCGACCGGAGCCGCCCCGGTGACGGACGTTCGGCCGCTCGCGTGGGTGGAGGTGGCGGCCGACGGCGCGGTCACCGCGACTGGCCGTCACGCGATGGTCGCCCGCGTCGAGTCGCCAGAAGGCGTCGTTCGCGACGTGACGCTGGAGCACCCGCTCGCTGCGGGCGCGGTGTTCGCGATGTCTCCCGAGGGCGTGATCTACGCGGCGGACAGCACCAATGGCGTGCTCGGCCGCGTTCCGGGGCCGTTCCTTCCGGTGGCGTTGGGCGGCACGGCGGCGACCTGGTCGCCGATGCGTGAGGCGTGGGCGGTGGCGCGCGCGGAGGTGGGCGTTCCGTGGCTGATGGTAGACGGAACCACCGGGGTGATCCCCGGTACGGAGGCGCTCGCTGCCCGCGCGCTCGCGTGGCTGGACGGGTCGCACCTCGCGACCGGAAACGCCGCCGGTCACGTGGTCGTCGTCGACACCGACGCCGCCCGTGTGGTGGCCGACTTCGACGCGCACCGGGGCGTCGTCGAGTCGGTCGTGGGCGTCGGCGACCTGATCGCGTCCACCGGGGAGGACGGCCTGTTCGCCGTACACGACGCGGGCGGCGAGCTTCGGTTTCGCCTCGCGATGGCGCCCACGACCCAGGTCCACCGCGACGCGCAGGGCCGCATCGTCACGTACGACGCGATGGAACCGTCGCTGCGCGTCTGGGAGCTCGCCGAGGCGGCCGCCGATCACCCGATTCGCGCTGCGAGCGGCCTCGTCGGGGCTGCTTTCCGCCCGGACGGCTCGCTCGTCGCCGTAGCGCGGGGCGGGCACGTCACCGTACACGCGTCCGACGGCACCGTCCTCGTCGGGGTGGACGTCGGCGCGGCGATCGAGGCAGGAGTGCCTTCGCCGGACGGGTCGCGGCTCGCGCTGGCGCTTCCGGACGCGCTCGTGGTGCTGGACGAGGCGCTCGCCGAGGTCGTGCGCGTGGAGCTCGAGAGGCCCGTCGCGGTCGCCTGGTCGGAAGACGGCCACGTCGTCGTCGTCGGGGAGCGTGGCGCCTTGTCGATCACCGCGATCGACCTGTTCACCGGCGAGCGTCGCGGCCTCGTGGCTGGCGTGGCGCCGCGCGCGATCGCGGTTCGCGGGTCCCACGTCGCGTTCACCGACGAGGAAGGGCGCGCGCGCGTCGTCGACCTCGGTACGGGCTCGGTCCAGGGGCGGTTCGTGAACGGCGACGCCCGGGCCGTCGCGTGGCGCGACGCCGACACGGTGCTGCTGTCGATGGGCGACGGGACGGTGACGAGCTGGAGCTACGCGACCGATCAGGCCCACCCGCACGCGTACGGCGCGCTGCACCCGCACCTGGCGGAGATCGCCGCGATGGCGGTGTCGCCCGACGGCGCCGTGCTCGCCACCGCCAGCTGGGATCGCACGGTGCGCCTGTGGAACACCGCGACGAGCGACCTCGTGGCGGTGCTGCCCGGTCACGCGCATCGCGTCGGCGGCGTTGGATTTTCCTCCGACGGCAAGCAGATCGTCACCACATCGTGGGACGGCACCGCCCGCACGTGGACGCTCGCGGGGTTGTCTGCCGATCCTGCCACGGTCATCGCTCAGGTGCGCGACCGCGTCGGGCTCACGATGGCGGATGGCCGCGTGGTGCCGATCGGGTTCGAGCTTTCACGGGGTGAGTGAGATGCGTCTTGTTTTGTTCGGAGCGACAGGTCGGGTGGGGGGGCGGCTCCTCCGCGGGGCGCTCGCCCGTGGGCACGCGGTTCGGGCGCTGGCGCGGGACCCGGGCAAGCTCGTGCAGCAGCCCGGACTCGACGTCGTAGCGGGCGACGTGTTGGACCCCGACGCGGTCGCGCGTGTCGTGGCCGGGTGTGACGCCGCGCTCACCGCGCTCGGCGGGGGCGGCGTGGGTGACCCGGGACTGGCGCGCTCGCAGGGCATGAAGAACGTCGCAAACGCGCTGGCATCGGCCGGGATCTCCCGCGTCGTTGCGCTCGCCGGGGCGGGGATCCTCGACGCGCCCACCGGCGGCCTGCGCAACGAACAGCCCGGGTATCCGCAAGTTTTTGCTCGGGTGGCGCAGGAGCACATGGGCACCTGGACGGCCTTGCGCGAGTCGTCCCTCGACTGGACGGTGTTCTGCCCGCCGGACATCATCAACAGCGACGCGACGGGGGTCTACCGCCTGCTGGAAGACCTGCTTCCCGAGGGGCCTGGGCGCGAGATCGCGGGCGGCGACCTCGCCGCGGCGATGCTCGACGCCGTCGAGCGCGGCACGTTCTCCCGGCGGCGCGTCGGGATCAAGATCTGACAGGCCCAAGCTGCGATCCACGCGTTTCTGAACCGGAGGCCGTCATGGTACCTACGCTCGAAGACGATGGCCGCGGGCAGGCATGGTGCGCGGACCATCTGCCTGTTCATCGCCGTCGCGCCGCTCGTCGTTCTGGCGGGGCTGGTGATCGGTGTGTGCCTGGGGCTGTACGCGTGCCTGGGGTGACGCGGCGCGCGTGGCCGATCGAGTTCGGCCGCTGACGGAGTAAGCTGTTCGAGGAGGCGGTCCTTTGGCAGGTGGGCGCGACGACTCGGCGGACACGTTCGGGGGCGAGCAAAAGCTGGACCCTGGAACCGCCACCTGGACGGGCGAAGAGGCGTCTTCGTCCATCGCGTCGGCCGACGTCAGCGCCACCTCGCGGTACAGCCGCGCGGGCACGATCGGCAAGGGCGCGATCGGTGTGGTGCGCAGCGTGTTCGACGAGCGCCTCGGCCGAACGGTCGCGTACAAGTCCCTGAAGGACCAGAAGAACGCCGCGATGGCAGCGCGCTTCCTGCGGGAAGCCCGCATCACCGCTCAGCTCGAACACCCCGGCATCGTCGCCGTGCACGACCTCGGCACCGAGCCCGACGGCACGCGGTACTACACGATGCGGTACGTGAAGGGCGCGACGTTGGAAGCGCGCTTCGCGGCGTGCAAGACGCTCCCCGAGCGGCTCGCGCTGCTCGGCCACTTCGTCGATCTCTGCCAGGCGATGGGCTTCGCCCACAGCAGGGGCGTGGTCCACCGCGATCTCAAGCCTGCGAACGTGATGGTCGGCGAGCACGGCGAGACGCAGCTCCTCGATTGGGGCCTCGCGAAGGAGAAGGGCGAGGCGCACGATCGGGACGAGGACATCAGTCGCATCAGTCGCGCGATCCCGCAGGTCAAGGACTCCGGGGCGACGGTGATGGGGACGGTGCTCGGCACCCCCTCGTACATGAGCCCCGAGCAGGCTTCCGGCGACGTGAACGCGATCGACGCGCGGAGCGACGTGTGGAGCCTCGGGGTGATGCTGTTCGAGCTGCTCGCTGGAGAGCGCCCGTTCGACGGCAAGGACCCGTGGGAAGTGATCGCGCGCGTTCGTCGGAACGAGCGACCCCGCCTCGCGGACCTCGTGCCGCTCGCCCCGCCCGAGCTCGTGGCGATCACCGAGCGCGCGCTCGCCGCCAGGCCCGCGGATCGGTACCCCTCGGGTGCCGAGCTCGCCGCCGACGTGGACGCGTGGATGACCGGCGGGCGCGTAGCGGCGTACCGGTACTCGCTGCGCGACGAGGCCGTGCGCTACGTCCGTCGTCGCCGCGCGCCGCTGTCGGTCGCTGCCGTGCTCGGCACCGTGCTCGTCGTCGGCGCCACCGCCGCCTTCGTGCAGATCGTCGGGCAACGCGATCGCGCGGTTTCGGCCGAGGCGACCGCGCGGTCCAACCTCGCCGAGCTCTACGCCGAGCGCGCCGTCGAGCGGCTCGAGACCGGGCGAAACGCCGAAGCCGCGCTGTTCGCGGCCACGTCCCTCGTGCTGCGCGAGAACCCGGATGCGCGGGGCGTTTTGCTCGCGGCCGACGCGCACTGGCCTGTGCTCGTGGGGTCCGCGCCCGTGAGTTGCCACGACGCTGTGATGAGGGACGAGAACTACGTGCTCTGCGCGACCGGCAAGGGGCTCGATCGCGTCGACCTGCGGGACGGGAGCGTCGTCGCGGTGCACGACCACCCCGTGACCGAGGTGGAAGCCCTTCCCGACGAGGTGATCGCGTCATTCGGAAACAACGGAACGGGCTGGTTCACGGATGTGGGCGGCGCGACCAGGGGCGAGCAGCTCGCTGGTGGCCTCTCGGAGGTCACCGCGGCGGCGGACGGCGCTTACGTCCTGGCGCAGGGCGCGTTCGTCTACCTCCACGGTCCCGGGCTTCCGGAAAAGGTGTTCACGCTGGGCACCACCGTCGCGCTGGTGAACGATCCTGCGTGGGGGTGGGTGTTCGGGACGGGTCGTCCAGGCGCCCTCTGGCTCAAGCCCGGAGCGACGGAAACGGTTCCCGTGCCTGGCACCGAGACGCTCACGCCCCGCGCCCTCGCGTTCGAGCCGGGAGCGAACCCACGCCTCGCTCTGGGGACCGCGGACGGCGCCGTCGCCGTCGTCGACCTCGCCGGCAAGGTGACGTCGCTCCCAGCCCATCGCGGCGCGATCGGTCAGGTGGCGTTCGTCGATGCAAACGTGGTCGCGTCGATCGGTGAGGATGGGCTGCTCGCGTTCGCGTCGCCGGACGGTCGGCTGCTCGGGAGGCTCGGAATCGCGTCGAGCAGCGGGCTTCAGCGGTCGCCTGCCGGGCGTCTGCTGACGATGGACGCGACCGACCAGGCCCTGCGGCTGTGGGAGGTCGCGTCGCTCGCGGGCCAGGGGGACGTGGCCGGCGTCGCCGGCGATGGGCTTTCGGCAGCGGGGATTCGCGCCGATGGCTCGTTGGTCACGTTCCACGGCTCGGGGGTGGTGCGGTCGTGGACCACCGACGGCAAGCTCGCGGCCGAGCGTTCGCTCGGAACCTCCGTGATCAAGTCGGGCGTCGTCACGCGGGACTACATCGCCGCGGGCCGTACGGACGGCGCGGTGTCCATCCTGGACCCGCGGGATCTTTCCGTGCGTGTGTCGATCCCGATGAACGGGAGCATCGGGCTGGATGCGACTCCCGACGGCGCCCTGCTGTTTGCGAGCGTTCGGACCGTGCCGATCGGCGACGCCGGCAAGTCCGGCGTCCTCGCGATCGATCCGCAGACAGGCACCTACCGCGTGGTCCACCTCGACGACTACCCGCGCGATCTTGACGCCATCGCGGACAAGCTTGCGTTCGTCGGCGAGCTCAAGGGCGTGTTCGTCGTCGACTTCGACGGCAACACGCTCGCCTTCCTCGATCGGTCGGCCCGCGAGGTGGCGTTCCTCGACCCCGAGCACCTGTTGCTCGTCACCGATAGCGACGTGGCCCTGTGGACCTGGCGTGACGGCACGATCAAGGAAAACTTCCTCGGCGGGGACTGGCATCACGGCGCCACGATCGACGGCATCGCGGTCTCGCGGGACGGGGCGTTGATCGCCACGGCGAGCTGGGATCGTTCGGTCGGACTGTGGGACGCCCACACCGGCGCCTTGCGCGCGGTGCTGCGCGGCCACGATCACCGCGTCGCAGACGTCTCATTCTCAGCGGACGGCGAGTACGTGGTCTCGGCCAGCTGGGACGGCCTCGCGCGCAGATGGGCCCTCGACGAGCTCACGCGCGACCCGGCGAGCGTGGTCGCCGCCGTGCGTGATCAGGTGGGCCTGGTCGTCGAAGACGGGCGAGTGGTGACGCGCCTCCGCTGAGGGCGTCACGCGACTCGGTGACGCTACTCGGCTGCGGGCGGCGTCGTCGCGTCGATCACCGCGGCGACTGCATCGGACTTGGCGGCGTCGGTGACGATCTTGGCGCGCTCGAGCAGCCAGTCCAGCGTCTTCTCTTCGAGAAGGCGCGCGCGGAGCTCTTCGACCGCGTTGTCCTTGATGAAGTAGCCCTTGATGGCTTCCACAGTCTGGCCGCGCTGGTCGGCGAGCTCGAGGTACTTCTTCTCGAGGTCTTCGTCGGTGACGGCGAGCGTCTCCTTCTTGGACACGTAGTCGAGGATCATGCCGCCCTTGGCCGCGAAGTCCGCGCGCATGCGCAGGTCCGCGAGCTGGTCCTGGCTGAACGTCATCTGGCGCGGATCACGGCCGCGGTAGGCCGCCTGGAGCTTGAGCTCTTCGATCAGCATCTGAAGGTGCTGGTCGATCATGGTGGCGGGAACCTCGAAGGGGTTCGCGTTGATCAGCACCTGGAGCAGGTTGGCGCGCGCCTGGTTGCGGGCGTTGCCTTCGCGCTGCTCGGAGATCTTGCCGGACAGGGCGGCCTTCATGCCGTCCACGCCGCCTTCGTAGCCCATCTCGGTCGCGAGAGCGTCCGTGAGCTCGGGGATCTCGTTCGCCTGGATCGAAACGACCTTGACGGTGACGTCGAGCGTCTTGCCGGCGATGTCTTCGACGCGGGCGTCTGCCTTGAACGCCACGGAGCCGGCCTTCTCTTCACCGACCGACAGGCCGATGATGAGCTCTTCGGCGCCGGCGTAGTACGGGTCGCCTTCGGTGCGGATCATGGTGCCGGGCTCGTTCGCCAGGACCTTGTCGCCTTCCTTGGCGGTGAGCTCGACGATGACCATGTCGCCCGACTTGACGGGGCGATCCTTGACCTCCGTGAGCTTGGCCTGGCCTTCGAGGCGCTGCTTCACGACCTGATCGAGCTCGTCGGCCTGCACTTCGACCTGGGGGTACACGACTTCCAGGCCGGTGTACGCGCGCAGATCGATGGTGGGCTTCACGTCGACCGTGATCGTGAACCGGAACTCTTCCGTGCCCTCGACCTCGCCGCGATCGCTGATCTGCGGGCGGGACACGGGCTCGAACTTGTGCTCGCCGAGCGCCTGCTCGTACGACTTCTGGATGATGTTCTGCGCAACATCGGCCCGGATGCCAGGACCGAAGCGCATCTCCAGCACCGCGCGGGGCGCCTTGCCCTGGCGGAAGCCGGGAATGCGAGCGCGCTTTGCGACGTCGCGAAACGCGGTGTCGAGCTCTTCCTTGACCCGGTCCGGCGGGACCGCGAACTCGAGGCGCTTCTGGTACGAACCTACGGCGATGACGTCTACGCGCATGTGATCCTCAGACTCGACCCCTTGCGAGAAGGGGGAATCGAACCCCCACGGGGTTTAACCCACTGGATCCTAAGTCCAGCGCGTCTGCCAATTCCGCCATTCTCGCCCGGAGTACGGGAAGCGCCCAGGTAGCGCGGCACCGCCTTCCCGTCGAGTCATGGCGTGCGAACGTTGAGGTTCACCGTGTCTTCGCCCTTCGAACCGGTTGAATCCGTCACGGTCAACACGATCGTTTGCGGCCCCGGGGACAACGGAAACGACGCGACCAGCTCGTCGGAAGGTGCGTCACCCTCGTCGAGGATTCCGTCGACGTCGCTCTCCCAGGTGATCCATGGAGGTGCGTCGCCGTTGGCGCTCACGCGCGCGGTGAACGCCACGGGGGCGTCGACGTCCTCATCGTCGGCGGGCGTCAGGATGAGGGCGACGGGCGCCTGGTTGCTGGGTTGGATCACGACCGAGTCGTCACAGGCGAGCAACGCGGCGATCCATAGAAACGCGATCATCGACCGATCCTACCACGCGGGTTTGGAGTATTCTCGCGCCCGCTGCCGAGGACAACCCATGAAAATTCATGAATTCCAGGCGAAGGAACTCCTTCGTCGATACAACGTCCCCCTGCTCTCCGGAGGGGCCGCAAAGACCCCCCTCGAGGCCGCCGCCGTCGCACAGACGCTCCCTGGGCCGATCTGGGTCGTGAAGTCCCAGATCCACGCTGGTGGGCGCGGCATGGGCCGGTTCGTCGGCGACGTGAGCGACGCCGAGCTCGACAAGGCCTCCAAAGGGGAGAAGGCCGAAGGCAAAGGTGGCGTGCGCCTCGCCAAGTCGCACGCCGAGGTGCGCGACGCTGCGGCCGCGATGCTCGGCAAGCGCCTCGTCACCAAGCAGACCGGTCGCGAAGGGCGCGACGTCGGCACCTTGTACATCGAAGGTGGCTGCGAGATCGCCCGCGAGCTGTACCTCGCGATGTTGCTCGATCGCACCAACAACCGCATCCTGCTGATGGCGTCGTCCGAAGGTGGCGTCGAGATCGAAGAGACGGCGCTGCATCGCCCCGAGGCGATCTTCAAGGTTTGGGCCGACCCCATCACCGGTCTCGGAGCCTGGCAGGCCCGCGACATGGGCTTCCACCTCGGCTTCAAGGGCAAGGAGAACGCGGCGTTCGTGAAGTTCGCGCTCGCGATCTACGACGCGTACGTCGGCCTTGACTGCTCCATGGTGGAGATCAACCCGCTCGTCGTCACGAAGCAGGGCGAGGTCATCGCGCTCGACGCGAAGATGACGTTCGACGACAACGCGCTGTACCGGCACCCGGACGTGGAGCGCATGCGCGATCTGCACGAAGAGGAGCCCGCCGAGATCGAAGCCGCGAAGTGGAACCTGTCGTTCGTGAAGCTCGACGGCGACATCGGCTGCCTCGTCAACGGCGCGGGCCTCGCGATGTCGACGATGGACATCATCAAGTTCTACGGTGGCGACCCTGCAAACTTCCTGGACGTTGGCGGTGGAGCGAACGCCGAGCAGGTAGCGGCTGCGTTCCGCATCATCACGCGCGATCCCAACGTGAAGGGCATCCTCGTCAACATCTTCGGCGGGATCATGAAGTGCGACACCATCGCGGACGGCGTCATCGCCGCGGTGAAAGAGGTCGGGCTCAAGGTGCCGCTCGTCGTGCGCCTCCAGGGGACGAATGTCGAGCTCGGTCGCGAGAAGCTCGCGTCGAGCGGGCTCAACATCGTGACCGTGGCGCACCTCGAAGAGGCCGCCGAAGCCATTGTCTCTGCTGTGAAGAAGGGGGCCTGAAATGTCCATCCTGGTAAATTCGGAAACCCGCGTCGCGTTCGCCGGCCTCACGGGCAAGTCGGGCGGCTTTCACGCCGGCCAGTGCCTCGAGTACGGCACCAAGGTCGTCGCAGGTGTGGTCCCCGGCAAGGGCGGCCAGGTCTGGGAGCACGCCGGGCACAAGGTGCCCATCTTCGACACGATGGCCGACGCGAAGAATCAGACCGGCGCGAATGCCGCGGCGATCTTCGTGCCCCCGCCGTTCGCCGCCGACTCGATCCTCGAGTGCATCGACGTCGGAATGCCGCTGGTCATCGCGATCACCGAGGGCATCCCCGTGGCCGACATGGTCCCGGTCGCGCGCTACCTCGAAGGCAAGAAGACGACGTTGATCGGTCCGAACTGTCCCGGCATCATCACGCCCGGCCAGTGCAAGATCGGCATCATGCCCGGCCACATCCACACGCCGGGCAACATCGGCGTGTTGTCGCGGTCCGGCACGCTCACGTACGAAGCGGTCCACCAGCTGTCCCGCGTTGGCCTCGGCCAGAGCACGGCGATCGGCATCGGTGGCGATCCGATCATCGGCACCAAGCACCTGGACGCGCTCAAGCTGTTCGCCGCGGACGACGGCACCGAGGCGATCATCATGATCGGCGAGATCGGCGGCTCCGCCGAAGAAGCGGCGGCCGATTGGATCATCACGTCGGGCCTGAAGAAGCCGATCGTGAGCTTCATCGCGGGCGCCACGGCGCCTCCGGGCCGTCGCATGGGCCACGCGGGCGCCATCATCTCGGGCGGGCAGGGCACCGCCGAGAGCAAGTACGAGGCGCTCCAGCGCGCGGGCGTGCACATCGTGCGCAGTCCTGCCGAAATGGGTCGGAAGATGAAGGAAGTTCTCGGGCGCTGACGTAGACTCCGCCCCGTGGATCCCTTTCAGCTTGGCCTGCAGCACCCGCTAACGCTCGCGCTCGCGTTCGTGCCGATGTGTCTCAACATCGGCCTGCTCGCGTTCGCGTTGCGTCGTCTCCCGCGCGACCGGATCTCCGGCATGTTCGCGTTGTGGCTGTCGTGCCTGATCCTCTGGCAGCTGTACGACTGCTTCGTGCGCACGTCGGTCACGATGGAGACGGTGCTATTCTGGCGGCGTCTGTTTTTCCCGTTCCAGATGTTGGCGTTCCCGACGGGGCTGCATTTCGCGCTGCTTTACGCGGGTCGAGATCGCTTCGTCGAACGGCCCGCCGTCCTCGCGGCCCTGTACCTGCCCGCGATGTTCGTCACGAACGTGCATCGCGAGTGGCTGTACGACGATCCGAACTGGGGCTGGATCCAGCTCCCGGACCCCTCGTTCCGCGCACTCGTCGAGGTCATCTACGGCACGTCGATGAGCGTGCTCATGCTCGGAATCCTCGGGCTTGCGGTGCGGCGCTGGAGCCGAGACCCGGGGCACCGCGTCCAGGCGCAGATCATCTTCGCCGGCATGCTCGTGCCCGTCGGACTGGGTCTCGTGTTCGAGGTGGGCTTCCCGCAAGTCCTCCAGATCCACCAGTGGCCGATCACTTCCACGACGCTGTCGGCGTTCTCGATCGCCACGGTCGTCGCGCTCACGCGGTACCGGTTGTTCGACATGTCGAGCGGAACGGCGGTCGAGGCGGTGCTCGAGACGATGCAGGACGCCCTGGTGGTGGCCACGCCCGAGCATCACCTGCTGTACGCGAACCGTGCTGCAGCGGACCTGTTCGGGATCGATCGCACCCAGGTGCGCGCGTTCGCCGTCGAGCGCCTGTTTCCCGATGCGGCATCCTGGGACGCGTTCCGCCTGCGCGTGATCGAGCCCACCATCGCGGGGCAGCCCAGCGCGGCGTCGGACACGGTGCTGCGGACGGTGACGGGGGCGCTGGTGCCGACG
>CANNIZ010000069.1 GCA_947505245.1 Pseudomonadota bacterium | reverse complement strand
TGGAGAAGCCGGTCGTGGTGGAGCCACCACCCGTCGTCGTGGAGAAGCCGGTCGTGGTGGAGCCACCACCCGTCGTCGTGGAGAAGCCGGTCGTGGTGGAGCCGCCACCCGTCGTCGTGGAGAAGCCGGTCGTGGTGGAGCCACCACCCGTCGTCGTCCCCAAGCCGCCGTCCGGCGATCGCGTCGTGCAAGCCGGCGTCGAAGTCGGTTTCCCCACGGGCGTTCGCGTCGAGGTGCTTCCGGCCGAGAAGCTGCGTGTCGGCGTGCGCATCGGCGGCACGATCGAGCCGTTGAACCTCGCCGACGGCCTGCAGGGGACGGTGTATGGCGGCGCTGTCGGCGGAATGGACGTCGCCGGGCCTGTCGGAGTCGAGCTCACCGCCGGGCTCGCGTACACCTTCGGCGGCCAGTACAAGGCGTGGAACGAAGCGTTCGGTGTCGGCCACGCGCTCCCGCTCGTCGGCGTCGATGCCACGTTGGCGCTGAGTGAGCACCTGCGGCTCGCCGGCGGGGTCAGGGCCGCGTTCGGCTCGTTCGTCTGGATGGCGCCTGAAGGGCAGCTGATCCTGGTGTTCTAATTAGGGGTCAGGAATTGACGATTGCTGATTTGGCTCAGTCCAAATCAGCAATCATCAATTCCTGACCCCTCTTTTTGGTTGTCATCCATCCATGTATCCGGATACATAGATGGGGATCCCAAAACGGAGGTTCTCCATGTCGCTCGCGTATGCTGACAAGCCCGGTTTCCTCGACACTGGCCTGCCCCTGTTCTCCGACCACGCGTTCAAGGTCGCGGACATGACGGCCAACACCGTACGTTTCGGCCGCAAGGAGCTCGAGCTCGCGCTGTTCGAGATGCCCGGCCTGCAGTCGCTCCGCGAAGAGTACGCCGCGAGCCAGCCGCTCAAGGGCGCGAAGATCATGGGCTCGCTGCACATGACGATCCAGACCGGCGTGCTGATCGAGACGCTCACGGCGTTGGGAGCGGACGTCCGCTGGGTCAGCTGCAACATCTTCTCGACGCAGGACCACGCGGCCGCCGCGGTCGTCGTCGGTGAGAACGGCACCGTCGAGAAGCACGCGGGGACCCCGGTCTACGCGTGGAAGGGCGAGACGCTCGCCGAATATTGGTGGTGCACGCTGCAGGCGCTCGTGTGGCCCGACGGCTCCGGCCCGAACCTGCTCCTCGACGACGGCGGCGACGCCACGCTCGTCATCCACCTCGGCGCCGAGATGGAAGAGAAGGGCGAGATGCCCGACCCCTCGAAGGGCGAGAACGAAGAGCACACCATCATCCTGCAGCTCCTCAAGGACGTCCGCACGGAGAAGGGTGACAAGTTCTGGTCGACGATGATCAAGGGCATCCGCGGCGTCTCCGAAGAGACCACCACGGGCGTCCACCGCCTGTACCAGCGCATGGAAGCCGGCACGCTCCGCTTCCCCGGCATCAACGTCAACGACTCCGTCACCAAGTCGAAGTTCGACAACGTGTACGGCTGCCGCCACTCGCTCGTCGACGCGATCATGCGCGCCACGGACGTGCTCATCTCCGGCAAGCGCGCGCTCGTCCTCGGCTACGGCGACGTCGGCAAGGGCTCCGTGCAGTCGCTGCACGCCCAGCACGCGAAGGTCTCCGTCACCGAGATCGACCCGATCTGCGCGCTCCAGGCGTGCATGAACGGCATCGACGTCGTCACGCTCGACGACGTGGCCGACAAGATCGACATCTTCGTCACCGCCACCGGCAACAAGGCGATCATCAGCGCCGCCCACATGCTCCGCATGAAGCACAACGCGATCGTCTGCAACATCGGCCACTTCGACAACGAGATCGACATGGCCGGCCTCGAGGCCATGCGCAAGGCGGGCACGGTCGAGAAGATCGAAGTCAAGGCGCAGGTCCACGAGTGGAAGTTCAAGAACACCACCCACGGCCCCGGTGGCAAGGGCCACAGCATCCTGGTCCTCGCGGAGGGACGCCTCGTGAACCTCGGCTGCGCGACGGGTCACCCCAGCATGGTGATGAGCGCGTCGTTCACGAACCAGACCATCGCGCAGCTCGAGCTGCACGCGAACGCCGAGAAGTACGGCCTCCGCGTCGTGGTCCTCCCGAAGCACCTCGACGAGAAGGTCGCCCGCCTGCACCTCGCCAAGTTCGGCGTGAAGTTGACGGAGCTCAGCAAGGATCAGGCCGACTACATCGGCGTCCCCGTCGAAGGCCCGTTCAAGGGCAACGCGTACCGCTATTAGTTTGGGGGCCCCGGCGCTTGCGCGCCGGCGCGTGTCCTCCGGGCTCGCCCTGCGGGCTCGGTTCCTCGGCGGTGGCGCAGACGCGCCCCGCCGAGGGAACTGGCGCTGCGCGCCCCCCTCCGGCCCCGCTGGCCCGGCACCCAGCGGCCCTGGGTTTCGCGATCCAGTGAGCCAGCCCCTTCGAGTTTCGGTTTCGTGGCCGCTCGCCGCCCGCCGCGCGCGAAAGCTGGCGTTCGACTGTCAGGGTCCGGAGCCCACGCGCCCCGCGCGGCCCGTTTGCGAAAGTCGACGGGGCTCGCTTCCGATTTTGCGAAATCCAGCGCGGCTGGCTCCGGCGGCGACCCCGGCGGGGGGAGTGGACGCGCCCCCAACCGGGGAAGCGGCCCGGGCAGGTGTGGGTTAGTGCGAAGCTGAGGGTCGAATGCTCGCACTTCGTCGGTCATCCTGGCTTGTCCCCCTTGCGTTCGCGCTCGCGTGCGGCGGAGGCGAGGTGTCTTCCGTAGCGCCGCCTGCGCCTGTCGCGCCCACGCCGGCACCACCTGCCGTGGCGCCGGCCGAGGCCCCGCCAGCGGCTGTGGCGGTCGCGCCGGCCGAGGCCCCCCCGGTCGCGGAGCCCCCGCCCGCCGAGCCGAAGGCCGAGTCCAAGCCCGTGACGACCACCAAGACCGTGACCAAGACCGTCACCAAGACCACCCCGGCGCCGGTCGAGACCACGGCGACGCGGCCCCCGCCTGACCCCGAGCCTACGGCGGAGGAAGAGCTGATCCTCGAGGACCTCGACGCGCCGCCCCCTCCGGTCACCAAGCCGCGCGGCTCGGGCGTGACCAAGACGCGTCCGAAGTAATCAGCCCCGTCGGCGCGCTACGGCGAGCGCGGCGAGCGCAGCGAGCAGGCCGCCAGCGTGCACGTGGTCGCAGCCGCCGGTCTCGGGGGCCTCGCTGAGCGTCACGAGGCCGTCCATCGGGCCTTCGTCCTTGGCCGCCTCCGCCGTCCACGTGTACGCGCGCGGCGTCAGATCGATCGCTTCGGGCGAGACGACGAGCCAGCCGTCCACGCGATAGAAGCCGCTGATCCAGCCCTCGGCGTGGCCGTCCGTCACGGTGAGCGGCGTGTAGTCGATGACCGCGTCGCCGGTGGTGCGCACGAGCACGACGTGCCAGGGCACCGCCGGGTCGCCGTCGAACGACACGTTCAGCTGCGTCTTCTTGTCGCCGAGGGTGGAGGGGAACCGGACGACCTCGACGCCGAGGCCCTGCGGAGCGCCGCTCCCATCGGCCGGGAGCGCGCCCGCGGTGTCGGCGACGGCCGTCTCCGTCACGTACGCGGCGCGTTCAATGTCGCGCGTGGGCAGCGAGGCGAGGTGCCACGCCCAGTACGCGTCGAAGTTTACGCCCGCGCCGTTTACGGCGTCGGCGAACAGGATGGGCGTGCCCGTGTGGGCGCCGCCGTACTCCCAGGTCGCGCGGACGGCGTCTTCACCGGCGTACTCGGCGAGCGTCTCGGTCACGTAGGTGGTGGCGTACATGTGGGCCGAGATGTTGTCGTCGAGGAAGCCCTCGAGGCCGTGGTGCATGCCCATCTCGGGGTGCTCGAGGTAGGCGTTGGCGGTGTCGCCCCAGCCCGTCCACAGGCCGTCTGCGTGGGGCGTGAGCCACGTCGCGGTGGACTCCATCCACCACAGCCAGGAGTCGACCGAGTCGTTGTAGGCGCCCATGTACGCGTATTCGGCGATGTGCCCGACCTCGTGGGACGTGACGTCCACCGCGCTGCTCTCGTCGTATTGGCCGAGGAACAGGTCGATGCGAGGCACGGGTGTGGTGGTGCAAACCGACGTGCGCGTGAGGCCGGAGATGCCGTACGTGCCTTGCTCGGTGACCGCGATCACGACGGGCTCGGTGGTGAACTGCCAGCCCAGGTCGCGGTACGTGTCGGCGGCGTGTTCGGCGGCCTCCGCGATCACGGTCGCTTGGGCCTCGTTGAGGAAGTCCCCGTCCCATTCGACCCAGAATTGGGCGGTGGACACGCGGTTTTCTGCAGAGTGGCCGTAGCAGGGCTCGTCGGCCCCGTGGGCGACGCCGGAAGCGAACAAAGAGATGAACAGCATCCCAGCGGATTAACCGGAAACTTTCCCGCCGGATACAACTATCCCGGCGGATACAGGGAGCTGACGAGGTCGGCGTAGCCGTTGTACATCAGCGTGGGGACGCGCTCGCCGGACGGGATCTTCTGCTCGGTGGCCTGGGACCAGCGCGGGTGCGGGCGGTCCGGGCGGACGTTGCCGTAGAAGTCGTACTCGTCGTTGGCGAGGTCGTTCCAGAACGTGGCTGGGGGATCCTCGCGGAACTCGATGCGGACGATGCTCTTGATGTTCTTGTAGCCGTACTTCCACGGCACCACGAGGCGGATCGGCGCGCCGTGCTGGTTTGGCAGCGCGTGGCCGTAGATTCCAACGGCCAGGAGCGACAGCTCGTTCGTCGCCTCCCGCACCGACAGGCCTTCGTAGTAGGGCCACGCGTACCACGGCTGCGACGCAATTCCCGGGAACATCGCCGCGTCGCCGGCGCTCACGAACCGGATGAACTTCGCCTTTGAAAGCGGCTTGCAGCGCTCCACGAATTTGGCGAGCGGCACGCCGATCCACGGGACGGCCATGCTCCACGCCTCCACGCAGCGGAACCGGTACGTGCGCTCCTCAAGCTGGAAGTTTGCGAGCACGTCCTCGAGGCCGAGGTCGAACGGCTTCTCGACGTCGCCGCGGACCTCGATCGTCCACGGCTTCGGCCGCAGGCTGCTTGCAAGCTCCCACACGCGCGCCTTGTCGGTGGTGAACTCGTAGAAGTTGTTGTGCGTGGCGGCGGCGAGCTCGTCCGTGAGCGGACGATCGAGCGGGTAGGAGACGTTTGGCGTCGCCGCCGGCAGGTCCCATTCGAACGTCGACGGCACCGCGGCGGCCGGCGTGGGTGCTGCGTGGGGGAGGCAGCTCGGGAGCGCGAGACCGGCCCCTGCGTACCCGAGCGCGCGCAATACGCTGCGCCGATCGACCCAATCGCGCTCCGGGGTGAGCGCGTTCGAGGGCAGGTCCCAGACGTTGGGCCTTCGTACGAGCATGTCGCCTCCGCAGGCTACGTCTGCTGACGCGCCGAACCGTTACGGTGCTGGCGGGACGGGTGCTGGCGGGACGGGTGCTGGCGTGGCTGGCGCGGCAGGAGCTTCGACCGGCGGCGCGGGCGTAGCAGGAGCTTCGACCGGCGGGGCGGGCGCGGTGGGAACCTCGACCGGAGGTGGGGCGACCGGGACGGCGGGAGGGGTGGCCGCGCCGTCGGGGTTCGGGAACAGGATCTTCAGCGTCTCGTCGGGCTGAACGGTGAGCTTCCACTTCATGGAGCGCCCGTCGTCCAGCAGCACGGCGAGCTCGCGGGTGCCCACCTTGACCCGCACCGCCTCGACCGGGAGCGGCCCGAACGGCTCCCCGTCGATTTGCAGCACCCCGGGGAGCGTTGACTTGACCGACACGGTGCCGGCCTTCGTCTCGGCCTGGCCGCCGGTGCAGATCGTCTTGCCGTCCGTGATCAGGCACGTGAGCTCGTCTCCCGGGAACACCGGCCCGTACGCGCTCGTGGCGCCGGACAACGTGAGGAAGCAGTCTCCTGACGAGGTCCCGAACGGGATGGCCTCGAAGGCGAATCCGCGACTTCCCGCCTTCTCTTCGACGATCGGCCGTTCGGCCTTGTACATGGCGCACTGGATCTGGGCCGAGCGCACGTCCACGTCTGGACCGACGGTGACGGTCGCGGGGCCGTAGGCCAGGATGTCCGTCTTGCCCGACCGATGCACCTCGGGGATGACCTCGACCTCGGTGGAGGGCAACGGCGGCGGACCCTCGGCGGCCGCCCGGAGCTTGGCCCCGAACGTCAGGACGGCAGCGCCCCCGACGAGAGCCACCGTCACGACGAGGAGTAGGATCAGCGAGCGGTTCGAAATTTCCACAGCCACCCCGTTGGACGGAGCGGAGTATAAGCGATCCGTATGCAGAGGGACACGACCCGCAGCGTTGGTCTACCGCGGCGCCTGTTGCTCCAGGGGGGCATCACCCTGGGCGCCTCGATCGCGTGTGGGGCGGGCCTTCGGCTCGATGTCCCCGCGCCGGGCGCGTTCGTGCTGTCGGTCGAGGAGATGGACATCGTGCGCGCGCTGGCCGAGGTGATGTTCCCCGGAAAGCCGCTTCCAAAGGATGGACTCGAGGCGCGCGTGGCCGAGGGCGTCGACCGGCTGCTGTACGAATACCTCGGGGAGCCTCACAGCAGCGCGCTGCGGTACGTGCTCCGGGCGATCGAATGGGGTACGCTCGCCTCTCGCGGCGCACGGTTTTCGGCGTTGTCGGCTGAAGTCCGCGCGCAGGTTCTTGACAGGTGGGCCGATCCAACCGTACTGCCGCGGCGGGTGGCTCTGGACGGCCTGAAGTTGCTGATGGGCATGGCCTACTTTCGCGACCGCGACGTGCTCGACGCGATCGGCTGGCGGGTCGGCTGCGCCGGGCGCGTCAGCGGAGGCGCGCCGTGAAGGTCGAGCCCGGACGGCACTCCGCGTCCGCGCTGGGCGGTCGCGTCGAGCTCGAAGCCGACGTGGTGGTCATCGGCTCGGGCGCTGGCGGTAGCGCGTGCGCGGCGGCGCTCGCAGACGCGGGCCTGAGCGTGGCGGTGATCGAGGAGGGACGCCACTGGAAGCCGGCGGACTTCCGCCAGGACACGGCGTTCTCGCTCCGGAACCTGTACCAGGACCGGGGCGCGCGCACCACGCGCGGTAACGCGATCATCCCGCTGCCGGGCGGGCGAGGGGTCGGCGGCAGCACGCTGATCAACTCGGCCATCGCGTTCAAGACGCCGGCGCCGGTGCTCAAGCAGTGGCGCGAAGACTTCGGCTGTGAGCGCGCCACCGACGAGCGGTTCGCCGGCTACTTCGACCGCATCTGGCGCACGATCGGCGTCACCGTCAACCCGGTCGCCGTCCAGCGCAACAACAACCTGGTGTTCAAAGAAGGCGCCGAGAAGCTTGGTTTGAACGGGCAGTGGCTCGCGCGCTCGGCGCCCGGCTGCGCAGGCTGCGGCATCTGCCAGTACGGCTGCCCGTCTGGCGGAAAGTTCAGCGTCGACCGTACGTTTCTCGCCGAGGCTATCGCGAAGGGCACGGTGGGGGTGTACGCCGACTGCCGCGTCACCGGCGTTCAGAGCGAGGGCGACAAGATCACCGCCGTCACGGGTCACATCCTCGATCCCGAGACGTTCGCGCCGATCGGGGAGGTCGTCGCAAAGGGCAAGGTGTTCGTCGTCGCGGGTGGTCCGATCCAGTCGCCGCTGTTCCTGCTGAAGAACGGCCTCGCGTCCTCCGACCACTGCGGCCAGCACCTCGTCATTCACCCCACGTGCGGCCTCCTCGCCCGCAACCCGCAGGTGATCGCGCCCTGGTCGGGCGTCACCCAGGGCTACTACGTCGACTGCTGGGACAAGGGGTTCCTGCTCCAGACCTTCACGGTCACGCCCGACCAGTACTTCCTCATGCTCCAGGGGCCTGTCGGCGCCGCCACCATGGAGTGGATGGCCGACCTCTCCCACGTGAGCTCGGCGGGTGCGCTCGTCCACGACCAGGACAGCGTCGGCTTCGTCCGCCAGACGCCGATCGGCGCCGACATCTACTACCACTTCGGCGACGGCGACAAAACGCGCCTGATCGACGGCATGCGCCTGTGCGCGAAGGTGATGCTCGCCGCCGGCGCCACCTCGGTGATGGCCGGCCACATGGGCGCAACTCCGCTCGCCCGCGCCGAAGACGTCGACAGCGCGCTCCCCTACGAGCTCCCCGCGCAGCAGATCTTCCTGTACGCGAGCCACCCCATGGGCACGTGTCGCATGGGCGGCGAGGCGTCGAGCAGCGTCGTCGACCCGACCGGCAAGGTGTGGGGTTGGGCCAACCTGCGCGTCGCCGACGCGAGCGTGTTCCCGACGAGCCTCGGCGTGAACCCGCAGGTCACCACGATGGCGATGGGCTTGATGGTGGGCGAGGCGATCGCGGCGGAAGGCATCTGAGCGGCCGCTCCTGGGGTGCCGTCGATGTACGATGTTGCACCCCCACGGGAGGGGCCCCGCCGCGTGCTACCCTGCGTACGGGAGGTTGCATGCGGCGATCCGCGATGGCGTTGGCGGGCCTGGTGGGGTTCTCGGTGGCCTGTGGCGGGTCTGCGGCCTCCGTGCCGGACGTACCGGTGGCGAGCCCCGAACCCGCACCTGTGGCCGCGGCGCCGGTCGAATCGCTCGCCAACTCCGGTGGCCTCAAGTTCGCGTTCTCGACGTGGCGCGTCGAATGGATCGGTCAGAACCAGAAGATGATCCTGACCTTCATGCCTGGCGGGGCCATGAGTGACAAGGACTGGCCCAACGACGTGAGCATCTACAAGCTCGACGGCAACAACATCCACATGGAGTACAACTCCGGGGCCACCATCTACGACGGCGAATTCGTCGACCCGTACACGATGGGCGGCACCTTCTACCAGCCTGACGGCCAGTACAAAGGCGCCTGGAAGGGTGTCCGCATCGAGTGAACGGCCCCTGCGGCCGCTCGCTACGCGATGAAGCCGTTGCTCGCGAGGTGCTCGACGATCTCGCGCGCGCACTCGTCGACCGTGCGGCCTTCCGTCACGAGCTTGAGTTCGGCCGCGAGCGGCTCCTCGTAGGGCGCGGAGATGCCGGTGAACTCGGGCAACGTGCCCGCGCGGGCCTTCTTGTACAGGCCCTTCGGATCGCGCGCTTCACACGCTTCCAGGCTGGTGGCGACGAACACTTCGTGGAACCGGCCCTTCGTGTTGACGCTGCGCGCCTGGTCGCGATCTGCGCGGTAGGGCGAGATGAACGCGGTGAGGACGACGGCGCCTGCGTCCGCGAACAGCTGAGCGACCGCGCCGACGCGGCGGATGTTCTCGGTGCGATCCGCGGGCGAGAAGCCGAGGTCCTTGTTCAGGCCCATGCGGAGGTTGTCACCGTCGAGCACGTAGGTGAACACGCGGCGCTCGAGCAACAGCTGCTCGACGCGACGGGCGATCGTGGACTTGCCCGAGGCCGACAGGCCCGTGAGCCAAATGACCACGCCCTTCTGATCGAGGGCTCCTTCGCGCTCTTCGGTGGTGACGTTGGCACCGTGCCACGTGATGTTCTTGGACGTTGGCTCGCTCATAGGGCCTCCAGGGGATGGGCCCAGGCACTAACCGCTCGGGGGGCCCCTGTCAGTCGTGAGCTTAGGGCTCACACGCCCGCACGAACGTCACCGCGTCGGCGGGCTGCTGGCGGTCGATGCGGGACGCACACCACGAGATCGCGATGCGGTAGCCCCAGTCCTCGGGCGCGTCGCTGACGGCGACGTGGACGGGCCGCCCGCGCGGGTCGACATACAACGTCGCGCGGCAGGTCGTGGAGTCGCCGGGCACGTGGAGGGCAGGCGTCACCAGCCATTCCACGTCATCGGGCTTCACCGACGTGAACGCGTCGAGCGGCACGCGCACGTCGCGGCACCACTCGGCCCACACGGGTGCTGACGGCAACGTGTTCAACAGGTCCGGGTCGGCGGACCCGTGCGCGTCATCGACGAACGAGTAGATGACGACGAATTGGAACGGCACGGGGACGTCGTCCACCGTCCACGGGACCCACGTCGACGACTCCACCGCAGCGAGCACGGGGTCTTGGAACACGCGCGGACACGCGACGAAGTCGACGTGATCGAGCGCGCCGACCGCGTCGACGAACAGGCGCACCCGGCACTGGACGGGGCCGAGCTCCATCTCGCTCGCCTCGGGCGGGTACCGCGGGATCGCGCGGCGGTCCCACGACACGTCGGAGTGGTGGAGCGCCACGAAGGTGACGGGCTCTTGAGCGAAGGCCGACGCTGCCCACCACCACGCGATCATCGCGGACGACCCTCCAGGCGCAGCGTATCGCGCCGGGCTTGGTTATCGAGCGGGGATGTTTTGGTTGTTCGCGGCGATCGCTACGGCGGCTCCTGACGAGGACTTCCTGCGCGTGGCAGACACGCCGAAGGTCGCTCGCTACCTGAAGGTCGACGGGTCGCCGGCCCGCGCCCGGCTGAAGAACGCGAAGGGGCCCTACGAGGTGTGGGTGTGGCGGGATGGCCGTCTCGCCCGGTACAAGCGCTGGGACGGCAAGAAGCTGCTCGAAGACGCGCGCTTCGACGCCGTCGGCGATCCGGTCGCGACGTTGCGGTACGCGGACGGTGTCGTGACCGAGGTCGTCGTGCGCGGTCGCACAGACGCAAACGTGTCGATCGCGGCGTGGAAGGAGCGCGCCTTCGGCGCCGCCACGCTCGTGTTGCCCCCTCTCGAGCACCACGCAGACGGGTCGATCGAGGCGTGGCCCGTCGAAGGCGGCGACTGGCGAGCGGTGTGGGCGCCCGTCGGGGACCCGTTCTCGGAGACGTTCCGCGACGGCCTGGTCGCGACCTGCGCGTGTGAGGTGGTCGATCGCTACACGGTGTTCGCCGACGGCCGCGCGGGGGCGGGCTACCTCGTGCGCGTGCCGGGTCCTGACGCCCCGCGCCTCGGTGAGGTCGAGGCGTTCGCGGACGTGAGCGGCACGCTCGTGCTCGCCTATACGGCTCCGACGGGGTTTGACCCTGTGGGTGTAGACGACCCGGCCGTGCGCCTCGCGCCGGGACGTGCGATCGTCGCGCTGCTGCGTTGGAACCCACCCCCGAAGGAACGCCCACGATGATCGCTGTCGACCCGCAGAACCCGCGCGCTGTGTCGTACCGGGAGGAGCTCGCGCGGCGGGTGCCTGAAGACATCGGCGGCGACGACCTCGTCGTCGTGATCGGCGGCGACGGTTTTCTGCTCCAGACCGTCGCGCGCCTCGGACTCGCGCGCCGTTATCTCGGCATCAACGCTGGCCATCTCGGCTTCCTGCTCAATGACGTAGACGACTGGGATCGGCTCGCCGAGCGGCTCGTCGGCGGTCGGTTCGTGGAGACGCGGTTCCCCGTGTTGTCCGCCGCGATGCACCGGTCCACCGGAGAGGTGGTCGTGGACTTCGCGATCAACGACGTGTACCTCGAGCGCATGACGTCGCAGACCGTGCGGCTGCGGGTGTCGATCGACGGCGACACGGTCGTCGATCCGCTCGTCGCGGACGGGGTGATCCTTTCCACCGCGGTGGGCAGTACAGCGTACGCGTTCTCGGCCGGTGGGCCGGCGATCCACCCGGCCATGCGCGTGATCGGCGTCACGCCGATCTGCCCGCACCAGCCGCGCCTGTCATCGATGGTGTTGCCCGCGTCCTCGGTGGTGCAGGTCGACGTGCAGAACGCCGAGCGGCGGCCGGTGCGGTGCGTGGCGGACGGGCGAGGCGTCGACGCCGTCGTGCGCGTGGACGTGCGGCTCGGGCCCGCGGAAGCCACGCTTTGCCACCTGGAGGGCCACGCGCCCACGCTGCGTATGGTGCACAAACTGTCGGGGTGACGTCGCCTACGACGGGCGCAGGCGGCCCGACACCAGGCCGAGGATCGCGAGCGACAAGGCGAGCACGAGGAACGCGCCGCCGGCTCGCCACGGGCCAGGGAATGACAGCGGAAGTGAAACGATCATCATCGGGGCCTGCAGCGCGATCGCGACGCCGGCCGGCAGCCAACCCACCCACGGGGTGCGCACGAGACCGCGAACGTGGGAGCTGCGGACGAGCAGGAGGAGGCCAGTCCACCCTGGCAAGGACTGCGCGAGGATGGAGAGCGCGTCGGGATCGACGCCGGGCCCGACGAGAGCGATGACGAGCACATAGACGGCGACAGCGAGGACGAGTTGGGCGGCCCCGGCTGCGAGGACCAGCGACCACGCGCGGCGGACGGGGATCGGCAGCAGCAGCAGCGGGGAGCCATCGAGCGAGGACACGCCTGCAGGCCGCGTGATCCCGGGCAGCGGCGGCATGACCGCGACGAAGATCGCCAACAGGAACATCGGAAGTGCCTGATCGGTCGTCCGTGAGTGGCCCTGGTGCAGCGCGGCGTACGCGCCGGCGCCGGCGCCGATCACGACGGCCGCCAGGGCGCCGCGCGGAGCCAGGAGCGCGAGGAGCGCGCGCTCGGGCCCCAAGAACGCGCTGCCGAGCGTACCGGCGGCCTGCGCGGTGCCGGTAGCGCGCTCGGGTCCCTGTTGCCGAGCGAAAACGAGCCCAGTGGCCGTTCCGAGCGTCGCGAACGCGAGTACGCCGGCGCCCGATTCAAAGGCGCCGGTGGTCGCGAGCGCCCAGCAGAGGGCGGCCCAAACGGGCATCGCGTAAATCGCGTACCGCTGCGGCACTGCGGGCAGGAGCGTCAGCCCGGGCGCCATCAACAGGACGGTGCGGAGGACCTGCGCGGCCGCGCCGGCGACGTCAATGGGCGGCGCGTGGTGCCTCTGCAGGGCGCTCGCGAGCGCCAACGACCCGACCTCACCGAGGACCGCGAGTCCCGTGAACACGGACAACAGGCCGGCGGCGGCGGCGATGAACGTGCCCGCTGCGCGCTGGCGGGTGGTGAGCGGTAGCGCAGGCAGCGCGTAGCCCTGCGCGCCCACGCGGCCCCGGGACACCGCGCCGAGGCCCGCGCTCATGAACACAAGCCACGCGTCCTTCGGGATGCCGAACGACCCGGCGTCCTGCATGGTGCGCATGTTCCAGGTAGAGAACGCGAGCGCCCCGAACACGAGCGCCATCATCGGGTCGCGTACCAGGGTGCGGCCCTGGAGCCGAGCCATCGCGAGGACCGGGCTCATGCGAGGCGCTCTTCGAGCGTGCGGCCTTCGCCGACCACTTCGAGCGTGGGCCCGTCGGCGACGACCTTGCCGCGCTCGACGATCACGATGCGATCGCAGATGCGCTCGAGGTCGGCCGCGTCGTGCGACGACACGAATACGGTGCGCGTCGCGTCCTTCACGACCTCCAGCACCTCGGCGAGCATGCGGCGGCGCGAGGGCACGTCGAGGCCGGTCGCCGGCTCGTCCAGCAGCACGAGCTCGGGTCGCCACGCGAGGGACAGCGCCAGGCGAACGCGCGTGTTTTCGCCCTTCGACAACGTGGCGATCTTCCGGCCCGCGTCCAACTCGAACACCTGGAACAGCCGAGCGGTCAGCTCCGTGTCCCAGGTCGGGTAGAACGGCGCCAGCGCGCGCATCAGCTCGCCGACCTTGAGGTTGAACAGCGGCATGTCGTCCGTCATCAGGCAGACCCGTCGCCGAACGGCCACCGGATCTGCGACCGGATCGAGGCCGAACGTGCGAACGGTGCCGGAGTCGGGTGCCAACAGCCCCACCACGGCCTCGAGCAGCGTGGTCTTGCCGGCCCCGTTGCGGCCGACGAGGCCCACGATCGTGCCGGGCTCGAGGTCCAAATTGGGGATGTCGAGCTCGAACGCGCCACGGCGTACCTTGAGATCGCGAATGGACAGGGGCTTCATTTGTCCTCCAGGGCACGCTCGAAGGCCGCCCGAAGCGTTGATGCATCGACCCCGAGCGCCTGGGCGCGCCGGACCGTCGCGGTGAGCTCGTCGTTGATCTCGCGCACGAGCGCGGCGCGCGAGGCCTTCACCGCGGTGTCCGCGACGAAGGTGCCGCGCCCCTGGTGGGACACCACAAGGCCGGCCGCCTCCAGGTTCTCGTAGGCCTTCTTGATGGTGATCACCGACACCAGCACGTCTGCCGCGAGCTGACGGACCGACGGCAGCGCGGTGCCGGGCGGGAGGTGACCCGCGCGGATCTGGTCCGCGATCTGGTCCTCCACCTGGCGGTAGAAGGGGACGCCCGAGGCTTGGGAGACGGTGAGCTTCATGGTGATACTACTGTGTATGTTGATATACACAGCATGTCAACAAGAACCTCAGTTCCGAAGGTTGAACCCGCGCATCCAGGTCCAGCCCACCGCGCGGATGCCGTAGGTGGCCTCGTCGATCCGGTGCGGCGCGCCCTCGACGGCCTTGAAATCGGTCTCGTAGCCGTAGGCTCTCCAGGTGTTCGCCTCGTTCTCCACCACGTGCCAGTCGTAGTTCGGGTCGGCGGTGCCGCACGCGTAGAACATGCGCAGCTTGTGGCCGTCCCAGTCGCGCAGGTCGGGCTGGGCGATGCTGCCGCCGGTGCCGGGGAACACGAGCGCGCCGGCGACGAAGTCCTGGTTGCCTGCGCCCAACATGATCGCGAGGTTGCCGCCTGCGGACCAGCCGGCCCAGTAGTACCGCGCCCGGTCGACGTTGTAGCCCTGCTCCACGAGCTCCGCGGTCTCGTTCAGCTTGGCGACGATCGCGTCGACGTCGTTGTACTCAACCAGGTCGATCAGCACGATCCCGTCGTTGTCGGCGATCGCGTCCCAGTCCGTGCGCGGCTCGTTGAACAGCCAGATCACGGGCGCCGCGACGGATGGATCGTAGTTCGTCGGGAGACGGATCTGCGCGCCGAGGGGCGAGGTGCCGACGGTCCCTGGCGCGATCGGTCCGCCGGAGCCGTGCGAAGGGTCGACGCCGGAGGGCAGGTCGGTGTCGGTCTCGACGACGACGACCGGGTCGGTGTCGACGCTCGTGTCGGGCGTCCATCGGGGAGCGCACGCGAGGGATAGGAGGAGCCACATCGCGGCAGTATAGGCGAATAAGCGCGGGAAAAGCGCCTTGGAGGTGCGACGCCTCGGCGACCCCGCCGCGGCTGAGAGGTGCCCATCGTGCCGGGTGGGTCGGGGCCTGTCGATGGACGTTGGGGTCCCCGGGCTTGGTGGTTTGAACGCGGCGACGGGGATTCCCGCCGCGGGATAGAGGCTGCGATGCCCACGGACATCGCCCCGCCCCTCGCCGACGGTCGTTACCGGTTGATCCGGCAGATCGGAATGGGCGGAATGGCGACCGTGTACGAGGGAATCGACACGCGGCTGCAGGTTCGCCGCGCGATAAAGGTGCTCGATCCCGCGCTACTTGCACGAAAGGCCATCCGAGGCCGCTTTGAGGCGGAGGCGCGCACGATGGCGCGCTTGACGCACCCCCGCATCGTTACGGTGCATGACGTCGGGTGTGAAGGCGACCGCGCCTACATCGTCATGGAGCTGATCGAAGGCGGGAGCTTCGCCGACCACCTCGAGCGCCGCGGTCCCCTCACCACCGTTGACGCGTGTTTGGCCATCTCGTCGGTGCTCGAAGCCCTCGAACACGCGCACCAGGCAGGAGTGGTCCACCGCGACATCAAGCCGCAGAACATGCTGAACGGCTCCGACGGCCTCGCCAAGCTGGGGGACTTCGGGATCGCGATGCTGACGACGGACGACGCGGCGCCCAACACGCGCACGGGCATCTCGATGGGCACCCCGTCGTACATGCCGCCCGAGCAGGTAAAGGACACCAAGTCCGTCGGCCCCACGGCGGACATCTACGCGACGGGCGCCACGTTGTATGCCTTGCTCACCGATCGGGAGCCTGCGAACCTGTTCGCGGCTGAGGTACGCGACGAGCTGCTGAAGGGGCTTCCGCCGGACGTCGCGGCCGTGATCGAGCGCGCCACCCGCTACCGCCCCGAAGATCGCTACGCGAGCGCGGCCGAGATGCACGAGGCGCTGCGGAGCGTGCTCGCGGGCCTGTCGGTGCATACGGCGGAGCTCCCCCGCGCGCTCCCGTTGACCTCCCTGCCGCGGATGTCGTTCGAATCGTCCACGTGGGCCATGCCCGAGCCCGACGTGGTGCGGCCGGTGACTCCGACGTCGAAGCCTCCTCCGCGTCCGAGGGTGTGGCTTGCGCCAGGGGTGGTCGGGGCGTCGCTGTTGTTCGTGGGCTCGGTCGCGCTCGTCGCGTGGTGGGGCGTCGGCCCGGCGCCGGTGGTGAATAGCGCGGATGCCCAGGTCAGTGCGCTGCTCGCCCAGGCCGAGCGCGCGGGCGCCGATGGCGAGTGGGCGGTCGTCAACCAGCTCGTCGAAGACGCCATCAAGCTCAACGTAGACGACCCCGCGCTGATCGCGCGCGAGACGGCGCTCGGCATTCGCGCGTTCCGGGAGCTGCGCCTGGGTGCGGCCCGTCGGGCGCTCGAGGCGGGCGATCTCGGCGCGGTCGAGGCGGCGGCCGGTCAGCTCGCGAGCGACGACCCGGACGCCGCGTCGCTACTCGCCGAAGTCGCCCGCCGACGCAGCCTCGCTGCGACCCCGGGGGAGCCGATTACCCCGGTGGAAGCGGTGGCCGTCGTGTCTTCGCCAGCCGCCCCGATCAAGCGCGCCCCTGAGGCGCTACGGCCACCTGTTGCCGTGGTGGGCCCCGCGGAGCCGATCGCTCCTGCGGTGGAGCCACCGGGGCCCGCGCCAGTGGTGAACCCGCCCGCCGTGACCTCGCCGCCCGTTACGCAACCCGCGGCGACCCCGCCCGCCGCCCCAGACCGCGCCGCCGTGGTGGCGGCCGCCCGGGCGACCCTGTCTCCGCGCGTGCGCGCCCGAAACCTCGACGATCTCCGCCGCTCCCTCGCCGAGATCGAATACACCGCTTCGCGGGCGGGGCTCGTCAACGCCGAGGGCGCCACGACGCTGCTCGCCGCGGACCTCATCGGTACGTTCTCACCGGGCGTCGCGATCGACCTGTACCCGCAGTCCGTGTTCGACGCGATCGCCGCTGGAGACGGGCTCACCGCGGCCAAGGTACGCTCGGCGGTCGGGCGCGCCAACCACCCCTGACGGAGGCCGCCGATGCCGTTCCTGCTGTTCCTGACTGCGTTGGCGCTGGCCGAGGACGCACAGCCCGCCGCGGACGCGCCGCCCGAGGTCGCGCCGCCCGAGGTCGCCCCCGAGGTGCCGCTCGACCCCGCTGCGCCCGCGCCGCCTCCGGTCGACGCGACGAGCTCGTTCGGCCAGCTGTTGTCGATGTTCCACGAGGGGTTCGACCTCTCGGCTTACGGGGACGTGGTCTTCACCGTCAACGCCGACACGCTGAACTTCACGAGCACCCACTTCAACCCGATCATCGGCGCGGCGCTGCACGAAGACGTGTACGCCGAGGGTGAGATCGAGTTCGAAGACGGCGGCACCGACGTGCGCCTCGAGTACGCCTACGTCGACTGGACTCCGTCGGAGTTCGTTTCCGTGCGCACGGGCCAGTTCCTCGTGCCGATCGGCGACTTCAACGACCAGGGTCACCCCTCGTTCCGGTGGGACATGGTCACGCGCCCCTCGATGGGCCGGAGCGTGATCCCTGCCGTGTGGACTGACACGGGGCTTCAGGTCATGGGCGCGGTCGAGAGCGACAACGTGCGCTTTGACTACGCTGCGTACGTGATCAACGGTCTCGGCGCCCGCCCCGGCGAAGACAGCGTCGACGGAAAGTTCGACGCGACCGCGGTCGATCCGCTGTTGCCGCTCAGCGCGAACTTCGACGACAACAACCGCGACAAGGGCTTGGGGGGCCGCGCCCGCCTCAGCGTTCATCCCGGACCGGCCCACCTCGAGGTGAGCGCGTCCGCCTACACCGGCGCGGCCAGCAGCGACGGCGGTGATCGCTTGACGTTGGTGGACGTCGCCTGGGACTTCGACGTGCGAACGTTTGGGCTTCGCGGCGAAGCCGCTCAGAGCTTCGACGACGGCGACCCGCTCGAGCGAGGGATGTACGCGGAGGTCTGGGGTCGGATCCACAAGGTCACGCCCGCCGCACGCGTCGACGTGGTGCGCCCGCTGCGCAACGCCGCCGCCGAGACGTCGCTCGCCGCCAGCTTGATGGTCGCGCCGCGCACGTACTGGACGGTGCGCGCCGAGGGCCAGGTGTCCGTGGTGGGCGAGCCGCGGCCGACGTTGTCGCTGATGTCGGCGTTCTTCTTTTAGTCGTCGCGTCAGCGCGGGTAGAGCCGCACCGCGGTCAACACGCCGTCGCTGATGCGGACCGTCCGCGGGCGCAGCGGGCCGGCGGGCGACGTTCCCCCGATCGTGTACGTACCTTCGGGGACGTTCGCGTACTGCACGCCGGTCGGGCTGCCGTCCGCTCGGGTGGCCGTCGCCGTAAGCAGCGGCTGGTACGGGTAGCAGAGGTTCCCCACGACCTGCAGGGTCTGCGCCTGGAGGGGGCCGCTCGCGATCGTGTTCGTCCAGCAGTACGAGCCGTCCTCGCACGTGGGCGCGTCCAGGTCGCATTCGCCGGCCTCAAACGGCAGGCAGTAACAGTCCGTTCGACCGAGCCCGCTGTCGAAATTGTAGATCGGGGCGAAGCCGTCTGCACACGACGTCGTGTTGCAGCTCTCACACGACGGCGGCGTCACCTCGGTCGTGGGGCACTGCCACGCGAGGGTCGGGTCGCTGCCGTAGAACGGTTGGGCCGACGGCGGGTCGAGCGCGAGCGTCGCGCCGACGAGCGCCGCGTCCTGATCGTCGTACGTCGTCACGACGAGGCTTCCCGTGCCGGCCTGGCGCGGCGTCGACCCGAGCGCGTATCCGAGGTTGCGGTCGGTCTCGAAGCGGTCCAACAGCCCGAAGTTCGCTCCGTTGATCACACCCGCGGCGCAGAACTCGGACCCACGCAGCGGCGGATGGTCGGGCGTTTCGGCGGTGAGATCGACGGTGCGGCGAATGAACGGGAGGTCGAGCGTGTAGGCGCCGTTGGCGTCGGTGACCGCGGTGTAGACGGTCCCGTCGCCGGTGCGCGCCGTCACGGTGGCGCCTTCGCGCGGCCCGCCTGCAGCCGTGGACGGGAACGGCGCGTTGCCCGAGACGGTACCGGTGATGCGCGTGGGAACGGTACCGGCGGTGCCCACGCCATGGACGAGGTCCACGGTCAGCGTGCCGGGCCGCACCTCGACCAGGAGCTCCTCGAACGTGTCTTCCGCTCGCGTGGTGTGCAGCGTGTACCGGCCGGGGGTGACGTCAAAGAACGCGACGAGCCCGCTCGGACGCGTGACCTCTTCGGTGAGGAACTCGGCGATGTCGTTGTCGCCGTCGATCTGACGGCGGTTCGCCATGGCGTCCGCGGCGGTGCCGTCCAGGTTCCACAGCGTGACCTCGGCGCCGCCCACCGTCAGCTCGCCGTCCGCCACGATCGAGGCGACGATCGCACCGTGATCGGTGGGCACGGGGAAGCCGGCGCCCGCGTGGTACAGCAGCGACAGTAGAGCGGGGACGGAGGCGGCCTCGATCGGCGCGCCATCGCTGAAGTCGCGTACGGCGGTCAGCGTCGGCGCCTGGTCGTGCCCCGTGGTGAGGATCGCGGTGGTGGCGAGCACGTCGGTCAGCTCGAAGTGACCGTCACCGTCGGTGCCTACGGCGGAAAGCGGCTCATCGAGCGCCTGTACCGTGGCCCCGGGGAGGCCGTCACACAGGCCCCCGAAGACGCGCCCGGAGATGTTGGTGCGCGCCGGCTGGGTGTCGGTGTCCGAGTCGGTGTCGGTGTCCGAGTCGGTGTCCGAATCGGAGTCGGTGTCCGAATCGGAGTCGGTGTCCGAATCGGTGTCGGTGTCGATCACCGAGGTGTCGACGTCCTGGGTACATCCGGTCAGGGCCAGGGCGAGCATCATAAGTCGCATGCGACCTCCGAGATGGCGTGTTTAACGACCCACCCCGGGTGATCCAGTCACAGCCTGTGACGGGACGACCTATTCCTGCTCGACGATAATGAACTCGACGCGTCGGTTCGCGGCCTTCTGCGACTCGGTCTCGTTCGGGAACAGCGGCCGCGTCTCGCCGTAGCCCACGGGTTCGAGGCGGTCGCGCTCGACGCCCGCCGCCACGAGGTAGTTCACCACGCTCTCGGCGCGGGCCTGCGACAGTTGCCTGTTGTAGGCGTCGTCGCCGTCGCTGTCGGTGTGGCCTTCCACGCGGATCTTCAAGATGTTCGCGTGGTCGATGATCACGAGGGCGATCTCGTCCATCAGGCCGTACGAGTGCTGCCGGATGCTCGCCTTGTTGAAGTCGAAGAAGATCGTCTCGGTGATCTTGATGCGCGACTTCTCGACGATCACGCGCTTCGGTGCGTCGTCGTCGGGGCAGCCGTCTTCGTCTTCGACGCCGTTGATGTTTTCGGGCACGAGCGGGCAACCGTCGGCGTTGTCGGGGATGCCGTCGTTGTCGTTGTCGTTGTCGGGGCAGCCGTCTTCGTCCTGGAAGCCGTCGAAGTCCTCGGCGGCGCGCGGGCACTCGTCGACCGAGTCCTTGTAGCCGTCGCCGTCGGTGTCCGGGTCGCTGTCGGGGCAGCCGTCGCCGTCCTTGTAGCCGTTCACCGTCTCGGGCTCGTCCGGGCAGTCGTCTTCGGGGTCGAGGAACCCGTCCTTGTCGTTGTCTTCTTCCGGGCACCCGTCGTCGTCCTCGAAGTTGTCGAAGTCCTCCGGCACGTTCAGGCAGCGGTCGACCGGGTCGAGGATCGTGTCCTTGTCGTTGTCCGTGTCGGGACAGCCGTCTTCGTCTTCGAACCCGTCGAAGTCTTCGGGGTCGAAGATGCAGGCGTCCACGTTGTTGTAGATGCCGTCTTTGTCCGTGTCCTTGTCGCGTGGATCAAACGACGGCGACAGCGTGGCGCCGCCCCACACGCGGATGTCCGGCGAGCCGAGGCCGGGGGATACGCCGAAGCCCGCGCCAGCCGTGATCGACACGAAGTCGAGCGGGAGGATCTTCAGGTACGGCAGCAGCTCGACGGGCCGGTGGGCCGCGCGCGGGCCGCCGACCGAGCCCACGATCTCGGCGCCGAGCTCGACGGGCGGCGTCGGGTGGACGCCGAAGCCCGCCTTGTAGACGAACTCGTTGTGGATGACGAGGTCGCGGAACCGCGCGATCCCGCGCGCCCGGTACCCCGCGTTCACCGCGAAGCGGACGTTGTACTCACGCGACGCGACGGGGCCGTCAGCGAGCTCGACCGCGAGCGTGGGCTCGGCGGTGAACCCGCCCTCGCCGAGGAAGCTGCGCCCCCCGCCAGTGGGGAGCGTGAACTTCGGGAGCAACGCGACGCCGACGGGGTAGTCGTGGATGTCGACCACCACGATCTTTGGCTGCACGCGCACGTCCATCAGCCCCGACGCCAGCAGATCGCTGCTCGTGTTCGGGTTGTCGGCCGAGGACGGCTCGAAGCCCTGCTGCCACAACACGACAGGCGCGTCGACGGTGAAGCTGAAGTACTTCGTGAGGCCCATGCCGAGCTGGAGATCGGAGACGGTGCGGTTGTCGAGGATGCCATCGCCGTCTTCGCTGCCGTCCCCGGTGATTCTTTCCCCGTTCCACACGAGCACGACGCTGTCTTCGCTGTAGTTGCCCCACAGGCCGACGCCGACCTGGAGGTTCCCGAGCGTCGCGGCCGAGTCGGTGGACCCGTAGCCCATCGCGTCCTGGGCGGGCCGGAACCGCTCGACGTCGACGGTGTAGTCCTGCACGACGGCGTCCTGCGCGAACGCCGCGGCGGTGAGCGCGATCAGCACCGGCGTCGCCGCGCGAACAGCAACGCGATCAGCAGGCCGGCGGGCGCCCCGGGCGCGGTCTCACAGGTGCTGCCGCCCTCGAGCGAGCCGCGCTGCAACTGCCGATCGCACCCGTCGTCGAACAGTCCGTTGCAGTCTTCGTCGGCGGGCGCGTCACACGACTCGGTCTCGCCCGGGTTCGCGGTCGCGTCGTCGTCCGCGCAGTCGCCCTCGACCACGGTCCAGCCGTCGCCGTCACAGTCTTCGTCGGGGCGGGGGGTGTCGTTCGGATCGGCGCAGTCCGCCAACGCAGGCGCCGACGCAAACAGCGCGGCACCGAGCGCGACGACGGCGGCGAACCGGGGCGTCACGCGCCCTAGCTCATGCCGGCCGGCATTCCGATGCCGCCGATCAGCGGGTAGCCCGCCCACTCGCCGTTCTTTGCCTTCAGCGCGTACGGGATCGCGGCGAAGATGGGGAGGGGGATGAAGCAGAGGAACAAGCCGCAGATGCTGCCGAGGCCGAACGTCACCACCGACAGGATCGACACCAACACCATGCCGACGACGTAGGTGATGACCGAAAACGCGATGAACCCGAGCTGGAACAGCGCCGCCTGCAGAGCGTGGTACGCGATGAACGGCGAGGTGTCCTTCTTCACCAGGTACAGGATGCCGGGACCGATCACCGGCGCCATCGGGATGAAGATGCAGAGGTGGGCGACGAGCGCCATCGTCTTCTCTTCGTCTTGGACGGCGGGGAGGCCTGAGGGCGTAAGGGACATTTCCGGTCTCCGATCTAGTTCGCGGGTTTGTATTCGATGCCGGTGTGGTGTTCCATACCGGACTCGATCTTGTACTTGTTGTCGGTCAGATCGTCGTCGTTGATCATGACCTCGATGTAGCCGCTCTCGGGCGCCGTGATCACCACGCCCAGGCCGGCGGGCTTCACGACGACGGCGCCGCTCTCGCCCACGAAGTGCACGATCAGCTGCCCGTAAAGGCAGCCCTCGATGTTGCACGGCAGCTCGCTGCCCGACGCGGACTTTGCAGGGTCACCTGCGGCGTTGACCCACGGCGAGCCCTTGAAGTACTGGTAATAGTCGATCTCGGTGCCTTTTACGGCCACCTTGTCGCCCTTGCAGACGGCGACCTTGTTCTGCCAGCCGCGCGCGAGGTCGAGGTAGTTGTAGTACGTGTCGACGAGCGGGTTGTAGCACTGCCCTTCGTTGAACTTCGCCGGCAGGCCGCTCAACCACGACGACCAGGCGCTCGTGCTCCCGCCGGCGGTCATGAACGACTCGCAGTACTGCGTGTTCTTGCCGGACATCTCCTCGACCATGATCGGCTGGCCGAGGAGCGAGGTCTCGACGTCGGTGATCATCTGCTCGTCAAACTCGACGCCGTCGGCGCGCTTGCCCGTCCACTGCGTCATCATCTCTTCCAGCGCGTCGGCGCGGGCGATCTTGCGATCGCCGGGCCCGAGCGTGTCCCACGCGGGCGGGTAGTAGCACTCGTGCGACATGCCCTCGACCTTGACCCAACCGAGCTTGGGCGCGGCGGCCGGCGGCTTCTTACAAGCCGTGATCGACAGCAAGGTCGCGCTTAGCCAGACGAGTCGGGTGAGGTTCATGCGGCATCCTCGGGCGTGGTGGTCTCGGGCTCGCCGTCGGCCGCCTTGCGGCGACGGATCACGCGCTGGTGACCGGCCGCGTTCGCGTCGACCTCGGGCTCGGGCAGCGCGGGCAGGCTGTCGCCGGCGATGACGTTTGCAGCCTGGGCTTCGATCAGCGCCTGCAGGCGCGCGAGCTCGGCGTCGTACGTGGCGCGCTCGGGGCTCCCCTGCGGCGTGCGCTCCTGGGCGCGCAGCAGCTCGGCGTGGGCCGGGATGAAGTTCTGGCGCGCTTCGAGCACCTGCGCGAGACCCGCGAAGATGCGGTCGTTGGCGCCGTCGCGGTTGGCGAGCTCGCGGAGCTCGGCTTCGGCCTGGTCGAGGTCGCCGCGCTTGATCGCGAGCAGCGCGAACTCGAGCCCGATGCGGCTGTTGCGCTCGGACTTGTGTTCGGTGAGCTTCTTCGCCTTCTTGATCATCCACAACGCGCGCTCGAGGTCGCCGCCCTCTTCGCGAAGCAGCTGGGCGTAGAGCAGGTGCGCTTCCGCGGTGGGGCGGTCGTTCTTGAGCAGGCGATCGAGGTGCTCCTTCGCTTCGGCGCGGGCCGAGACCTGACGATCGGACGAGCTGCGACCGAGCACGAGCAGCAGATCGACGAGGCGACACACCTGCGTGCTGTCGTCCGGCGCGAGGCGGACGGCCTCGCGGAGGAAGCCCTCGGCTTCACCGAGCGAGTCGGCGCCCTCTTCGCGCTTGGCCTGGCCGAGCAGACCGTACGCGTCCGGCAACATCGGGTCCTGCTCCATCGCGGCCTTGAGGTGCTCGATGGCTTCTTTGCGGCGGCCCTGGCGGACCAGGAGCGCGGCGAGGCGCGTGCGCAGGCGGCTCTCGTCGGGCAGCGCGGAGATGCCCTGCTCGAGCAGCGCGATCGCGCGGGTGCGGGCCTTGCGGAAGCTGAACATGCCCGCGAGCTGCTGGTACAACTCGGGCACCGGTGCCGTCGCGATCGCGTCTTCGATCGCGCGGTCGATGGCTTCCTTGGGGGCTTCGGCGCGGTCCATCATCTCGAGCTTGAGCAGATGCGCGTCCGAGTTCATCGGGTTCGCCTTCAGCACCTCGGCGACGCGATCGGCGCCGACGTCGATGTTGGGCTTCTTGCCGCGGATGACGCCGGCGATCATCTCGAGCATCGCGTCGTCGTCCGGCAGGTCGAGTGCTATCTTGAGGCGCGACGCGCGGCCGAGGATCGCGTTGCGGTTGGCTTCCTGGGCGTACGCGAGCTTCTGGATCGGGTCGGTCGCGTCGCGCGACAGCTTGCCGTAGCCTTCGGCCAGGTTGGCGAGGATGTCGAAGTCCGTGGTCTCGCGGATCGACAGCGCGCTGCGAACCAGCGAGTGAACGACGAAGCGGCGGTCCTTCTCGGTGCCGACCGTCTCGAGCAGGCCGTGCGCGAGCAGCTGCAGGCGCGCCTTGCGGGCGATGCCCGCTTCGGCCAGGATCAGCCCCGTGACGGGCAGGCGGAAGTGGGCCGCGAGCAGGAGCGCGCGCTTCTCGTCTTCCGGCAGCTTCTCGACCTTGCGCTCGATCAGCTTCTTGTACGACGCGAGGTCGCCGACGCTCTCCATGCGGAGGAACTTGTCGTCTTCCAGGAGGGCGACGCCGTTCTCGCGATCGCGAACCTCGATCGCGAACGCGCGCGCCACCATCGGGTGCCCGAACAGGCGATCGGACATCGGGCCGAACTTGTCGCGCGGGAATTCCGGCGCCTTGTAGGCTTCGAAGATGTCGTGGAAGAACCGGCCCTTGATGCCGGCGAGCGGCACGCGACGGAGGTGCTCGGCGAGGCGCTCGCGGTGGAAGATCGGCTGGCCGCGCGAGAGGAACACGATCCGCAGCGGGTACGTGTTCGTGAGCAGCGCGATGAGCAGCATTTCGAGGCGGCTCTTGCGGAAGAAACCGTCGTCGCGGCCGAGCGCGATGTGAAGATCGTGGATGACCAGGACCTTGTCTTCGGTGCCCGCGGCCTCTTTGAGCGCCGCGACCGCGACGTCCACGAGGATCGTCGGCGCCGCGCCGGCCTTCGCGACGTCGTACAGCGCCGTGGAGCCGTTGTGGCGGCAGATCTCGGCGAGGCGCGCGATGAGCGCGTCAGCGTCCGTGCCCCAGCCGAGGACGAGGTCCGGCAGGCGGGTGAGGCCCGACGCCGTGACGGCGTGCTCGGTGAGCAGCGTCTTACCGATGCCCGCGGGGCCCGAGACCACGATCGGACCGGGCGCCTTGAGCATGTCCGTCAGCGTGGCGAGCTCTTCTTCGCGGCCCGTGAACACGAAGCGCGGGGCCCCGTCTTCCGACGCCTTCGGCTTCTTTGCAGCGTCAGGTGAATCGAGCGACGGCGGGACCGGCAGGCCCTTGAAGAACTCCTTGCCGCGCGACTTCAGGTGCCCGACCGTCTGGCCGCGGAACACCATCGCGAACTGCAGCGGGTTGAACTGCTGGGCCGCGACGAGGATCGTGGGCTTGTGAGGCGCCTTCGCGACCATCTCCGCGATCTTCTTCAGGCCCTGGTCGTCTTGCGACTGGGGGTTCACGATCACGAGGACGCCGCCGGGCTGCTGCGTGCAGCGCGCGACCGCCTGCTCCGTGGGCGGGGTGATCGGCGCGTGGGCGAGGCCCGACAACGCGATCGCCGACACGCCATGGGCGCGCTCCTTCAGCGCCAACACGACGTCTGCGTCGTTCATCAGGGAACCGGACACCGCGAACACACACCGTCCGCCTTCAATCGCCGTCGTAACGCGCTGCATGGACACTCCGAGGCGCGCTGGTAACCGCGGCGGACTGGATCTGCACGATCGTTTGGGGGCCCCGCCGCGCTGCGCGCGTCGGCGGGTGTCCTCCGGGCTCGCCTTCGGCTCGGTCCCGCTGCGCGGGGACGGCGCCTTCGGCGCCCCCTCCGGCCCCCCTGGCCCGCGGCCCCGACCTCGGCAAGACCTCCGACCACGATCGATCCTGCCTGGAGTTCTTGCCGCGAAACGGGTCCCCAGCCGCCCGTTCGCGGCAAGACCCCCACCCATGGCGGGTCAGTGCGCCAGGAAAAGCCTGGAGAAGGAGGAAGTCATGTAGGACTGAAACCATCAGTGGAACCCAGCGGGTCTGAATCCCGCCCGGCAAAGCTGGCAAGCAGCCGGAAGCGAGTCTTGCGTAGTGGCGGGCATAACCGCAGCTGCGA
>CANNIZ010000068.1 GCA_947505245.1 Pseudomonadota bacterium | reverse complement strand
GCTCCTCGACGGCAAGCAGGCTCCCGCCGCCGCGACCGAGGCCCCCGCGGCCGAAGCGACGAACCCCGAGTGGGCCCGCGTGCTCGCCGGCGGCATGTCGATCTTCCGCGGCGACGAGGGTGAGCACGTCAACATGATCCAGGAGCTCCTCACGAAGAAGGGCTTCCCGGTCACGGTCGACGGCGACTTTGGCGGCAAGACCGAGCGCGCGGTCGTCGCGTTCCAGCGGGCCAACCACATGGCCGCCGACGGCATCGTCGGGCAGAAGACGGCGCGCGCGCTGCAGGGCTGATCCCCGCGCTCGCGGTGCGCATCAGCCCATCGCGTGCGGGAGGATCTTGAGCAGCCGAAGCACCGACGGCCTCGCTGAGTAGCGGACGAGCGGCGCCGCGAGCTTCGGGGTGCCCCGGTGCGTGTGGAACCACACCGGCTTCATCAGCGGCCGGAACGGCGCCCACACCACGGACTTCTGGGCCTTGTCGAACAGGAACGTGTTGTGCACGCTGCCGATGCCCGACTGGATGTCCTCCAGCGTGTGCCCCGGGTGCGCGCCCCACGTCGTGTTCATCAGCCCGAAGCCCAAGCCCGCCCACTGGTTCACCGCGATGGTCCCGTAGCGAAGGTCGTCGAGCGCGTGCTGGAACGCCGCCTCGGACGCCGGGTCCTTGCGGGTGCTCGGATGGATGATGACGTGCGCGGCGAGCGTTCCCCACACCGTGTCGTTGCAGAACTTCACCGCGCGCGGCAGGAAGTCCACCGCCGTATCGCCGGGAAGTGCGACCTCGTGCAGGACGCCGCAAAACGGCTCCACGCGGAAGCAGGGGTCGTCTTTGTTCACCGCGTCGAGGTTCGGGATCAGCGTCCACGGGACCACGTCCGGGCCGTCCTTTCCGAGGGTCTCGGCCTGCGTGTGGCCGTCGATGAACTTCTGCCACCGGTCGCGCGCGCCCGGGTAGTAGGCCTTCTTTGGCGGTGTGTCGCGCAGGGCCTGGCGCAGCGCGGTCATGAATGCGTCGCGCTGCTTCCAGTCCTTCGGGGTCACGAGCAGCTTGCCGGCGATGCAGTTGAACGACGCGTTGTTGCTCACCATCGCCGCCACGCTCTCGGCGTGGAACGCGATGTCCGAGTCGGACCACTCGCCCGGCACGATCACGATCGGCGTCACGTTGCCGAGCTCGCTGCTGATCGGCTTGGTGCAGGCGCGCTCACCACGCTTCTTGCGGTCTTCCCGGCCCTCGCGCGGCCCCCACACGATCGCGTCGTGCGTCTGGTCGCTGCCGGTGATGTGGATGTCGTCCACGTCGGCGTGGTTGCACAGGTACGCCCCCTGCTCGGCGCCGCCGTACACCACCTCGAGGAAGCCCTGATCGACGAGCGGAGCGAAGATCTTGCGAAACACCGGCCCGAGGTACTCGTTGACCGGGTTCATCTTGATCAACACGACCGAGTTGTCGACGAACAGCTTGTGGAGCGCGTCCGTCATCGGGATCGAAGACTGGTTGCCGGCGCCGAGCACGAGCGAGAGCTTGCCGACGAGGTTCGGCTTGCGGTACGCCTCCGCCTGGTTCGCCTTCAGCGTCTCCTTCGTGACGCCGGGCTCCATCCACACGTCCGCCGAGTACCCGAGGAACGCGGCGCGGTCCCACAGATCGTAGGGCATCACGTTCACGACCAGCCGTCCGTCCTCGCGGACGCTCATCGCGCGCTTGTCCGCCCTAGGGGCGCCGAAGTCGCGCACGTCCGCGAGTGCCAACTTGAGCATGCGCAGGTGCCGCGACGTCGGGACCGGGCCCGACATGTACACCTCGCCGTACCCGAGCGAATCGGGCCAGGCGCCTTTCGCGCGCGACTCGAGCGCCGCCCACGCGTCCTGGTTCTCGAACAGCCGATCGATGATCGCGTCGAGCAACACGAGCCGTTCGGGCACGCTCAGCGCGGCGAACGCGGCCTTGCGGCTGACGAGCTTCGCGACGATCACGTCGAGCTCCTTCAGCGGCGTTGCGGGGACAGCGGGCGGCGCTTCCGGAAAACCAGCGGGGGTGGACATGTGAAATATCTAACACTAGTGGAGGGGTCAGGAATTGACGATTGCTGATTTCCGACGAGGCCCTCTGATGCCACGAACCCTCCGCCTTGACCCCGCAGGTGGGCGCCACCACGTGATGAACCGCGGCGCGCGACGCGCTCCGATCTTCGTCGACGACGCAGACTGCCTGCTGTTCCTCGAGGTGCTCGCCGAACTGCCCGCTCGCTTCGGCGTCATCGTGCACGCGTACGTGTTGATGCCGAACCACTACCACCTGCTGATGACCTGCCCGCGCGGCAACCTGAGCCGCGCCATGCGCCACCTCGGCGCGCGGTTCACGGGGCGGTTGAACCGCAACCACCCCGACTGGGACGGCCCCGTGTTCCGTGGTCGGTTCAAGAACCGCGTCGTTTCGGACGACGCCTATTGGATGCATCTGCTGGCGTACGTCCACATGAATCCCGTCCGCGCCCATTTGGTGCCCGAGCCCGACGCCTCGCGTTGGTCCAGCCACGCGGCCTACGTCGGGCGCGAGCGGCCGCCGGCGTGGCTGTCGATCGCCGAACTTCGCGAGATGTATGGCACCACCGAGGCGTATCGCTCCCACCTTCGCGACCTGCAGCAGAAGCGTGACGTGGCCCCGGACGAGTTTGATCCTGGAGACTTCGCCGCTCCCACCCGCAGCCGCGCCCTGCCTGCCGAACCGCTGCCTGAGCCGCTCGAAGTCGACCGCGCGCTGGCCGACGTGAGCGAGGTCACGGGGGTCCTTGACCTGCGAACCACGCAGCGCGGGCGCGGCGGAAACCGCGCGAAGTGGCTCGCCGCCTGGTGGCTCTCCACGGCGACGGACCTCACCCAGGTGGAGATCGCCGAAACCCTCGGCGCGAGTGAGTCGGTCGTCAGTCGGTGGATTCGCCGCGTTCGAGAAGAGTCGGTCAAAAGCGGTGAACTAAAGGATTTGACGACCAAGCTGCTGGAGCGTGGCACGAGCTAAATCAGCAATCGTCAATTCCTGACCCCTAATTGAGGGCCACATTGACGACCACGTTCCTGCCGTCACGCAAAATCTCGAGAAGCACGTTAGACCGTGAACGATCAACCAATTCGACCACCTGTTCGGCGGTCGCCACCGGCCACTGATTCACCGACAGGATGATGTCGCCCTTTCGCACGCGTCCGTCGGCAGGCGACCCCTTCGTGACGTCGTTCACAGGCACACCGTACTGCAGGCCGAGCTCCTTCGCCGCGGGATCCGAAAGCGCGCCGAGCGCCAAACCTAGCTTTGGAACGGCGCCATCTTGGGGCATCGCGTCATCTCCGGGCCGCTCGGCGAGTTCGACGGGCATGGAAAGGGTCTTGTCACCGCGAACGACCTCGAGGACGACCTGCTCACCTGGATTGTGGGTTCCGATGGCGCGCACCAGCTGGCCTGGATCCTTCACGGCGACATCGTCGATCCTGGTGATCAAGTCACCCGCCTGCAGACCGGCCTTCTTCGCGGGGGTGTCGTCGTAGATCTGGGCGATGACGGCGCCGGTTCCGTCTGGACCCGCGACCGGTCGCACGCCGATGAAGCCGCGGGCGACGTGCCCCTTGGTCTCGAGGTCGTCTACCACGCCCTGGACGAGGTTGATGGGGATGCTGAAGCCCACGGTGTTCGCGCCGTTGATGATCGCCGTGTTGATGCCGATCACCTTGCCGTCGAGCGAGAACAGCGGACCGCCCGAGTTGCCGGGGTTGATGGCCGCGTCGGTCTGCAGGAAGTCGTCGTACACGTCGTGGCCGAGCGCGCGGCCCTTGCCGCTGATGATGCCTGCCGTGACGGTGGTGCCGAGGCCGAGCGGATTGCCGACCGCCACGACCCAGTCGCCGACCCTGGCCTCTGTGCTGTCGCCCAACGCGACGAACGGCCACGGCCCGGGGCTGTCCAGCCGGAGCAGCGCGATGTCGAGGTGCTCGTCGGTGCCGAGGACGGTGGCCGGCGCCGTCCGACCGTCGGCGAACCGCGCCGTGATCCGGGTCGCGTTCTCGACGACGTGATTGTTCGTCAACACCAGCCCGTCTGCGCTGATGACGAAACCGCTCCCCTCGCCGTGCGTGGGCACTGCCTCGAAGCCTCTGGGATCGAAGAAACGACGAAACTCGGGGGGGATCTGTTGGAGTTCCGCGGAGGGCTCGGACTTGCCCTCGATCTCAATGGCCAGCACGGCGGGGGAAACGGCGTCGAACAAAGGCGCAAACGACCGCATCGGGTCGTAGCTGGAAGGGTGTGGCTCGGGCGACGCGATGGCCACGTCCGTGGGGGTCTCCACGGGAGTGGACGCGACGTCCTGCGAGGTGGCTGCGGGTGGCGTCACGTCGGCATCGATCCGCGGCGAGCGGCCGTGGACGAGCGGGCTCAGGCTGAGCGCGGTTCCGAGACCGACTCCGACACCGACGAGGACGAGCGCTCGCTTCATGAGGTGGGCTCCTTGGTACGCACCTCATGTGACCACGTCGCGGTCCGTGGGCAAATCACGGAGTGTCACGACGTGCTACCTGCTGCAACATGGGTGTAATCGAGGCCGCAGGGGTCCACATCGAAGCCGTCAGCGTCGGCGGCATGGAGACGTGCATCGAAGTGCCTGCCTGGAGGCTGTGCTTCGACATCGGTCGCTGCCCGCCTTCGGCGCACCGCTGGGGCCGGGTGCTGTTCACCCACGCGCACATCGATCACATGGGCGGCATCGTGTCGCACTGCGCCACCCGTGACCTTACGGGACAGGGGACGACGACCTACCACGTGCCCGCCGAGAACCACGCGGACGTCGAGGCGATGTTCGAGGCGTGGCGGAGGCTCGACCGCTCGACGCTCCCGTGTACGGTCGTTCCAGCGTCTCCGGGGGACGAGTTCGAGCTCGGGCCGGGCCGCGTCGCCCAGGCGTTCCGTGCGGTCCACCGCGTCCCGACGATCGGCTGGGCGCTGTGGAGCCACAAGAAGCGCCTCAAGGAGGAGTACGCCGGACTCCCCGGGCAGCAACTCGGCGACCTGCGGCGCAAGGGCGTGGTGTTCGAGGACGTCGTGCGCGTGCCGGAGATCGCGTTCTGCGGGGACACCACCATCGACGTCGTCGATCGCGAGGAGGTCGTGCGCAACGCGCGCGTGCTGATCCTCGAGGTCACGTTCCTGGACGAGCAGGTGAGCGTCGCGCAGGCGCGCAGCAAGGGGCACATCCACCTGGACGAAGTGATCGAGCGCGCTGAGGTGTTCAACAACGAGGCGATCGTGTTCACCCACTTCTCGCTCCGCCACCCCCGCCACGAGATCCCGCAGATCCTCGCACGACGCCTGCCCGCGTCGCTCAAGGAACGCGTGTTTCCGCTGCTCCCGGAGCACCCGTGGTCGGGCTGATCGCCTCGCTCGGGACGACCAGCGCGCTCGCCTGGACGGATCCGACGAGCGGCGCTGAGGTGCCGCTGCCCCCGGACTGGTCGCTGGTCTCCGTCACGCTCCCGCTCGACGGCTCACTCGTCCAGGCCGTTCACGCGCCGACCGGCGGCGGGTTCGTCGTGCGCGTGCAGCCGTACGACCCGTCGATGTTGCCCGCGAAGGTGCAGATGCGCGTCGGCGACGTCGAAGCCGCGCTGTCGGCCGACCGGTTCGTGCAGGCGCTCGCTGCATCGCAGCCCGACGTGGGCGCCGATCATACCGTCTACCTCGGGTTCTCCGACACCACCGGCGCGCGCGTGGGGCGCTGGGTGTTCGCCGATCCCCCCACAGCGACCGAGCCCGCGCGGGTGTGGTGGCACGCGACGTGGCGCGTCGCGACGGGGTGGGCGCAGCTCGTAGCGTGGGTCCCCGAGACGCGGCTCGCCGACTTCGTGCCTGCGATGCGCGCCGTGGAGTGGGGTCTCGGACGCGTCGACGGGCAGGCGCCGCCGGCAGCGCTGCTGTGGCGTACCGATGGATCGTGCGACGGGCCCGCCTCGGTCGATCGTATGGCGGCGATCGCGCACACGGCGCGTTTTGGCGTCGCGCGCGCGAGGACGCCCGACCGGGCGACGGAGCTCGCGACCTTGGGCGGACTCGTCACAGACGTCGATCGGTGCATCGAGATCGCCGCGAAGAGCGCCAACGCGTGCGAGCTGTGGGAGAAGGCCAGCGCGACGGAACGCTCCGCGAAGGCCCAAGCCGCTCTCGTCGCCTGTGTGGACGCGCGGTGACGAAGCGTGACGAAACGAACAGCGTCCCAGCGCGACCGGGGCCTGGGTCCAAGGGGTCCCTGGGAGGTCGGATGTTCCGTTTCTTGATGCCGCTGTTCGCAACCGCCTGTGGCGCCCAGGGCGCTGCGCCGATCGTCGCCGAGACCCGCGTCTACGAGGTGACGAAGACGCCCGAGGAGTGGCGGTCGCTGCTGACGGCCGACGAATTCTACGTGCTGCGCCAGGCCGGCACCGAGCGTGCGTTCACCGGCGACCTGTGGGATCACCACGAAGACGGCGTATACGTGTGTTCCGCGTGCGGTCAGCCCCTGTTCGACAGCGCGACAAAATTCGAGTCGGGTACCGGCTGGCCGTCGTACTACGCGCCGTTGAACCCGCTCGAGGAGATCAGCGACTACGCGCTCGGCATGCAACGCACGGAGGTGCGCTGCCCCCGATGCGGTGGGCATCTTGGGCACGTGTTTGACGACGGCCCTCGGCCCACCGGGCAGCGCTATTGCATGAACAGCGTCTCGCTCGACTTCGTGCCGCGCGCAAACGCGAGCCAGATCGGGGATCCTGCCGCCGTGCGTCTTGGCGGCTGGTAGGCTCTTTTACGGTAGTTCGCGCTAACTTCGCGCGCGCGTCCAGCCGCGGGCACCCGTCGCGATCCGGACGGTCACGCCGGCCAGGACTGCCCACGCGAGGAACGGCCACACCAGGCGCTGGACGAGCACCGACCCGACGGGGATCCGCTCGCCGTCGAGCCGATGTGCGAGCAAAACGACCAGAAGGTCCGCGGCGAACAGCAGCGACGACGCGACGACCAGCGTCGGTGCGCCAACCCAGGCGACACCTTGGGGCAACCAGGCGAGCGAGATCGGCACCGCGAGGAAGGCGCCCACGTGTCGCCACGCGAAGTCCGGGAGGCCTACCAGCGCGTAGGGAACCGATCGTCCTGGCCAGGAGAGCAGGTGCCTGAACAGGCACTGAAGGTTGCCGTGGAGCCAGCGCAGCCGCTGACGATACAGACCCATGACGGTGTGCGGCGTCACCGTGAACGCCACGGCGTCGGCGGCGTACAGGATGCGTCCACCCGCCAGCCCGACGGCCAGCGTCGCGTCGGTGTCTTCGGCGAGGGTGCGGTCGGAGAAACCATTCGGGACGGCGTCGCGTCGCCAGGCGCCGAGCGCGCCCGGGACCGTCGTGACGCAGCCGAGCGCCGCCTGGCCGCGCCGATCGATGTTGAGCGCTCCGACGTACTCGACGGACTGCATCGCGCCGAGCCAACCCTCGCGGTTTGCGACCTTCACGTTGCCCGCGACAGCTGCCACCGAAGGGTCTTGAAACGCCGTGCTGATGCGGACGAGCGCGTCTTCGGCGAGCCGCGTGTCGGCGTCGAGCGTGACGACGACCGGCGCGGTGGTGGCGGCGAGGCCGTCGTTCAGGGCGTGCGCCTTGCCGCGGTTGACGGGGTTCGTGAGCAGCCGTACGCGCGCGTCACCGATCGCCCGCACGACGTCGGACGTGCCGTCCGTGCTGCCATCGTCGATCACGACGATCTCGGCGACGTCCGCCCACGAGGCCGCGGCCAGCACGCTGCGCACGGTGTCCTCGATCACGGCTGCTTCGTCCTTCGCGGGGATCAGGACGGACACGCGCGACTGGGCGCCGCGGGCCGGTTCGCGCGTCGCGTGGGTGATCGCGGCGCCGACGAACAGCGCCGTGCGCCCAAGTCCGATCGCTGCGATCGCGATGAGTCCGACGTCGAGGAGGTTCGTCACGGGGATTCGACGTCCTTTCCTTCGTCCTCGCGCGCCTCGATCTCGGCCAGCAGCCGCTCGCGCTCGTTCGCGAGCTCTTCCCGCCGCGGTTCTCCGTGCAGCTGCTGGCGCTGGTGGTGGTTCCAGACAAGACGGAACACGAAGACGAGCACGAGCGCGCCTCGCATCGCGGGCGCTCCTTCGAAGCCCGGGAAGCCGAGGACCGCGATCCACAGGGCCAGGCCCGCGTTCAGCGTCTGCATCACGAGGTAGACGAGGCGCCGCTCACCGAACGCGGTGCGCATCACGATCTGGTTCGCGAGCACCGTTCCGAACACGATCGCGACGCCGACCGAACGAGGTTCCATCGGCTACGTCTAACGACTTCGCCCGCGTTCGCCTCGCTGCGCGGCTGAGGCCGGTCTGGTCTTGAAGGGAGGTCCAGGTATACTGGAGGCGTGAACGAAGAACTCGCACCCGAAGCCGACGCCGCGCTCCTTCTGGCCCACCGGATCGGAGACCCGTCCTTGATCGCGGCCGAGTTCATGCGCATCTTGCGCACCGCGACGCCCGTGCAGGTGAGTCAGGGGGACCACGTGGTGATGGCGTTGGTCGCGGAGGTCGCCGACGGCGATGTCGTGCTCCAGACGCCCGATGAAGAGGCGTGGGGGCACCTGAACGGCCCGGTGACCCTGGTGGCCTTGTACGCCGCCGCCAAGGTGCAATGCCGCCTCATCCTGCTCGCGGACGGACCGCTGCGCATGCGGAGTCCCATGCCGGAGGAGATGCATCGAATCCAGCGCCGCCGCGCTTTTCGGGTCGCCCCGCCGCCCGAGGCGCCCCTGCTCGCGACCGTGCGCTCGATCGGCGCGCTCGCGATCATCGATGTCTCGGTCGTCGGCATCGCGCTCAGCTGGCCTGAGCCATTTCCAATTCCGCCTCTCGATACACGGCTCCCGTCCGTCCTGCGGATGGGGCCCGACAAGGCGGACCAGGTTCCTTGTGTGCTGACGGTGAGGCGCATCGGCGAGGCGAGTGAAAAGAGCGTCCCCGTCGGGTTCGGGCTCGAGCTTGCCCCGGCCGCTGAGCGCGGTCTGCTGAAGGCCCTCCTCGAGGTCGAACGCCAGCACGGGGTACGCCGGGGCAGGCGCTCGCGGGGCGGCGAAACGGAGCGCTGAACTCAGCCGAGCGCGACGTTGTCGATCAGCCGGGTGCGCCCGACATAGGCGGCGACCAGCGCCCGAGCGGGCCGATCGAGCGTCGCGAGCGGCACAAGATCATCGGCGTCGACGATCTCCACGTACTGCACCGTGTCGGCGTCGATGGCTCCGCGCCCGATGGTGACGAGGTTCGCGATGTCGCGTTCCCCGGCCGCGGCGGCGTCCCGCATCGCGAACAGGCCGCGCGACAGGCTCAGCGCCCGGACACGCTCGCCCGGCGACAGGTAAACGTTGCGGGACGACAGCGCGAGCCCGTCGTCGTCGCGCACGAGCCCGCCGCCCACGACCTGCATCGGGAGCGCGAGATCGCGCACCATTCGACGCACCACCGCGAGCTGCTGCCAGTCCTTCTCCCCGAGGATCGCAACGTCGCAGCCGACCACTCCGAACAGGCGCGCGCACACCGTCGCGACGCCCTCGAAGTGACCCGGCCGGAACGCGCCGCACAGGCCGTCCGTGAGCCCGTGGACGTGTACGGACGTGGAGAAGCCCTTCGGGTACAGGTCTGTCGGCAGGAACAACACGTCTGCGCCGGCGTCGTGGCACTTCTTCGAGTCGCCTTCGACGTCGCGCGGGTACCGCGACAGGTCCTCGTTCGCGCCGAACTGAAGCGGGTTCACGTACACGCTCACCACGAGCCGATCGACCTCGGGCCGCAGCCGCTCCATGAGCGACACGTGCCCGCGGTGCAGGAAGCCCATGGTCGGCACGAAGCCGATTCGCAGGCCGTCGCGCCGCCACTCGCGGGAGAGCGCGGCCATCGCTTCGGGTTCGACGAGGGTCTTCATCAGCCGTAGATCTTTGGGATGGCGCGCGGCGTCTTGCGCGTGAAGCTGTGCTCCACCGCCGGGAACACGCCCTGGCGCACCTCGTCTGCGTACGCCTTGAACGCGTCCGTGATCGTCTCTTCGAGGCGCGCGTAGCGCTTGACGAACTTGGGCTGGAACGAAAGGTTCATGCCGAGCAGATCGGTGCAGACGAGCACCTGGCCGTCGCAGTCGACGCCCGCGCCGATGCCGATGGTTGGGATGGACAGGCGCGTCGTGATCTCGCTCGCGACGTCCACGGGCACGCCTTCGAGCACGAGGCAGAACGCGCCGGCCTGTTCGATGGCGAGGGCGTCGTTCACGACTCGGCGGGCGGACTCGTCGTCGCGCCCCTGCACCTTGAACCCGCCCATGGTGTGCACGGACTGCGGCGTGAGGCCGACGTGGCCGACGACCGGGATGCCGGCCTCGACGATCTTCTGGACCGCGGCCGCGCTGCGCTCGCCGCCTTCGAGCTTTACGGACTGGGCGTTCGTCTCCTTGATGACGCGACCCGACGACGTGAGCGCCTGTTCGGGCGACGTCTGGTACGTCATGAATGGAAGATCGGCCACGAGGTGCGCGGTCTGCAGCACGCGACCGACGGCGCGCGTGTGGTAGATGACGTCGTCCAACGTCACGGGCAACGTGTCGTGCAGGCCCTGCACGACCATGCCGAGCGAGTCCCCGACCAGCACCATGTCGATGCCGGCCTTGTCCACCAGCCGCGCCATGGTGGCGTCGTAGCAGGTGATCATCACAATTCTTTGGTTGTCGGCCTTCTTCTGCTGAAGGTCCAGTACCGAAAAGCGTGGCATTGTTTTCACTCTCACTGTCGCGGCGATCAGGCCTCCGTGCCAAACAGGCTTGGCTGGTCCTCCCGCTCCGCCGAAGCGGATGCAGGGGACCCGGAAGCTGGGAGGGTGCCGTTCCCGTTCCCTAGCAACGCGTCTTGGATCAGCTCAAGGATCTTTGCCCGACCTTCGGGCTCGTCCGCGTAGTTAACCGTTCGATTGTCGAGGCGCAGGACGGGACAGAGCGTGAACTCGGCCCACAGCCGTTCGTAGCGTTCGCGCAGGTCATCCAGGTACTCGGGCTGGATCTTCTCCTCACCAATGGCCTGCCGGCGGTGAATCCGCCGCATCAACACCTCCGTAGGCACGTCCAGGTAGACGACAAGATCGGGCTTGGGGGCGATCTCTCCGAGTACGCCAGCGAACCGGTCGTACAGCTCCATCTCGAGCTCGTCGAGCGTCTTCTCCGCGAACATCCGGTCCTTTGCGAACAGGTAGTCCGACACGACCAGGTCTTCGAACAGGCCCGTCTGCCGGAGGTGCGACTGCTGCCGCCAGCGGTTGATCAAGTAGAACATCTGCACAGGGAACGCGTAGCGGCGCGGCTCGTCGTAGAACGGACCGAGGAACGGGTTGTGTTCCGACGGCTCGAGGATGAGCTCGGCTCCCCACGACTCGGCGATCAGCTTGCACAGCGTGGTCTTGCCCGCGCCGATCAGCCCTTCTACGACCAGGAAGCGACGGGGACGAATCAACCGAACTCCGCGCATGATACGGACGCCCATGCGACCCGTTCGAGAGCTGGACCAGTCTATCGCGAAGGACGTCGTCGGGATCTTCACCGACATCGACGACACGTTGTCGTGGCACGGGAAGCTTGTTCCCGACGCGTTTATCGCGATGCAGCGCGCGTGGTCTTCTGGCCTGCGCGTGGTGCCGATCACGGGGCGACCCGGGGGCTGGGTGGACCACCTCGCGCGCATGTGGCCGGTCGACGGGGTCGTCGGCGAAAACGGAGGTTTGTGGTTTACGGTGAAGGACGGGCGTATGACGCGCAGCTTCCTGCAGCCTGCCGAGGTGCGCCGGGAGAACCGCGCGAAGCTCGACGTGCTCGCCGATCGGATCCTCGCCAACGTGCCCGGCTGCGCGCTCGCCAGCGATCAGCCGTACCGGGACCTGGACCTCGCGATCGACTTCTGCGAGGACGTACCCCGGCTACCCGAGTCGGCGATCGACGCGATCGTCGCCGAGTTCCACGCGGCAGGGGCGACCTGCAAAGTGTCGAGCATCCACGTCAACGGCTGGTTCGGCACGTTCGACAAGCTCGAGGGCTGCCGGCGGTTCGTGCGCGAGCGGTGGGACGAGGATCTCGACGCCACCCGCGGGAAATGGCTGTACTTCGGCGACTCGGCGAACGACGAGCCGATGTTCGCGGCGTTCTCCCACGCGATCGGCGTGGCCAACGTGCGCGACTTCCTGCACCGCATGAAGTCGCACCCCACGTACGTCACCGAAGGCGTCGGTGGGCACGGGTTCGCCGAGGCGATCGACCACCTGCTGGAGCTGCGCGGATGACAGATCTGCGGAACAATGTGCTGCGGATGAGCGAGGTCTACGTCTCCGTGCAGGGCGAGAGCACGTTCGTCGGCGTGCCGTGCGCGTTCGTGAGGCTCACGGGCTGCAACCTGCGCTGCACGTGGTGCGACTCGGCGTTCACCTTCACGGGAGGCACGCGCCGCACTGTGGACGACGTGGTTGCGGAGGTTCACGCCCTCGGCGTGCAGCTCGTGGAGGTCACTGGCGGCGAGCCGTTGGTGCAGAAGGCCGCGATCCCGCTGATGCAAAAGCTCGTCGACCTCGGCCACACCGTGCTGTTGGAGACGTCGGGCAGCCGCTCGATCGCCGATGTTCCGCCTGCCGTGCACGTGATCATGGATCTGAAGCCGCCTGACTCCGGCGAGGTGCGCGCGAACCTGTGGTCGAACATCCCGCTGTTGAAGGCGAAGGACGAGGTCAAATTCGTGCTCGCGAGCCGCGGCGACTACGAGTGGGCGCGCGACGTGGTGCGGGAGCACGCGCTGCCCGGTCCCGTGCTGTTTTCTCCGGTGTGGGGGAAGATCGAGCCCCGCGATCTGGTTGCATGGATCGTGGAGGATCGATTGCCGGTGCGATTCCAACTGCAGCTGCACAAGGTCGTTTGGCCTCCCGACGCGCGCGGCGTGTGACGTGGCGGACAACTTCCCCGCTGAGTACGTCCAGCAGGCGTTGACGTCGCCCGAGGTGACGCCCTCGTCCGTCGACACCTGGGCCGCTGAGGGCTCGTGTTTCGCGGCCGTTGGGCTCAGCTACGCCATCGGCTCAGCCGACGACTCGGTGGTGCTGCGCAGCGACGACGGCGGCGCGTCCTGGCGGATGATCGGGCGCATGACGGGCAACTTCGGTGGCGTCGTCGTGGTCGGGCGCTCGCAGCAGTGGCTGTGGTCGAACTGGCAGAGCGAAGGCACGTTCTCGACGATCTACCGGACGGATGGCGAGCACCTGTTCGAGTCGCCCGGGCTCGACGCGCCCGTGCGCTCGCGCGGTGGGTGCTGCTTTACGGGCGTGGACGCGATCGTCGCGACCGACCGTCAGACGGCGGCGGTCCAGGTGCACGGCTTTGACGACGCGCCGCCGGGCGCGCCGAACGCGGGCTGGTTCGAGACCACCGACGGCGGGGACTCGTTCGGTTGGTTGGGCAGCGACCTGCCGGACGCCTGGAAGCGCGTCGGGTCTTCGGCGCTGGTGGCTGATCCGGCGCCGAAGTCGTGTTCGGATGCCGCTGCGGGGTTCGTCGTCCGCCAGTGACGCTCAGGCGCCGAGGTACGGCAACACGGCCTCGTGGCGCGCCGTCAGCTCCGGGTCGCCGACCGCGTCGATCAGCGGCTTGAGCGCGGGCGCGTCCGTGCCCTCGCGGACCGTGCGTGTGCCGCCGCGGCGCATCGGGGCCTTCTTGATCGGGGCGGCCTCCGCGTGGGCGACGGCGGCGATCGCCGCGCTCCGCAGCACGTCTTCGCCAGGTTCGGCTGCGAGCAGGGCGGGGACGATCTCGGCCGCGCGGTCTGGGTTGCGGCCCAACACCGCGGCGAGCGCGGCTCCAATCCCCGGGAGCGGCGGTCGGAACGACGCGACCGCCCGCAGCCCCGCGCCGTCCCACGACGCTTCGGGGTTGGCGACGAGCGCTGCGATCGCGGCGCCGACGGGCTCGTGCAGGCCGACCTCACCGAGCAGCAGCGCGGACTCGCAGGCGCGGTCGACGTCGGCGGCGGTGACCCAGGTCTGCAGCAGGGGCGCGGCGGCGGCCGTGGCCTTCCATGCGGCGATCACGGTGGCCGAGCCGTCGCAGGCGCGCAGCCACGGGACGAGCGGGAAGCCCTCGATCGGGGCGCGCGAGCGGAGCGCCTCATCGAGTCGGGCCGGCAGCGAGCCCGGGAACGAGGGGTTCGTCGCGAGCCAGATGGCCATGCGCTCGCGCGCTGCGACGTCGTCGAACGCGGCGAACGTGACGGCCCACGGGAACCGCGGCTCGAGCGCCTCGGCGACACCCGGCGCCTTGTCGGGCGCCCAGGTGACGATCTGCGCGAGGATGCCCATCGCCTGCTGCTCGTCGGGCACGAGGGTGCCGGTGATCACGCTCGCGCACAGCGCCTTGAGCATGGCCTCGTGCGAATTGCCGTTCGCGAGGAGCTCGTTCGTGGCGCGGGAGCGGTAGGGGTCGAGCGCAGACTTCACCATCACCGCGATCGTCTTGTCGTCGGCGCGCACGATCACCGGGTACATCGCTGCGTCCTGGGCGTGCAGCGCGGGAACGAGCAGCGTCAGCGCGGCCTGGCGGTCCTCCCACTCGGTCGCTCCGAGCTGTTCGGCGCAGTGGGCGACCAGCAGCTCGCTCGGCCCCTCTGCGAGCACCTCGACGGCGACCTCGGCGCTCGGCAGCAGGCCAGGCCAGCCCACCTCGGCGAGCTTCTGCGCCGCGAGCTCGGCGACGGTCTTCTTGGCGGGCGCCCCGGTTCCGCCGAAGAACCCGGCGAACGGATCGGCCTCGACCGTGGGCTGGAGCACGTCGGGTAGCGCGGCGGTGTCACGGCACGCGCGAAGCACGGCTCCGAACACGTCGCGATCGACCAGTTCGAAGCGGTGCAACCCCTGGATCGCCCGCGCGCGCGCGTCGACGTCACCGGAGAGGGCGGCGAGCAGAGCCTCGCGGTCGGACTGGGACATGGGGCCTCCTGGATACCGCGCCGGTATACCAGATCGGCCGGGCTAGACGCGCGGGATGCGGAAGGTCGACGACGGAAGATCGTCGATCGTCTGCGACCGACGCCGCTGGGCGCGCGGCGCGACGGGCTCGGGGGCCAGGTCCGGTCCGACGTGGCCCTCGACGATGTCGGCGGTGACCGGTTGCGGCTTCTTGAGGGGCTCGAGCATCGCGTCGCCTCCTGAATGTTTGGATTCTAGGAGAAAATGCCCCGACCGTCAACCGATCGGTGCCGATCCGCTCAGCGACGGCGACGGGCGGTGAGCAGCACCGCGAGACCGAGCCCGGCGCCGCCGATCCCGACGCCCGAGGACGTGCCGTCGCAACCGCAGCCGCGATCCGCCGCGCCAGCGGTGCTGCCGATGTCGGCGTTGAGGCCGTCGACGGTGGTGGACAGCCAGTTCGTGCCGTCGGTGGCGTACACCGCGTAGTAGTACCCGTGGCGCTTCCTGGCGGTGTCGTCGACGAAGGACACCGGCGCGCCGACCTCGACCGGGGAGTCGTAGACGACGTCGCCGTCCTCGGGCCCGGTCGGGAACGCGTCGGTCGCGCGGACCACGACGACGCGCTCGACAGGGGCGAACCGCGGGTTGGTCCACGTGAGCGTGATGCCGCCCTCCTCTTCGTCGCCGGCCTCGAAGTCGGAGATCGCGAGCCGGTTTTCCGGCGTGGATGGCGCGTACAGGCAGACGTCGTCGATGTTCCAGCCGCCCATGCCCAGACCTTCGTCGGACTCAAGCTCCCACTGGAGCACGACGGCGCCGTCGTCCGCCGCGCCCGCGAGATCGATGACCTGCGCGGCCCACTGGGAGTCCTTGCTGTGCTCGTCACCCACGGTCGACGCGTGGTTGGCCCACACCTCGTTGCCGTCGGCGAAGAGGCGCGCGTGGTCGAACTGCGCGTCTTCGACGGTGAGCCAGCGCCGGTACGCGAGGAACGCGCCCTGGACGGAGCCGGTGTTCAAGCTCGGAGACGAAAGGCGGTTCGTCACCTCGTTCTGGTACTCGCCGTTGTAGTCGCCGTCGCCGAGGTCGTTGCCCCATACGTGATCGCCGCTGTAGGCGGCGGTCGGGTCGCCGGCCTGTCCCATGGGAACGCCCCACTGCCAGTCGTCGGCCCCGAGCGATTCCTTGCCGTCGATGAGCTCGTGCGTGAAGCCGCCATCGCCCGCTTCGAAGTCCTCGCAGGAGATCTCGAGGACGTCGCCCTGGTAGTAGCTGAACGGGTTGATCAAACCGCCGACGGGGGCCGCGATCACGGCGTTCTGCTCGTTCGTGACGGTGACGTAGTACTCGACAAACGAGCCGTCCGCTTGCGCGGGGATCGCACCGCTGGCGGTGACGTCGGCGACGGTAAGCGCGGTGTCCTGCCATTCGCCGCCGTCGACCCGCCAGTGTACCGCCGCGGACGTCGGGTCCCACGCGATGCACTGGGCGACGGAGTTGAACACGCTCGCGTCGATCGGAGCGGCCTCACCGGCGGGCCAGCTGACCTCGGGGTCGATCAACGCGCGCACCGGGCCGCCGGTGCCGGATTGCGGGCCGAGGCCGTGGCCAGCGAACGCGGTCACGATCGTGCAGAAGTTTGGGGTGCCGTTCTCGAGGTTGGCGTCATCGTCGTCGGCAAACACCGCCTCGTCGTACGACGTCTCGATCACCGGGTTGCCCTTCAACAGGCCGGTGAAGATGTTCGTCGCTGCGATCGTGCCCTGCTCTTCACCGAGCTGCTCGTTGAGCATTCCCCACAGGTCCCACAGCGAGCCGCCGAAGATCAGCCCGTTCTCGTGCACGTAGAGGTCGTTCGTGATGAAGTCCTGGGGGTAGACGCGGTCGGGCGCGACGTCGCGGATGCCGTCGCCGTTGGTCATGAACCCAGGCGCCACGATGTTGTCGGCCGTCTGGAAGAACGCGACGACGTCGGCCGCGCCCTCCCCGATCGAGCCGTCCGGGTACTCGTTGCCCGGGATGCTGTAGGCGTGAAAGCCGTGGCCCCACTCGTGGTAGTTCACGTCGGCGATGCGGCCCGTGTTGTTGCAGCCCTGGCCGGCCTTGAAGAAGTTGACGTCGCCGTCGTAGTAGGCGTTGCAGGTCTCTGGGGTGTTCACGTGCGACGTGATCTTGTCGTGGCTCATCCGCACTTCGGGCGCGACGGTGGCTGCCCAGAGACGAACGTCGTGGATGAATTTGTAGCTGTGGATCTCGGCCTGAGTAGCGTTTTCAGTCGACCAGATCGCTTCGGGACCTGCGAAGTCGAGGGCGCCCTCGGCGCCACCTTCGTTGACGACCTTGACGTAGGTGCCGTCCAGCACGGTGTGCAGCGCGATACCGTCGCCTGAGGTGACGTACTGGCCCAAGGCGTCGGCGTTTACGGTCTCGGCGCCGTCGGTGACCTTCACGAACGGCAGGGGGGAGGTGATCACGTCGTCGTCGACGGTGCGGATCTCGTGTTCCCCGGAGACCGTGCCCGCGGCGAAGCGCACGTCGTTGTAGACGGCCACGAGGGAGCCATCGGTGGCGTCGACGAACGACACCCACTTGCCGCGCGGCTCCTGCGTCTCGCTGCGCACCTGCCAGACGAGGCGAAGCTGCACCTTGCCGCGGACCTCCTCGGGGAGCCACATCAGCCTGGATTCACCGAGGTTGTGGCGCGCCGAGGCGGCGGGTCCGGCGGCGATCGCGTTGGTGGCGGCGGTGGAGGCGTCGACGTTCTCCGTGCCGACGCGGACCGCGTGCGGGTAGGTGTCGATGCCGAGCATCACGAGCTTGCCGTGTTCGATGCGGGCGGCGACGCCGCCGCGGTACACGGGATGGCCGTCGAACAGCACGTCCGCGTCGACGTAGATGCGGTCGGTGCGCGCGATGCGCATCACGTCGTGCACCTGCAACTGGCCGGATGTGACGCCAGAGAGGCCATGGCGGGTGACGAAGTCGACGACGCTCTTCGAGAGCACGTCGTCCGAGGTTGTGTTCAGCGCGATGCCCGGGCCCCACATCCGGTGCGCGGTCCCGGTCTTCTCGTCGAACCGCGCGGCCCAGCCCTGGCCTTCGCCGCCGGTGAACTTCAGCCAGGTGGGTTCTTGCGCCATGTCCAGCTGGACGAGGGGGTCGAAGCGCCAGATCCGCTGCGGCTCCACGCCCTGGTAGGTGGTGCCGGGGGCGAACGCGAGCGCCGAGGACGACGCCAGCAGTGCAGCGAGCAACAGGGAGCGGGACATGGAAACCTCCGTCATTCGGTGGCCACGGTGGCCGTCGGGGACAGGAACGTCACCCGGTTTGTGCACACGTGACGAATGCTTGACGTTCGGATGCAGGGGTCAGGAATTGACGATTGCTGATTTCCAGGAGGCCTAAATCAGCAATCATCAATTCCTGACCCCTCGTTCTTGTTACGATGGCACCCGTGAATCTCGCCACCGGAACCAACGTCGATCGCTACGTCGTCGAGGGCCTGCTCGGGCGGGGCGGCATGGCGATGGTCTACCGCGTCCGCCACAAGACGCTCGGCAGCGTGCACGCGCTCAAGGTCCTGCTCGTCCAGGCCCCCTCCGTGCAGGCGCGGCTCCTTCAAGAGGGCCGCGCGCAGAGCGGCTTTCGCCACGGCAACGTCGTCGCGGTCACCGACGTGATCGACATCGCGGGCTGCCCGGCCATCGTCCTCGAGTACGTCGAGGGCCCGCCGTTGGACCTGTTCCTCGCGAACGTCCGGCCGTCGCTGGACCAGATCGACCTGCTCGCACGCGGCATCCTGCGCGGCCTCGGGGCAGCGCATCGTCAGGGGCTGGTCCACCGCGATCTGAAGCCGGGGAACGTGCTGCTCGCGATTCATAGCGACGAGATCGTGCCGAAGGTGAACGATTTCGGGCTCGCCAAGGTGCTCGACGCCGGCGCGAGCGACCAGAACACGCGGACCGGCGCTACCCTCGGCACCCCCGCTTACATGGCGCCCGAGCAGATCCATGACGCAGCCCATGTGGACGCCCGTGCCGACGTGTGGGCCGCAGGTGCCCTGCTTTACGAGCTCGTGACGGGCCGACGTGCGTTCGATGGAGCCGACACGCTCGCGGTGATGAACGCCGTGGCGTCGGGTCGTTACACGCCCCCCAGCGATCTCGTATCCGGTGTGCCGGAGCGGATGTTGGCGGCGATCGCTTCGGCGCTGGTGGTCGATCCCGCGGCGCGCGCCCCATCGATCGAGGCGCTCCTCGCGACCTGGCAGGGCGAGGTCGCCGCCCCCGCCGCGCAGGTCGTGTTCGACGCCGACTTTCGCAGTCGTGCGGAGTCGCTGCGCAGCCAGCCCGAGGTGATCGCGTCGTCGGGCGAGACGTGGGGCCAGGGAACCCGGGGCGTCACGACCCCGCTCGAGCCTTCCATCGCGTTGCCCACGCCTCAACCGGCCTCGTCGCCGTCTACGTCCCGGCCCGGCCGCCCGCGTTCCTGGCCCCGCCTGGGCGCAGCGTTCGCGTTGGGCACGTTTGTCGGCCTGCCGTTCCTCGTGGGCGACCTGGGGCTCATCTTCGACGACCCAGCGCAGGCCGTCGCGGGCGGCGGACCGTGGATGGTAGGCGCGCTGGGGCTCTCCGCTTTGGGCATCGGCGGCATCGCGGCCGTAGCGCTCGACGAGCGTGAGGGACGGCCGCACGCGCTGCCGTGGCTCGCCGTGCCGGGTCTGCTCACTGCGTGCGGGTCCCTCGGCGCGATGTTCAACTCGTACGTGGCCTTGCGACACCTCGCGACCCTGGACGCGGGAGGGCGCGCACAGGCCGCGGCCCGAGGCCTCGCTGAGGCGATGTCCACGACCGTCGCGGCCAGCGCGTTCGCGTCGAGCCTGTTCGCGCTCGCCGCGGTGAGCCTCGCCTGGGCCGTACGGTTCGATCATGACTTCGTACAGAAGCGAGCCGTCGGGATTGCGGTCCCCGGCGTGTTCCTCGGCGGTCTTGCCTGGTACGTCCATCCATTGCTGTCTGGGATTCCGAACGTCGGCATGTTCGAGGTGTTCCCGGTATTCGCGATCATGGCCGTCGGGCTCGGCGCGGTGATCACGCTCGCCGAAGATGTCCCGCGACCCGAGACGTTGCGCGCCCGCATGCTCGCGTCGGGGATCGGCGCGTTCGCGGTCGCCCACACCGCCCGCGCCGTCGACACCCGGCACCTCATGCGGACGGCGCATGCGTTCGCGGACGGCGGGCGATTTGACGGCGATCTCGCGCATGTCGAAGGATTCGTCGCGAATGTTGGCCACATCCAGTCGGGCCCGGGGCTGTTCTGGGCGGCGGCGTTCCTGGTCGCGTGCCTGCCGGTGTTCGCGTGGCGGCGGACGGGAGCGACCATCCCCTGGTCCGTTCTGGCGGCGACGATCGGCACGTTCCTCGTGGTGGCGCCCATGAAGCTGTGGGCGGATCACGTGACAGGGGAGCTGGCGATGGAGGTGCTCCCCGGGGAGGTCCGGGCGGTGTCGCGATGGCACCTCGGCGTCGAGCTTGTGGACGCCTCGGGCATCGTGGTCGGAGTAGCGCCTCCGGCGAGCGCGCTGCGAAGCGGCGATCGAATCATATCGATCGGCGAACGCGTATTCGACGACGCACCTGCGCTGCTGCACGCGCTGTGGGACTGCAGGTGCCCGGCGACGACCTGCGCGCTCGGGGCGTCGTGCCTCGCTCCGCACAGCACCCTCGCCGTCACCGTCGCGCGCCCTCAGGCCAGCGGTCCCGACGCGAAGCTCGATCTCGTCGTCCCGCTGGTTCAGGGCGCTACAGCAGGCGCCGCGCCTTGATCTCCATGTAGCGGTTGATCAGCGCCGGCGTCAGGTCCGCGGCCGCCGCGTCGATCACCACCGCGCCGCGCCGTCGAACGGCCGCCAGCGAACGTTCCCGCCACGCGACGATCTCGCTCGCCGCAGAGCGCACGTAGAGGCCTTCGGCGTCGGTGGCGGGCGTGTCGGTGAGGTCGTGCAGACCCTGATCGCGCACCCACACGCAGACGGGCAGGTGCCGACCGGCCATCGCTCGCACGAGCGTCTCAGCGAGCTTCTGGTTGGGTTCGTCGACGACCGAGGTGAACAGCACGACGAGGCTGCGGCGGCGCACGTTCGACGCGAGGTGGCGGAACGCGAGCGCGTAGTCGGGCTCCGCGAACGAAGGGAACACATCGTACGTGCCGCGGATCAGCCGACTTCCGGCCCGCGCACCGCCGCGCGGCGGCAGCCAGGCGCGCACCTTGTCGTCGAACACCAACATGCCGACGCGGTCGCCATGGCGCAGCGCGACCTGACCCATCATCAGCGCGGCGTTCAGGGCATGATCGAACGACGTCAGCGCACCGTTTGCGGCGCTCATCATCCGCCCGCAATCCAGCATCAGGATCACGTTCTGGTTCACCTCCTGACCGAATTCGCGGGTGACGAAGTCGCCGCGGCGGGCGGTCGCGCGCCAGTCGATGTGCCGGTACGGGTCGCCCGGAACGTAGGGTCGCAGACGCTCGAACTCGCTCTCACCGCCGGGGCGGCGGCGGGTGCGGACGGGGCGTCGCTCGTCGTCGGCGCGCGCGCGCAGGTCGTACGTGCGCAGCTGAGCGAAGTCCGGGTACACGCGAACGAGGTTCGCGACGGGGAGGTTCACTTGGCGCTCCCAAAGGCCCAGAGGCGACAGGAACCGCACGCAGACGGGTCCGAACGCGTGTCCGCCGCGCCGATCGATGTGCGTCGCGTAGCGCACGGTCGCGCGCTGGCCTGCGCCCAACGCCATGGACGCTGGCAGCCCGTGCGCGTCGCCCGGTGGTGTGTCGGTCACGCGCAGCCGCGCCGACCGCAGTCCGGCGTTCTCGACCGTCAGCTCGATGTCGAACGTGCGGCCGATCGCCTGCACGACGCCGTAGCTGCGGCTCGCGGTCACGGTGCCGCGCGTGAGCAGCAGATCCAGCAAAGCAACGACGAACAGCACGACGTCGATCGCAAGCGCCGCCCACGCGAGCGGGGGCTGCACGACGGCCGCGAACGCGACGACGAGCGGCGCCCCAGCGATCAGCACGAGCCGGCGCGTCGGGATCAAGGCTTTTCGGCTCCGGGGACGGGCACGTCGGCGAGCACGTTCGCGACGACGGTGTCGGGGGCCACGCCCTCGAGTTCGGCGTCGGGCTGAAGCAGGAACCGGTGCCGAAGCACGGGCGCCGCGAGCTCCTTCACGTCGTCGGGCACGACGTAGCTCCGGCCCTCGGCGGCGGCGACCACCTGCGCACAAAGCAGCAGGGCGATCGACGCGCGCGGCGAGGCGCCGAGGTCCACGCTCGGATGCTGGCGCGTGCGCCCGACGATCTTCGCGATGTACTCGCGGATCTGCTTGTCGACGCGGACGCGCCGGGCGGTGCGTTGCATGGAGTCTACGGTCGCGCGATCGACGACCGCGACGATCCCTACCTCGTCGAGGTGCGCGGCGTCGAAGCCGGCCATGTACTGGTCGAGCAACGCGACCTCCACGCTCTCGATCGGATGGGTCACGAGCAGCTTCATCAGGAACCGATCGAGCTGCGCCTCAGGCAGCGGGTACGTTCCCTCGCTCTCGACGGGGTTCTGCGTGGCCATCACGAAGAACGGCTTCGGGAGCGGGCGGGTGATGCCGTCGAGCGTGACCTGCCGATCGCTCATCGCTTCGAGCAGCGCTGCTTGCGTCTTCGCTGGCGCGCGGTTGATCTCGTCGGACAGCAGCAGCTCGGTGAAGATCGGACCGGCGCGGAATTCGAACTCCTGCGTCCGCTGGTTGAACACGCTGCCGCCCGTGATGTCGGACGGCATCAGGTCGGGCGTGAACTGGATGCGGCGGAACCCGAGCCCGAGCGCGAGCGCGAGCGTCCGCGCGAGCAGGGTCTTGCCGAGGCCCGGCGGGCCTTCGATCAACACGTGACCGCCCGCGATCAGCGCGACCAGGACCTGACGAACGGTCTCGCCCTGACCGAGCACGACGCGGCTGACCTGGTCTTCGAGGCGGCGGAAGGCGTCGGAGAAGGCGGCGATCTCGAGTTCGTCCGGCGGTGCTACTGGCCCACGGCTTTCCACAGATCCTCCAAATTTGTAAGGTCGTTCGGACGGTCAGGGCCGTCCGGATTCTTTGCGGCGTCTTCCACGGCGTCGGCGAATATTTCGGCCCGGTCGGGCTCCATCCCGGCGCGGCGGGCCTTCGCGACGAGGCCTGCGCGACCGAGGCGCGGAAGCCACAACGACGCGACCGCGGCGAGCGCGCGGCGAGAGGCGCCGAGGCGGGCGTAACGCATGCCGAGCACCCGCACGTGCTCCGAGAACGACAGCCGGCCCTGTTCCGGCGGGTCCTTCAGCGGCGCAAACGCGACGCCGCGCCACATCCCGAACAGGGCGCCGAACAGCAGCAGCTGCGCCACTGCGGGGAGCAGGTTCGCCTCGGAGAGCGCCCCGAACGGCGTCTCCGCGTCCTTGCCGGCGCGCGTCGCGAGCTCGATGGTGGCAGGCGTCGGTAACGTCCACAGGCCGCGGTCGACCCCGGCATACGGCGCCTCGAGCAGAAACGCGCCGTTCGCCGTGCTCACCAGTGACGCGTTGCGCAGCAGCCGCACGTCGGCGATCGCGATCACGCCGCCGCTTCCAATGCGCGCGGCGACCACCGGCGCGTTTGGCTCCGTTCCGACGTGCGCCGCCACCCACACCTCGACGTCGGGCCCGCGCAGGTAGGCGGCGTGTGGACCGCCGGGCCACTGCGGGCAGGCGACGGTGACGTCGCAGCGTGGGTCTTCGAACACGCCCGCGACCCCGACTGCCGGCTGGTCGGTGTCCGTGTCGCCGTCGACCTCGAGCACGGCGTCGACGTAGGTGCCGAGCTCGGGGAACGCCGCGCTCGCGTCGCCGCCGACGACGAGCACGCCGCCCGATTCGACCCAGTCGCGCAGCGCGATCTGGTCCTCAGGCTCGAGGGCCACCGCCGCGAGGTCGAGCACCAGCACGTCCGGTGGATCCTCATGGAGCGACTGCAGCCCGCGGAGGCGCCAGGAGACATCGTAGCCGCCTTGCTCGTACAGCGATTCGAGCGCGGCCTCGCCGTAGGGGCCGTATCGTCCGGCGTTGGCGGTGCCTGGTATCGCGAGCAGCAGCGCCACCGCCCCGATCAAGAGCAGGTGCTCAGCGGCCTGGATTGCGCCCTGTGCCAGGGTGCGGTCGATCGGTCGCCCGCCCCACCGGTGGATCTCCGCGGCCGACACGACGGTCCGAAGCGAACCCTGGACGTTCGGATCTTTCGAAACCATGCGCACGTACTCGCGGTCGGTGCGCGCGCGATGAAGCACGATCCGTTCGATCGCCGCCAGCCGTCGCAGCGCGGCGCCGCGGGCCAACGTCACCGCGTCCCCGTGGCGGCCCTCGTCGAGCGCCCGCCGGGCAGCCCCGAGGAGGTCGTCCGGCGGCCCTTCGGGAATGTCGTCGTGGGCGACCTGCAACGCCTGCGAGCGGACCTCCGCCCCGCGCAGCACCGGGGTCTCCGAGCGCGTCGACCAGTAGGCGACGAGGACACGCAGAATCACCAGCACGAGGCCCGCCACCAGGGCCGCGGCGACCCAGCGGAGCAGGGCCATCGGGCTCGATGCGTTCGGCGCCGACCCCGAGCAGCCGAGCTTCTCGGGGTCGCACCCCTTCGTGTCCGCAGGAGGCTCGGGAGGGGCGAAGTCGCGCGCGCGCCCCTCGTCTCCACAGCCGCGCAGCTGCTCGAGCAGGTCGGCGAGGTCATCCTTCTTCGGCGCGCCCTCGCAGGTCTTGCGCATACCGGGGCAACGCTCGGGAGGCTCGTCTTTCAGCAGCTCGCAGAAGTCGCGCGCCTCCTCTGCCGAAATGCCGGCTTCGCCGCAGAAGCGGAACGCGGGGTCGTCGAGCGGCCCGTTCGGCGTGTCCGCCAACGCGAGCGAGGCGAGCAACGCGATCATCGCGCTTCCACGAGGCTCGCAGCCCGCAGCGCGACCTGCAGGTCCCACCCTTCGCTGCGTGTACGCGCGTCGAGGTACAACAGCGCGCGGTACACGGCGTGCAGCGGCTGAGCGAGGATGAGGCCCCCAACGAGCCCAGGCGTGACGTGCCCCGTCAGCGCGGAGCCGAACGGCGTGCCGAGCTGAAGGACGGTCTCGACCAGGCCCTGCCACGTGGCCTCGCCGACGACTGCAGCCCACGCGGTCAGCACCCACCAAGACAGCGCGCCCGCGAGGGCGAGGCCGAACCGCGCGCCCGCGAGGCGTTGACTGCGCTTCAACCCGCGCTGCAGGTCCACGCCCTCGAGCAACGTCGTCTCGGGGAGGTAGAGGAATACAGCCTGTACGAGCGGCAGCGCCAGGAAGCAGGTGAGCGAGGTGAGCGTGTTCGCGAGCGTGGCGAGCAGCGCTCCGAGGAGGAGCGTCGGGGTCCGGCGGAGCGTCTGGGCGAGGACCTCCCCGACGGTGGCGTCGTCGGCGAACATGATGCGACCGACCAGAACGGTGTAGGGCGCCTGAAGCGCACCGGCGAGCACGACGGGCGGCAGCGCCACCGCCCAATGCCCCTCGGAGAGCCAGCAGGCGACGACACACGCGAGCCACAACGGCAGCGTCACCACCGCCGTCAGGCGCGCAGTGGGGGCCCAGGCCTCGCGCACCACGCGAAAGGTCAGGTCGAACACCTCCGCGGCGCCCCGCGGTCGGAGCACGATGCGGCTCACGTTCGCGTTCATCGGCTCGCCGAGGGCGCCGAGGAACCGCGGCCGCCGAACGTGAGCCAGGCCGCGACGATGCCGATTTGGACGACCGCGAACAGGTACTTGCCGAGCACGGGGACGGGGCCTGCGCTCCAGAACGCCTCGATCGCTGCGGCGACGAACAGCATCGCGGCCGCGCCGCTCACGAGCTTGAACAGGCCCGGCCCCGCGGCGCGCAGCGAGGTCGCGCGCGTGCGGCCGCCGGTCTCGACGAGCGACCAGCCGAGCTTGAGGCCCGCTGTCCCCGAGACGACGATCGCGGTGAGCTCCCACGCGCTGTGTCCGCAAACGTACGACAGGAGGTTTCCGCCTTTGCCCACCGACGTCAGGTAGCCGATCATCGTGCCCAACACGAGGCCGTTGTACACGAGGAAGAACATCGAGCCGAGGCCGCCGAGGATGCCCGTCGCGAAGCACCGGAACGCGATGCCTACGTTGTTCGAGATGTAAAACCCCGCCATCATCGCGTCTTCGCCGCCACCGCGCGCAAGATCCGAGTTGGCGTACCACTCCTCCATCTGCGCGAGCTGTTCGGCGGGTACGATCCGGCTCGCGAAGGAGTCGTCGAGCAGCGAACCGGCGATCCCGACGACGAACGGGCCGTAGAACAGCACGTTCGCGAGCGCGAACATCAGCCACTGCGCGCGCAATTCGCGTGGAAACTCGCGCGCGACCAGCTCCACGATCCGGACGCCG
>CANNIZ010000067.1 GCA_947505245.1 Pseudomonadota bacterium | reverse complement strand
CTGAGGCCGCTCCCGCGGCGCCGCCCGCACAGGGCCCCGCGTCCGGCGCGATCGCCCCGCCTGACGCCGCCGCCCCGCCTGCGGGCACCCGTCCGTCGATCGGGGCGCCCGGTGAACGTCGGCAGCTCCGGCCGCCTCTGCGTCCACCTGCCGCACCGGTGCCCCCGACTCCCCCCGCACCGCAGGCAGCGCCCGCCGCACCTCCGACCGCCGACCCCCGCAGCGACATTGGTGAGCGCCCGGTGCGACCGGGCCCGCCGGGCGCGCTCGGGCGGCCGCCGATGGCCCCTCGTCCCCCCGCTCCGATGAGGCCCACACCTCCAACGGCACCTCCCCCCTCGATGGCGCCGCCACGGCCACCACCTGCAGCAGCGCCGCCCGCTGCAGCAGCGCTGCCACCTGCAGCAACACAGCCACCTCCAGCAGCGCCGCCACCCGCAGCAACGCCGCCACCTGCAGCAACACAGCCCACAGCCGCAGCGCAGCCGACGGGTCCTGCAGCGTTGTCGCGCGAAGAGCGCATGGCGAAGCTGCGTCGAGGTGGCCCGCCCGCCGCTGCCACCGGCGCCGCGGAGTCAACGCCAGCGAGCACGGGCGAAGACGGTCGCATCGCGCCGATCGGCGAATACCGCCGGATGTTGCGTTCGTCCGCCCCGCTTACCCCAGCGCCCCGGCCCCATGCGGAGCCCGCACTGCCGCCGGAGCCTCCGACGATCGTCGCCGCCGAGCCTCCGCGCGCGCCTCCGCCGCCCGCCGCACCGCTGCTGGGAACGAGGCCCCTGAAGTCGCGTGGCGAGCCTGCACCCGCGCCGGCCATGCCTCCGCGTGCGCCGGACAGCGGCACAGCAGCGGGGGGGCCACGAAAGCTCGCGGAACGTCCGCGGCCCCCAAAAGACGAGAAGTAGGACGGGCTACGGGCAGTCGGTCGCGACCGAAGGCGGCGGGCTCTCCGGCGCGGGGATCTGGTCGGCCGACGCGACGACGCTGAACGCGAGATCGACGTACACGGCGGTACCATCCTCGAACTGCACGAGCAGGTCATTGGACCCGACGGTGGCGTCTGCCGGGACGTCGATCGTCAACAGGAATTCGTCGTGCCCACGCGTATCCGTCGCCACGACGCCCACCGCGCCGGCCCCGAAGAACTCGACGTCTGTGATGGTCGACAGGTCGGCCTGCCCGTCGCCGTACAACGACAAGATCGCGACCTCACCCGGCACCGCTCCCGCCGGATCGAGCCACAGGTGGATCTGCGGCACCTCTGGCGCCGCTGTATCGACCGGCGCAGGCTCTCCGGGCCGGTCGGGTCCGCCGCCGCTTGAACCGTTGAGATCCTCCTCGTAGATGATGCACCCGTTCAAGCACACCGCTGACAACAACAGCCAGGTCACTGTACGCATGGTCTCCTCCGTTCAACCACGAGACGGCCCACGACGCGGCCCCATTCGATGCGTTATGCGCTTGGCTTCAAACGGGAGCCCGATGTCGACCTCGAACTTGCCGCCCAAGGCCTACAAGAACAACGAGTTCCTGAATTCGCCTGCCGCGCGGCACATCCGGATCATGACCGAATACGAGGAGCCTCGGCAGCGGTTCCTCAAGTTCGGCGTCCACCACACGATCGTGTTCTTCGGGTCCGCCCGCACGATGTCGTCGGAAGACGCCCAGGCCCACCTGGACGCGACGCGCGACCGCATCGCGCACCACGCGACGCCTGAAGACCCCGCCCTGGTCCGGGAGCTGCGCAAGGCCGAGGTCGCCCAGCGAATGAGCGTCTATTACGACGCCTCCCGCGCGCTCGCCGCGAAGCTCACAGCGTGGAGCATGGAGCGGCACGGAAACCGCCGCTACCTCGTCTCCTCAGGCGGCGGGCCCGGCATCATGGAAGCCGCCAACCGTGGCGCGGCCGACGTGCCCGGCGGACGCAGCGTCGGCCTCGGGATCAGCCTGCCGTTCGAGCAGGGCGTGAACCGCTACGTCACGCCCGAGCTCGCGTTCGAGTTCCACTACTTCTTTACGCGCAAGTACTGGTTCTTGTACCTCTGCAAGGGACTGGTCGTGTTCCCTGGCGGGTTCGGAACCCTGGACGAGCTGTTCGAGACCCTGACGCTCGTTCAGACGCGGAAGATCCGCAAGCGGCTTCCCGTCGTGATGTTCGGCAACCGGGACTATTGGAGCCGCGTGATCGACTTCAAGGCCATGGCCGATTTTGGAACCATCTCGCACGAAGATCTGGACCTGATTCACTTTACCGACGACGTGGACGAGGCCTTCGCCTACCTTTCGGGTGAGCTCGAAGACATCGAACACGACGGGGAGACGATGTGATCACCCACCTGCTGTTCGCCGCCGCCTTCGCCCAGGAGCCCGACATCGAGATCGATCTCGGTGGTCCCGAGGAGGCCCCCCTTTCCTACAACGGAGGGTTCACCACGCGCTCGGCCGACAAGGTCGCGACGAACGCGGCGGTCAGCGTGAGCTCGCCCGTGGGGACGACGACCGTGTATTGCACGGACACGGAATACGTGGAAGCGCGCGTCGATTACGCGCTCTCCGGGCCGGCTGGCGCGCCCCTCGAGGCGTACGGCAAGTCGTTCAAGGTGGCAACAACCGGCGGAACGACCGGAAAGGTCACGATCCTCGCGGGCACCCGCGGCGCCGGCGTGAAGACGTCCAAGGTCACGGTGACGGTGAACGTGCCCAAGCAGGCGCGGTTGACGGTGAGCGCTGGCGGCGATTGGGTAAAGGTCATCGGCTGCGACGGGACGGTCAGCGCGACGTCCAAGACCAGCGCCTACGTCGGCGGCCCGCTCGACGGCTTCAACGTCACCGCCAACAACGGCAACATCGTCGTGGAGGTCGAGGGCGACTCGAAGATCGTCGCGGCCAGCACCATCTCGGCGCCCCACGGGGACGTCACGCTGTCGATGCCGTTCGCGCAAGACCTCAAGATCGACGCGCGCGGCACGGCGGTCACCGTCGCCCAGAGCGTGACCGGAACCAACGACGCAGCCGTCGTGAGCGGTGCGATCGGCGCCGGCGGTCCCGCGTTGACGATCAAGGCGTCGGGCACCGTGACGGTCAAGACACCTTAGGCATCAAAGGTCAGGAAGCCGTCGGCTTCGTGGCCCGGATCGCCTCGATCACGCGCTTGGCCGCGTCCGCGACCGACAGCTCCATGTAGACGCCCGCAGCGCGCGGATGCCCTCCGCCACCGGGCGCCAACGCACGTGCGACCGCCGCCACGTCCACCGCACCGTGGCTACGCAGGCTCGCCTTCGTGCCCTGCCCGCGCTCCACGAGCAGGCAACCGACCTGCACGCCGCTCACCGCGACGAGCCCATCGACGACGCCTTCGAGGTCCGTCGATTCGAGCACGAGGTCGCCCAACACGGCCTTGGACGCGAAGCCCAACGCGAGAAATCCGTCCAACGGAAACTCAGCGCGTTCCCAGATCCGCGCCGTGCCCAACAATCCGCTCGGGCGGCGCTCGAAGAGGATCCGCATCCCGACCGCGACGTGGTCGGCGCCAGCCTCGATCAACTCAGCTGCGAACCGATGGGTGTCCGGGCGTGTGTTGCCGTGGCGGAATCCGCCCGTGTCGAACGCGACGCCCGCATACAGGAGCGTCGCCGAGTCGCGGTCGAGCGGGGCCGCCCACGCCTGAAACGCGAGCCCGATCATCGAGCACGTGCTCGTCGCGTTCGGATCGACCCAGGCGTGGGTGTACTCGTCCGGGCGCGTGGATCGGTGATGGTCGACGATCGCGCGCACTTCGGCGTGGACGAACGCACGTCCCGCACCCGGCGACAGCCGATGCCGATCGCCGTCGAGCACCACGACCGCGTCGTACCCCGCCAGCGCGTCGTCGCCGATCAGGACCGCCGCATCGGGAAGATCGGCGTACCGCCAGCCCGCCTTTCCCGTCACATCCGACGCAACGCCGACCGCGGCGAGCGCCCGACGGAGCGCGAGGCACGCGCCGATGCTGTCTCCGTCCGACTCAGCGGGCCCGGTGAGGAGCACGCGTTTGCCGCGGAGGGCCTCCAACAACTCCGACGGACCCACCTGCATCGGCTAGTCCATCGACAGGAGCGAATCGAGGTCGTCGATGGTGGACGGCTGCGACGCGGGCTCGTCCGCGGGCGACGCGTCATCGCCGACGGCGAGTACGTCATCGAGTTCATCGTCCTTCTTCTTGCGACGCCGGCGACGACGCTTCTTCTTCTCGCCGTCCCCGCCCTCCTCGTCATCGGCCGCCTCGGCCGGCGCGTCCACCACGGCCAATTCCTCAGCGGTTCCGCTGTCGAGCAGCGCGTCGATATCGAGTTCCAGCGCGTCACCGGACGCCGCCGGCCCGTCGTCCCCACCCGACGTCTCTTCGGTGATCAGCAGGGCGTCGATGTCGAGCGAGCTCGCGGCCATCTTGCGACGCCGGCCGCGCTCGGGACGTTCACCGCGCTCGGAGCGGTCCGAACGCTCCCCTCGACCCGACCGCTCACCCCGCTCACCCCGCTCGATCCGGTCGGCCCGCTCCGTCGGCTCGGCGGGCTCGTTCGGGTCGCGACGGCGCTCGGCGCGATCGAAGCGGCCATCGATCACGATGTCCGAAGCTCCGTCCACGACCTCGTCAGCGTGGGCGATCTGCGCGCGACGCTCGCGGTCGTGCGTGAGGAACGAACGCAACGCGGCGGCGATCAGGACCTCCGCGTCCTTCTCCTTGAGGAGCGCGCGGGCGGCGGGCAGCTGCGCTTCGAACACGATCGTGCCCACAGCGTCGCGAATTCGCGCGATCTCGCGCGCGATGCGGCGCTGCATCGAAATCGCCGGGTCCGGGAACGGCCGCTCGACGAACTTCACGTTGTGCTTGGCCTCGAGCACCTTGCGCGTCTGCAGATCGGTGGCGCCGTACATCGACACGGCGGTGCCCTTCTTGCCGATGCGCCCGGTACGACCCGTGCGGTGCAGGTAGATCGCGGGGTCCTGGGGCAGCGAATACTGGATGACGTGCGACAGATCCGAGATGTCGATTCCGCGCGCGGCCACGTCTGTGGCGACGAGGAACCGCACCACGCCGGACTTCACGAGCTTCATCACCTTGGTGCGACGGGCCTGCGGCAGTTCGCCCGACAGCAGCTGCACGTCGAGGCCCTGGCGATCGAGGAATGACGCTACGGTGGCGGCGTCTTCCCGCGTGTTGCAGAAGATGATGGCGCTCGTCGGGTCTTCCATGTCGAGCAGGTTCAGCAGGGACCGCACGCGGTGCTCGCTCGGAGGCGCCTCGTACAGGTAGTGCACGATGCCTTCGACGTTGTCCGCGTCGGTGGAGAGCCGGATGTTCTCGGGGTCCTTGAGGTACCGCGCGACGATCTTTTCCGTCTGCTCACCGATGGTGGCCGAGAACAAGAGCTTCTGCGAGCCCTCCGGACACGCGTCCAAGATGGAGGTGACGTCCTCGTAGAAGCCCATCGACAACATCTCGTCGGCTTCATCGAGGCAGATGCTGCCGATCGCCTTGAGGTCGAGGTTCTTGCGGCGGTAGTGATCCAGCAGCCGGCCAGGCGTGCCGATGATGATGGACGCCCCCTCAGCGAGCGCGCGCTCCTGGGTGCCCATCGGCACACCACCGAGCAGCAGCGCCGCGGTGACGTCGCGGTGCTTGGCGATGGCGACGGCCTCGTCGTACGTCTGCTGCGCGAGCTCACGCGTGGGCGCGAGGACGAGCATGCGGGGGCCGCGCTCACCGATGGCGATGCGCTCGATCATCGGGACGAGGAACGCCACCGTCTTGCCGGTGCCGGTCTTTGCGCGCACGAGCAGATCGCGGCCCGCGAGCGCGGGCTCGATCGTCGCGGCCTGCACGGGGGTGGCCGTGCGGTAGCCGAGCCCGTGGACGCCCTGGAGCGTCTCGGACGAGATCGGGAAGTCGACGAAGTCGCGGTTCGATGCGTAATCAACGCCCGCCGGGACATGGGCTTCGGGCGCGCTGCCCCGCGTGGCGTCGTCAGGGCTGGTGGGTTCGGACGAGGGCAACGGACCTCCGGGGAAGACCGGTCCCTATCGCGGGCCGCGCTCGCGCGCCCTGAACGGGGACGCACCCTACTCCTGAAGCGGGGAGTCCTTGCCGTAGTACTGCACGAGGATGGCGTTGAACGCGGGATCGTGCCGCAGCTTCTCGAACGAGGGATCGACGCGAATGTCCTGCCGGAATTCGATGTGATGCAGCGTGTCGAGGCTCTTCATGCCGGCGAGCGACTTCTCGAGGAACATCCGCGCGCGGTCGTCCTGGCCCTGCTCGGCCGCGATCTTTGCACGATGGAGGTCCGCGTAGGCGTCGCCCGGATCGATGACCTCGAGCTTGTTCATGATCGCCAGCGCCTCGTCGAACCGATGCTGATGGGAGAGGCACACGGCGAGGTTGTTGAGCGCCGTTACATCATCCGGCTCGAGCGCCAGCGCGACGCGGTACAACGCCTCTTCCTCTTCGTACCGACCCTGCCGCTTGTAAACGAGCGCCTTGTTGTTGTAGCCGGCGCTCGATTCCGGCTCGAGGTCGATGATCTTGTCGTAGGTGTCGATGGCCTGCGGGAAGTCCTCCGCGAGGTACTGGTAGTACGACAACACCGACAGCGCGCCCGTGTCCTGCGGATCGATCTTCAGCCGGTCTTTCGAATACCGGAGCATCTCGCTGATGTCTTCGGTGTCCTGGCGCGAATCTTCCGCGTCGTACCAGTCTGGCACGCCCCAGCCCTGCTTCTCTTCCGCAGGCCTCGCGCCGTCTTTCCCTTCGTCCGCGTCCGCCGACCCGTCCGCCGCGCGCCGATTGGCCGTTGCAGGATCCGCAGGCTTCCCTCGCTCTGAAGCGAGCGGCGCCTCGATCACATCGGTCGTCGGCAGCTCCTCGCCGCTCCCTCGCGATCGAACGGGCTCGGAGGCCACGTTCGCGGCCCCACCCATCTCCGTGATCGGCCCCTTGTCGCCGGCCGGCAGGTAGAAGCTGTCCGTCTCCTTCCCCTCCCCGACGTTCGGGCTGATCACGCCCTGCTCGGAGCCGTCGTAGTCTTCTTTCAGGAGCCGCGCGATGTACTCGGCCGTCCATGCGCCATGAATCCCCGAACCGTTCCCCTCGGGCTTCACGCAGTCGCGCTGGTACGTCGCCGCGAACACCGGGCTGTAGCCCGCAACCTTCACCAGGAGAGGGCATTCGTACTGCAGAGCCACGTCCCGCCCGACGCCTACGCTCTCAACACCCGTGGTGGCGAGGACGATTACAGCGAACCAGCCGAGCGACATGCCCCAGGGCAGCGGCCCGAACCGCGGCATGAAGAACTGAGGGACGAGGGTGAGCTCGAGCTCCACGGGGCCGGCCGCGATCGCCACCGGCGACGTCGGCGTCACCATGTGCGAGTTGCCGGTGGCGTCGATGACCTCGACGGTCGAGCCCGTCTTCCAGCGCGCGCGCGCAACGTAGGCCTTGCCCTCAGGTGCTGGCACGTGCAGGGCCCCGTTCGGTCCGATCTCGACGCTTCTACCCGTTCGCGAGAACGTCTCCTCGATGACGAGCCCGTGGTACCGCGCCGAAGCCCGGAGGGCCGGTACGGTGAACCAGCCGCCAAACGCAGCGCGCGTCGCGCTCGAGCGGCGGTCGGAAGCGACCGTAGGGGTGGGTAGAACCGCGTCCATCGACATCACTCGACACTAGCACCGGTCCGTGGTGCCGACGACTCATCGTTTGTCACGATGGGCGCGCGATCGTCCGGAACGATCGCCGAATCTCGGCTAAAGCGGAAGCGAGCGCGGCCCGGTCTCGGCTTTCAAGCGTAAGGATGACGTGGAACGGGCCTTCGCCCCAGCGCGGGTAGCTGCCGATCGCCACCGACGGCCAGCGGTTGGCGATGGCGGTGAGTCGCTCGGCGAGGTCCCATTCGTTTTCGTCGGTGTACACGCGCGCGACGCCGACCGCTTCCCCCGCGAACCGCGACGCGATCGCCTCGAACTTGTTCTTGAACAGCTTCGGGACGCCCGGGAGCACATAGGCGTTGCGTACCCGGACGACCGGATACGAGAGCGCCTCGTGAAACAGCAGCTCCGCGCCGACAGGCACGCGCGCCATCCGCTCGGTGCCGTCGTTCCGAGGCAGGCCGAACGCGGCGACGAGGTCGATCAGCTCGGCGCGAAGCTCCAAGGCGACGTCGAACGCGCGCGCGACGCCCTCGAACGTCACGTCGTCGTGCGTAGGCCCGACCCCGCCCGACGTGAACACGTGATCCGCACGGGCCGCACACAGGCGGACCTCGTCGGCGATGACCGCGACCTCGTCGGGGATCGTGACAAGACGCACGAGATCACAGCCGAGCGTGCGAAGTCGACCGATCAGGTACGGCCCGTTTTCGTCCGCGAACTTCCCCGTGAGGACTTCGTTCCCGACGATGACGACGGCGGCGGTGGACATGCGGGAGGCTCCGCAGCGAGCAGCCCGAACGTCGGCGCGCGCCACAGCGCGATCGTACGCCGCGCGAGGGCCGACAGGGCGACCGTGTCTTGTTCAGGGTCGACGAGCCGCACGTCATCGTAATGATCAAGGCAACGCGAATCGGCTGCTTCGCCCGACACGTCGAACACCTGGAGCGTCAGGCGCCGGTGCGAGAACACGTGGACGATCTCGCCGGCAAACGCGCCGACCGACACGTCGACGCCCACGCGCTCGCGAAACGCCGTCTTCAGCACGCGCCGGGGCTCGCCGTCGTCGAACACAGCGCTCGAGATCGGCTCCCACAAGCCGCCGAGCAGACCCTTAGGGCGACGGCCGAGCAGCAGGCGCCCACCGTCCGACAACAGCCCGGCGACAGCTCTTACCGGGACCGGGGCCGTCTTCTTCACCTTGTTTGGCAGGGCCTCGGGGTCCGCCGTCGAGGCGCAGGTCGAGCGCCACGGACACTGATCGCACCGCGGCTTGCGCGGGGAGCACACCGTCGCGCCGAGCTCCATGAGCGCCTGGGTGACCTCGGAAGGGCGCGCGCCGATCAGCAGACCGTGCACGTGGCCCGCGATCGCCGACCGCCCCGCCGCGCTCCGCACGTCCGCGTGCATGCCGAACGCGCGCGCGATCACCCGCTCGACGTTGCCGTCGACGGCAGGCGCGGGAACGTCGAACGCGATCGACGCCACCGCTCCGGCCGTGTACGGACCGATGCCTGGCAGCGCTGCGAGCGCGGCCGGGTCGCTCGGAAACACCCCCGCTGCGGCGACGCTCTTCGCGGCCCGATGCAGGTTGCGCGCGCGCGAGTAGTACCCGAGACCGGCCCACATCTTGAGCACGTCGTCGTCGTCCGCGGCGGCAAGCGACTCGATCGTGGGCCACTTCTCGACGAACCGGGCGAAGTAGGGAAGCACGGTATCGACGCGCGTCTGCTGGAGCATGAACTCCGAGAGCAGCGTCCGATAGGGGCTCGTCGTCGTCCGCCACGGCAACACGCGCGCGTTGACGCGATACCAATCGACCAGCGATGAGACCGTCGGAAGGCTCACGCCCCCCGAGTAACCCGGCTGTCAATTGGACAACGGCTCCCCGCCGGGCGCGGCAATCCCGCCGCACTCCCCTCCTCGGCCCCACACGCTCGCCTCCGCAAGAGCCCACGGTTGACGGTGGCTTTGCTGGAATGGGCGCGGAGGCGGCGACGCGGCACGGTCGTTGCGAAGGACCACCGCGTTCTGATCGGACCTTCTGCTTTATCGCGCTCGACCGTTTCTGGTCGTTCTCTGCGGAGGGTCCGATGTCGTTTCGTGCTTCGTTGCTCGTTGCCCTGCCCGTCCTCCTCGCGACGGGCTGTGCGCCGACCGTGAGCGATCCGGTCGAGGTCGGCTTTGACGGCGCCGGCGACGTGATCGAAGGCGAGTTCTCGATCCAGAATCACCTCACCGACCGCGAGCTCGACGAGCTCGGCCTGATCGAGCTCGCCTGGAACGACAACCTCGGCTGGGGCCTTTATCTCGCCGAAGACGGCGTCGCCGCCAGCGCGCTCGACCGGGCGCTCGCGCAGGGTCGCACCGTCGGCATCGAGCCGAACCGCCCGCGCGCGGCCCTCGCGGTGAACGACCCCTACCGCTCGCTGCAGTGGGACATGACCGCGCTCGACGTCGAAGGCGCGTGGACCTACGGGACCGGTCGCGGCGTCACCGTCGCGGTGATCGACACGGGCCTCGGCAAGGTCGGCGAGGACCGCCCCGCGAACGTGTTGACCGGCAAGGACTGGGTCGACGGCGACTCGGACCCCACCGACCAGAACGGCCACGGGACGCACGTCTCCGGAACGATCGCCCAGAAGACGAACAACGGCAAGGGCTGCATCGGGGTCGCCCCGGACGTCACCCTCCTCCCGCTGCGCGTGCTCGACGCCGATGGCTCCGGCGACGCCTACGCGATCGCCGAGGCCATCACCTACGCCGCGGACCAGGGCGCGAAGGTGATCAACCTCTCGCTCGGCTCCGCCTACGGCACCAACGTCGAGCGGGACGCGATCCGCTACGCGCAAGGGAAAGGCGTGGTGATCGTCGCTGCCTCGGGCAACGAGTCGGCCACCAGCGTCGGCTACCCCGCCACCTACGACGGCGTGATCGCGGTCGGCGCCACCCGCTACGATGGCGCCGTCGCGGCCTACAGCAACGGCGGCAGCACGCTCGATGTCGTGGCGCCCGGCGGCGACATGGGCGTGGACCAGAACCACGACGGCTACGGCGACGGCATCCTCCAGGAGGTCGTGATCGGCACCCAGAAGGGCTACGACTTCTACGAGGGCACCTCGATGGCGTCCCCGCACGTCGCGGGCGTCGCCGCGCTGCTGGTCTCCGCCGGCGCGCGGCCCCAGGACGTGCTCGGCCTGCTGACCAGCACCGCCAAGGACATCGGCCCGACCGGCTTCGACAACCGCGCGGGCTACGGCCTCATCCAGCCCGTCAAGGCGCTGCAGAAGCTCCGCTCGGGCGCGACGCCCCCCGCCACGACGACGCCGACCCCGACGGCGGACACGGTGGCCCCGACGATCGCCGACGTTTGGGCGCAGCAGAGCAGCACCTCGTTGACGATCGGCTGGACGACGAACGAGGCGTCGACCACCTACGTCGCGTTCGAAGGCTACGGCACGTACGGAGACGCGTCGCTCGTCACCGAACACGAGATCCGCTTCACGGTGCAGTCGAACACGACGTACAACTTCACCGTCGTGAGCAAAGACGCCGCCGGCAACGAAGGGCGCGACGGCGTGTACCGCAGCCGCTGAGCCTATCTCCCGAAGCGGGAGCGCAGGGAGCCTCCGAGCCCGACCATGCTCGCGGCCACCATCGCCATCCAGCCAACCCACGGGAGCGAGCCCGCGAACGCGACGAGCGCCGAGCCGACCGCGAACGCCACCCAGCGCCCGTGGTGTTTTTGCGCGAACGGGAGCCGGTCGCCGATGGCGTGACAGAGGCCGACGAAGCCCATCAGCCACGCGAGTCCGAGCACCGCGAGCAGCAGGAACGACACCGGCAGGCCCACGATCGTCACCGCGAACAGCAGGCTCGTCACCACCAACAACGCCGACGACGCTGTTCCGACCAGGAACGAGCGAAGCGGGCTGTGATCGATCGCGGCGGCCACGCGGGCGACGCGGTTCGGCGCGAGGCCCACGACCAGCACGCCGGCGCCCGCGAACGAAAGCAGCAACACCGCGCGCCGCCGGACGTCGTCCAGCGTGGTCCACACGCCGTACCCCGCGGAGGCAGGCTCATCGGCGAACGCGACGCGATCTCCGCTTACGACGCCGCCATCTTCGACGTCCACCTCGCCACCGAACGACGTCGCATCCCCGTCGACGACACCGCCCTCTTCGACGATCACGTCGCCGCCGAACGAGGTGGCGTCACCGATCACGCGTCCATGTACATGAACGTCGTCTCCGAACGCCGTGACCTCGTCGACGGTGTCGCCCGACTCCACGACAGCGGGACCGCCGTACACCGTGCGCGGGCCGCTGCTCGCGGGGATCACCTTCGGCTCGGGCGCGCGCAGGCGCTCCAGCTGGGCATGTTGGGCCGCGAGCTCGGCTCGCATCGACGCGAGCTCGTCGCGCAGGAGCCGCACGTCGTCCGAAGTCACCCCGCTCGCACACGACGACTCCGACTCGACCGATGTTTCCGACACCGAAGCGTCCGGCACCGAGGATTCCGGCAACACAGGGGGCGCTGCGAGCGCCGCCATCGTCGCGACCATCCCGATCATGACGACACCCGCACGTCGGCCGCGCCGACGCCACGACCGCGGGCGAGTAGCGCCACGCCGCCGATCAGCGCCACCAGGCCCGCCCAACCGACCAGGCTGAACGCCCCGATCGCGTTGGCGCCTCGTTCGAGCGCGTGGAAGGCGCGCGTGGCGTCCACCATGAGCCGCACCGGGTCTTCCCCGGCGCCCATCAGCACGATGGCGAGCAGCAGCAGCGCGACGCCGATCGCCACCTCAGCAACAGGGGCCGGCTCAGGGCGTTCGGCTTCCCGCAGCACGGACGCCACGAGATCAAGCGGTGCCACCGGCACGGGAGCCGCGTCGAGCACTTGAGAAAGGAGCTCCGCCCGCGCGGCCCGTCCGCAACAGAGCGCGCATTCGTCGACGTGAACCGCGACGCGAACGGCCTCGGCTTCGTCCACGCGACCCGCCACGAACCGCGCGAGCAACCGGTCAGAGATGTGATCGTCGGGCTTCACGCCTCCCCTCCCTGGGACTCGTACAGCTCCCGAAGCCGCTGACGGGCCCGAAAGATGCGGTTCATCACGGTGCCGAGCGGCACGCCGATGACCTCCGCGATCTCGACGTACTTCAGGTGTTCAAAGTGGTACATCACGAGGACTTCCCGGTACATCGGCGGGAGCTCCGCCAGCGCGCGCGTAACCTGCGCGGCGCGCTCGGCAGCCGTCGCTTCCTGCAGGGGTGAGGGCGCGAGATCGGGGATGTCGCCCGGCACCTCCCACGACTTCCGGCCGCGGCGCCGATGCTCGTCGATGCAGGTGTTGCGCGCGATGCCGAACACCCAGGTGGAGAACGGCCTCACCATGTCGAACTGATCGAGGTTGCGCAGGACCTTAACGAGCGTCTCTTGCGCGGCGTCGCGCGCGTCGGCCTCGTTCAGCAGCATGCGGTACGCGAACCGGTACACCGGCTCGGTCCAGCGCCGGACGAGCGCCTCTTTCGCAAGCGGGTCGCCCGCGCGGGCCGCCGCAACGGCCGCCGCGTCATCGTCGAGCCGGTCGTGAACCTTTAGAGCCAGCAGGGTCTCCTCCCAGGATGTATCGGATACGCGACCCGCTCGTCGATATTTCATCACCGTCCCAGGTGCGGATCGGTGCCCGAAGGTGGTAAATTCAATTGAAGGAGCGGGTGCCAGCTTGGAGAAGACCTGGAGGCTCCAGCGCTACAACCAGAAGAACTACTCCGAAGTGGTCGAGTTCCCCGTGGAAATCATCGGCCGGGACGGAGTGGTCAAGCGGTACACGTTTGAAGACTCCATCCGGCTTTATCGGCGCCGGATCACGTTCGCGCCCATCCGCTACCGCGACGACCACGACCTCGTCCACGCCGAAGTCGATCACTGCCGCTCTCGCATCGATCAGCTCCGGCGAAGCTACTTCTTCCGCCACGGCTGGCAGATGCCCGAAGGTGAGGCGAGCCCGGTCGAGCTGTTCGGCAGCCTCGCGGGGGAGCTCGCCGCGTTCCTTTGTCGCGTCCTCCGCGTCGATGGGCGCCCCGAGGTGCGATTCGAGCTCGTCCAGGAGCTCGGCTCCGGCAAGTCCTCGTTCCTGCAGGCCGCTTCAAAGCCGATCTCCGCGTGGTACCTCGTCCCAAAAGACAGCCCGGCGGGCATGTTGTTGTACGTGCACCGGTTCGACGGGGCCGACCCGGAGGACGTGCGCGAAGACTTCTTCGCGCGGGTGAAGGAATTCGAACGCGCGGGCGCCGTCGCCGGCGATGGGGAGCGCCTGCTCGCATTCCACCACACGCTGGACTGCGGCTTCGTGTTGACGACGCGCGGCGCAGACTTCGAAGCGCTCGACATCGACGTGGACGACTCGGACGAGTTCGCCGAGCCCACCGCGTGGGATGACGCGCTCGACGCGCTGCGCAAGGGCAACGCTACAGAAGGCCTTGGTCGGTGCCGGCAGATCGTCACCGAGCAGCCCTGGCACCGCCAGGCGTACATCGCGGGGGCAGGCGCGGCCTTGCACCTCGAGCAGCCTGCGGTGGCCGAAGACTTCGCCCTCATCGGATCGAAGTACTTCCCGAACGAGAGCATGTTGTCGTGGTACCTCGCCGTCGCGCGCGCACGGCAGGGGCGCATGGACGAGGCCCGCGCGGACCTCGAACGCGCGGTCGCCTCGTCCCCCACGCACCACGCGGCCCGCCTCTCGCTTGCGCTCCAACACGTCGCAGCACGCAATTGGCGCCGAGGCTGGGCGCTGGTCGCGGCTGCCCCGAAGGAACGCGGCGACGACAAGCGCGCCCACAACTCCGTCATCGAGCTCAAGCAGTGGCTGCTGTGCCGCCGCGTGCTCGTCGGCACGGGCTACACCGCCGCCGCGTTGGGGCTCCTGGCCACGGCGCTCGCCGGCTGGTTTGGTCTGCTGCCCGTCGCGCTCGGCCTCGGTCTTGCCTCGTTTGGCGTGTTCCTGGCTGGTCGAAAGATCGGCGAGATCCGCGAGGGCGACCCCATGTTCCGTCGCGGCCCGAGCCACGACGACCTCGCCCACGTCGTCCGTCGCCTCCGCCGCATCGGGATCGATGATTAGCGATCGGAGCACGTGACGGCGGCGGAGACCCCAACCGAAGAGCGCCTCCGCCTCTACCCGCGCGCGCTGCTGGTGGCCCTGGCGCTCGCGTTCCTGTTTTCGCTGGCGGGCAGCGGGGCCAACACCGCGACGGGGCGCCTCGGCGGCGACCTGCCTGCGTTCTATGGCGTGAGCCGCATCGTGCTCGAGGGCGACGCCCCCGACATGTACGACTGGGATCGTCAGATCCAGGCCCAGGCGGGGCTGTTTCCAGCGGACGAGAAGGAGGGCTTCCTCCCGTTCGTGTACCCGCCGTTCGTCGCGCTCGCGTATGCGCCGCTGTCGCTGCTGCCGTTTCGCGTCGCGTACGTCGTGCACACCCTGTTCATGGTCGGCTGCGTGGTGCTCACCGTGCGGCTCCTCGCGCGCGACCTGCCACGCATCGGCCGGTACGGCGACGCGCTGCTCGCCTTCGCCATGGCGTTCCACCCGACGTTCCGGGCCGCGTTCGGCGCGCAGAACTCGGCCCTGTCGACCCTGTTGTTCGTCGCGTCCGGGACGCTCGTCACGGGCGGCCACGAGTTCGCTGGGGGCGCGGTCGCAGGGCTGTTGATGTTCAAGCCCCAGCTCGCGGTGCCGCTGTGGGGCCTGTTCGTGCTCGAGCGCCGCCCCCGCGTGCTCGCTGGCATCGCGACCAGCGCTGGGGTCCTTTACCTCGGCGGCACGGCCCTCCTCGGGCTCGCGTGGCCCGCGATCTGGTGGCGCGAGGGCGTGCTCCCGTTCCAGGAGACCGACCAGGCAAACAACGCCGCCAACTCGGTCGGCTTCCTCGGCCTCACCGAGGGCATGATCGGCGTCGGCCAGCCGATCGCGCTCGGCCTCGGCGGTCTCCTTTCGCTCGTCACCATCGCGGCTCTCTGCGTGGCCTGGTGGCGCGGTGGCGACGCCGACCGGACCGAGCGCGTCGCGTTCGCCGCTGCGGGCTCGCTCATGATCGCGCCCCACGCGATGTTCTACGACGCGGCCCTGGTGCTGCCAGCGCTGCTCGTCGGGCTGGATCGCGACCGCCGGCTGCTCCCTGTCGCGATCGGGTTGTGGCTGCTTTCGCAGGCCCACCCGCTGAAGGACGCGCTCGGTGTCACACCGGTGGCCGTCGTCGCTGCGGGTTCGCTCGCCATCGCGGTCTACACGGTGGTGCGCGCGCGTCCCGTGCTGCGGTAGAAACGCCGCGGGTCGCGCGAAACAAGCCGTCACAACGTGCCCCGAGGATGGCACGACGCTTGCGTTACCGTCCGTACCTGCTCGGAGCGACCCCCCATGCGCCTGGCCCCCCTCCTCGCGATCGCCCTCGCCGCCTGCGGCCACCCGACGCCCGCCGAGCCCGTCCCCGCGATGGAGCGCGCGTTCCAAGCCGCGGCCGCACGCACGGACGTCCCGCGCGATCTCCTCGCGGCGATGGCGTACACGGAGTCGCGCCTGGACGGTCGCGCGGGCGCCGCCGACGAACACGGCCACGTCGGGGTGATGGGCCTGCGCAGCGACGACTCGCCCGAAGATGGCCCCACGCTCGCCGAGGCGGCCGAACTCGCTGGCGTCGCCGAAGCCGCGCTGATCGCCGACTCGTCACTCCAGGTGCTCGGCGCGGCCGAACTCCTCCGCGCGTACGCGATCGAAGACCTCGGCGCCGCGCCCACCAACCTGCAGGATTGGTGGCCGGTGGTGGAGCGGTACAGCGGAAGCGATGACGCCCAGGTGTCCGCCGAATTCGCGAACGACGTGTTCCGCTCGATCGAGACCGGCTTCGTCACCCGCACCCACGACGGCGAGCGCGTCGAGGTCGCCGGCCGGTACGTACCGGGGTTGATGTCGTACCGCGACGATCGCGCAGCCACCGACTACGCCGGCGCGGCCGCGTTCTCGCCCGCAGCGACCTGCAACTACCAGCGCGGCGGACGCACGGACATCGACAAGATCGTGCTGCACACCGTGCAGGGCGGCTACAGCTCGTGCATCAACTGGTTCAAGAACTGCTCCGCGGGGGCGTCTGCGCACTACGTCGTGCGCTCGTCCGACGGTCAGGTCACCCAGATGGTCGACGAGTCCGACACCGCCTGGCATGCCGGCAACTCGAACATGAACCATCGCTCGGTGGGCATCGAGCTCGAGGGGTACATGGAGAACCCCGACGCGTGGTTCACGGACGCGCAGTACCGCTCGGCGGCGGCGCTCACGCGGGACATCGCCGCACGCCAGGGCGTGCCGCTCGATCGCAGCCACATCGTCGGCCACGACGAGGTTCCCGATCCCGACGGCTCCGGCTGGGGCGGCGCGGGCGGCCACACCGATCCGGGCGACGGCTTCAACTGGACCTACTTCATGGCGCTGGTGACCGAACAGGCGCCCGCCGAGGTGTCCGCCCAGCGCGGCGACCTTTACGGATTTGTGCGCATCGGCGATGCCGAGACCGGCCAGGCCATCCCCGGGGCCAGCGTCGTGCTGCAAGACGGCCAGTCCACCATCGCGGACAGCGGCGGCATGTTCCGCTTTTACGGCCTGGACGCCGGCGCGTGGACGGTGTCGGCGCACGCCTCCGGTTTCTCGGATGCGGCGACCTTCGCGACCGTTCGCCCCGACGCGATCGCCTGGGGCAGCGTCGCGCTGGACCGCCTGCAAGACACCACGACCCAGCCGCCGGCCCCCGCCCCCACGACGTCGGGCGCTCCTGGGCAGCCAAGCGCGCTCGGACCCACGACCGATCAATACGACGACGCCGTCCACCTCACCTGGACCGACCAGGGCGCGCGCACCGACGTCCACGAGGTGGAGCTGTGGGTCAAGGTGAACGGCGACTGGCTCTGGTACTACACGTGGACGGAAGGCGCCTCGGACAAGTGGTTCTGGCCCTATCGCCGGAACGTCGCGTACAGCTTCCGCGTGCGCGGCAAGAACGGCACGGGCTGGGGCGAGTACAGCGGCTGGCAGGACTTCAACGTCCACTAGGAGTCTGTCGAACATAGCGGCGGCACCGGCAGACGACGTCGACGGAGGCGTCCGTGCGCAATCGCGGGCGCTCTATTTCGCGGGGTTCCGCCAGAGCTTCAGCAGGTTGTGCGCCGTGCAGACGAGCGAGAACTCCGGCCTCGCCTTGCCGATTCCCCGCATGCTGAAACGTCTAAATCGGCGAACTTCCTTCATTTGACCGAATACGGGTTCAACGACCCATTTCCGCTTTGCGTAGATCTTGCGGCCCTCCTCGGCCGTGACCTTCGCGTCCATCGCCGCCTTGGCGTCGGGGTTTGCGAGCGGTATGGCGGGCTGATTCGGGCTCTCCTCGTGACGGCGCCGTCGCGTGGAGATGTAGGCATCGATGCCGTTTTCCAGGCAGTACTGGGCATTTTGCGCGGACCAGTAGCCGGCATCGGCGGTGGACGTGTTGGGGTAGCGTCCCGTGTTCTGCCTGACAGCGTCCATCACGGGCACGAAGTGTTCCGTGTCGGGCGCCTGGTTCGTGACGAGCTGCGCCACGATGACCTGCGCCTCCTCGTCGACCGCCGCCTGGCAGTTGTAGCCCTGAACGAACGTGCCGCCCGTCGTCATGATCCGGCTGTCCCCGTCGGTGAAGTTCCGCTGCGCCTTGGCCTTGGGCGTGCCGTCTTTCTCGTGGGGAACCGCGTGGTGAGGCAACAACGGGTTGTCCGAACCGGGGATCACGGAGGGATCGCCACCCACGGCTTTCGCAGCGCGGTCGCGGGCTGCGGCCCGCCGTTCCAGCAGCTTCCGTTCGCCATCGTCACGCGCCTCGGAGGCCGTGGCCTCCGCCCTCGCAGCCTGTTCTTTGAGCTCCAGGGTACGGGCGGCCTTTGCCTCGGCTTCGAGTTCCCTCATCAGCTGTGCGATCCGCGTCCGCCGGCCTTCGCGGCGTGCAAGCTCGGCGGGAAGTTCGGTTCCGTCCTTGTCGGGTCCGAACTCAGCATCTTCGTCGCCGTCGGTCGCGGCGGCGCGCGCCAGCATCTCGTCGACCTCGGCCTTCAGACGCTTTTCGGTCTCTTTCATGCGGTCGTAGCTCATCGCCTTGTGCTTGCTCGCGTTCGCCTGAATCTTCGTGCCATCGATCGCCACGTGCCCCAGCTTCACGAGACCCGCGCGCGCACACATCGAGAGGACCTGCGTGAAGAGCGCGCCGAGCGCCTCAAGGTGCGTCACGCGGAAAAGCGCGATGGTCGCGAAGTGCGGGTGCGCGTCGCCGCTGATGTACCGGAATGCCACGTCCGTCCACGTCTCACGCGCCATCGCTCGGGACGAGTAGACGCCAACGGAGTAGGCGTACAGCAGCAACGCGACCATCATCCGCGGCGCGAACGGCCTCGTTCCGCGCGGGTCGGCGTCCTGCAGGACCTGCTCGATCGCGCTGAGGTCCAGCTCCTCGACCACTTCCAAGACGAAGTGAGCGAGGTGTCCCTCCGGCAGCCAATCCTTGGTGGAAGGTGGCAGGAGGTAGGTCTGGTGCGGTTCCCACGGGCGGTAGGTTTTCATACACCGAGTAGATCAGGCGCCGGCAACTTCGTCGATCGCCCTCGTGATCATCGGCTCAGAGGCTCAGTTTCCCCACGGGCCGATCTCGATCAGTGCCGCCGACTATGGCGCTATGTTCGACACGCTCCTAGCCCGTCTCCTGAGTCGCCACGGCTCCTCAAATAGCGCACGACGTCGAGGCCGACGGCTGGGCCGACCTCCCGCAAGGAAAGCAGGCCGGCATGGGAAAAGAGACGAAGGACGGCGGGGAGATGGGCGGGGGCCAAGGCTGGAAGCAGGGCACCCTCGTCGGCAGCTGCGCGAAGGATTGCCGCGTACACGGAGTCCTCGGGGAGCCCGACGTTGATGAGCGCGAAACGCCGCTGCACCGCGTAGCTCAACCGGAACAGCGAGGTCTTGTCCCAGACGTTCATCGTCGCGAGCACGCGGAAGCTCGGTGGCACGCGGAACGTCCGGCTCTCCTCGGAGCCGATGCTCACGCGCTTTCCTTCGGACAGCTCGTAGTGGGTGTCTGTGCCCTGGCCGGCGAGCACCGTCATCAGCTCGCCGAAAGCTCGATCGACGTCGGCCCGGTTGAGTTCGTCGACCAGCAGCCACTTCTGCTCCTGGATCGCCTTCAGGAACGCCCCTGGGCGAAACGCGAGCGTCTGGTCCTTCTGCATCGCGTAGCCGCCGATGGTGTCGAAGGTGGTCCAGTCGGCCGAAGCCGTCGCCGTGAAGAGGCCTGCGCAGTACCCTTCAGCGGCTGCTGCACGGGCAAGTGCGACCGCCAACTCCGTCTTCCCGGTGCCCGGTGGGCCCACAAACAGGACGTGCTTTCCAGAGTTCACCGCGGCTGCAAGTTGCTCCAACACCCGCGGGTCGAAGCGGAGGCGGCCCAGGTGTGCGGTGATCGTCGGCGCCTTGAGGTCGAGGTGGGCCGACAGCCACCCGGGCGCCAGGTCGGGCACGACGGCGACCGGGCCCGGCGACGCGACCAACTCCTCATCGAGGTCACCGTCGGAATCGTCGTCTTCTCCTTCCTGTTCTTGGGTCGCAAGGGCCTCCCGGATCGTCAGGCGGAGCTCATCCACCTCGTCTACGTGCGACGCCAGAATTACAGCGCCAGCGGGCGTTAGGGCATCGCCCGTGCCGGTGCGGTCCGTCAGCCCGAGCGACAACAACCAGTTCCTCCGAAAGTCCACCTGGTTGCCAGTCTTCCACTCCGTTCCGAGCACGTCCCGGAGGATGGCGTGCACACGGGAGCGGGGCAGCGTAGGCGCGATCTCGGCGAGCACGAGGGGCTCGAGGATTCCGATAAACTCGGAGTGCATTCGTTCGAACAGGTCACCTGCGTCGGGCTTGGCGAGCCACGCCTGGCCGGCGTCCGTCAGTGACACCTCCCCGTCGCTCTCCTCCACGAAGCCGGTGGACCGTAGAACGGAGCGGTACCCCTTGAGGGCCGTCTTGCCGGTGGCCTGATACCGATCCTCGAACAGCTTCTCGAGTCCCGTGATCTCGAGCGGCTCCCGCTCTTCGATGTCCTGCAAGAGCGCCTTCAGCGTCGTCATGTACGCGCGCACGCCCCCTGGGAGGGGCCAGAAGCCTGCGCGCTTCTCCGACCCAGACGACTCGGTGTCGTCCGTCGGACTCAGACCTGGAACCACCGACGTGACGGGCTTCGCGTTGGCGACCGTGAAGGAGACGTCCACGAAAGGCGTCCCCTCGAACCCGGCACGGCTCCGGCGCTCGAACCAAGCATGCTTGGCGATGCCGATCACGACGGCTCGTTCGAACGCTGTCGCGGCGTCTGGCAGCAACTCGCCGCTCGGCACGGCGACCGTACACAAGTGAGCGTTGGCCGGCGACAACATCGGCATTCCGCTGCGCGTTATCACGTCGCGGAGCGTCGCGTTCTGCGCCAGGAAGGTGGCGCGATCCTCGTCGTCGTGTGCTTTCGCCAACGCGATCGAGGCGCGAATGGGCACCGAAGTGCCATCCGGGGCCTCTGTGATGTAGAACATCAGCGTCACCCAGAGCACCTGACGGCGCGTCTCGGCGATCGAAACGGCCAGGCCTACCGCATGTGCCCATTTGTCGTTCCGCCGCCAGAAATCGCACGCGACGACAAGGCGTGAGGAGCCACCGGCCCACGACGCTTCCACCGCCACCGGCGTCGGCCACGGCGCGTCGGCGGCCTCGTCCAGGCCCGCCAGCGCGCGAGGCCACGTAGGCGCGGCCTGCGGAGTGCACTTTACCGCGATCGAGGCGCCTGCGAGCTCGCAGGTGAAGTCATGGGCGCCTGCGAGGATCGCGCGGGCAGCGTGCAGGGCAATGCGATTGGCGTCAGGGCGGCTCATGGGAGGCGATTCTACACTATGCCCAGCCTCGCAGGTCCATGGGTTGGCTACCGCCCCGCTGAGGATGCGAGCATCGACGAGGCCAACGTGACCGCAGCCCGCCCAGCGCCCTCGAACTCGCGGTGCTAAAGAAAGATGACCAGCGCATCAACGCGACGCACCACCTACAACGCGCACGTCTTCTTGCAAATGGTCACACAGCCGCTCACAGCGGCTCTCCGAAAAGTCATTTGGCACTGGCGCGGCCTGCCCAAAGATACTACACGGCGAGCACTTCAGAAAAAACTTGGCACTTCCGTCATTTTTTGCATCTCTGGTCCAAGCATCTTGGCGCGCGGCGAATCCGACGGAGGCCAGTCTTGTCTTTACACACGATCACCGATGCCGGAACTCATAGAAGCCCTTTTTCTCCCTCCCGTGCCTTCCGAACGATGGAGTTGTTCCCAGTATTCCTGATCACGCTCTCAGCCTGCAACGCCGGATTGGACACCGACCAAGTCTGCAAAGCCTGGCGCGGCGGATATGTCGAGTTCATGATGCTGACAGCACCGACCGATGGTGCGCCGACGACATTGGCCCAGGCATCTGAATCTTCGGCGCAGGTATCCCAATGTCAAACATGCCCGCCGGACGACCAACTGCGCCTTTGGTCCCAATCGCAAGCGGCCTGGGAGGGGGCTTTAGCCGCCTGCGCTTCGTCATCGACGCCGCCGGATAGCTGTCGGGAACTCGCGGCTGAAGCTGCGGCGCGTGCGGCCGATGATCTGCCAGTGCCCCTATACGCCTGCCCCGAAGCCATCGAACCCGCCGACCAAGACAATGACGGTGCATTCTTCGGCGAAGACTGCGATGACACCGACCAGGAAGTTGGCTCCTCGGCTCTGGATGTCGATTGCGACGGGTTCGTGACCGCAGACGATTGCGACGACCAGGATGGCGCAATCAACCCGGACGCGAATGAAGTCCCCTACAATGGAATTGACGAGGACTGTTCCCGAGGCGACGAGTGCGATGTTGACGGAGACAACGTAGACGCCAGCACCGGCCCGTGCTCGGGTGACGACTGCAACGACAACGACACGCGAGTCGGCTCAAAGGGTGGAGATCACGACTGCGATGGCGCCAGAACCGACGCCGACTGCAACGACTCTGACCCGGCTGTGCTCGCGCAGTCGGGGGACCATGACTGCGACGGCGCAACGACTTCCAAAGACTGCGATGACTACGACGACACATCAACGATCGTCGCGCGCGACAGGGACTGCGACGGATGGGAATACTCACTCGACTGCGACGAGCAAAGGAGTTGGCTCCATCCATATGATTATGACGGCGACGGATACGTCGATTACGACTATTGTGGATATCGAGACATCTCGGTCAACTATGGCTTGGCTTGCGCCCTCGATAGCGATTCGCTAGCGATCTGCTGGGGTGACTCGCAATCGAACGACACCCCTCCCCCGGGACAGCCCTTCGTTGGACTTGAAGTCGGGAAAACCACGTCTTGCGGGCTCACGCCCGACGGTGTTGCGCTTTGTTGGGGCAGTGTGTCGTCTCCGAGTTGGACCCCGCCTCCATCTGAAAGTTATTTTCAGCTGTCTGTGAACCACGATATGTATTGTGCGGTGGATTTCGCGGGACAAATCGACTGCTGGGGGGCCGAAATCGTTCGGCCTTTTCCTGCCGATGACTATGAAAAGGTAACGTTGGGAGACTTCCCGTCCGCTCTCACGAGTTCGGGCGACATCATCTCATGGGACGGATTCACGACGTACCGGCGAACCGTTGGCCCCTTTGACGATCTGGTCTCGGGATATGAGTACGTCGGTGGAATCGCAAACGGCGAAATGACGCTGATTCATGGCGCCCAAACAGGAGTCGTAGGGCAAGCGTATCGCACCGGCCTGATGGCGGCAGACTTCGGCTACTACCGGTTCCTTTGCGGGATCTACAGCAATGGCGAGTCAAAGTGCACCGACTCCCGGATTGACGGCGAACTCGCGGCGCGAGGACGCCCACTATATGTCGACATTGCTGCCGGATGGCATGACGTGTGCTTCATTGAAGAAGTTGGCGGAATCGACTGTTTCACATCAGACTTCTCGACCACCCCCGTGGTATCTGACATCCCCTAGTCATCTGAACACCCAACGCTGGACGCAGACATGTGGCACCGTACGACATTGATACTCGCCGTCGTTCTGACTGCCAGTTTCAGCATTTCAGGGTGCGGGGCCGCAGGCGCTCTTCGGTCGCATCTCAGGGTCAAGCATTCCTTAGTCTATGAGGGAACCATCGGGACCGATGAGGAGCCGTTGTTGCTTGGCCCGTATCGAGAAGTCGTCCGATTCTCGCCGGGCCGGGTCGACGAAGAAGGGGTTCTTGTTGGCGCCGAGGCGCGAAGCGTTTGCCCCCGCGCATCTCTGGTCGTAGACCGATTTCAAGCCTCGCGCGGGCCTTCGGCGACCGTGGTCATCGCGTCTGTATTGGGCGACGCTCTAGTGGCCTCTACCGGACTGGCGCTCGCATCGCATTGGAGCGAACGCAGCGCAAACCTTTCTCCGAGCGACTGGAGCAAGGTACGCCCTCGCCGTGCCCCCCTGACGCGCGGCGCCCGCTCGGGGCATGAACTCGCTCCACCCCGGAGCCCCCATGCCCGCCGCCGAACTGCGCGCCCTTCTCCACGTCCATCGCCCCGAGCGCGCCTCCGCCGGCTACCCGCCCTGGCTGCGCGAGCGCGCCGCCGCCCACGCGCACGCGGCCCGAACTCGCGGCGCCACCTGGCAGGCCATCTCCGATGAACTCGGCGTCGCGCCCATCACCGTGCGCGATTGGACCACGAAGGTCGACGTCGGCAGCTTCGTCCCCGTCGTGGTCACGGAGGCCCCACTTTCGACGTCGGTGTCGCATTACCGGCTGGTTTCTCCGCGCGGCTTCGTCGTCGAGGGCCTCGACTTCCAGCAGATCGCCAGCCTCCTCGGGCAGCTCGGGTGATCGGCTCCACTCGCGCACTGCGGGTCTACGCCCGAAACCGTCCCACCGATCTGCGCGCCGGATTCGATGGCCTGTACGCGCTGGTCCGTCAGGAGCTCGGCAAAAACCCGCTCGCGGGTGACCTCTTTCTGTTCGTAAACAAGAACCGGCGGTCGGCGAAGGTCCTCCACTGGGACGGCACCGGCCTTTGCATCTACGCGAAACGCCTTGTGAAGGGTCGTTTTGCGCGCCTCTGGAACGGCGACGGCGTTGACGGCCTGGCGCTCACCCAGAGCGAACTCGCGCTATTTCTCGAGGGCGCGGCGCTCGCGGGACGCCTCCCATTATCACCTAAAGAATTTCACATTGATACGGCAACACGCCTGTAGTATTGCGTTACATAGAAGGCATGAACGTCGACCTCGACAGCGTGCACGACCTCGAAGCCCTCCGGGCCGCCGCCAAGGACGCAGTGGCCGAGAACGTCGCATTGAAACGCGACAAGCAAAAGCTCGAGAATGAGGTCACCGTTCTGCTCGCGCGGCTCGCCGACCTCACCCGAGCTCTCGCGGCGGCGAAAGATGAGGACGCGCAACTCTCGCTCGAGCTTCAGCTCAAGATTGTCCGGGAGCAGCTCGGGACCCTCAACGACGAGAAGTTCGGCCCCTCCCGCTCCGAGCGCCGGGGTCGTCCCGAGGGCGAGGAGCGCCCGAAGCCAACGCCCAAGCCAAAGACCGGCCACGGACCCACTCCGCAAAACAATCTGCCCCTCATTGTCGTCGAGCACAAGCTCGACGATGCCGACTGCATTTGTCCGAAGTGCGGTACCGGACTCGACGAAATGAAGGGTCACTTCGAGGAGAGCGAACTCATCAGCGTCGAGCGCGTCAAATACGTCGTCAAGAAGCACCAGCGCCAGAAATACCGCTGCGCCGGCTGCGGGCACATCGAGACGGCCCTCGGCCCCGTTCGGCTCGTCGACGGAGGCCGCTACGACCTCGATTTCGTCGCGCAGGTCGCCGTCGACAAATACACCGATCACATTCCCCTCGAGGCCCAGGTCGAGCGCATGGCCCGCGAGGGCCTCACCGTCTCCAACCAGGCCCTGTTTGACCAGCTCTGTTGGGTCTACCTGCTCCTGCTCCCCACAGCGAAGGCCAACCAGACCCGCATTCTCTCCCGCGATCGCGTGCACGTCGACGAGACGCCGTGGCGGCTGATGACCAAGGGTCCCAGCGCGCGATGGTGGGTTTGGACCCTCACCAACGACGTCGGCGTGCACTTCGACATCCTGCCCAGCCGCGGCGCCGCTGCCGCCAGGGTGGTGCTCGATGGCTACGACGGGGTCGTCGTGGCCGATGCGTACGGGGTGTATGCCTCCCTCGAGGGCGCGTTGGACAAAGCCGGCGGCGTGCAGGTGGCGCTCGACGGCTCCGAATTGCCGCTGCCGAACTTTCAGCTCGCGGGCTGCTGGGCGCACGCGCGTCGGCCGTTCGTGAAGTCCGAGAAGAACGCGCCCGAGGTCTATGTGCTCCTCGATTTCGTCGCCGCGCTCTACGCGATCGAGAAGGAGGCCATCGTGCTCGCAGCGGGCGACGATGGCGCCCTGCTCGACCATCGACGCCGGCTGCGAGCCGAGAAGAGTCGACCGGTCATCGACAAGATCGCTGTCTGGCGCGACGCCCAACGTGTCCTGCCTGGCACGAAGTTTGCGAAGGGACTGACGTACCTGAAGAACCAGTGGCAGCCCCTGACGCTGTTCTTGGACGATCCCGAGATCCCGCTGGACAACAACGAGGCCGAGCGCGAGATTCGCGGCCCCGTGCGGGGTCGGAAGGCGCACCTCGGGTCGCACTCGGAGCGGGGTGCGCGGGTGGCGGCATTGCTCTACAGCCTGCTCGGGACCTGCCGGAAGCTGGGCGTGGACCCGCGGGCGTGGATGGTGGCCGCGCTGACCCGAGCTCGCGCGCAGCGGGGGACGGTCACCCTGCCGTCGGACTTCGCGGCGGAGACGTCCCCGGCGACCTGACGGGCGGTGGTGAACGGCGGCGAATCGTGGCGGGATCGGCATCGTCCCCACCTATGCGGTCGCGCCGTGGGGTTCCTGGGGGTAGGGCGAGGGCGTACGG
>CANNIZ010000066.1 GCA_947505245.1 Pseudomonadota bacterium | reverse complement strand
CAGGAGCGATTCCCGCTCCCGCCGGTGCGCATCGTCCACTCCTTCGCGCGACCGTAGCGAACCCATGCGACGAAGAGCCGGATGCGGGAATTCCGCACGTCCGGATCCGAGGGGGGCCGGCGGGGAAACCCGCCGGTCTACCCGACTGCCCGCCGATCGGGCACACAACTCCCCCCGCGGATTTCACTTCCGCCGCCGAGCCGGGCCGCATACGAGGTCGCCATGCAACCCTGGCACCTCACCCTCGCGAGTCGAGGAAGAAACACGCTGTTCGTCGATCCTGCCGCCCTCGTCCGCGGCGTGCGAACCCTCGCGCGCGTCGCTGGAGAGCACCTCCTGCTGTTCGCGATCGTCGACGATCACGTCCACCTCGTGCTCCACTGCGGTCGCGTTCAGGCTGCCCACACCGCCTCCGCGGTATCGCGCGCGCTCCAGGCCGCCGGCGGGCCGCCGCTCTCGCCCGTGTTCATCCGCGCGGTCGACGGCCGCCGCCACCTCGAGACGCTGGTCAGCTACTGCGTCCGCCAGCCAGCAAAACACGGCCTCCCCGGGCATCCGGCCACCTACGCGGGCTCGTGCGCGGCCGACCTGCTCGGGCTGCGCGTCCTGCCCGGGTTCGATCCGGCGCGTATCGCCTCGGCCCTCCCGCGTTGCGACGTGCGCGCCCTCGCCGCGTCGGCGTCAGGCGTCCCGCTCGCGGCACTCGCCCCGTCCCTGGCGTCAGACGAGGCGCTCGCCGCCGCACTCCCCGCTGCCGGAGCCCTGCTTCCGGACGAGGCCTCGCGCCACGCCACCGCGATGCGCGTCGCGTTTGCTTCCCTCGCGTCCCATCCGGCCGGCGTCGTCGCGGTCCGCACGTACTTCCGGCACCGCACCCGCAAGCCCGATCGCCTCCGCCTTGCAGCGCTGCAACGCCGCGCCGCGTTCGAGCGCTGGGCCTACGGCCAGTCGTAGAACCCGCGCCCGGCCTTCTTCCCGAGCCGTCCCTCGGCCACCATCTTCCGCATCAGCGCGGGCGGTTCGAACGCGGGGTTGCCGAGCTCCTTCGCGAGGTACTCGCCGATCGCCATGCGCACGTCCAGCCCGACCAGGTCGCTCAACCGCAGCGGACCGACGGGGTGGCGGTACCCCTGCACCATGGCCTTATCGATGTCTTCGGGTGAAGCGACGCCCTGCTCCACCATGCGGATCGCCTCCATTCCCAGGCACACGCCGAGCCGCGAGGACGCGAAGCCCGGGAAGTCGCGCACCACGATCGCGTCCTTGCCGAGCTGCTTTCCCCACGCCTGCACGCGCGCGAGCACGTCCGCGGACGTGCCTTCGTGCACCACGATCTCCAACAGCGCCATCAAATGGACCGGGTTGAAGAAGTGCGTGCCGATCACGCGCTCCGGGTGCGCGCTCCCGGCGGCGATCTTCGCGATCGAAAGCGAGGACGTGTTGGTCGCGAACACGCACGCCGCCGACGTGAGCACGTCCAACTCCTTGAACAGCGCCACCTTGAGCTCGAGCCGCTCGGGGATCGCCTCCACGACGATGTCGGCGCCAGCCGCCCCGCTTGCGAGGTCCACCGCGCCGGACAGCCGCGCGAGCGTGGCGTCGCGGCTCTCGGCGGTGACCTTCCCCTTCGCGACGCCCTGATCGAGGTTCTCGCGCACCTTGGTGAGGCCGCGCTCGGTGGCGCCCGCGAGCGGGTCAAACAGCCGCACCGTGTCGCCTGTGGCGGCCGCGACCTGCGCGATCCCGTGGCCCATCGTCCCCGCGCCAACGATCAATACGGTGCTCATGGATGCCTCCCAGGCGTTCCTATCCCAGCGCCGTCCGCGCGCCCTCGCAGATCGCCGCGACGCCGGCGTTGCGCACCCGTCGCTCCGGGCTGATCGCGTAGAACCGCTCGGTCAACCCGGGCACCCGCCCCAGGACGGTGACGCCGTACTGGGCGCACACCTCGTCCGCGAGCACCTCGGGCGCGAAGAACAGCCCCGCGCCGTCCTGTGCGATGACCTTGAGCAGCGCGGGATCGTCGAACTCGGCGACCACGTCCGGCCGCACGCCGAGGACGTCGAACCACGCGTCGATGCCGCGGCGGAGGTCGGTGCCCACCGTCGGCAGCAACATCGGCGCGTCGGCCAGCGACCCCGGGAACCGCTTGCGGTGCCGCTTCACCAGCGCCTTCGTCCCCAGCACGACCACGCCGCTCTCGCCGAGGAGGTGGTTGAACGCCTTCACGCCAGACCCGGACGGCAGCGGCCCGTCCGTGAGCACGACGTCCACCTCGTGCGAAGCGAGCGCCGCGAACAGCCGCTCAGGCTTGTCCTCGCGGCACACGAGCGACACGCTGCGGCCCAACGCCAGCGCCGGGCCGAGCAGCCGCTTTGCGATCAGCTTCGGAACGGCCTCGGCGATGCCAACAACGAGCCGCTCGGGCCTGCCCGTGGGCCGCCCTCGCACCGTGTCCACCAACTCGCCGCCGAGAGCGAAGATCTCGTCCGCGTAGCGGTACACCGTGCGACCGACCTCGGTGGGGACGACGTTCCGGCCCTGGCGCATCAACAGTGGCTCCCCGAGCGCGTCCTCGAGGAGCTTGACCTGCGCGCTCACGGTCGGGTGCGCGAGGCGCAGGCGACGCGCTGCGGCGGCCACGCCTCCTTCGCGAACCACGAGCCAGAAGTAGTACAGGTGGTGGTAGTTGAGCCAATCCATCACGGTCCTCACCGTGTCGGAAAAACCGACAGGTCGTGAAGAAACTATCTGGATGTGCGACAGGACGCCCGCGTCTACCTTGGAGGTCTGGAGGTCTTTCATGGGTCCCATCGAAGTGAGCAGCATCGGGAGCCCTGGCCTGTTGGCGGGCTTTCTCGGGTTCGTCGTCGCGGCCCTCGCGATCGATCTCGGCGTGTTCAACCGCAAGGCGCACGTCGTCTCGATGCGCGAGGCGCTGACCTGGAGCGCCGTGTGGATCGGGTTCGCTGTCGCGTTCGGCGTCGGCGTTTGGTCGTGGTTCGGCGCAAAAGCGGGCACCGAATTCTTCACCGGCTACCTGATCGAGAAGGCCCTGTCGGTCGACAACATCTTCGTGTTCGTCGTGATCTTCGCCACGCTCGGCATCCCCGCCGTGCACCAGCACCGCGTGTTGTACTGGGGCGTGTTGTCCGCGCTCGTGCTGCGCGGCGCCATGATCCTCGCCGGCGCCGCGATCCTCACGTCGTTCTCCTGGCTCATCTACGTGTTCGGCGGCTTCCTCGTGTTCACCGGCCTCAAGCTGCTGTTCGCGAACGACGAGACCGGCAGCCCGTCCGACGGCTTCATCGCGCGCACAGTGACGCGGCTGCTCCCCACCACGCCCCGCTTCGTCGGTGGAGACTTCTTCACCGTCGAGAACGGCAAGCGCGTCGCCACGCCCCTGTTCGTCGCGCTCGTGTTGATCGAGATCACCGACGTGGTGTTCGCGGTCGACTCGATCCCGGCGATCTTCGCCGTCACCCGCGACCCGTTCCTCGTGTTCACGTCCAACATCTTCGCGATCCTCGGCCTGCGATCGCTGTTCTTCGTGCTCGCCGACCTGGTGGGCAAGTTCCGGTTCCTCAAGGCGGGGCTCGCTGGCGTGCTCGTGTTCGTCGGCGGCAAGATGCTGCTCATCGACGTGTTCCACGTGCCGTCGGGCATCTCGCTCGCTGTCGTGGGAAGCATCCTCGCGCTGGCCGTCGTCGCGTCCGCGGCCTTTCCTGCGCCCTCAGCGGGGCAGGCGCAGGTCTGACACCACCGGCCGGTGGTCGCTGCAGTCCAACGCCGGCACCGAAGCGCTCACGACCCCGAGCGTCCGGCTCGCGTACACGTAGTCCACGCGCAGCGGCAGCAGGTCGAGGAACCGCACCGTGGGCCCGAAGCCGCGTCCGCCGGCCTGCCACGTATCGACCAGCACCCGCCGCAGCGCGGTGTGCAGCGCGGTGTCGCGCGTCGAGTTGAAGTCCCCGAGCACGATCGCGGGGTCCTTCATGCGCTCCATCTGGTCGAGCAGCGCGGCCGACTGGTCGACCTGGGTGCGCGACACCGAGTCGCCGTGCCGCGAAAGCGCGATCAGCGCCTGCGGGTCGCCCTGACCGAGGCGCTTGCGGATCCGGGACGTCCCGAACGCGTAGGGCTGCAGGTGGACGGCGAACACGTTCAACACGTGGTCTTCGTGAGCGACCTCGGCGAACGCATACGACCAGTCCTGGTCGTCGACGAATTGCCGACGCTCCCCCGAGCGGATCGCCCACGCGTCTCCGCGTGTACACACGGCCAGCCCGCCCAGGTCCTCTTGATCGACGCCCATGTAGTCGCCGTGGATACACGAAAGGTTGAGGCGCGCGGAGAGGTCGCCGATGTCCACCGCGGAGACCTCGAGCAGCGCGACGACGTCGGGCTTGATCTGCTCGACGCCTTCAACGACGCAGGCGACCGCGCGCCGGCGCTCTTCGGGGCGTCCGAGCGCGGTCGCGGGCCCCCACAAGCGGCGCACGTTCCAGGTCGCGACCCTGAGCGGGAGCCCCACTGTCGGATCGGCCGTGCGCGCCAACGAGGGGCCCCACAACGCGGCCGCCGTGAGCACCACCGCGGCGAGCGTCGCAGGGGGCAGCCTGCGATCGGGCACCAGCGTCCATACGCCGAACGTCCACGCGCCGAGCATCGCGTACTCGTACGGCAGGAACGTGACGGTCGCCGCGAACGACGCGGGAGGTGCGCGCCAGACGCGGCCGACGGCGGTGACTCCCCACAGGCCGACGAGCAGCCCGAACGTGCCCCACGTGACGGCGGCGCCCAACGTCCCGCCGCGCACCTCTGGGGGCATCCGTGGGGCGGGAGGCGCTTCGTCCATCGCGAACTACGGCGCCTGGACGGTCACCGCGTGCGTGACGAGCGCGCGCGGGTAGTCGTCCAGGTGGTGAAACGCGGCCGTCTCGTCGGTCATGCGGTGCGACGACGCCTCGATCACAGCGCTTACGGCGCCCGCTGGCGGGGGCACCGTCCACGTGCGCGACTCTCGCGGCGCGAGGCGGTTGTCGTCGAGCTTCTTCGCGACCGGCCACCACTCCCACTTCTGGCCGATTCGCTCGCTGAACGGCTCGCCCACGGCGGCTCCGGCGGCGTCCTTGAAGTGGACTTCCACGAGGATGAAGCGCTCGGGATCGCCGGTGGGCAGCCGATGGCCGGCGTTCGCGTTCGTGCCGATGACCACGACCCCGCTCGCGTCCCAGCGCGCGTCGAGCGCGAGCCCGGGCGGGTTGGCCTCGATCGGCGGCCCGCCGCCGGGCTCCTTCGGAATTCCAGCGCCGCGCCACCAATGGCTGCCGACCGTGCGGACCACGCCGCCGGCCATGACCGGCCGCTCCGTCCTTGGCATGTGGCACGTGCGGCAGTCCTTTCCCTCCGCCGGGTACGGGCTCGCGGCCCACTCCTCGCCGGTGCCAAAGCTGCACGCGAACGTCTTCCCCGGGTACGTGACCGCCGCCTGGTGGCAGCGCACACAGAGACCCTCCGACGTGAAGTTCGCGTCGGCTTGCACCGCGTGCGGAGCGTCCACCGCCACGCCCGGGCCGTGGATGACGCCGTCCACGACGTGGCAGGCCGCGCAGGTGATGCCCTCCTCGCGCAGCGCGGAGTCGAACACGGGGTTGTCGACGAGTCGCGGCCGCTCGACGTCGTCGCCGTCGAGCCCGATCGGCCAGAAGTCCTGCTGAACGAGCAGCGGCGTGTGGCAGTTCAGGCACAACCATCGGTTTCCGGACTTGTCGATCTCGGCCCGGTACTGCCGATCGGTCCACGCGGCGGCGTGGGTGGACACCTTCCACTCCTCGTAGATCGCGATGTGGCAGGCCCCGCACTCCTTCGCGGAGAGCGTCGTCAGGCCCTTCGGAACCACCACGCCGGCGTCGAACGGGGTCTCGTAGGGCGGGCGGGTCGCGTGGAACGAGCGGACGTCGGCGAGGTCGCCTTCGAGGCCTTTACCGGGCACGTGGGTGGCGCCGGTCGGGGCGGGCTCGCTCGGGGCGGGCTCCGAGCGCCATGGGCCGCACGCGCTGACCTCGAGGAGGAGCGCGAGCGCGAGCGTTCCAACAGCTGAGCGACGATTCATCTCTTTTCGGTATCCCACTGGTTACGCTCGTGGGCATGGCGATCTCCGAACTGAACCCAGCGCAGCGCGACGCGGCCACCGCCGGTGACGGCGCCGTGCTCGTGATCGCCGGGGCTGGCACCGGCAAGACTCAGACGCTCGTGCATCGCGTCGCCTGGCTCGTCGAACAGGGGGTCCCCCCCGAGCAGATCGTCCTGCTCACGTTCACGCGCAGGGCGGCGAACGAGATGCTCGAGCGCGCTTCGCGAATGGTCGGCGATCGCGCGCGAAAAGTTCGCGGCGGAACGTTCCACGCGTTCGCCGCGCAGTCGCTCCGCATCCACGGCCATCACCTTGGCTATACGCCGCGGTTCACGATCTTTGATACCGACGACTCCGAGCGGCTGGTCGCGAACGTGCGCGCCGAGCTCGGGTACGCCGGAAAACAGCGCAACTTCCTGCGCGCGGACGCGCTGCACAAGCTCTGGTCGCTGCACCGGAACACCGGCCGCGACGTCCTGGACATCGTCGAGCAGGAGCGGCCCGAGCAGCTCGACGAGGTGCCCCACATCGAGCGCGTGATGAAAGCGGTGGACGAGCGCCGGAAGAAGCTCGACGCCATGGACTACGACGACCTGCTCGTGCGGTTCGGCGAGCTGTTGTTCGACCACGAGGCGCCGCGAAAGCGGATCTCCGGCGGCTGTCGGCACGTGCTCGTAGACGAGTACCAGGACACCAATCGCGTTCAGGCGCAGATCGCCGCGGGCCTGATGAGCGAGCACGGCAACCTGATGGCCGTGGGCGACGAAGCGCAGAGCATCTACGCGTTCCGCGGCGCCACCGTGCGCAACATCCTCGACTTTCCCGAGATGATGGGCGGCGCGCGCATCATCAAGCTCGAAGAGAACTACCGCAGCACCACGCGCATCCTGGACCTCGCGAACGGCGTGTTGAAGTCCGCCACCGAGGGGTTCGACAAGCGCCTGTTCTCCAGCCTCGGCGAGGGCGCGTTCCCCGAGGTGCTCGACGTCGACGACGAAGACGCCCAGGCCTACGAGGTCGCCCGGCGCATCGACGCGGTGTGGCAGGCCGGCGCCAAGCTGCGCGAGATCTGCGTGTTGATCCGCTCGGGGTTCCACAGCAACCTGCTCGAATTGGAGCTCGGCAAGCGAAAGATCCCGTTCGAGAAGTTCGGCGGCATCCGGTTCGTCGACGCCGGGCACGTGAAGGACTCGATCGCGATGTTCCGCACGCTCGCGAACCCGCGCGACGAGCTCGCGTGGACGCGCGTCCTGCGTACGATCGAGGGCGTCGGCGAGACGACGGCCGCGAAGATCGCGGCGTCGGCGGTGGAGGTGGGCCGCCTCGACGCCACGCCGTACCTCAAGCGCAAGTTCGGCCCCGCGCTGGGGCTCCTCGCCGACGTGCTCGACGCCGCGCGCGACGCCGACGACGCCTCGCGGGCGAAGCTGCTCGTCGACTGGTACCGGCCCTCGCTCGAGCGCCTGTATGACGACGGAAAGCGGCGGGAGCGCGATCTGGACACCGTCGAATTGCTCGCGGCGCGCGCGGCGAGCCTCGATGACTTCCTCCAGGGGCTGGCGCTCGACCCGGTCGAGCCCGCGGAAGACGAAGACGCGGAGGACGAGGACAAGCTCGTGATCAGCACGATCCACTCCGCGAAGGGGCTCGAGTGGCGCGCGGTGTTCATCCTCGCGCTGCGCGACGGCGGGTTCCCGTCCGCCTACGCGCTCGAAGATCCCGAGCAGATCGAAGAAGAGAAGCGCCTGTTGTACGTGGCCGTCACGCGCGCCCGCGAGAAGCTCACGCTCGTGCGCCCGGCGTGGATCCGCAGCCGCGCGCCCACGTTCGACCTCGGCGACGGGAACACGCTGCTCGATCAGATCGACGACTTCGACGACCTCGTGGAGGCCGCGCGCCGGCACTCCGGCGGCGGCGGCGGCAACGAAGGCCGCGGGCGGATGGACCGGTTCCGCAAGTGGTTCGACCGCGGGTGAGGTCGTACCCCGCGATCATGGGGTTGCTCGGCCGCGAAGACGTGCATCCTGGCGGGGCGGCTGCCTCCGACGCGCTCGTGCTTCACCTCGGCGAACCCGGTCCGGGCGCGCAGGTCGTCGACCTCGGGGCGGGCGCGGGAGGCACGTCCAAGCGCCTCCTCCGGCGCGGCTGGACGGTGATCGCGGTCGAACCCGACGTCGAGCTTCGCGGGGTGCTGCGCGCGCAGGGCCTCGACGGCCGTGACGGTCGCGCGGAGGAGCTCGATCGCGTCGTCGGAACTCACGCCGTCGACGCGGTGATCGCCGAGAGCGTGTTGTACATGACGGACCTCGGACGTGCCTTCGCAGCCATTCGCCGTGCGCTGCGGCCGGGTGGACTCCTCGCGTTCGTCGACCTCGTGTGGGTGCCGGGGATCTCCGCGCGCGCGGCGGTAGAGGCCAATGATCGCGCCGTGGAGCGCTACGGGATCGGCATCGCGACGCCGCGCAACCTCGCGTGGAGCGACTGGACGCGGTTGCTCGACGAGGCGGGTTTCGACGTCGTGTTCGAGCAGCGCCTCGGCTTTGGAACCCAGGGCCACGCGTCACGCATCCACCTCCGCAAGGCGTTGCCTGCGCTGCTTCGGCGGCCCTCGCTCGCGCGGGACGTCCTGCGCACGGCGTGGCGCACGCGCACCGATCCGCGGCTTGCATCGACGGACGCTGAAACTTGGATGTGCGTCGCGCGAAGCCGGGGCTAGACTCCTGGTCTGGAGGGTTCTTGGTCGTCAGTGTCCTTTCGCTCGCGGCCCTTGCCGCAGACGGCACACCGCTGGCGGTCGCCCTCGACGTCCCCTCGACCGATCTCACGACGGCCACCTACACCGGCGCAGTCGACGCCTCCGACGTCCTGGACGCGTTCGGCGTCATCGTCCCGTTCACGCCGCCAGACCTCGCGTTGCTGTCGACGGGCGAGGCGTCTTCGGGGTTTCCGCAGCCGGGCACCGACTTCGGCGCCATCGGTGAAGGGGGCGACCGAACGACGCTCGATCTCGCGCTCGTCGCACCCGCAGACGCCGTTCGGTTCGAGGTCCGCATCAACTTCCTGTCGGCCGAGTACCCGGAGTTCGTCGGCTCGCAGTTCAACGACAAGTTCCACGTCAACGTCACGGGCTCGGCCTGGAGCGGGGACGCGAGCAAAGACGACCTTGGGCGGCCGATCTCCGTCAACAGCGCGTTCTTCGGTGTCACCTCGGCCGATGCGCTCGCGGGGACGGGCTTCGACGGCGACGCGTACAGCTACGACTACTACACGTACTACGACTACACAGGCTCCGGGCTGATCGGCGGCGGTACCGGCTGGGTCACCATCGCGGTTCCTGTCGCGCCGGGTGAGCCTGTGGACGTGGCGTTCGTGATCCACGACGTCGGCGACGGCGTGTTCGACTCCACGGTCGCGATCGACGACTTCCGGTGGTCCACCGAGCCGCTCGACGAGCCGGCGATCATTGCGCCCCCCGCGATCGACTGGCTCACACCCAAGCGCGGACCCATCGAAGGTGGCGGCGAGACCGAGCTCCGCGGCCGAAATTTTGACGCGACGTGCTTCGCGGTGCTCGGCGGAAACGTCGCCGAAGAGACCGTGTTCGTCGACAGCCACCACCTCCGGATCGTCGCCGCCCCGCACGAGGCCGGCCTCGTCGACGTGCGCGTCGACTGCGAAGACGGCGAGGCCGCGCTCAACGGCGCCTACACGTACTACGACGTCCCACCCGACGGGCTCGACGTGCTGCGGATCCTCGAGGTCCTCCCGTGGACGCTCCCGCTCGACGGCGGCGACGTGACGCTCACCGTCGAAGGCCTCGCGGATGGGGTCTCCGTCAAGGTCGGCGGCGAGGCCGTCGTCGCCACGCCGGTGGACGCTACCCACCTGTCGTTTACGGCTCCTCCGCACGCCGGCGGGGTCGTGGACGTCGAACTCACCGCGCCGGACGGTCGGTACGACGTGCGCGTCGGCGCGCTGTTCTACCTGGACGAAGACGCCCGGCTCGCGCCTGGCGACACCGACGTCTCCTTCGACACCGGGGGCGCGCCGGGTTGCTCGTGTGGCGGCTCGTCTTCGGCCCCGTGGGCGGCGCTCGGGTTGCTCCTGCTCGCGCTGCGGAGGCGGTCATGAGGCGGTTCATCGCTGCGTTGGCGCTCGTCGGGTGTGGGAGCGAGAACGACCTCGTCACCGACCCCGATCCGAACGACTGGGGTGATGATCTCGCTCCGCTCGCGATCCCCGGCCCCTACCAGGAGGGCCACGTCGGGCAGCCTGCGGCGCTCGACTCGTCCGCATCGGTGGACGCGGACGGCGAGGTCGCGGGCGTGCAGTGGACGGTGTTGTCCACGCCCGACGGCGCGCTCGCGTCGATCACCGGCGCCGACACGGCCGAAGCGAGCCTGCTCACGGACACGCTCGGCGTGTACGTGCTGGGCCTCGTCGTCACCGACAACGACGGCCGCCCCTCCGAGAACCTCGCGTCCACCGTGATCGAGGTCGTCCCCTACCGCGACCTCGAGGTGCGCCTGGACTGGGACGGCGCCACCGACCTCGACGTGCACCTGCTCGCGCCCGACGGCACCTACTTCGGCGCCGGGGACTGCTGGTACGGCGAGCCCGAGCCCGATTGGGGCGTGTTGGGGCTCGACGCGGACGATCCGGGGTACAGCACGGACGTCGAAGACGGCGCCGGTACCGAGGTGATCACGCTCGCCGCGCCCGAGGTGGGAGAATTCCAGGTGCTCGTCCACTTCTACAACCCGCGCGGCATCGAGGCGGGCTGGCCGCTGCCGAGCCTGGACGTGTGGCTCGAAGGCGTGCGGATCGACAACGACCTCGGCCCGCGCCTGACGCCCGGCGACGTGTGGATCGCCGGCACCGTCGACACGGTCACCGGCCTGTGGACGGTGTCGGACACGATCACCACCCACGAAGAGCTTGGCGGGCCGCCCTACAACTACTGACGTCGCGCGTCAGTAGCGGATGATCGAGCCGAAGTTCGGGCAGACGGGGAACTGCGCGCCGTCGACGTAGGCCGTCAGCGTGTACGTCGTGGTGCAGTTGCTGCCGTTGTTCTGGTTGCAGGTCAGGCGCGAGACGTTGAACTCGGTCTCGATCGCCGCCGGATCGACGCGGGTGTTGCGGCCCACGATCATGTAGGCGTCGTTGTCGCCGCCGTTGCCGTCGATCCTGAACTGGACGAAGTGCCCGCCGTCGGGGCGACCGAAGTAGCCGATCATCGCTCGCTGTTCGGTGCCGACGTTCGAGATCATGTCGTTTTTGGGCAACATCGACGTCGACGCACAGCTGAACTGGGGCGCGACCGCGAACGAGCTCGTGAACGTCGTGTCGTGGGCGTAGTCACCGGTGCTCGTGGTCACCATCACGTCGAGTCGGCTGGTGCCGATGTCCGGGTCGATGATATTGACGTTCCAATCGCCGGTGTCGAGCAGGACCGCCGCGGACCACGCGCCGCCGTCCACCGACCACGCGACGTCGTCGACCGTGTACCCGGCGGGTGCGGTCACCAGCAGGTCGCCGGTCGTCACCATGCCGACGAGCGGCGTGTACGTGTTGACGAACGTGGGGAAGGTTACGGCCGGGTCGAGGATCGGCGCCGTGAGCGCGAGCTCCTTTTGGGTGACCTGGCCGTTGTAGGCGGCCTCGACGATGACGTCGTTCTCGAACGGCTCGAGCGTGATCGTCGCGTCGATCGGGATGGAAAGGGCGGAGGCCTCGAACGTCTGGGCCCACACGGCGACGCCGTTATCGTAAACCGTCACGGCGACGAGCTGATCCGACGTGTAGCCGAGCGTCACCGAGCCCGTGATCTGCGTCGTGCGCAATTCGAGCGTGTTCGTCGTCGGGCTGACGTCCAGCGCGGTCATCGCCGGGCTGTCGAGCACGTCGGCGTCTTCGATGGTGCAGCCGGCGAGCAGCGCGAGGAGCGGGAAACGAACGGTCACTTGGCCTCCAAAGGTGGACGCGGGCGCGTCGTGAACCGCAGGATACGCGATGCGGCGCCGTTTGAACCCCCCGGCGGCCCGTGGCGGGTCGAATTCTCGTTCGCGTGGCGTGTACACTAAGGGGGATGGCCTACGCAGCGGCCGTCGCGGCGTCGTTCACGGACGCGAGCAGACCGATGAGCAGGGTCACTTCGGCCTCCGAGAACAGCTCGTCGGGTCCGCGCGGTGCCACGTCCGTGAACGGCGACTCATAGAGCAGCGCGGCCTGCATCACCCCGTGTTCGGTGAGGTGGTTGATGAGCAGGTCGACGAATTCGATCTGATCGGCGTTGAACGACTTGCCGTTGAGGAACGCGGCGAACACGGCCTTTGCGGCGCCACGGTCGAGACCGACGAGCGACCGCACGAACACGCCGAGCCCGTGACTCTCGACTTTGGCACGCGCGATCTGTTCGGACGAGACTCCCGCGGTGTCGACGAGCATGCGCTCGAGCTCGGCGAGGTCGGCTCCCGTCAACGGTCGGTTCATCCGGAGCTTGTGAATCGCGATGTGATCGAGGTGCTGCCGCAGGAACAGCTGGGCTTTCGCGCGAAACCGCTCGTAGCTTTCCGGCGCGGCAAACCCGGGCAGATCGATGATCGTAGCGGCGCCGAGCTCGTCCTCGAAGTCGGTGTAGATGGTCGCGCGCTGGTGTTTGTCGACGAACTTGACCAGATCGCGCAGGCGCTTGCGAACCAGCTCCAGAGCTGCGGGCGTCACGTCCTCCCACCACTCGTCGGTCTGGAGGTCGCGGATCAGGTCGAGCTGGGCGGCGACCATCGGGATGGCGCGCTTCTCCTCGAGCGCCGAGGCGATGGAACGGACCCGCTCGGCAAGGCGTTCGAACGAGTCCTCGACGCGCAGGACGGCCAGTTGCAGGTTCAGGATGATCAGATCGAAGCGCTTGGCCTCTTCGCCTTCGTCGGGCAGCTCGGTGGGCAGGCCCGCGAGCTCGTCGGTGAGCTCGGAGTTGTCGTGTGGATCGAGCTGCTCCCACGCCGCGTCGGTCGAGTACTTTTCGACGAGCCGACGTTTGGGCCGCACGACGAAGTTGTCCAGGCGCATCTGAGCGACCTCGTCGCGCAGGCGGTCTTTGGTCTCGCGGCGGAGCACCCGCTCCGGAGGCTCCTTCTCGCTCGCGATGACCGGCGGCGTGTGCGCGTCCAGGGCGCTGATCAGCTCGACGCGCGTGCGGAACAGGCGCTTGGCGAGCGAGGGCGCGAGCGTGCCGTCGGCGGCCGCGGGGTTCTGCTGGAAGAACTCCAGGTTCTGGCAGAAGTCGAAGATCGTGAAGAAGCGCTTGTCCTGGCCAGGCCCGAACAGGTTCGGCGACAGGCGCGTGCCGCGGCCGACCATCTGCCAGAACTTCGTCTTTGAGCGTACGAGCTTGAAGAACACGAGGTTTGCGACCTCGGGCACGTCGATCCCGGTGTCGAGCATGTCGACCGAGACGGCGATGTGGGGCGCCTTTCCGGGGGTCGCGAACGCGTCGATCACCGACTGCGCGTAGGACATCCCGCAATGGACGACGCGCGCGAAGTCGCCTTTGTACTTCGGATAGTTGATGTCGAAGCGCTCGGCGATGTACTCGGCGTGCTTCTGGCTCTGCGCGAAGATGATGGTCTTTCCGAGCCGATCGCCCCCTGCGACCGTCTGGCCCTGGGTCATCAGCGTCTCGAGCACCTTGTCGACGGTGTCCTGGTTGAACAGCCACTTGTTCAGGGCCTCGGCTTCGATGCGATCGGGCGTCGTGCCGTCTTCGGTCCACTCGATGGCGTCCCAGCGGTCCTTCTCGTCTTCCGACAGCTGCGCGTACGTGATGCCCTCGCGCTGGAACTTCAGGGGGACGGAGACGGCGCGCGGCGGCACCAGGAACCGGTCTTTGACCGCGTCTTCGAGCTCGTACTGGTCCGTGGGAACGCCGCGTTCGAGGTCGAACACGCCGTAGGTGTTCGCGTCGATCTCGTTCTTCGGCGTGGCCGTGAGGCCCACGAGCAGCGAATCGAAGTAGCCGAAGATCGCGCGGTACTTCTGGTAGACCGAGCGGTGGGCCTCGTCGATCACGATGAGGTCGAAGTGGCCGACGCCGAACCGGCGCTCGTCGTTCCGCGTCTCGTCGATGAGGCCCATCATCGTGGGGTAGGTGCACACGAACACGCGCCCCTCGGTGTCCTTGTCGGTGACGAGGTTCACGACGCCAGCGTCGGGGAGGAACGTCTTGAAGGCGCCGACGGCCTGGTTCACCAGCGCCACGCGGTCCGCGAGGAACAAGATGCGCTTGGCCCAGTTGCAGCGCATCAGCAGGTCGCAGAGCGCGATGACGGTGCGCGTCTTGCCGGCGCCGGTGGCCATGACGATGAGGGCCTTGCGTTCGTTCTCGTCTTCGAAGGCCTGCCCGATGCGGCGAATCGCGCGCGTCTGGTAGTACCGCTCGACGATCGCCTCGTTCACCGGCGCGTCCGCGAGGCGTCGCCGCGTGGTGCGCCGCTGGACCATCAGCTCCAGCTCGGCCTTTTTGAAGAAGCCCTGGACCTCGCGGGGCGCGTACAGGGCGTCGTCCCACACGTGGTGTTCGTAGCCGTTCGTGTAGAAGATGACCGGACGGCGGCCGTAGCGCGCTTGGAGGCAGTCCGCGTAGAGCTTCGCCTGCTGCTGGCCCACCTGCGGCGACTTGCGCGTCCGCTTCGCCTCGACGACCGCGAGGGGGACGCCGTCGTCGCCCCACAACACGTAGTCGACGTAGCCGACGCCGTGTTTGTTGGGCATGCCCTGGACCTCGAACTCGCGATCCTGCACCTTGTCGAGCGGCCAGCCGGCCTCCTTCAACAGCAGGTCGATGAAGAAGTCGCGGGTCTGGGCCTCGGAGTAGTCGTGGGTGTCGACGACCTTGGCGCTCGCCTGCTTTGCAGCCGCGACCTCGGCCCGGAGGCGCTCCAGCTCGGCGTCGAGGGAGGTCTTGTCGGCCAGCAGGGCGGACAGCTTCTCGTCGCGCTCGCGCAGGGCGTCCTGGAGCTTCTGGAGCTGCTCCTGCGTCTGCTTGGGGACGGTGCCGGTGGTGGGCACCTTCGCAGCGTCGAACGTGAGCCCGGGAGGTGGTCTTCCGGCGCGGGCGTAGGTGTGGGCGAGCCAGTAGCCGACGTGGAACAGCTCCCGCACCGCGGTGAGCGCGTCGTTCGGCGTCACGGCGCGGTGGCTGTGGACCGCCTGATTCCCGAGCTGGGTGATCACCCGGGTCTTGTTGAACACGGCCTGCCCGGCGGCCTGCTTGAACGACGGCTCGTGGATCAGGGCGGAGAGCGCGTCCTGGTAGGGCATGGACAGCGCCGGGTCGGACTTGTACGCCCAGGTGACGGCGAGCTCGAGCGCGCGGCGCGCGTAGAAGCAGGCCGCGCGCGGGTCGAGGTGGACGGCCGCCTCGGCCTTCACGGCGGAGTCGTACACAGAGGGCCACTCGGCCTGGAGGAACGCGAAGTTGCTCACCGGCGCCGGCCGTCAAGCTCAGTGAGCTTTCCACATTGACTCATAGGAGTGAGCCTATCATGCGCCCTATCAGAGGATATGAGACATGTTCTTTGAGACAGCTCAAACAGAGATGTGGCTTATAGGAGGGTTGAATCAACCACCGTTTTACGCCTTTTGGACTGTCATTGGGTCAAAGCGACCTGAGCTGAAAGCGACGAGGTAGTTTAAGACTCACTGAGTCTTAAACTTGAGCTTTATCAAGCGGCATACATCCGGACATACTCGGCTTCGACCCATGATGATAAAGCGCGTCTACCGCGACTGAGCTTAAGACGCGGCCGCGACCCAACGCGCCCAGCGCCTCTGACCATGCAACTCGACCAGGCCCTCCTTTCGAAGCTCACCAAGCAGCCGCTGCACGGTGATTCTGGACTGAGCAGGTAGGACCTGCTGTAGTTCAGGAAGAGGGGCTCCCGCCTCGCCTTGTCGACGCAGATGCGTCAAAAGAAGCGTCTTGTTGGTCTCGCGATCCAGGCCACGCTCTCGCGTGTAGGCGCCTGCGGTGCCGAGAGCGGCCTGCAAACGACGCGCGAGCAGGTAGCGAGCGGACCTTCCCCGACCGATCGACTCAATGGCCCCCGCAGCGATCAGCGACGGAAGGCGGGACTTCAACCCATCGGAGAGGGCCCTATCACGCGCGACCGCATCGAGGACGATGAAGTCCTGGGTTGAAAACGTCTTCAACGTCTCCGCCGACAGCTGCTCGAGGAATCGGACGATGCGCGGCTCCATCACGCCGTCGAGCGTGAGGCGCACCTCGTGCGATGCAGTGCCCACGAAGCTGGGAGGCACTTTGCCCTGGCGGATCGCCTGCTCGAACATCAGGTTCATCCCCTGGCCGGCTCGCTCGATCAGGCCGGCTTTGACCAGCGCGTCAGCGAGCCGTCGGTTGCGCGGGTTCTGCTGGTCGAGGATGTTCTCCGTTGTGATGCCCGAGGGCAAGCCTCCGGGGCTCACGATCTCCAGCCGCTTGGCGAACTGGCGGACCCACACCGAGCCCCCCAGGCGGTAGTCTCGGTGAGCGACGGCGTTCAGGACGGCCTCGCGGACGGTGATCTCGTCGAACGTGGGGAGCTCGAACCGGAACATGCCGTCCTGGTAGCTCTGGCGGTCGTTGCGCAGGTTGATGCGACGCCACACGTCGTCCACCCATGCGAAGAAGCCCTCGCGGTAGTCGACTCGGTCCTGCGCGGGCCCGGCGGCCTCGGACGAGCGGTACTCGAACACCACCTCGGCCTGCGCGAGGCGACGTCCCAGCGCGGCGTGTGTGCCGAACAGGATCAGCGCCGCGTAGGTGGGCACGCCGTCCACGAGCAGCTCAGCGTTGGTGAGCGTCTGCTCGTCGGTCCAGGCGAGCTTGCGGTCGTCGGCCGTCTTCTTCGCCCAGCGCGCGCGGAACGTCGCGATCGACGTCGGGTCCAGATCCGCGAGCGACGCGCCCGGACAGGTCTCGGCCGAGTAGTCGGGGCCGGTCTCGGCGAAGATCGCGCGCAGCTCGTCGGCGGAAAGCGCGGTGAGGTCGTCGCCGGCGCGCTTCAGGTAGCGGCCGTCGATCTGCCAGGCGGTGCCGCGCAGCCGGGAGGGCACGTGCACGAGCAGGACGCGCCCGTCGGGGTGCGTGAACTCCTCGACAGGGACGCGGTGGCCGAGGCGCTGATGGAGTCCCGCCTCGGTGCGGCCGGGCTCGGCGAACGCTGCGGTCCCGACGACGCGCCGTGGTCGCAGGTCGCTGACGCCGAGGAGGATCGTCCCGCCGCCCTCGTTCGCGAGCCCGACGACGTACTCCACGAGCTTCTCGAAGTCGTAGCGGTTCTTCGCCTCCTTGAATTCGAGGTTCGTCCCTTCCGGCTCGGCGAGCCAGCGGTCGACTTCCTCGCGGGAGGTGCGAATCACGGTCAGAGCTCCCCGCGAAACGCGCGGTGCTGGAGCGACGCGAACAGGGCGTCGAGCTCGGCGAGGGAGGCTCGATGTTGCGACTTCAGGTCTTCGACTGCGAGGGCGCGTCGAGCGAAATCACGCTGAATCGCGATCGGGGGAACGATCACACGAATCGATTCAAATCGAGATTTGTTAACCATGCCCTTCATGCTCGCCGTGGACGCGTTCTGTACCAGCCTCTTTCCAACAACGAGTTGCCCATAGAAGAAATGTGGATCGCCCTGCCGAACAACGAGCGCATTGATCTGCTGGTTAAACGCGACCTCGCGATCCACCATGGCTGCGTTTCCGATGCAACTTGGACTGCCGGCGATGCAAGTGACGAGGACAGCGTTGGGGGGAACGACTCGAGCAACGGTGCGTCCTTCCGCGGATAGCGTTTCCGACGCCGATGTGGCGAAGTAGAAAGGCGAGTTCAGATTGTCGGACTTTATCCATTCCAGCGGGCCATCGTAGTAGGTTGGATTTGCGCGCGACGGAGTGTTTCCCGTAATGACCGCTCCAACATCGGCAAGGCATTGCTGGGGCCAGCCTCGGTCGTTCGTGACCGGGTCGCCGAACATGTCGAGGAAGATGGACTGCGTGAGCGTGTCGAGGAGCGCGAGGGCGGCGCGGCGTTTGGTGCGGAGCGCGTCCGCGCGGTCGAGGATGTCCGCGATGCGGCGCTGCTCGTCCAGTGGCGGATACACGAACGGCAAGGCTTTGATGACGCCGGTGTTCAGGTTGGGCATCGTCACGCCCTTTGCGTGATGCATCAGCCATTGTCCGACGACGTCTTGCTGCAGGTACTGGCGCACGAATCCGACGTGGACATCAGGCGAATTGAGTCGAATGCGTATGCTTCCCGTTCCGCAGAGCCAGCCCTGTTCGCGTTCCGTCACTACCGCGAAACGGCCGACGTCACCGCGTCGACTGAAAACGACGTCGCCGACGCGGAGCTTGTGTTGGCTCAGCCGCTCAACATGAGACGAATCCACGCGTGCAATTCGATCGCACACGATGGTGCCGTCTTTCATGTCTTGCGGCATCACCACCGGAATGCCCGTGTCGATGTAGTCCGAAGCGTGCAGTTGGCTACCGAACGGCCCGGTTTGGACCTCGCCACCGAACCGATCGCACACCGCACCGATCGTGGTGGCCCAGCGGCTGTTCAATACGACGTCGTCCATGCCACCCTGCGCCGTCATTGTACGAGCTCGCGAAGATCGCGCATTCCTTGCTGAATCTCGTCTTCAATCCGATCCAGCTCCGCAAGAATATCCTTCGGTGACCGATGCTCAACCGCATCGTGCACGACCTCCTTGTAGCGGTTCAACGACAGGTCGTACCCCTGCGCGACGAGGTCCGCCTTCGGCACGCAGAAGCTCTGCGCCGTCCGCGCCCGCTCGGTCCCGGCCCGCTCACCCCACCGCGCGAGCACGTCGGGGAGGTTGTTCTTCGCGTGCTCCTCGATCGACAGCGCGACCTTCGGATCGGGCCCGAGCTTGTCCTCGGACAGCAGCGGCGAACGCTTGTCGTCGAGTGACCACCCGTCCGCCTGCAGATCGTAGAACCACACATTCTCCGTGCCGCCCGAATTCGTCTTCGTGAACAGCAGGATCGCGGTGGACACGCCCGCGTAGGGTCGGAACACGCCGCTCGGGAGCGAGATCACCGCGTCGAGCTTGTGCTCCTCGATCAGCAGCTGCCGCAGCGTCTTGTGGGCCTTGCTCGACCCGAACAACACGCCGTCGGGCACGATCACCGCGGCGCGGCCGCCGGGCTTGAGCAGGCGAATGAACAACGCCAAAAACAGCAGCTCGGTCTTCTTCGTCTTGACGACGCGCTGCAGCTCTTTCGCGGTGTTCTCGTAGTCGAGCGACCCGGCGAACGGAGGGTTCGCGAGGATGAGCGAATACACGTCCTCGTCGTGGGCGTCCTGCCCGAGCGAGTCGCGGTGGCGCACGTCGGGGTTCTCGATGCCGTGCAGCAGCAGGTTCATGCTGCCGATGCGCAACATGGTGTTGTCGAAGTCGAACCCGTGGAACGCGGCCTCGTGGAAGTGCTTCTTCAGCTTCGCGTCGCGCAGGATCTCGGGGTGGTGCTCGCGCAGGTATTCGCTGGCGGCGACCAGGAACCCGCAGGTGCCGCTCGCGGGGTCGCAGATCACGTCGTTCGGCCCGGGAGCGGTGAGCTCCACCATCAACCGGATGATGTGCCGCGGCGTGCGGAATTGCCCGTTCTGCCCGGCGCTGGCGATCTTGCCGAGCATGTACTCGTACAGGTCGCCTTTGGTGTCGCGGTCCTCCATCGGCACCGCGGCGAGCAGATCGACGACCTTCGCGAGCAACGCCGGCGAGGGGATCGTGAACCGCGCGTCGCGCATGTGGTGCGCGTACGTAGACCCGTCGCCGCCGAGGGTGCGCAGGAACGGAAACACGTGCTGGTCGACGACCTCGAACATCTCGGCCGGGGCGAAGTGCTTGAACTTCGACCACCGGAGATCGTCGTACGGGCGGCCCTTCGCGTCCTTTCCATCGGGGTACACGCGCAGCTCGATCGGCTTCTTCGTCGCGCGTGCCTTGTTCTCCGCGAGCGTTTGCAGGTCGTCGAGCCGCCGGATGAACAGCAGGAACGTGAGCTGCTCGATGACCTCGATGGGGTTGCTGATGCCCCCCGACCAGCAGGCGTTCCAGATCGCGTCGATCTTTCCGCGCACGTCACCCGTCAACATTTCGAATCCCCCGCGGGTCACCCGCCCGCGGCATCCTATCCCGCGCGTCTCAGAACCGGACGCCGACGCGTGCGCGCAGGCCCGCTCGGCAACGCTTCGTGGTTGAGCGTTCTCAACCGCAACAGCTTGCCGGTGTTCTGTCCCATTCCGGCAAGAAACCTGAGGTGAGCGGCCTCAACTCCAGGTTCTTGCCGCATTGGCGGGCGTTTCCGGCAGGAATCTCGACTTCTGAATGCTCAACGTCGAAGGCTTGCCCCTTGGGGTCGGACGGAAGCGCCAGGCAACCGCCCGATCAGCGCGTCGCGAGCGCGTCCAGGATGCGCGGGGCCGCGAGTCCGTCGCCGTACGGGTTGTACGCCGTGCTCATCTTTCGAAAGTGCGCCGCGTCGGTCTACGCCACTCACGATCGCGTCGTACGAGGTGCCGACGAGCGCCACCGTGCCGGCGTCGAGGCCCTCGGGCCGTTCGGTGGTGTCCCGCATCACGAGCACCGGTTTGCCGAGCGAAGGCGCTTCTTCCTGGATTCCGCCCGAGTCGGTGAGCAGGAACGTGGACCGCGCCATCAGCCGCACGAACGGCGCGTAGTCGACGGGCTCGATCAGGTACACGTTCGAAAGGCCAGTCAACAGCTGCCCTACCGGGGCGCGCACGTTCGGGTTCAGGTGCACCGGGTACACGAACGCGACGTCCGGGTGCCGCTCGGCGAGGGTTCGGATCGCCTTGCAGATGTTCAGGAAGCCCTCGCCGAAGCTCTCGCGGCGGTGGCCGGTGATCAAAACCAGGCGGCCCTCACCGGCGATGACGTCCCACGCGGCCCCGTAGGCGGCGCGGTAGGCGTCCAGCGGCTGTGCAACGACCCGATCGCGCATGTAGAGCAGCGCGTCGATCACGGTGTTTCCGGTCACCACGACGCGCGAAGGTTCGGCGCCCTCGCGGAGCAGGTTGTCCGCCGACCACTGCGTCGGCGCGAAGTGCCAGTGGCAGAGCTTGTCGGCGAGCACGCGGTTGGCCTCTTCGGGCCAGGGCGACTCCAGGTTGCCGGTCCGCAGCCCCGCCTCGACGTGTCCGACCTTCACGTGCGCATAGAACGCGGCGAGCGTGGCCGCCAGCGTCGTGGTGGTGTCGCCGTGGACGAGGATGGCGTCGGGCTTCTCGGCCTTGAGCACGTCCCGCAGGCCGAGCAACACGCGGGAGGTCACGTCGTACAGGTCCTGTCCGGGCGACATCACGTTCAGGTCGTGGTCCGGCGTGATCTCGAAGTCCCGCAGGACCTGATCGAGCATGCTGCGGTGCTGCGCCGTCACGCAGACCTTGGCTTCGAAGCGGGGATCGGCGGCGAGGGCCCGCACGACGGGGGCCATCTTGATCGCCTCGGGGCGGGTGCCGAACACCGACAGGACGCGCATCTACTTGAAGGCTCCACACGCGTCGATCACGATCTTCTCCTTCAGCCGCTCGCTGTCGATCCGCAGCACCTCCTTGTGCGGGACCAGCGCGACGACGATGTCGGCGCGGCGCAGGGCTTCGTCGAGCGAGGTGAGCGGGAACGCGGGGAAGTCCTTCACGTTCGGCTCCACCGCGAGCACGCCGTCAGCGAACTCCGCACGCAGCTTCTTCGTGATCTCGAGCGAGGGCGACTCGCGGAGGTCGTCGATGTCCTGCTTGTAGGTGAGGCCGAGGCACGCGATCACGGGGTTCTTGAATCGGGCGGCCTTCTCGCGCACGCGGTCCACGACCCAGTCGACCTTGCTGTCGTTCACCTCGCGGGCGGTGCGGATCAGCCGCGCCTCGTCGGGGGCTGCCCACACGACGAACCAGGGATCGACGGCGAGGCAGTGCCCACCGACGCCGGGGCCGGGCGACAGGATGTTCACGCGCGGGTGGCGGTTAGCGAGCTTGATCAGCTCGCGGACGTTCATGCCGAGCTTGTGGCAGACGATCGACAATTCGTTCGCGAACGCGATGTTCACGTCGCGGAAGCTGTTCTCGACGAGCTTGCACATCTCGGCGGTGCGCGCGTCCGTGGGGTGCACGTCGCCCTTGATGACCCCGCGGTAGAATTCGACGGCGCGGTCGGTGCTGCGCGCGTCGAGTCCGCCGACGATGCGGTGGTTCTCGACCAATTCGTACAGGATTCGCCCGGGGAGCACGCGCTCGGGGCAGTGGGCGACGGCGCACTTCGGCTTGCCATCGGCGCCGCGAAGGGAGGGGTTGTGCTCCATCAGCAGCTCGGCGACGCGCTCGGTGGTGCCGACGGGCGAAGTGGACTCGAGGATCACGAGGCTGTCAGGCCGCACGTAGCTTGCGACGGCGACCGCTGAGGCCTCGACGTACGTAATGTCCGGCCGGTAGTCAGCGTGGTGGGGCGTCGGGACGGCCAGGATGAACACGTCGGCTTCGCGCGGCTGGAGCGCAGCCTTCAGGTTTCCCGAAGCGACGGCGGCGCGGACGAGCACGTCGAGGTCGGGCTCGGTGATGTGGATCTCGCCGCGGTTGATCGTGTCCACCACGCGCTGCGACACGTCGACGCCGTGCACGCGGTGCCCGCGGGTGGCGAGCAGACTCGCGGTGGGAAGCCCGATATATCCAAGTCCCACGACGCAGATGTCCAGCGCGGCCATGTCGCCTCCGGGCCACAACGTTCACCGGCGGGCGGCCCGCGTCAAGCGCGTTCCGGACCGCCCCTACCGAGGCGAATACCCGTCGACCGGTGCGTCGGAAAGCGCGTACCGCAGCAGCGCCTCGAACGTGCCCATCGCCGCGACGATCGGCTCCGCGTGGAGCCAGGTCGGCAGCACGCGAACCTCGATCGTGTGCTTGTAGCCAACGTCATACACGAGGTTGCGAATGTTCAGGTCGACGTACTTGCTCGGCTCGAGCGCGAGCAGGCGCTCCCGCGCGTCCTCCCACGCCAACGTCGAAAACGCGGGGTCGCGCACGGCGTCGAGCACCTTGGGTTCCGTCGGTCCGAGCCGCCGGCAGCGCTTGTTGTGTTGCGCCCGGAGCACGTCGCGGTGCCGATCGTAGAGCTCCAACAGTCGCGCCAGAGCGCGCGCGTCGCGAAACGGCGCCGCGTCGAAGTGAAGGTGCACCGCACCCTCGATGGGGGCGGTGAACCCGAGCTCCCGGGCCGGCTCGAGCAGCGCCTCCAGGCCCGCCGCGTGGTCGCGCTCGAGGGGTGCGGTGACGATCTCGCAGGGTCGCTCGCGTTCGCCGGGGAGCGGAGCCGCGATCAGGATGGACGCCCCGGCGTCGTCGGTGATCTTCCACATCCCGCCGGGGCCCGCCTCCGGCCGCGTCCCTACGACCGCAGCGAAGCGGCTGATCGCCTCGGGCAGGTCCAAAGTTGCGTCTCCGTGGCGCGCGCAGAGCCGCAGCCAGCGTGGATCGTCGCCGACGACGCGCCACCAGCCGGGCTTTGGCGGCGCCGAGCGGTCGCAGTCGTCCTGCAGCGTCAGATCGTCGACGAAGCGCGCGACGAGGACCTTCGGGCCGCCGTTGGCGACCGGTCGTTCAACCGCGAACCCGAGGGTGAGGTTCTCGAACACCGGTCGGCCCGGCACGAGCGAAGGCTCGGACTGGGCGAGGAAGAACCGGCGCACGCGGCCGCCGACGCGCTCGGCGACGACCTCGGCCAGATCGCGCCGGGAGCGACCGCGCGGCGCCATCGTCTCGATCTCGACGCCGATCTTCCAGTCGACGGTCACGCGTCCGTCAGGCTCGAAGCGCGCGGTAGACGGCAGCTTCCGCCGCGAGGCGCCCGCCGAGGTACGTGTACACCGGCATCAGGTCGGCCGCGGTCGCGACGGCGCCGGCCACCTTGTCGGCCGTTCCCAGCGCTCCGGGCGCGTACTGGCGGGCCGACTCGGCGATGGGCTTCGCGTACTTCGACGCGTGATCGACGACGCGCTGGATGCCGCCCGTCATCTGCTGCAACATGCCGACGGCCTCGCCCATGTCCTTGCCGCCGCCCAGCGACGCGAGGCGTGACGCCTGGCTCGTCGCGTCCTTGCTGATCCACTGCTCGACGAGGTTCCCGCCGCTGGTGGCGAGGTTGTCCGCGAACGGCAACGCGATCTCCATCGACGCGTAGTAAAGGAGCAACGCCTGGCCCGCTTGCGACGTGCGGAACGCCTCGGCGCGCTCGGCGATGGTGCCGGGGAACGCGTTGTAGGCCATGTACGACAGGCCGATCGCCTTGAGCACGGCGTCGTTTCGCTGCTGCGGATCGGTCTCTGTCGCGTTCTCGTTGCCCTTGAGCATGTTGTACGCGGCCTTGAATCCGGAGAACACCGCGATGCCCTTGTCGGCCGAGTCGAGGATGCCGGCCATCCACACCACGTCCTGAACGTCCTGGTTCATCGACTGCTGGCGCGCCTTCGCGAACAGGATCGCGTCGGGCGTGGGCGCGGACGCCTTCACGACGTCTTCCATCACGCGGTAGGGCTTGAGCTCCGGCGAGTACGGCACGACCTTGAAGATCGCGTTTACAAGGCGCACCGTGTAGTCGTCGGGCTTGAACTGCGCGAGTGCCTGGTCGAGTGAAACAGGTGCCATCGGGTCCTCCGGGTCGGGCCGCGAGCCTACACCATCGCGAGCGACGTCGCACCGCTCGGCTACGTACTCTGCGGCGCGAGACTAGGGGTGGTTGCCGCGCCGCGCCGCGGACTTGACCTTGGCGGAGGGCAGGTTCAGCTTCCAGGCGTCGGCGACCGCGTCGAACACGCCCTGTGGGTACACGTCGAGGGTGGTTCCGGGGCTCGCGAGGCCGAGCAGGTCCTCGGCGAGGAGCGAGGTCGAACCCCTCGCGGCGGAGGCGGGTACCCCGGCTGCGATCAACGTCGCCTCGATCGCGGCGAGCGTCGTAGCGACCTCGTCCATGGTGCGGGCGCGCACACGGGCGGGCAGCTGGTCGCGCTTTGAGGCGTCGAACGCGGGCGCTACGGCCGCGGGCGCTACGGCCGCGGGCGCTACCACCGTCGCGGCGACCACCGTGGGCGCGGGCGTGACCACGGGCGGGGGCGTCACGTTCTCGGGTGCGATTGCCGCTGAGACCGCCACGGGTGCGATTTCGGGGGTCGGCACGACAGCCGGCGTCGGGGCCGCTGCGACCGCTGTCGCGGCTGGTTTGGTGGGCTTTGTCGGCGACGCAGACGTCGCAACCCTTGCGGTGTCGAGGGTCACGGAGACGGCGACAGGGGCGCCGGCGGCGACGTCGAGCGGCGCGTTCTTGGCATCAAATCCAGCCTTTCGTAGCCACGCCACGTGCTTTCCGAGGGCGACGTCGTAGGTGAGCGGCGTCTGGCCGACCGGCACGTCGTCGATGAACACCGTCGCACCTGCGGGATCGGAGTCGAAGAACACGCGCTCGGTGGGGCCCGCCACGGGTGCTTCGCCGCGGTGAAGCTCGACGAGGATCGCTGTCGCCTCCGCGTCGTTTGGATCGGCGTCGAGCAGGGCACGGGCGTGCTGCCTGGCGTCTTCGTGGTCCCCCCGCGCCATCGCTTCGCGGGCGCCAGCCAGATTCTGGCCGCGTTCGACCTGATTCGCCAGCCTGGAGACGCGCACGGTGAGGAGCGGATCGGTTGTCGGAAGCCCTCGCGCTTGGTCCAACAGGCGCATTGCGAGACTCCAGTCCCCCGACCGGGAGGCCTTCTCGGCCTCGTCGATGTACACGACGACGCGGGCATCGGGCGTGCGGCTCTCGTCGACCGTCGCGGCCGGCCAGTAGGTGAACGTAAGTCCCACGACCGCGAGGATCAGGAACGCGCCGATCAGCAGGGCCGCAAAGGTGCCTCCGAGCATTCGTCCCCAGGTCGTGGTGACGGTGATCTCCGAGGTCAGGTGCTGCCCGGTCGTCAGATGCTGGCCGGTCGTCGGGTGATGCCCGCTGATCAGGTGTTGGCCGGTGTCGCCAGGGGCGAGCGTCGGCCCGCTCCGTGACGCGCGGACGCCGCCGGCGTTCGTTGTTGGCGGGAGCTCGCTATTGGAGCGTTCGACGAGGCGTCTTGGGCGCCACGCGGTCTCGTCTGGGAACACGTCACTGATCCAGGCCGCGACCTTCGCGTCGTCGTAATCCGGGTCTTGGGACCGCACCCAACGATCGATCGCGTCGGCGAACTCGCGAGCCGACCCGTAGCGCTCGCTCGGCTCGGCCTCCATCGCGTGCTGGATGATCGTCGCGAGCGCCGGCGGAAAGTCGGGCACGATCTCTGACGGTTGCGTGTAGGCATTCTTCAAGCGCGCCCTTACCAGACCCGACGTGGTCGTCTGCGGGAACGGGAATTGACCGGTCGTGGCGCGGAAGAGGCAAACTCCGAGGGAATAGATGTCGGCGCGGTGGTCGAGATCCTTGCCCGACTCCATCTGCTCGGGCGCCATGTACGCGATCTTCCCCTTGATCGCGTCGCCTTGTGTTTGCGATAGGCGATCCTTCATCTTGGCGATGCCGAAGTCGATGACCTTCGCGACCCCGTCCTTCGACACGAGGATGTTGTCGAGGCTGACGTCGCGATGGACGAGTCCGGCGCGATCCCCTGTGCCGCAGGTGGCGCTGTGGGCGTGGTGCAGGCCGCGGGCTGCGCACGCGATCACGTGGGCCGCCGCGAGGCGATTCGGTTTATGTTCGCGGTCCGCCTGTCGGATCAGCCGCCCGGCGGAGGGCCCTTGGACGAACTCCATGATGATGT
>CANNIZ010000065.1 GCA_947505245.1 Pseudomonadota bacterium | reverse complement strand
TCGGTCCGTTGGCGGACGCTGGCACGTCACCTGCACAGGTCAGGGGTAGGAGGTCACATGCGCACCGCGGTGATGGCGACCGTGCTCGCATTCAAAAACCCTTTCCTCGGCGGTCCGGTTCCCGCTGCGGCTCGGCGTCTTGCAGCGGCGATGATGACCTGGCTCGACGAACGACGCGACCGGATCGACTCGCAGCCCTGAGCGCCGCTCCGGCATAGGGGGACGTGATGTCCCTCGTGTTCTGGCTCGTACTCGCCTGCTCCGACAAACGTGTGCCTGACGGGCTCGTGCCCCCGCCACGGCCGCCTTCGATGGTGGTGGCGAGCGAGAAGGACGTCGCGAAGTGGCTGATTCGCGCGGCGGGCGCCGAAGCTGCGCGCGACCTCGTAAACGCCGACGAGGCGTGGGCGTGGGTGCAGACGCTCGCGCCAAACGACCCGATTTTGGCGGCCAAGTACGCCCGTTACCTGGTGCGCACCCGACGACCTACGGAGGCGCTCGCTGCGCTGGAGGGCGTCGCGCAGGCTCCCCTCGGGGACCTGGCGCGCGGCGAGGCGTTGCTGGCGCTCGATCGGGGTGACGAGGCCATTGTGCCGCTCGAGGGGGCCGGCTCAGCAGGCCTGTGGGAGGCGTGGGTGACCCTGTTCGACGCGCGTCTTGCGGTCGGGGATCGCGACGGTGCGACGCGCGTCGTGAGCGAGCATTGGACGGGTCCGACCAGCACCGCGACCGAAGCGCGCGCGCGGGGTCTGCGCCGGGCCGGTGTGGGCCTCGACGCTACAGGTGACCTGCTGATCGGCGTCGAAGCTCCGATCGCTGGCCCCGAGGACGGCGTGCGGCTCGTCGAACAGGCTGCGCGGGCCTGCCGACTCGCTGAGGTCCGCGCGACGGCCGCGCGCCTCGACTGGGCGGGGCAGGCGGCCTGGGCGCCAGCCGTGACCGCGCTCGACCTCGCCTCGCCGTGTGCGACCGAACCGGCATATGCTCCCGCCCCTGGAGGACCATGAGGACCGTCGTGTGGCTATCCGTGGTCGCGCTGTGTGCGTGCCCCGGACGACGTCCAACTGAGCCCGTCGCTGGCAGCCCCGAGTCGGTGCTGCAGGCGGCGAGGGCGCGAGCCGTCCCCGATCCGCTGAAGAGCCGGTTCGCGATCAAGCTCCGCAGCAAGCCCCTCGACCTCGCCGCGTCCACCAACGGCGGCCTGATCATCGATCGCCCGGGCCAGGGTCGCGTGGACCTGTTCGGGCCGCTGGGCGGCTCCGTCGTCACCGTCGCGAGCGACGGCGCCGGGCTTTCGGTGCTGTTGGTGCAGCAGAAGAAGGACCTCGTCGCGCTCGACGCCGAGTCCGTCGTGCGCGCCGCGACCGGCGGCGTGGCGAGCCTCGACGACGCCTTCGCCGTATTGAGCGGCGACGTTCCGTTCGACCTCGCCGAGGTTCGCGAGGTGGACCTGTTGCCGCCCGACGATCCGATCCACCCCGGACTCGTCCGCGTGCGGCTTGCAGGACCAAAGCAGACCATGGTGGAGCTCTGGCTCGACCCGGCGAACGCGACGATGCGGGAGCTCGTGGCGCTCGACAAGAAGGGCGACTCCGTCATGAGCGCCAAGTACGACCCCTACGAACTGGTCGGCACCGACCTGATGCCGAGCCGGGTCGAACTGTACGTGCCTTCGCTCGATCTGCTGGTCGAGACCCGGTACAAGTCGTGGGAGGTGCTCGCGACGCCGCCGCAGACGCTGGTTCCCGTCGTTCCCGACACCTTCGTCGTCGAATCGCTCGAAGAGGCGATCAAGAAGCTCGCGGAGAAAGAGCTCGCGCCGAAGTAGGTCCGACGCGCCCGACCGCTTGTGGTAGGCTCGCCGCGAACGGAGGTTTCGACATGGCGCGCGTTGCCGTGGACGTCGATGAAAACGACACCAACCCGGGGAAGCCCGCACAGGACGTCGAAGGCCCCGAGCCCGATGAGGAAGCGCCGCGCGCGCGCCGTCGGCGCCGGCCTGACGTGGACCCGGTCGAGGTCGAGATCGAGCGCGAGGTCACCAAGCGCCACATGATCGAGGCGATCTCGTCGATCGTCGTGGTCGTGTTGTACATGGCGTTCACGCTGCTGCGTGATCGCGACGCTGGCGTCGTCGTGCTCGACGAGCGCGACAAGGGCGCCGCGGACGACTGGGAAGAGTGATCGTCCTCGGCCTGGTCCTCGGTACAGCCTGGGCCGAGGTGCCGCTGCCTTCGTACCGCGACGCGCTCGTGTCGGAGGCCTGGGGTCAGGCGAACGACCTCATCGAAGCCGGCCTGCCGGAGCAGGCCGCAGCGAGCGCGCAGGCGTTCGAAGACACCGTCGAGCCCGCCGGCTCCCTCGAGTACCTGATCGGCCTGTCGTGGTACGTCCGACGCGACTTCGCGCAGGCGACCGCGCATTACCAGAAGGCCCTGGCGCTCGACCCGAAGCTCGGCGAGGCGTGGTACGACCTCGGGGAGCTTCAGCTGTCAGCGGGCGCTTTCGACGACGCGCGCACGTCCTTTCAGCACGTCTCCGAACTCGTCACGGACGGGGCGCACGCCTACCTCGGACCGCAGCGGCTCGCCGAGGTGGCGGCGCACCAGCACGATCCGGTCGCGTTTGAAGACAACCTTCACGAGGCCCTGCGGCGCGGGTTCTCGTTCCGATCGATCGCAGGGCTAGAGAACTGGCGCGGTTTCTACGCCGACCCCGCCCTGCAGGACAGCGTGACGAAGATGATCACGGTGTATGGGGACGAAGCGACCCTGACGTCGCTCCAGTAGGGGCCCGTCAGGCTCGCGCCGGCCGGCACCGGGCGACCACCATCGCCGTCGCTTCCTCGACGAGACGCTCCACGTCGCTGTCGTCGAACGCCGTCTGCACGACGATGCCCACGACGAGACCGACGAGCAGCGCGGCGACCGCGTCCACGTCGAGGTCGAGGCGCGCATCACCCGACTTCTTCGCCGCGCCGAGCAGGCCGGCCGCCTGGCTGCGCCAGGACGCGAACAGGCGCTGGTTCACGGTGTGAGCGCGCTCGTCCGAAGCGACCCTCGACCAGTAGGAAACGAGGCAGGCGCGCGCTTCGGCGTGCTTCAGGAACCCGCGCACCTTGGACCGGAGCACCGCGCGGATCCGCGCGGGAAAAGCGTCGGCCTCGTGCACCTCCGCGAACGTGCCGCGGTCGATCTCGTCGACCACCGACTCGAGCACTGCCCCGACGATCTCGTCCTTGTCGGCGAAGTGGTACGTGATCACCCCGCGGGTGAACGGGACGCGCTTCTCGATCGCGCCGATGGTCAGCGCTTCGAGACCACCCTCAGCGACCAGGGCGCGGGCGGCCGCGATGATCTGCGACCTGCGCTCGTCACGCACACTCACGACGGCCTCCGTTCACTGTGCGTCGAAGTAGTCCTGCAGCTCTTCACAGCCCCACTCGTCGGCGATGTCGTGCTGGGTGTTGTAGTCGCGGCAAACGCCGCGCTGATCGCGGCTGTTCGACCCGGCCTGCGCGTCGAGGCACGCGTCGAGATCGCCTTCAGGCACGACGAGCCCGCACTCGGACTCGGCATAATCGCGCATCTTGAAGCAGATGTCCTGGCAGGCGTTGTGACAGCCCGACAGCGCAAGGACCGCGACCATGAACGACGAGCGGATCATAGGCCGAGCACCTCGTTCATGGTGTAGCGTCCCGGAGCCCGATCTGCGATCCAGCGGGCGGCGCGGACCGCCCCGGACGCGAACGTCGCGCGGGAGGACGCGAGGTGCCCGAACCGGACGCGCTCACCGGGACCCATCAGCCAAACGTCGTGCTCGCCCACCACGTCGCCGCCGCGCAGCGCGTGGAACCCGATCTCGCCGACGGGCCGCACCCCCACACGGCCCTCACGTCCGTGCTTCGCGACGTCGGCCAGCGCGACTCCCCGACCATCGGCGACGGCCGCCCCGAGCGATAGCGCCGTTCCGGACGGGCTGTCCTGCTTGAGGCGGTGGTGGGTCTCGACGATCTCGACGTCGTAGTCGGGCAGCGCGCGCGCAGCCTCGCGCACGAGGTGCAGCAGCAGGTTCACGCCCGTGGAGAAGTTCGTCGCGTGGAGCACGGCGACCGAGCCCGACAGCTCGGCAAGGGCGTCTACCTGGGACGGCGCCAGGCCCGTGGTGCCCGACACGAGCGGCACGCGCACGTGCGGCAGCGCAGCCACGAGCGCCTCGGGCAGCGAGAAGTCGATGATCACCTGGGCGTCGTGGAAACACCCGGGGCCGACCGGCTCGATGTTCGATGAACCGGACCGCCCGATGGACGCGACGAGCGCGAGGTCCGGCGACGCGAGCAGTTCGGCGACGACGAGCCGGCCCATGCGCCCGCCCGCCCCGAGGACCGCGACGCGCAGCGGTTCGCTCATACGAGCCCGAGCTCCTGCAGCAGCGGACGCGACGACGGCCCGGTGTACGGCCCGAGCGGAAGCCGTGGATCAGGCCGACACAGCCCGAGGTCCGCGAGCGCGGCCTTGCACGGCACCGGCGACACGTCCGCGAACAGCCACGTCGTGAGCTTCCAGATCCGGAACATCGCAGCGGTGGCCTCGGCGTGGCGCCCGGCGGCTGCATGCTCGTATACCGCGACGGTGCCGGCGGGATCGACGTTGGACACGACGGAGATCACCCCCGCGCCGCCCATCGTCATCAGCGGCAGGAACGTGAAGTCGTCCCCCGACAGGACGGGTGTGCGTGTGAGCGCGAGCACATCGGCGCCGTAGCGGATGTCCCCGGTGGCTTCTTTGATGGCGGCGACGCCGGGCATCGACGCGAGCTCGGCGAGGAGCTCGTGACCAAGCCGCTGAGCGGTGCGGCCAGGCACGTGGTACACGACCAACGGCAGGCCGACCTTGGTGGCCGCGGCGAGGTGCAGGCGGAGCCCGGAGGCGTTCGGCTTGTTGTAGTACGGCAACACGAGGAGGCCGTAGTCAGCACCCTTCGCGAGCGCGCGCTCGCAGTTCGCGACGGTGGACCGCGTGTTGTTGGTGCCGACGCCAGCGGTGACCGGAACCTTGCCGTTGGCGACGCTGAGCGCGATGCCGACGAGGTCATTCCACTCGTCCGGCGCGATGACCGGCGATTCGCCGGTGGTGCCGCACGGGACGAGCCCGTGGATTCCCGCTTCGACCTGACGCGCGCAAAGGCGCTCGAACGCGGCCTTGTCGACGTTTCCGTTCGCGTCGAACGGCGTCGCCATTGCGGTATGAACGCCCTTCATCAGAACCTCGCTTGTCCGATGACCTGCACGGCCCACACCGGGTCGTTGAAGCCGGTCAACGTGTCGTTCGTGTCGTCCGTGTACGCCGAATAGTACCCGCCGGGGAGGAACAAGCCGCCCGTAAGGTCAAACCGCGTGTGCTCGTCCGGCTCGTAACGGACGCCAAGATCGAACTCGTTGCCGTAGCCCGACCGGTCCGCTGCCGGCGCGGCGATCGTGCGCGCGGCGAGCCACGACGCGTGGGCGACGACGCCCTCGGTGAGGATCTTCTCCGCCCGCGGCTTGAAGTACGCCGCGTTCGAAACGCCGCGGCCCGACAACGTCGCGACGTAGGACCGACCGTCCGTCGCCAACGCGTCCGCGATGACCGGCATGGGCTGCTCGAACATGACGAGCCCGACCTCGTGATCGCGGTCGAACGTGAACGTCGCGATCTGCGCGTCATCAGGTGTGGGATCGCCCGACGCCACGCCGAGCTCGACGCCGATGTCCACCGCGCTCGTGTGCAGCAGCGCGTCGCCTACGCCGCCGAAACCCGCGACGGTGACGTCGTTACGGCCGCCTTCGAGGTTGCCCTTGCCGTACTGGCCGATCGCTTCCGCGCCCACGTCGAGCGTTCCGATCTCACCCGCGAACGACGCGTCGATCGTGAACAGGCCGAAGTCCCGGCTTGGCGTGAGCCGGTACTGGGCGACCACGCCCGTCGTGATCAGCTCGGTGCGGTACCCGACGGTGCCGGACGCGCTGAACGTGTCGTCGTTTCCGTTGACCAGGTTCTCGGAGTTCGAGTCGAGCGCGACCTCGACGAACACGTCTTCGAATACGCGGTCCCACATCAGCCGATCGGCGGTGTCACCTTCGTCGCCGTTGTAGCCGAGCCCGTCGTTGCGCCAGATGCCGAGACCCCAGTGCAGCGGCATGCGACCGAACGAGAACCGACCCGCGGGCGTGTCCACCTCGGCCCACGCGTGCGCCAGCGTGATGTCGCGGAAGAAGTCGCGCGTGTCGAATTCAGCGTCCGGCACGGGGGGCGTGAGCTGGTCACCCCACTCGACGGGGTCGATCTGGCCTGACACGGGGTCGCCGTAGCGCGACGGCGACTGGCCCCAGTCCACACCGTCGAGCCCGAACACGTCGGCGCGCACGGTGAGGTGATCGTTGACGAGGATGTTCGGGCGCAGCCACAGCCGATGCTCGACGACGGAGGACGTGCCTTCCGCGGACGCGAGGTCGTGGTTGAGCGAGAGCGTGTCGTACATACGAAAACGCGCCCGGTAGTAGCCCTCGAGGTCGACCTCGGCGGCGTGAGCGGGCGAATTCAACAACGCGAGCAGCAGCAATGGACCTTCCTGGGGTCGTCGAGTAGCCGCTCGCAGGGACGTCTGCACGTCACAAACTGCCACCCCGGGCGCAAATTGCGGTGCGGGCGCCTGATTTCTCGCAGAGGCGCAAAGAATGGGCAGAGCGCGCAGAGGATCTGCACCTCTGCGAACTCCGCCCAGTCTCCTGCGCCTCTGCGAGAAATTATGAGATGGGGGATCGACGGCGATGAAGCCCCCACCCGGGGGGCGCGGCAACGCCGCGGGGGGTGGGGAGCCCGCCGCCGCGGCGGGCGGGAATCAACTCTATGAAGCCCACACCTTCACGGTGCGGCCGATGTCGTCGAGGATGGCGCGGCACTGGTCGAAGTCCGGGTGGCGGACCCACATCCACGCGTGGCCGAGGTAGCCCGCGCCGACCTCGTTCGTGCGGCTCCCAGGCGGCGGGAAGTGCACCTCGAGGATCCACTGGCCGTACTTGCGCTGGACCTCTTCGACGCCGGTGTAGCCCTTGATGTGGCCGTCCTGGTTGGGGCGCAGGCTGACGACGCCGGCCGAGTAGCGGCGCGAGGGGCGCGGGCGCGCCTGGCCGTGCACGACGGCGTGGGCCCACTCGCCGTACAAATCGAAGTCGTTCGCGTAGGAGTACAGATCCCAGAACCGGCAGCCCGGCGGACGCGCGCCGATCTCGCTGAACGCGAGGCCCTTCTCGCCGAAGAACCACTCCATGTGCGTGGCGGTGGTGTCCAAGCCGAGCTCGCCGACGACGCGGCGACCGAACTCGCGGAGCTCGCCGTAGCCGGGCGCGTCGATGCGGTTCGTGGTGATGATCTGCGGGTTGATCCACCGCGTGCGCATCGCCTCGAGCACGTTCGGGTAGTAGTGCGAGACGCCCTCGAACACGACCTGACCGTTGACGGTGAGCGTGTCGTAGAAGCCCTCGTGGCCGCTGATGAACTCTTCGACGGTGAAGTGCGCGGGCCGCTCGGCGAGGCCGGTCTCCTTGATCGCGCGGGCGAGATCGTTCGCGTCGCTGATCTTGTAGGTGGACTGCGCACCGGCGCCGTCCCGCGGCTTGAGGATGACGGGGTAGCCGCCCTCCTTGATGAACGCGATCAGCTCGGCCGCCGTGGAGGCCGTGGCGTTGCGAGCGCAAGGGATGCCCTTGTTGCGAAGGAATTGCTTCATGACATACTTGTCGCGGCAGAGGTCCGTCTGCGCGGTTGACAGGCCTGGAATGCCGCACGTCTCGCGCGCCTCGGCGGCCGTGTACATGAGCGCCTCGATCACGCACTCGAGCTTGTGCACCCACGGACCGCGCTTCTGGATCCTGCGCACCGCGGCGATCACCTGCTCGGCATCCGCGGTGGAGCCGACGTGTTCGTAGCCGTCGAGCCAGCCCTTGAGCTGATCATCGACGTGCGCGAGCGGGCGGTCCGAGATCGCCGACACCGTCGCACCCGCTTGTTTCAGCGCGCGAACGAACTGGCGCTGATTTGCCGGATGTGCCGGTTCGAGGAAGATGACGTGCATGCAGCCTCCAGACAGGGCCGCAGTCTACCAGGAAGCTCGACGCCCGCCGGGGGTTTGCACCGTCACCGCGCGCGAGCTTTACGCGTCGACGTGCGCGGGGTAGCGTCCCGCCCCTGGAGAAGTCATATGCGATCGTTCCTCGCCCTCCTGCTCATCGCCCCGAGCCTCGCACACGCGGCGTGCGACGCCGAGGTTGCGGCCGGCAAGTCCGCCGAAGGCGACGCCCTCGTCGGCGCGTTCAAGAAGGCCGTCACGTGTGATCCGAAGGTCGCGGAGTCGAGCTTCGACGCCTTCTGGGCCGGAAAGGACGCGGACTCGGTCGCCGCCGTTTCGCTCGCGGCCATCGACGCGAAGCTGTACAACCCCGTGTGGTCGATGATGGACAAGATCCCGTCGTATGACCAGCGCGACCTGATCGCCGGCAAGATCGGCCTCGCGTGTGGCACCCACGCGGAGGTCGTGCCGTTCGTGAAGGGCGGCTACTTCGCGCTCCTCGACCGTCAGTTCGCGCCGTGGGACGACGCGCTGGTCGCCTGCCCGGCCGAAGAGATGACGAAGTGGCTGGAAGGTCTTGCGCTCAAGCCGCCCGCCTCCGCGTACGACGACAAATACAGCACGATCGTCACCGCCTACGTGAAGCGCACGCACAGCGCCTCGCTGCCCGTGCTCGAGCGCGCGTCGATCGAAGCCGCCAACCACGGCGGCCCGTTCGGCATGTTGATCGAGAAGATGGTCGCGTCGATCGAGCCGGACGACATCGATCAGACGACGACGCCGCAGGATCGCGTGAAGCTCGTCGACAGCCTCGTCAAGGTCGCGAACCAGGTCGGGCCCGAGCAGGCCGCGCTGATCGCCGATCGCCTGTTCACCGACGGCGCCACGGAAGCTGCAGCGAGCCTGCTGCCGCGCGTGTACCCGAACCGCGTCCTCGACGACGGACGCCTGCTGTACGGCCTCGCCGCCGTAGAGGTTTGCGAGAAGTCGGTGGTGCTGCACTGGGCGTCGGTGACCGAGCCCGCGAAGCGCTGGTCGATCCTCGATGACGTGGTCGTCCCTGCGCGCGAGTTCAAGCCGAAGACGAAGTGCATCCCGGACGCAAGCACGCCGTGGGACGTGATCACCACCGGCGAGCCCATCGCGACCGACGGGGACATCGCGACCTGGCTCGACGGCGTGTCGAAGACCTGGACCGCGAAGGGCATGTCCGTCGCGCTTCGTCCCGAAAAGGCGATCATCCTGAACTGACGCATCCGCGCGGGGTCGATCGGTTAAGACCCCCTGGGAGGCGCTCCAATGCTCACGCTCTGGCTCGTTTCGTTCGCGTTCGCTGGCGGCAAGAAGGACAAGACGCCGGTAGAGACGCCCCCTCCGCCGGTCGAGGCCCCTGCCCCGGTCCCGGAGCCGCCACCGGAGGTCGCGCCGCCCGAACCGCCGCCGCCCCCCGCGAACAACGCGGACTTTCACGCGACCCTGTCCTTCGCTGACGGTCACAGCGTGACCGGGCACGTCGTGCTCCTGCAGCGCGGGATCGACCGGTACGCCGAAGAGGGCTGGGCGGAGGACCCGAAGAAGCTCGTGGTCGAGCTCGAGTCGGCCGCGGGCGAGACGACGAAGGCGTGGACGGAGCTCGCGAGCGTGGACGTGAAGTACGGCGCGAAGACGACGATCTCTTGCCTGTACGAGTCGGACTACACGCCCGTGATGTACATGTGCACGATCGACGCGACCACGACGGCGAAAGGCACGGACGGAAAGACGTACACCGTCGCGTCGCGCTTCCCGTGGAAGTTCACGTTTGACGACGGAAAGAGCGTGCAGTTCGCGCTCACGAAGCCGAACGTCCGCAAGCCGGACGACAGCGGCGGCGACGACGAGAACTACGCCCTTTACGGGGAGCTCACCGCCGAGGTGACGCGCCTGCCTGCGACCGGTGTGACGCGCATCGCGATCACGCCGTGACGCCCGTTGAGATCGTCGCGCCGATCACCGCCGCGGATCTCGAGACCGACGTGCGCTGGCTTTCGGGCGAGGACGCCCTTTCGGACGGGCCGATCGTCTCGCGCGACCTTCACCACCCGGACCTCGCACGTGCGCGCGACGTGCTGCACGAGCGGCTATCCGCGCTCCCAGGGATGGTCGTGCGCGAGGAGCCGTTCACCGTCGACGGCGTTCCTGGCGCACTTCCCGGCGTCGCGAACCTGGTCGCCGACCTGCCAGGAAAGGACCCCTCCGCACCGATGCTCGTGATCGGCGCGCACTATGACAGCATCGCGAGCTTCGACGACGGGTGGACCGACCCCGCGACGATGGCCGCGCCGGGAGCGGACGACGACGCGTCCGGCGTCGCGGTGGTGCTCGCGATCGCGGGCGCGCTGGCTGGCTACGAGCCGGGGTTCGAACGGCCCGTTCGGTTCGTGCTGTTCTCGGCCGAGGAGTACGGGCTGCTGGGCTCGTTTGCCCACGTGGACGCGCTCGCGGAGCCGGTCGACGCGATGATCCAGATGGATCCGGTCGGCTACGATCCAGGGGATCGCGCGTGGCTGTGGGTCACCCACGACGAGCCTTCCGTCGCACTCGGCGACGCGTTCGAGGCGACCGCGATCGCGTCGGGTGCCGTGCTCACCGTAAACCCCGTGGACGCCGCCGACATCGGTGGCGACGAGCGAAGCGACCACTACCCGTTCTGGGCGGCCGGCATCCCCGCGCTGCACCTCGCGTCGTTTCCGCAGCCGCCGACGTACCACACGATGGGCGACACGATGGCGAACGTGGACGTCACGTTCACCCGCGAGGTCGCTGTCGCGGTCGGGGCGTTCGCGGCGGAGCGGGCGGGGCCTCTCGAGCCCGAACCTCGCGGCTGCGCCACCTCCGCTGCGTCACCGACGTTGGGACTTCTTTTCGCCGCCATGCTGCTGGCACCCCGCCGAACGCGTTGAACCCGGAGGGGCGCAGCAGACCGTTGCGCTGCCCGACCCCTTGCCAACGGCGCGCGGGTCCCTAGGTTCGCCCTGTCAGGATCGCGTCCCTCGACCATGATGGTTGACGGGGCGTGGCCCGTGCGTAGGCTCACCGCCGTCGCATCTGCAACTTCACGGACATTGGGGAACAAACCATGGGAAAGATCATCGGCATCGATCTGGGGACCACGAACTCGTGCGTCGCGGTCATGGAAGGCGACAAGGCCGTCGTCATCAACAACGAGGAGGGCGCGCGCACCACGCCGTCCGTCGTCGGTTTCACCAAGGAGGGCGAGCGCCTCGTCGGCGTCGTCGCCAAGCGCCAGGCGATCACCAACCCCGAGAACACGGTGTTCTCGGCCAAGCGCCTGATCGGCCGCCGGTTCGAAGAGAGCAAGGACGACCTCAAGCGCCTCCCCTACCAGATCGCGCGGGCCGACAACGGCGACTGCCGCGTGCGCATCAACGGGGCCGACTACTCGCCCCAGGAGATCAGCGCGCAGGTGCTCGGCAAGCTGAAGCGCGAGGCCGAGGCGTACCTCGGCCAGCCCGTCACGGAGGCCGTCATCACGGTGCCGGCGTACTTCAATGACGCCCAGCGCCAGGCCACCAAGGACGCCGGCCGCATCGCGGGCCTCGACGTCAAGCGCATCATCAACGAGCCCACGGCCGCAGCGCTCGCGTACGGCCTGGACAAGAAGAAGGACGAGACGATCGTCGTGTACGACTTCGGCGGCGGCACGTTCGACATCTCCGTGCTCGAGGTCGGTGACGACGTGGTTGAGGTCAAGGCCACCAACGGCGACACGCACCTCGGCGGCGATGACATCGATCACCTCCTGATGGACTGGCTCGTCGTCGAGTTCAAGAAGGAGACGGGCATCGACGTCGCCAACCAGAAGATGGTGCTCCAGCGCCTCAAGGAAGCTGCTGAAAAGGCCAAGATCGAGCTGTCGTCCGCGCAGACGACCGAGATCAACCTGCCGTTCCTCACCGCCGACGCGAGCGGTCCGAAGCACCTCCTGAAGAAGCTCTCGCGCGCCGAGTTCGAGCGCATGATCGACCCGCTCGTCGAGCGCTCGCTCGAGCCGTGCCGCAAGGCGATGGCGGACGCTGGCCTCAAGGCGTCGGACATCGACGAGGTCCTGCTCGTCGGCGGCTCCACGCGCATCCCGCTCGTCCAGGCCCGCGTGAAGGCGCTGTTCGGCAAGGAGCCCAACCGCTCCGTGAACCCGGACGAGGTCGTCGCGATCGGCGCGGCCGTGCAGGCCGGCGTGCTCTCGGGCGACGTCACCAGCATGCTGCTCTTGGACGTCACCCCGCTGTCGCTCGGCATCGAGACCCTCGGCGGCGTGATGACCGTGCTCATCCCGCGCAACACCACCATCCCCACGTCGAAGAAGGAGATCTTCTCGACGGCGGCAGACAACCAGACCGCGGTGGACGTGTTCGTGTTCCAGGGCGAGCGCCCGATGGCACGCGACAACCGCCTGCTCGGCAACTTCCGGTTGGACGGTCTGCCCAGCGCGCCCCGCGGCATGCCGCAGGTCGAGGTCGCGTTCGACATCGACGCGAACGGCATCCTCTCGGTCCAGGCCAAGGACAAGGCGACGAACCGCGAGCAGAAGATCTCCATCCAGGCGGGCTCGGGCCTCTCCAAGGACGAGATCGATCGTCTGGTGAAGGACGCCGCCAAGAACGAGGCCGCGGACAAGGGCAAGCGCGACATCATCGAGGCGCGCAACGAGCTCGACAACCGCATCTACCAGACCGAGAAGATGATCAAGGAGCACGGCGACAAGCTCCCCGCGGCCGAGAAGGACAAGGTCACGGAAGCGCTGAAGAACGCCGTCGAAGCGAAGGACAAGGACGATCTCGCCACGGTCAAGAGCGCGAACGAGGCCCTCACGGCGGCGTCGCACAAGCTCGCCGAGATTATGTACCAGAGCAACGCGGCCGGCTCGGCTGGCGCGGGCGCGCCGCCTCCGGGTGCGGGAGCCGCTCCGGGTGCTGGCGAGACCAAGGGCAAGAAGAAGGGCGACGATGTGATCGACGCCGAGTACGAAGACGCCTAGTTCGCGCGATCCCGGCGCCGCGCGTCGTCGCTTGCTCGCTCCTCCCTCGGCGTACTAAAGGTACGCCGTCGGTCGGTCGCTCACGTCGCTCCTCGCGCGGCATCCGGGCTCCCACGAACTACCTCGCAGGGGAAAACATACGTGCCGCGTGACTACTACGAGGTCCTGGGTGTCGAGAAAGGCGCCCAGGCCGATGAAATCAAGAAGGCCTACAAGAAGAAGGCCGTCCAATTCCACCCTGATCGAAACCCCGGCGACAAAGAGGCCGAGGACAAGTTCAAGGAGGTTGCGGAAGCTTACGAGGTCCTCGGCACCGCGGACAAACGGCAGATCTACGATCGCTTCGGCCACGACGGGCTGAAGGGCCGCGGCTTCGAGCCGAACTTCACCGATATGGGCGACATCCTGTCCCGCTTCGGCGAGATGTTCGGGTTCGACCTGTTCGGTGGCGGTGGTGGAGGTCGCGGCGGCCGACGCGGGCCCCGGCGCGGCGCGGACCTCGAGGTTCCCGTGCACCTCGACTTTCTCGAGGCCGCCCATGGCGTCGCGAAAGAGGTGCCATTCCACCGGCACGTCCACTGCGACACGTGTACCGGCAGCGGCCTGAAGACCGGCGCCAAGGTCGGCCAATGCGGGACGTGCAAGGGCACGGGCCAGGTCGCGCAGCAGGCCGGGTTCATGCGGTTCGTCAGCACCTGCCCGGCGTGTATGGGCCAGGGCCAGGCGGTCAACCCCCAGGACCGTTGCGGCGACTGTCGCGGAAGCGGCAAGCTACGCAAGCAGGAAGAGGTCAAGGTCACGATCCCCGCCGGCGTGGACACCGGCATGCAGCTTCGCCTCGTCGGAAAGGGCGAGATCGGCGACCCCGGCGCGCCTCCCGGCGACCTGTTCGTCACCATCGAGGTGGGCGCACACGAGCTGTTCAAGCGCGACGGCGCAGACACGTACTGCGTGTTGCCCGTCCCCTACTGGCTGATGTGCCTCGGCGGCGAAATCACCGTCCCCACCGTGCACGGCGAGGAGAAGCTCAACGTGCCGTCGGGGTGCGAGTCCGGCAAGGTGTTCACGATGCGCGACAAAGGCATCGAGCGCGTGAACAGCCACGGCGTGAAGGGCGCCCACCACGTGCAGCTCGTCGTGCAGGTGCCGAAGTCGTTGTCGACGGACGAAGACAAGCTGCTGCGCGAGCTCGCGAAGCTCCACGGCCAGAACGTCGAAGAGAAGGGCTTCTGGAAGGGCCTGTTCGCCAAGCTGAGCTCGTAGTCCCAAGCGGAGCGGACATGTACGCAGATGTCGTCGAAGCGATCGGCAACACGCCGCTCATCCGCCTGCGCGGCCCGTCCGCGCGCACCGGATGCGACATCCTCGGCAAGGCCGAGTGGTTGAACCCCGGCATGTCCGTCAAGGACCGTGCCGCGAAGTACATGATCCTGGACGCCGAGGAGCGCGGCGTGCTGCGGCCCGGCGGCACCATCGTCGAAGGCACCGCGGGGAACACAGGCATCGGACTCGCGATGGTGGGCCGGGCGCGCGGGTACCGCGTGGTGATCGTGATCCCGAACAACCAGAGCCGCGAGAAGAAGGACACGCTGCGGCTGTTTGGGGCTGAGCTGGTCGAGGTGGCACCGTGCCCGTTCACGAACCCGAACAACTACGTGCGCGTGGCTGAGCGGCTCGCGACCGAGCTCGGCGCCTTCTATGCGAACCAGTGGGACAACCTCGCCAACCGCCGCGCGCACGTCGAGGGCACCGGCCCCGAGATCTGGCGCGAGACGGGCGGCCGCGTGCACGGCTTCGTGTCCGCGATCGGCACCGGCGGGACGCTGTCGGGCAACGCGCAATTCCTGAAGTCGCAGGACCCGACGATCCGCGTCGCCCTCGCCGATCCCTTCGGCGCCAAGATGCACGCATGGTTCACGCGCGGCGAGCTCGATGTCGACGTACCAGGCGACAGCGTGACCCAGGGCATCGGTCAGGCGCGGATCACCGGGAACGTCGACGGTGCCCAGGTGGACACGTCGTACCGGATCCCCGACCTCGAGGCCGTGAACATTATCGACGAGCTCGCGGCGACCGAGGGGCTGCTGCTCGGCGGATCGAGCGGCATCAACGTGGCCGGAGCGGTGCGGCTCGCGAACGAGCTCGGCCCCGGGCACACCGTCGTGACGCTGTTGTGCGACCACGGCACGCGCTACCACAGCCAGCTGTGGGACGCGGAGTTCCGCGCGTCCAAGGGGCTCCCCGTGCCCGAATGGCTCGGTCGGAAAACCGCGATCGTCCCCCCGCTCGTCTAACGCCGGCGCCGCCGAACGAACGCAAGCCCGAGGGCCGCGAGCCCGAGGCCGAACGGCGCGGTGCCACCGACGTCACAGCCGCAGTGCCGCCGCGTGACCCGCACGTGCACCGGTACGTCGATGACCTCACCGGTGGACGCCGCGAACCTGACGATCGCGTCGAGCTCGCCCTTGTGCTTCTGCGGTACGATGCTGACGACGACGTGTTCGACGAAGTCGCCGCCGACCGCACCCGAGGCCGGAGTCAGCACGAGCCAGTCGGCGCTCGTCGTGGCTGAGAACGTCACGCCGTTCCCCGTCGCGACCGCGTTCGACACGTCGATCGTCGCGGCGCCGTCCCCCTTCTTTTCGACTTCAAATTCCACCGCGGCCGGCGCGACGACGAGCGCGCCCTCGCCCAGCGCGATCTCCCACGCGCTGCGGCCGAACGTGCCCGCGACGATCGACGAGCCCGCTCCGAGGGAGGGGGAGCCGACGTCGCGCCAGGCGAGCGCGTAGACGGGCACCTCGGGCAGCGCGGCGGAGTCGAAGCGGGCGAACGTGGCGCCGCCATCGCCCGTGTACAACACGCCCTGATCGGTGCCCACCCACAACACGCCCGGCACGTCAGGATGCGCGAGGAGCGCGTTCACCGGCGCGTCGACGGGCAACGCGAGCGCCGCCCACGTGACGCCGCCGTCCTCGGACCGGAACACGTGGCCGGGCTGGTCCGGCGTGTCGTCGTCGAACGCTGAGTAGCCTGCGTACACGACGTTCGGGTCCTGGCCGTCGACCGCGAGCGAGGTCACCCAGCGCTCGGGCAACACGTCGTCGCCGAGGCCTACGGTCGTCCAGTCGCCCCCGCCGTCGTGGGTCGCCGAGATCACGCCCGCCTCGCTGCCCGCGTACACCGTGTCCGCGTCGGTCGGAGCGACGACGATGGCCGACACGAGGTCGTCCATCGCGTAGCCGTCGCCGAAGCAGTCGTTCGCGCGCGGCCCCGCGGTGAGGTCACGGCTGAACTGAGTCCAGCTCTCGCCCGCGTCTTCGCTCCACCACAGCCGGTTCGTGCCCACGTAGAACCGGTGCGGCGTGGTGGGGTCGGCGACGAGCGGCGCGATGAACGAGGCGGGGTCGGAGCAACCGGGCAGGTAGTCGCCGTAGCCGTAGCAGCCGTTGCTCCAGAACACCCAGTCGTAGTTCGGGTCGTCGAACCCCGACTCGCTCCTGTAGACGCTCGCGAACTGCGTGGAGACGAGGACGACGTCGGGGTCGCCGGCGTCGACCGCGCAGAACGCGCCGTCTCCCGTCGAGATCCCCTCCCAGCCGTCCGCGGTGCGTCGCATCGTCCCGTTGTCCTGCGCGCCCGCGTAGGTCGTGAGCGGATTGTTCGGATCGAGGCACAGCGCGTACATCTGAATCGTGTCGATGCCGGAGTTGCGCTGCACGAACGTGTCGCCGTCGTCGTCGGTGCGCGAAAGGCCGCCGTCGTGCGCCACCCACAGGCTGCCCGCCGAGTCCCATTGAAGCTCGTGGACGTCGGGGTGGACGCGACCGTTCTGCCATTGCGACGTACACGAGACCTCGTCGATCACCGGGGTCGGGTCGAGCGCGCCGTCGATTCGCGTCACCGCGCACAAGCCGCCGCCGAGGTAGATCCGCGTCGGATCGACCGGATCAGCGACCACCGCGTTGCTGAAGTAGCACTGCTCGTAGCAGTAGTTCGGGACGTTCGGGATCTCCTCGAACGTGGCGCCGCCGTCGAACGAACGCCACGCGGTGCCGGTATCGTACGACTTGCCACCCGCTGCGTACACGACCGACGGATCGGACGTGAGCGCCACGTGAAGGTTGGATGGCCGGTTCGGAAAGCCCGTCGGGGTGCCCCAGGTCGCGCCGCCGTCGAGCGAGCGCCGGACCCCTCCGTACACGTCACCGAGGAACAGCGTCGACGGCGACGTCCGCTCGTCGATCTGAACGTCACTGACGTCCCCTTCGTAGATCTGGTCGAACGAGGCACCGCCGTCTGTCGAGCGGAACAGCCCGTGGTCTGCGACGTCTTCCTGGGTGGTGCCACAGAAGCCGTCCCAGCCGCCGATCGCGAACGCCACCGCGACATACAGATCACCGGTAGCGCCGTCGATCGCGATGCCGGCAATCGCGTCGCCCTCCCACGCGTCGAGCCCGAGGTGCGCGAACGTCGCTCCGGCGTCGTGCGAGACGAACAGCCCACGGCCGCCCTGGCCTGCCCACAGCGCGTCCTCTCCGGTGCCGACGTACACCGTGTCAGAGTCCTCCGGATCGACGAGGATGGCGCCGATCGCCTGCGCTCCGAGGGACCGGCCGATCTCGGTCCACGTGGTGCCGCTGTCCAGGGACTTCCACAGTCCGCCGATCGCGAAGCCGGCGTACACCACGTCCGGATCGGCAGGATCGGTGGTGACCGCCGACGCCCGGCCGGCGTTCGGGCCCGCGTTCGGCAGCGGGTTGTTCACCCCGTCCGTCACCAGGGGCGCCGGCCCGATGCCCGTCCAGTGCAGTCCCTCCGGGCCTGTCACCGGCACCTCCAGCCACTCGCCGCGCGCGTACGCCATCGCGTTCGGGTTCGGCACGCCGGTCGGGTTGCGTTGCCGGATCAGCCACTCGATAGCGACCTTGCGGCCCCCTTCTTCTTCAGCGGACGGGTCGGCGGCGTGCGCTGCGGCTGCGAGCAAAGAGAACACGGGGCTCCCGAGGGCCCCTGCGGGAGCCGATCCCCGTCCCTAGCTGCGCTTGGACGCGTTGACCAGCGCGAGCGGTTACGAAGGGTTCGGAGGAGCCATTCCGGCGCTCAGCCTCATCGCCAGCCTCGCGGGCTGTAAAGTCGTGGACGCCCCGGCCGACCTCGAAGATCTCGAGGTGTACGGCTTCGTGCACTACGGTGAGCGCGCCGACTACCTCGCCGCCACCGCCGCAGGCATCGACCCCCTCGCCGACACCTATGATGCGCAGCTTCGCGAGGGCTACCGTGTCACCGACCTCACCACCGACGACCTCGCGCTCGCAGGTGTGGACGCGACGATCTCGAGTTCCATCGTCGGCATGGCCGGGCGCGTGGACATGACGAGCGACCTGACCGAGCTCGCGGACACCTGGACGTACGCCCACCTCGACGAGGTGCTCTCCGTCACGCTGGGCTACGAGGTACGCGCCGAAGAGGGCGACCGCGACTGCTTTGTGAGCGGCGACTGCGAGACGTACGCCGTGGACGGCTGGCGCCAGAACGACATGGGACTGTTCGGGACGTCCGAGCAGACGTTCCGACGCGAATACCGGTGGACCACCACCGGCGACGGTGAGCCCGCGCTGTCATTCCGCGAGATCTGTACGGAGCCGTCGGACATCTCGTCCGGGCTGCTCGCCGTACACCAGCAGTACAGCTTCTCGCTGATGTTCCAGCGAGACACTGGCACCGTGCGGGTCGACGCGTTCTGGATCGACGCGGAGGCGATCGGGATCGAAGTGCCCGACGGGCTCGCGCTACAAATGGCGGTGCAGGCGATGCAGCACACCGCCGAGGACGTGGACGCCTACGTGGACGCCAACCCGTGAAGGTCGACCCGAACGTCGCTGCCGCCGGCGTCATCCCGCTGTTGATCGGCATCGAATACGCGATCGGGCGCGCGCGAGGTCGGACGCTGTACGGCCTCACCGGCTCCCTCTCGGACGTTGCGACGACCGCTGGACAGAACGCCATCCAGCTCGTTCTCGGCGTGAGCCTGCTCGGCATGTACGGGGCGATCGAGCAGCGCTTCGGCGTATTGGACGTTCCGATGACGTCGCCGGTCGTTTGGGTGCTCGTCTACCTCGCGATCGAGTTCATCGTGTACGCGCGGCACCGCAGCGGTCACGAGGTGGCGCTGTTCTGGGCGATTCATGTCGTGCACCACCAGTCGCCGTACATGAACTTCACGGTCGCCCAGCGCGTCGGGTGGCTGCAGTGGGTGCAGACGATGTTGTTCGTCTGGCCGCTCGCCGTGCTCGGCGTCCCCACCGCGATGTTCGGTGTGTGTTTCGCGATCATCCACTCGTGGCAGTTCTTCATGCACACCGAGCTGGTGCCCCGCCTGGGCCTGCTCGATCGCCTGATCGTGACGCCGTCGAACCACCGCGTGCACCACGGGAGGAACAAGCTGTACCTCGACCGGAACTACGGCTTCACCCTCCCCCTGTACGACCACCTGTTCGGGACCTACACGGCCGAGACCGAGACCGTCGCCTACGGCACGATCGACGCCCTCCCGAGCTACGGACCGATCGACAACAACCTGCGTCCGTGGGCCGAAATGGCCTCGAAGATGCGCCAGGCGCCCACGTGGTGGACGGCCCTGCAGGTGCCGTTCCGCCACCCCGCGTGGGACCCGAGGACGGGCGCGCGCCACGACCACGCCGAGGGCGTCTCGGACCGCGAGGTCCCCGCCGACAGGCCCGCGCGGCCGCTCGTGATCGCGGCCGTGCTCGCCGGCACGTTCGGTACCTATGGGCTGATGCAGGTCGGAGACACGCTGCCGATGGGGCTCCGCGTCGGTGCGGCGATGCTCGCGCTCGCGCTGACGTGCCTCGTGGCGACGCTCGACGGGCCCCCGAGGCTCGCATGACCGACGAGGTTTGGCATCCCCGGTTCGACGTGTGGGCGGCGTCCGCGCCGACCGTCCTTGACCGCACGTGGGTGCACAAGCACCACGACGCGAACGTGCTCGTCGCCCGGGTGGAGCCCGGCGACGCACCAAACACCTTCCTGTCTGAGCTCCGCATCCCGAGGGACCACGCGTTCTTCTTCGAGCACCCCGTCGATCACATCCCCGGGCTCGCGCTGATCGAGGCCGGCCGGCAGGTCGGCGTCGCCGTCTCGCACCGGTTCTACGACGTGCCGCTCGACGGGTTCACGTTCCTGATCCGCGAGCTGAACGCGACGTTCTCGGCGTTCGCCGATCTCGAGGCGCCCGTGTTCGGCAACAGCGTGGTGTCCGACGTCATCGTCAAGCACGGTCGCACCGCGCGCATGAGCTACACGGGCCACTACCTCCAACACGGACGCTCGATCGGCACGCTCACCGGGACGTGGGCGATCGTTCCCGCGGGCGTCACCCAGCGGCTGCGGCGGGAGTCCCGATGATTCAATGCGCGTACGTGTACTGCCGGGCGTGGCGCGCCGACGACGATCGACCGTGCGCCACCTGCGGCCACCCGCGGGATCCCCAGCGGTTGCGCGACCCCTCCTACGTTCAGGCGCGCATCAGCGAGCTGCGCGGGCTCCCGCCGCAGCTGCTGGACATGCACCAGATCCTGCCGCGGTACCCCGGCATCGAGCGCGTCCAACTCGCGGTGATGGACGCGCTGAACGTGCGCATGGCGCTGCTGCAGTCGGCGCCCGACGAAGCGACCACGCTGCTCGGGAACGCCGATCTCGCGCGGATCGCCGGGGAGCACCCGGACCGGTTCTGGGTGAGCCAGTTCACCGACCCTCGGTTTTCCCACGCGATCGACGACTTGAAGCGCTTCGCTGCGGCCGGACATCGGGTGGTGAAGCTCCTGCCCGTCGCGGGCTGGAGAGCGGACGATCCCGTGTTTACGCCGTTCTTCGACACCATGGCCACGTTGGGGCTCGTGGCGATGGTCCACACCGGGTTCTTCACCGCGCGGCACAAGGCCGAAGAGGCGCGGGCGGGCGCGTTCATGAGCTCGGCGCTGGGCGATCCCCTCCAGTTCGATCGCCCATGTCGCCAGTTCCCCGGCCTGCAGGTGATCCTGTGCCACACCGGCGACGCCGTGTTCCACGAGCAGGCCGCGCAGATGGTGACCCAGCACGAGCACGTGTGGGGCGACGTTTCCGGCTTCGGATTGTTCGCGCTGGATCGCCTGCTGCGCGGCGTCGCGGTCGACTGGTCCAAGCTGTTCTGGGGCAACGACTCGCCGCCGTACGCCTACCCGCTCAACCTGCGGCTGCTGCTCGGAATGCTCGATAAACACGGTGCCAGGCACCTCGCTGCCCCGCTGCTGCACGACAACGCGGCGCGCTTCGTCGCGCGATGGTGAGCCCGCTCGACGGCGTCGATCGGCCTCTGTACCGCCCGGCCCGGGCCGCTCTGCGCCGCGTCCTTTCGCCGCTCGCGAAGGCCCGCGGGTTCCGGGTCCACGGCGCCGCGCACCTTCCAACCGGGCCCGAGCGCCTGATCATCGCGTGCAACCACGCCTCGTTCGCCGACACCGCCTACTTAGCGATCGCTTTACGAACGCCGTTCGTCGTGTGCGGGGCGAAACCGCGCCTGTTCCGAACGCCCGCCCAGCGCGCGCTGATGCGGCTCGTCAACGTGCTGCGCGTGGACGACCACGATCAGTACCTTTCCGACGTCACGTCCCTGCTGTGGCGGGGCCACCTGGTCGTCGCGTACCCGGAGATGGGCCGGAACGCGGACGGTATGGGCCGGTTCGAGACCTGGGTGGCCGAGGTCGCGCTCGCGACGTCCACGCCGGTGTTGCCCGTGTACCTGCACGGCACGACCCGCGGTCACGAGCCTCCTGTGCGCCTTCACGTCGGTGAGCGCCTGACGCCGACCGGGGACGCGACGGCGTTCACGGCCCGGATTCGCGACGCGATCGAGGCGCTTTGCTGCTCCTGACCGGGTGGCGCGGCTTCATTGGCGCGCGCGTCGTGCGGCGCCTCGAAGCCGATGGCGTCCCGTTTCGCCGCCTCGAAGGCGACGTCCGGCAGGCGGCGTCCGTGCTGGAGCAGGCCCGCGGGTGCGACGCGATCGTGCACGTCGCGTTCCGAAACATCGATCGCGGCGACGGGTTCGCGGTCAACCCCGAGGGGACCGCCGCCGTCGCGCAGGCCGCGGCAGCCGTTGGCGCGCGCGTGGTCGCGCTGTCGACCGTCGGGGTGTACGGGCACGGCCGGCACGTCGACGCCGACGAGACCACGCCGTTGGCGCCCGACACGGAGTTCTCCAAATCGCGAGCGGAGGCCGAGCGCGTGCTCGTCGCGTCGGGCGTCGAACACGTGCGCCTGCGCCACCGGTTCGTGTACGGACCCGGCGACGCCCATGTCGTGCCGCGGCTGTATCGGGCGGTGACGCGGGCGCCGTTCCTCGTCGATCGCGGTGCCGCGCGGCTGTCGTTCGTGCATGTCGATGATCTGGCGCGCGTGATCGTCCGGGCGGCCGCGGCCCCCCTCCCCGCGGGCGAGCCCGTGTTTCACGTCACCGACGGCGCTCCCCAGTCGTTGCGCGCGGTGGCTGACGCGCTGGTCGGCCGGTTCGGCGGCCGCGTGCCGGCGCGTTCGGTACCGTATGGCGCTGTCGACCTCGTCGCGCGCGCCGTGGACGCGGTCCGCGGCTCCCACCTTCGCGAGCAGCTCGCGCTCGTCGGCCGCGATCAGACCTTCTCGAATCGCAAGCTGCTCGCGTGGCTGCCCGAGCTCGCGTTCGTGCCGTTCGCGGACGGCCTCGCGTCAGTGGACGATCTGCAGGCGCACCGGAGCTGACGGGCGCAGCGTGACGACCGGGGCCGGCATCAACACGTCGGGGCCGGACGTGAAGCGGACGCGCGCGACGATCGCCGCGGTGATCAGCACGAGTTCGAGCATCGCGAGGTTGTCGCCCGCGCACGCCCGTGGCCCGTCGAGGAACGGCAGGAACGCGTGACGATGCCGCTGCGCGCTGGGTTCCGGCAGGAACCGGTCCGGGTCGAACTTCAGTGGATCGGGCCAGTGGCCCGGCAGGTGGTGCGTCGCGTAGGGGCTGACGAACACCATGCTGTTGCCAGGGATGCGGTAGCCGCCGACCTCGTCGTCCTCCTCGCAGGTGCGCACCCCGGCCCAGCCCGCCGGGTGACGCCGCAGCGCCTCGTTGACGACGCGCCGTGTCACCACCAGGGCCTCGGGATCGCGCGTCGAACGGGCCTCCTCGCGCACCCGCTCCTGCAACTCCGGGTGCTGACCGAGCTCCCACAGCAGCCACTGCAGCATGGTCGCCGTGCTCTCGAACCCCGCGATGAACACGGTCTTCAGCTGATCGACGAGCTCCTGCTCGCCGAACGAGTCCGCCCCATCATGCGCGACGAGCAGCCGCCCGAGGAGATCGTCGGCGACGACCGGCCGCGCGCGCCGCTCGCGGATCACGTCGCGCAGGAACACGTCCAGCGTCCCGACCGCGCGCTGCAGCCGCAGGTTCCGGGGCGTGGGGAACCGCAACGGCAGCGTGAGCGGCGAAAGGATGCGCGCCGTCGTGCAGCGCACGGCCTCGTCGAACGCCGCGTACAACCGATCCGCGTCGGCTTCGAACGCGGCACCGAGCAGCACGCGGCCGGAGATCCGCATCGTGAGCCGGTGCAGCGCCGCCGTCGCGTCCACCGTCGTCGCAGCTGCGAACTGCTCCGCGAGGGCCTCGGCGTCGCGCGTGATCTCATCCGCGAACACCCCGACGGCGTCCGCGCGGAACACGGGTTGGGCGAGGCGACGCTGGCGCGCCCACGACTCACCTTCGGCGGTGAGCAGCCCGTCGCCAAGCCCGTCGCGCAGCATCTGGTGCAGGCGCGTGCGCTTGGTGTACCGCTTCGCGTGTTTCACGAGGACGTGGCCGATCAGCTCCGGCGCGGCCACGAGCGTGATCCGCATCGGCCCGACTTGGAAGCGCACCACGTCCGGGTGGAGCAGGACGGCGCGCCGAAGCAGCTCCGCGCGGTCGTTGCGCAGATCGAGCAGGGAGCCCACGACGGGCAGGCCGGGAAACAGGGGCGGATCGATCGCCATCGGCGTTAGTCTCGCACACGATGAAGTACCGGTGGCGAACCGATCTGAACTGGCTGTGCGGCGCGTCGCTCTCCCGCTGGGCAGCGCTGCTGCGCGAGAACCGGTTCGACGCCGCGTACGCCCACCGCGCCGCGCAGATCACGGCCCTTTCCACGTACAATTCGCTGCTCGGGGTGTACGACGGCGTCCGGTCGGGGCGCGACTTCTCCCACGTCGCCGTACGGGAGCCGCTGTTCGTGTTGGGCCACTGGCGGAGCGGGACGACGTTCCTGTTCGACCTGCTCGCCTGTGATCCGCGGCGCGCCGCACCGAACACGTTCCAGGTCACGAACCCGCGCACGTTCCTGTCCACCGAACACGTCTCAGCGCGGATGTTTCGCGGGCTCGTCCCGAACCAGCGCGTCCAGGACGACGTGCCGCTCGGGTTTCACACGCCCGAGGAGGACGAGTACGCGATCGCGTTGATGTCGGGCTGCTCGCCGTACCTCGGGCGCTCGTTCCCCGACCGGCTCTCCCACTACGAGCGTTTCCTCGCGCTGCGCGACGTCACGCCCGAGGAGCGTGAAGCGTTTCGCGCCGCGATGGTCGAGTTCCTGCAGCGCGTCACAGTGCGCACCGGCCGGCCGCTGATCCTCAAGTCACCCGCCCACACGGCGCGCGTGCGCCACCTGTTGCAGTGGTTCCCCGACGCGAAATTCGTCCACGTGCACCGCAATCCCTATGAGGTGTTCGCGTCCACGCGCAGGTTGTACGACACGATCGACTGGTTCTGGACACTGCAGCGGCGCGAGGCGGACGCCGACGCCGTGATCCTGCGCCAGTACGAGGCGCTGCACCGGGCGTGGTTCGAAGACCGCGCGAGCATCCCCGCCGGGCGCCTGCACGAGATCCGCTACGACGACCTCGCGAAGGACCCGATCCGCGCGCTGCGCGCCACGTACGCGGCGCTCGACCTCGGCCCGCTCGACGAGCGACCGGTCGCTTCGTGGTTGACCTCGGTGCGCGACCACCGCAACAACGTGTTTCCGCCTCTCAGCGACGCCGAGCGCCAGCGCGTCCAGGCAGCCGCGGCGCAAAGCTTCGACGCGTGGGACTACCCGCGCTGATCGCGCAAGTGAGCGATCGCCCACGGCCAGCGCCACGCCGAGCCGTGCGGGATCGTCCCGCGAAACGTCTGGTCGCCCACGTGGAGCTCGAGCATCCGCTGGTACTCGATGTTCGCGTTCGCCACGTCCGCGAGCGGAACGCGCCACGATCCGAGCGCGAGGTGGTCGCGGTGAAGTTCGAGGCGGCCCGACGCGACGACCCCGGTCGCGTCGCGCAAGACCACCTCTTCCGCGGTCAGGACGGCGCCCGCCGGCGCGGCTGCCCAACCCGCGATCGTTCGCGCTTTCAGGGCGTCCGCGAGGACCTCGAGCCCGACGCCGCCGACCCGCCCCTGCACGTCGACGGGCGCGCTCCACCTGCACGCGTCGCATCGCAGCACGTCCCCGTCAGCGCGGATGCCCTCGGCGAAGCAGATCGGGCAGCCATACAGCATGTTCTCGAGGCCAACCGCGACATTCTTTCCGACCAGCGGCAGATCCTCGCGGCTGCGCGGAGCCACAGCGAGGTCGGTCGCGAGCGCCTGTTCGACAGGTGCGAGCGCCTCCCCGGGCGCGACCCGCCGCGGCGGGAGGAACGTGATCGCCACGCGACCGCGGCGCGGACGGGGCGCCCACCGGGGCCAGTGGGCGTACGCGTTCTCGACCCGCGCGACGACGATCGGCGCGTGCGTCATGCGTGCCAGCGCCGCGACGCCCGGCTGCAGCGGCAGCGGACGACCGTCCCAGGTGCGTTCCCCTTCCGGGAACACGCCGATGAACGCGCCGGCACGGGCCCACGCCTTCACCTGCCACATCGCACGGAGGTCGCTGCGAAACCGACGCTTTGGGATGCAGCCGAAGTTCCGGTAGAACCCGCCCGCGATCATCGGCTCGAACGCGGTCTCTGTCGCGACCCACTGCAGCGCGCGACCGCTCGCGACGATCAGCGTGAGCGGATCGAACATCGAGCCGTGGTTCGCGAGGAGCAGCACCGGACCGCGCTCGGGAAGGTGCTCGATCCCGTTCACCTCGAGGTCGCAAACAGGCCTGATCGCGCGACGCACCCAAGGCCCGAAGCGGTCGACGAAGCGCCGTACGCGCAGAACGTGAGCCTCGGACACCGGAGTCACGCGGGCCTCGCGCGCCCGACGCCGAGCAGCGCCATGGCCGGGAGGAACACGAGGTGAAACCACGTCGGATGCGACAGCCCCGCCCACTCGCCGGGCCTTCCGAACGCGGCGACAGCGAGCAGGACGAGCCCCAACCCCACCGCGAACCACACGGGCCGCTCCCGCGGAGGCAGCGCCCACGCGAGCAACACGAGCGGGACCCCGACGAACGAAGCGGCCTTGACCGCGATCATGTGTGGGACCTCGGCGACCGCGACGTCCAGGAACCGCAACACGCCGAGGCTCGCGGCGGCCCCCACGATCCCAAGCCCCGCGGCGGCGACCTTGCCCGGGCGATCGCCGCGGCGCGCGCACGCAAACGCGGCCGCGAGCGTCGTCACGGCGAGCAGCACATCGGTAGCGGCGGCGGGTGCATCCACGGCCGCACGTTACACTCGCGCGATGCCGATGTCGCTCGAGCAGAAGTTCGTGGTGGCCAGCTCCACGATGTTCGTGGTCGAGGTGGTCCTGTCGGCGGCGGGCGGAAGGCCGCTGCATCGGTGGCGCGAGTCGCTCGCGTCGCTCGGCCTCTCCGCGTTCACTGGCTTCACCAGCGCGGGCGGGAAGCTCCTGCTCGCCGCGGTGTA
>CANNIZ010000064.1 GCA_947505245.1 Pseudomonadota bacterium | reverse complement strand
TCACCACGCGGCACGCGGGCAGGTCCGCCACCGTCGTCGCGAGGTCGACGGGACCGCCATCGCCGGTGAGGTCGACGTTCGCGACCTCGATCTCATGCAGCGATACCGCGTCCTCGTTCGGTCCGATGGCGGTGACGTCTTCACCGCGGAACACCGCCGCGCGGAACGTGCCGACGGGCGGCTCGTCCATCGACGGGATGTAGTCCGCCTCCATCGCGAGCGAGAGCGCGAGCGAGCCCGTCACCGTCGCGTCCGCGCAGGTGGTGGGGACGGTGTCGGTGTCGACGCCCGAACCGGTCTCGGTCTCGGCGGCACCGCCGGTGCACGCGCAAAGGAACAGAACGAAGAAAGGAAGCGTTTTCATGGCCGCCCAAGGTGCCCGATCGACGGGCCTCCGTCAAGCAACCGAATCGTTCGATGTATAGTGCGCGCCAATCGATGGAGGCTCCATGACGTTCCGCGCCGCGCCGCTCGCCCTGCTCGCCCTGCTCGCCCTCCCTGCGTTCGCCGGCGAGTCAGGCAAGGCACCGAACGAGGCGCCCAAGGTGGGCAGCGCCTTGAACCCGGCGAGCCCGGTCCAGCGCATCGCGTTCGTCGCCCAGCTCGTCACCTGGGCCCGCGCCGAGCAGAGCGTCGAGGGCCTCGTCACGGCCGCGCAGATCCTCACGGACATCCCGATGTCCGAGTACCAGGCTGCAAAGACCGCGAAGCCCACCGAAGGCGTCACGGCCGGACGCGACAAGGACGAAGCGAAGCCCCTCACGCTCGACCCGAAGGCGCTCCTCAAGGAGGCCCGGTGGTACGGGTCGGCTTCCCCCGACAAGAAGCTCCAAGCCTACGTCGAGGGCGTCGCCAAGCGCGGCCTCGGCGAGCAGGCCACCACGGGCGGGCCAAAATACGCGATCACCAAGGTGAGCGCGGCGTTCACCGACGTGTACGAGATCACCTTCACCGGCGGCGAGATCGCCGAGGTAGCGATCGGCGGCGACGGCGGCACGGATCTCGACCTCTACGTGTACGACGAGTTCAACAACTACGTCGCGTCCGACACCACCAGCACCGACAACGCCTACGTCGCGTGGACGCCCCGGTGGACCGGTAAGTTCCGCGTCGAAGTGCGCAACCAGGGCAGCCTGCACAACCAGTACGTCTTCGTCACGAACTGACTGGCGTGAGCGACGTCCACGGCTACGCCATCCCCGTCGTCTCCCTGGACTCGGACGACGGCTTCGGCGTGGGCGCGCGCGCTGAGGTCTACCGCGCTCGCGACGGGTACGAGCCCTACCTCGACGCCTGGATGGTCCACCTCCACGCGACGCTTTCCGGCTACCAGCACCACCGCATGCGGTACGACCGCTTGTGGCCCCACGCTCGCCTGACCGTGAACCTCGCCTACCGCAAGTGGCAAAACGCAGGCTGGTACGGGCTCGGCGACGGCTGGCGCGTGCTCGACCCACCAAACCCAAAGTTCCAACGCTACATCCTGCAGCAGCCGTTCGGGCGGGTCACGGTGCGGCACGACCTGACTGGTCCGCTCCAGGCCTTTGTCGCCGCCGACCTCGACGTCACGACGATCAAGACGCACCCTGGCGAGTCCGGGCTGCTCAACCAGGCGCCGAACGGCATGGACGGCGGCCCCCAGCTCGAAGGGCTCGCCGGGCTGATCGTCGACACCCGCGAGCCCGAGATCTCACCCCTCCACGGCGTGTACGCAGAGCTGAGCGGACGCGCCGGCGCGCGCCTGCCGATGATCGCGCCGCGCGGCGCCATGTTCGGCGTGATGGCGGTCGCGAAGGGCTACGAACAGCTCACGCCAGGCGTCGTGTTCGCCGGGCGGATCATGGCCGAGCGCCTGTGGGGCGACGTGCCTTTCTACGAAATGACGCACTGGGGCGGCAGCACGCCGATCGTCGGCATGGGCGGCGCGGAGACGATCCGCGGCCTCGCGTCCGATCGGTTCCACGCGCCCGGCCACGCCGTCGCGAACGCCGAGTTGCGCGTAGACTTCCTCACGCTCCACATCCGCAAGGCGCCGCTCGTCGCCGAAGCCGTGCCGTTCGCGGACGCCGGCACCACCTGGGGCACCGATCATACCGCCCTCATGGAGACCTGCGCGGTCTGCGTGCATCCGTCCGCGGGCCTCGGGCTGCGCGCCGTCTACGACGCGTCGTTCGTCGGCCGCCTCGACTTCGCGATCGCTCCAGACGCCGTCCGCTACGAAGGCGACCTGAACGGCGTGAAGCCGACCTGGGGCTTCTACCTCGCGTTCGATCACATGTTCTGAGGCTCAGCGCAGGACGTAGGTGTCCGCGAACCGGGCGTCGATGCCCTCGCCGTCGAGCATCCAGTGCAGGCGATCCGCGTGCTTCTTCGGGATGGTCACCACCGGCTCCGGATCGAGCGTGCGAAACACGATGTCCCAGATCGGCGTGGACACGCCGTGGTTTCCACGCGGGTTGCCGAAGTGGTGCCGGAAGTGGTGCCGCCGCGCCCACCTCCCGTACGCGCCCGTCGGAGCCCGCACGTGTAGATCGCGGTGGATCGCCTCGTACGTCAGCCAGCCTCCCACCACGCCAAGCACCAGCGGCACGCCCACCGCGACGCCGACGATCGGCACGGCCACCAGCGAAAGGCCGCCCAGGACCGGGATCGCAAGCGCGAACTTGGACGACCACGGCGCGAACCAGTCGACCTTCGCGTGGTGCTCGAGGTGCTCGCGCGACAGGGCCACGCCGAGCTTTCGCTCATGGAACACGAAGCGGTGAAGCACGTACTCGAGCAGGGTCCACAGCAGCAGGCCAAAAACAAACGCGCCGACCGGGATCATGAGACCTCCAAAACGGGAGAAACAGGAAACGCAGCGATCGCCCGGCGAGCGACCTCAGGGTCAGCTCCCCACCCGACGAACAGGCCCTCAAGCGTGGCGCGCGCGACGCGGTCCGAGTCCGCGATCGGCGCGAACCGCGCGAGCTTGTGCAGCTGCGTCGCCCCGTGCGCCACGCACCACAGCGCGAGCAGCCGTTCGTCGTCATCTCCGGGCCCGAGCGCGCCACCCAGGCGCGCGGCGACCAACCGCATACGCACGCGAACAAGCGCCGCCATCGCCTCCGACAACACCCCGGCCGCGGCGGCATCGCCGACGAGCGGTTCGGGCGTCGCGAGCATGCGCGCCAGCAGCCCGAAGCGCCGCGGCTCGCATCGCGCGAACGCCACCAACGCGAGCGCAGTGGCGGCGACGGGGGCGAGCGCGTCCCCGGGTGAACGAGACGCCGCCTCGTCGACGAACCCGACAAGGTCGGCGATCACGCGCGACTGCACCCGCGCGAGCACGGCCTCGAGCGAGGGAAAGTGCTTGTACAGCGCCCCGGGTGTGACCCCAACCGCGTCGGCGAGCGCTTTGGCGGTGAGCCCCATCGGCCCTGCCGCGTGAACGATCAGCTCCGCAGCGCCGACGATCTCATCAGCGGTGCGGGCGCGGCGAAGGGCGAGGCGGTCGGTCATGGTAAACATCATTTACCTCGGTGAATCCAATTTGCCAACCGCGCCCCTGCAGACCCGGCTACCCTAGCTCAGCGGCGTTGCCGGGAACCGTCGTGGCGCCCCGACGTCTCAGCGTGAAGGTCCGCGCACCTTCCGTCGTCCATGTCAGGTGCCTCGACCGACCCGCATACCGTCGAATTTGCCTCGGAGATCGCGTCCCCAAGCCCATCTCTTGGGTTTGACAGGTGCTCACCGCCGACGTATAAAGCCCGGCGGTACATGCCGATAGAGTAGAGATTCCGTGGAGCTCCGCCGATGTCGAGACCAACTTTTCTCGTGCTCCTGCCCCTCGCGCTCGCGCTCGGCGTCTCTGCCTTCGCCGCAGACCCGCCTGCAGCCACGACTGCGGCAGCCGGTACCGCAGACGCGCCCGCCGCGGGAGCCGCACCAGGCCTCACAGAAGTCGAGAAGGCCGAAGCCGCCGAAGGAGAGTTCCGTCGGGAGCTCCTCACCGTCGAGCAGGACGTCGACAAGCTCAAGGAACGAACGTTCCGCAGCAAAGCCACGCTCCAGCTCCTGAAAGAGCTGGTCCTCGAAGGTTCTTCGCTCGGGTCTTCCGTGGTGCTGTTCCACGTCAACGAGATGGGCAGCGGCTACACCGTCGAAGAAGTTCGTTACTTCCTCGATGGAAAGAACGTATTCGCCAAGAACCTGCTCGAAGGCGGCACGGCCTCCCCCCGCGAGCTGGAGGTCTACGATCAGGCCGTTCCGGCCGGCACGCACAACCTCCAGGTCCTCATCAACCTGCGCGGTAACGGCTTCGGCGTGTTCAGCTACCTGCAGAGCTACAGCTTCAAGCTGCAGTCGAGCTACACGTTCGACGTGGCCGATGGCGAACAGACCACCGTGCGTGTGATCGCAGACGAAAAGGGCGGCCTCTTGAAGTCGTTCACGGACCGGCCGAACGTCGAATACGAGACGAGCTCACAGCGCGTGAAGAAAGGCGCGGAGTAGCGCATGTCCATCGTCGTCTGGCTCGCCCTGTCGGTCGCTCTCGCACAGGACCCGGCGACTCCCGCCGCGTCCGAGACGCCGGCGACGCCCGCTGTGTCCGAGACGCCCGCCGTCCTCCCCACAGAGGCCGCTGCTCCGGGCCCCGAAGCGCCCCAGAAGTCCGAGGTCGTGGCCATCGTCCGCGATCCGCAGGACGTGAAGTTCTTCAAGGAAGCGCAGGCCCGCTTCGACCTTCGCATGAAGGAGCTCGAGGCCGACACCCGCGCCTACATCGACGAGCGGGCAAAACAGGAGACAGAAAAGATCTCGGCCGGCTACGACGGCGCCATCAAGGCGCTCGATCTTGACGTGGCGGAGAGACGCGCGCTCGCGATCGAGCGCTTCGAGCAGTTCCTGCTCAAATACCCCGACGCGCCCTACGCCTCCCACGTGCGCTTCCGGCTCGCCGACCTGTACTGGGGAGAGGCGCGCGAGTCCTGGCTCGCCGCCTCCACGGCGTACTACGCGATTGAAGAGAAGGCGATCGCCGAAAATACGCCCGAGCTCATCCCCGAGATGCCGCAGATGGACCTCGCACGGCCTGTCGCTCTCTACCAGCGCATCATCGCAGACAACGCCACGCTTCCACGCGATAAGCAGTACGAGTTCCTCGACGGCACCTACTACTCGCTCGGCTTCGTCTACGCCGAAGAGAACTCCGCCCAGTACGACGACGCGCTCGCTCGCCAGCAATTCCGCGAGATGATCCGCGTCCGTCCGGACTCGACGCTCGCTGACGAAGCCCACCTGAACCTCGGGACGTTCGAGTTCGACGAGAACAATTTTGAAGGCGCGATCGCCGAATTCAAGCTGATCTACGACCGCGGCCCCGCGTCAAAGCTGTACCCGGACGCCGTCTACCAGCTCGCGTGGGCGTACTACAAGCTGTCGGTTTACGACAAACCTCGGCCGGGAGACCCGGCAGAATTCACGGCGCTGTCGCTGTTCACGATCCTGCTCGACTACTCCGAGCAGCTGGTCAAGGAATCGGGCAAAGAGAGCGACACCCGCCCCGACGCGATCAAGTCGCTCGCCTCCTCGTTCCTCTCCCTCGCGCAGGACAAGGTCTCGGCGTGCGAGGACCCGGACAAGAAGGCGATGTGCGATCCCACGGCCACGCCTGTGTCCGAAGCCCACGCCTGGTTCGCGCACACCGGGCCCCGCGAATACGAGTGGGACGTCTACCGTTCGCTCGCCACCATCCTCGAGGACTACGGCCGGTTCGGCGATTCGATCGCGGTGTACCGATCCATGCAGGACGACGCCCGCTGGAAGGACCGCCCCGAGAACCCCGAATTCCAGATGCAGATCGTGAAGCTCTACGCGTCGGGTCCCGAGCAGGACCTCGCGAAGAGCGCCCAGGCCCGAATCGAGCTGACCGAGCGGTACAACGACTCGACGGAATGGTGGAAGGCCAACAAGTACAACCCCGAAGCGCTCTCCAAGGCGCGCAACTTCATCGAAGAGTCGCTCGCAGACGTCGCGATCGAGTACCTGATGAGCGCGCGCGAGACGGGCTCGGCCGAAGAATTTGGCGCGTCATCCGCAAAGTTCCGTGAATACCTCGACAAATTCCCGATGTCCGACGACTACTACCAGATGCAGTGGTACCTCGCGTACTCCCTCATGCAAAGCAAGGACTACGCCGGGGCGATCACCGAGTACACGGGACTGATCAAGAGCAAGGCCCACCACAAGTTCGGAGACGGCTCGGTGGTCGGCGTCCTGCAGGCGCGGCTCCAGATCCTGCAGGCCAAATACGGCGATCTCCAGACCCTCGAGGCGGACGCCACGGTCGAGCGCACGTACACGAGCCCGTGGAAGCCCACCGACCCGATCAACGTCTACGCCTACCAGACGGAACAGAACGACTTCATCGCGGCGGCCGACCTGCTCCTGAAGTGGCAGTTCACGCCCCAGACGGACCCGGCGGAACAGGACTTCTCGGCCTACGTGGACTCCCAATACGGGAAGCTGAAGTACCTGCCCGCCCAGATCGCGTACACACACCAGCGCTTCGATGAAGCCCGGCCGCGCCTGCTCGACATCATCCAGGACCCGCGCACCAAGTGCACCGACGAGGCGTCGTACGCCGCCAACTACATCGTCAACAGCTACATGCTCGAAGGCAACCTCACGGAAGTCCGCAAGTACACAAAGCAGTTCATCGTCAACCCGCCCGGGTGCAACGCCAACAGCAACGTCGTCGGAGTCACCCTGAAGGGCATGGAGGGCACGCTGGAGGGCGTCACCTTCAAGCTCGCCATCGAGCTCACCAAGGGCGACGATCACGTCGCCGCCGCGACGGCCTTCCTCGACTTCATGAAGGAATTCCCGAAGTCCGAATTCCGTGATGAAGCGCTCTACAACGCCGCCAACCAGTACGACATCGCCGGCAAGGTCGAAGACGCAAACCGCTTGTATGAGCAGTTCGCGAATGAATACCCGACCGATGAGAAGTCCGCGAGCCTGTACTTCCGGATCGCCGCCAACAACGAGCAGGTGTTCGAGCTCGGCAAGGCCGTCGACTACTACGGCCGCCTGATCAAGAACTTCCCCACCAGCCCTGTCGCCGCCGACGCCCAGTACAACGTCGCCTTCCTCAAGATCGGCCTCGGCGACAACCTCGGCGCCGCCAAGGGCTTCGAGGCCTACGCGGCGAAGTACCCCGACAAGGAAGACGCCGTCGACACGCTGTGGCGCGCGGGCGAGCAGTACGAACAGGTCGGCGCGTCGCAGGCCATCGCGTTCTACGAGAAGTTCCGCAAGGACCACGGCTCGGAGAAGCCCGATCGGCTGCTCCAGTGCGATCGCAAGATCGCCGACATGTACCAGAAGCTCGGAAACACCAAGAAGTACGACGAGTACATGGGCACGTTCGACCGCGCGGGGAACTTCGTCCCAGGTGTCATCCTCAAGGACTGGGAAGGCATCGAGGCCGCCGGTCGCACCGGAGAGGTCCAGCGCGAAGGCCGCCACGCCGCCGCCGAGAGCGCGTTCCGCGAGGTCCAGGCCAAGTTCGACGTCCTCACCAAAGAGAAGAAGCTCTCGACCGACCAGGAAAAGGACGCCGAGCTGTTGAAGGCAAAGGAGGCTGGGGCCATCGCGTTCCGCGCCTGGACCATCAGCCAGGTGACGCGCTTCGGGGACTTCGAAGACTCCACCGCCATCCTGTACCTGAACGCCAAGGCGATCCTCTACTACGTGGACCTCGGCTACCAGCTCGGCAACTGTCCAAAGAGCTACAGCGAAGACGACTGCGCCGCCTACCAGGACATCCTCGCCAACGGCTACTTCGACCCGGACACCGGGAAGATGCTGGCGCCGCCCGTCTACGCGACGTTCGAGGAGTACACCAAGGTCGCGACGCAAGAGTTCGTCGACCTGATCAAGCTCGCGCACGACAAGAAGCTCTGGTCGAACTGGGTCGACCTCGCCGAGAACGACTTGTACGAACTGGATCCGTTCAAGTACGCGATCACCAAGAAGGAAGCGACAGGAACGATGGACTCGTCGATGCCCACGGAGGTCGTGCCGATGAAGATCGAGAAGGTCAAGTCGGGTCTGCCCATGGGGACCACGCCATGAGGCCCCTGCTGCAGACATCCGCTCGGCTGCGCCTCGCTGCGCGCCACCGGCTCGCGTATCCTGTCCTTGCCCTGGCCTTCCTGGCGGGCTGCCCCAAGGCGCCACCCGAGAACCCGGTGCCGGAGACGCCCGTATCAACGGCACCCGAGCCCGCCACCCCCGAAGCCCCAAAGCCCGACGAGCCAAAGCCCGACGAGCCAAAGCCCACGGAGACCGCCGCCGCGGCGGATCCGAGCCAGTTGACGCCGGACGAACGCTCCATAAATGATGCGGTCGCGCTGCTCGAGAAGGGCGACGCCGGCGCCCGCGCCAAAGCGGAGTCCCTGCTCCAGGGCGTCACCAAAAAGAATCCAGACCTGGCATTTGCGTGGTTCAACCTCGGTGTCGCGGCCTATCAGGGCGGCAACATGGACAAGGCCCGCGACCTCTTCGAGACCGCCGCCGACAAGGACCCGAAGTTCGGCGCCCCCTACCTTTACATGGGCGTGATCGACGAGAAGTCGTCGGGCCGCGATGCCGCCATCGCCACCTGGCGAACCGGCGTGACGCACGATCCAGAGAACATCGACCTCCGCGTCGCGCTCATCGGAGCTCTCCGCGACGGCGGCCGCATCGACGACGCGATCGCCGAGGCCAAGGCGGCGCTCAAGGTCAATTCCAACAGCATCGGGGTCTACAACAACCTCGGCCTGATCTACATGGAGAAGGGCGACCTCGACCTCGCCAAGTTCGTGTTCTTGAAGGCCCGCGACGTCCCGGGCGGCGACACCAACGTCTACCTGCGCACCAACCTCGGCCGCATCCTCTACCTGCAGGGCGAGAACAGCGGCGCGCTGTTCAACTTCCAAGAAGCCGTGAAGCTCGATCCCGAGTTCCTGCCCGCGTTGGTCTACCTGGCCGAAATGTACCAGAGCGACCGTAACTACACGGACATGGTGCCTCTCCTGGAGACGGCCGCCAAGAAGGCCCCCGAAGACCACGGCGTCCAGATGAACCTCGGCATCGCCTACCGCGGCGTGGGCCGCTACCCCGAGGCCAAGGTGGCCTACGAGACGGCGCTCAAGCTCGAGCCGACAAATCCAAACCCGTACTTCAACCTCGGCATCCTGTACGGCGACTACCTGAAGACCCCCGAGGGGGTCAAGATGTACGACGAGGCGCTGGAGGCGTTTGGCACGTACGTCACCATGGGAGGCAAGGAACGAGACCTCGCCAAAACGTATATCGAAAGCGTCGAAAAGGACAAAAAGAAGTACCTGAAGAAGAAGGAAAAGGAAGCCTCGGACGCGACGCGGAAGGCGCAAGAGGCAGCAGCCAAGAAGGCCGAGGAAGAAGCCGCAAGGAACAAGCCGCCAGAACCCAAGCCGCCAGAACCCACACCGCCAGAACCCACACCGCCCGACGGCGGCGCGGCACCTGACGGAGGAGCACCGCAATGATCTCTCGCATCGGGGTTTTGATCCTGTTGAGCTCCGTCGTCGCAGACAGTGCGATGGCAGCGAAGCTCGTCTTCAAGGACGAATTCGTGGTCGAGGGCGAGGTCCAAAAGCCAGAGGTGGCCGTGTTCATCACGCGCCAGAACCTCAACAAGGCCTACGAGCTCGATCTCAAGGAGAGCTTCCTTCCAAAGATCATCCTGTCTGTCGAGCACGAGCCGTTCTAGAGGCGCCAAGCGCCCCTCAGCAGCCCGCCGCACCTACACCCGGCGCCCGACTCTGCGGCGCCCCACTCTGCGTCGCCGGACTACTCGGACTTCGACCGAACGACCAGCTTGTACTGGCTGAACTGCGCCAGGCCCGCCGTATACAGAACGCGCATCAGGAACGAATAGGGCGTCTTTTCGTCGGCCACCACCAGGATCTTGCCTTCGAACGCCTTCTTGCCGTTGGTGAGTTGCTCGAGCTTCTTGAGGTCGGCGACCTGCGTGTCGAGCCGTTCGCGGAGCGCCTCAATCGGCTGGCTCGTATCGTCGGCCTCGCCTTTGAACTTGAACGTGCTCATCCCGTCGTACGACGCGATCACCTTGTCGTTCACGGAGATTCCGAGCTTGGTGATGGTCACCGTGACCGCGGACTCCATCTTCAGCTTGGACGAAGACCGGGGAGGCTGCATGACAGCCTTGTCGGTCTGCTTGCTATCGGCGGCGAAGTTCTTGATCAAGAAGACCAGGATGATGGTCATCATGTCCATCATCGCCGTTAGATTGAGCTCGGAGACGCTCTTCTCGTGGTGCTTCGTGCGACGGTGCTTCCGCTTGTGGCCTTCGTGAGGGTGCGTGTCGTTGAAAAGCCCTTCGAGCTCTGACCCGCTGGCGGGGCCCGAACCACCTGCAGGCGCCGTCGTGGGGTTTCCGGGAGTGCTCATTGGGAACCCACCGCAAGACCGAGCGTGACGTGGGGAAACAGCTCCTCAGTGCCGTCTGCCATGTACCGGGCCGCATCCAGCGTGGCGACGACATGGTCGTACGTGATGAGCGGCTCGGCGACAAGGATGAGGTTCTCTGGATCGACGTGGATGTCCGTCCTCTTCTTCAGCGTCTCGAGCTCCTTCTGGAGCCGCGGGAAGTCGTACGCTTTGCCGCCAAAACACGTGTCGTTCGGTGCGGGAGGCTTGGGCACCTGACAAGCGACCTTCGGCACTTCCACAGCGCCCGCGTTCGCGTCGGTCGTGATCGCGTGCCCGGACTCCTTCACCAGCACCGTGAGTACGACGATCTTGTCCTGTTCGTCCGTCTTTCCGACGATGTCCGTGTTTGAACCGGACGCAGGAGGATTGAAGTTGATGACCTTCATCTCCAAGACGACCTGGAACGTCAACAACATGAACATGTTGAGGTTGACGATGATGTCCAGGTACGGGACGAGGTTCAACTCGCCTTCCGCTAGACTGTGTTCTTCTTGCTTATGGCGCCGTGACACGGGTAGTGTTCACTCGCTCGGTGTAAAGGTGACCGCGAACTTCGTCGCAGGGAACGGCCATTTTAGAGCAATGGCCACAACACGAAAGGCGGTTCGCAGAGCGAGGGCCGCAACAGGAACGGGACTACTTGGGGGGAGGAGGCGAAGGGGCAGCAGGGGCAGGTGCCCCGGCCTTTTCCCGAAGGTTCTGCTGAGTGCGAAGGCGACCCAGGATGTTCTCGAGACGAACGCCACCGTGCTCGGCACCGTCACCGATCTTCTTGGTGGCCGTGGAGAGCACCATGTGCGCGAGAATGCACGTCACGGCGATGAGCAGGCCGAAGGCCGTGTTGTTCATGGCCTCTGAGATGCCCAACGTGAGCAACTTGCTCTTCGTCTCGGGGTCCGCGGCCGAGATGCCCTTGAACGCGGAGATCAGACCCGAGATTGTGCCGATGAGCCCGACGAGGGTGGCAACGTTCGCGAGCGACCACAACATCTCGATGCGCTTCTTGATGATCGGGGCCACCTCGAGCAGCGCCTCGTCGATGGCTGACGTGACGGCCTCGGGCCCGTACCGAACGGCGCCAAGCGCAGACTTCACGACCTTGGACAGAGGAGCGTTGGGCGCGAGCTGCGTGAGCTTCACCGCCTTCTCCATGTTGCCCGCGGTGAGCTGCTTCTCGACGGCTTCAAGGAAGTCCTTGTCCGAGATGCGCAACCGGAAAAACACCACGAAGAACCGCTCCGCGATGACCGACAGGCTGAACACGCCAAGGCACAGGTTCAGGATCATGAACGCGTTGCCTTCTGCGATCAGCTTTACGATGGACTTGACGAATTCGATCATATTTTTCGCGAGCTCCAGCGGACGAGCGGCCTGGGGGGACCCGGATAGGCCTGAGCGCACGTACGATATGCAACCGCCTTTCGGTTGTCACGCGATCCGGTGCAGAGAGTTCGAAAACAATCGCGGAATGTCCGCGGCGGACCGCACGTGACGTCGATTTTGCACAACCCGAACTTGTGGACCCTGCCGCATGTACACGTGGCGCGCGGGGCTGCGCCGCCAACGAATGCCGCACGACGCAACGACAAGTGCGAGGGCCTTCGGAACCGACGCGAACGTCAGATGTCCTCTCCTTCAGAGGCGCAGCCGTCGCTGGTGCCGCGAAAAGGGAGGGGAAAATGACGTCCACGACCCGTGGCGAAGGGACGCTCGTGCGCATCGGAGTCATCCGAGGTGACCGGCTCGTGCTGGAGCGCACGTTCACGCACCAACAGACGATCACGATCGGGAGTCATGCCCAGGCAGCGATCCGGATTCCGATCGCAGCCGAACTCGACCCGTGGCCGCTGATCACGCCGAGCGGCGGCGCGGCGGTGCTGCGCATACCCGCGGCGGCACACGCGAAGATCGCCTGCGGAACCGACGTGCGATCCGTCGCGGGCGGCACGGAGGTCAGGATCGGACGAGGAGACCGCGGGAAGGTTCGGATCGGCGACGTCAGCGTCCTGTTCCAAACGACGGTCCCCCAGCGCGTACAAAGCGGCCCGCCTCGAGTCGAATTCCGCGGGCGCCTGCTCGACGAAGAAGACGGGCTCGTGCTCGCGTTCGCGTCGGTGATCGGGACTGCAGCGACCGTCGCGGTCGTGGCTGCGAGACTGCTCCTGCCCGCCGAGGATCCCGAGGTGGCACCTCCTTACGACCGGATCGTCTGGAGCGACCTGAAGCACGTCGCCGCGGTCCACGCGCCACCGAAGGCCGCGCCTGCGCCCAGCCCGCGTGCACCCGCGGCGGCTCCGAAGCCACGCGCGATCGCGAGCGCCCCGACACCTGGCCACGCGCCACCCTCCTCAGTCGCTCCAGGGAAGAGCCGCCTCGTAGCAGGCGGGATCCTGGCGATCGGCACCCACGGCCCGGACGCGAGGCTGTCCCCCATCAAGACGATGATGGACAACATCCCCGGCGGCTACGTGGCCTTGAACACGGACCCGCGAAAGCGCGGACCGGGCTCCCCGGACGCCCCGATTGACATCGACGGAAGCCCCGATGCCCTGCCGACAGGTCCCAAGCTCCCGACGACCCTCGCCGCCGCACCCGAACTCACCGTCACGTTGCAGTACCCGACCCCCACCAACCTCGACCCGGCCACCGACGCGGAGGGAGTAACGGCGGTCATCCAGGCACATGCGGGCGAACTGAAGTACTGCTACGAGAAGCGCGCAAAGGTTCGGTCGGACATCGGCGGCCGGGTAGAGGTGACGTGGGAAATTCACGGAGGTCGAGCCTTCCAGGTGAGCGTGGACCAGAACTACACCGGCGACGACGAGCTCGCCTCGTGTGTCGCCTCCCAAATCGGGCGTTGGTCCTTCAAAGGCGTGTCCGACACCGAAGTCACGTGGCCGTTCGTGTTCAAAGCGCGGCAATAGCAGGCGGCTCCTCCAGCCTTGCGTGCCGCGTCCAGGTGTCCTATCGTAATGATCCTGAAATCTGAAACTGGACGAGCCCCTCGTGGTCAGCATCCTCGTCCCGCTCCTCTTCGAGGTATGACATGGCGACCGTGAACCCCCCAAAGGTGCTGCGAATCGGCATCATCATGGACGGCAAGATCGTCCAAGAGCGCCTCATCAAGCTCGGCGAGGCCGTCACGATCGGCGATAGCCCGAAGAACACGTTCCCGTTGAAGGGGCTCAAGCTCCCGAAGCAGGACTGGCCCGTGTTCGTCTACAAGTCCGGCAAGTACCACCTGAACTTCACCGAGACGATGAAGGGAAAGGTAGGGGCCGGCGGGTCGGTCGCAGGGTTGGACAAGCTCCGCCAGGACCCCACCGTCGAGAAGGACGGCAACGCGTGGCGCCTTCCGCTCGCCGAGTCCGATCGTGGCAAGGTCTCCGTGGGCGACGTCACGGTACTGTTCCAGTTCGTCTCGCCACCGCCAACCATCAACGTTCGCCCGCCGCGATTGGACTTCCGCGCTCGCTACGTTGAAGAAGATGACGCGCTCCTGTTCGTGTTCCTGCTCGTGTTTGGCACCGGTGCCGCCGTGCTGGTGCTGATGGCGGTCTTGTTCCTGCCCGCCGAAGAAGAGGCGACGTCACTCGACCAGCTTGACGAGAAGTGGACGAAGCTGCTCATCGAGGAGCCTCCGAAGGTCGCCGCACCCGTCGAAAAGCCAGCCGATAAGGGCGACACCAAGGCCGAAGAGAAGGTGGCCGAGAAGGCGGAGGCCAAGGAAAAGGTCGACAAGCCAACCGACGCCGCGCCAAAATCCAAGGCGGAGCGCGTGGAGGCCGCAAAGGCCGACGTTTTGAAGAAGTCCGCCGTCCTTCAGTTCCTTACGACGCGCGGCGACTCGCAGGGCGGCACGGCAAAGGACCTGTGGTCCCAAGGGGACGTCGGTGCCGCGGCAAAGGCCCTCGAAGGCGTGTCCGGCGTGGCCGCCGCCGACGAAGGCAACGTGGGCAAGCTGCGCGGCGACGCCGGCGGCCCCGGAGGCAACGCGGACATCGGCGCCATCGGCAAGATTGGTGGCGATCAGGGCGTGAAGGTTGCCTCGGCGCCTGAAGTGCAGGTCAGCGTCGAGACCGGAGACGGCCAGGCGGATGACATGGAAGTGAGCGATCAAGCCACGATCAAGAAGATCGTCCAGAAGAACGCCGGCCAGCTGAAGTACTGCTACGAGACGCGTCTCAAAGCGAACAGCAACCTCGCAGGTCGCGTCGAGGTCACGTGGAACCTGAAGGACGGTCGGGTGACCTCAGCGGAATTGTTCGCCAACACCACGGGTGATGGTGAGCTTGCCGACTGCATCATCGGCAAGGTCAAGCGCTGGGTGGGCTTCCCGCCGACGGCAGAAGGCGAAGTTCAGTGGCCGTTCATCTTCAAGCAGAAGAGTTAAGCCACCCGAGAAGCTCCATGGAAACGTTCATCCACCAGTGAAGGAGGATGGCCGGTACGACCGAGCGGGCGCGCCAGCAGAAGGCGCCGAGCAAGAGCGCGCCCGAAAAGGACGTACTCATTTCGCTGATCGGCTTGCTCCGATGCAGCAGCAGGAACGGGTACGCCTGAATCCCGACGGCGCCGGGGACCCCGACGGCCGGCGCGAGGCCGAACACCAGGAAGCCTCGGAAGAACCACTCCCAGGCGACGAAGTACAGGCCCCGGCCCAGCATCGCCAGGACGAACACGTCCGCCGTTCCTCGCGCGTTCTTTGACGGGTAGTACGCGAGAAGATCCGGAAAGACAGCCGAAGACACCAACACGAACGGAATGATGGCGAGCCCCAGCGCGCCGGCCCGCGGCCCCCACCAGCGCCAATCGCCGAGCCCGAGGCCCCACTTCTCGCGGTCAAGATCCAGAAACGCGCCGATCGCGACGATCACGGCGGCGCCAACGGTCGGGACGACGAGCCAGTCGGGGTGAACGATGAAGGAGTCGCGCTCGCCGACGGCCCAGCGCCCAACTGGTGCCGCGAGCGCCAACAGGCCGCCGAGCGCGCCGATGATCCGGCCCCGGTTGGTTCGGGACTCCACGAGGAGCAGCGCCCCGAGCGGAAACGCGAGCAATACGGCCAGCGTCCAAAACGGGTCGAGCCCGCGCAACGAAGGCTTCATGCGCTCTTCGACGATGAACGCAAACGCGGCGACGTGCGCCAGGAAGAGGGGCCGGGCGGACGACCGGAGCCACGCGACGGTAAGTTCTTGGGTGCCTTGCATGCCCGTGGCTAACGCGATCGGTTACGGCCCGAGCCCCACCGGAGGTCGCCATGATCGGTTTCGAACTGTCCGACGAACAGAGCACACTGCGGGACGCGGCGAACGATTTCGCCCTCAACGTGATGCGTCCCAAGGCCGAACACCACGACAAGACGGGCGAGTACCCCTGGGAGGTCATCAAGGAGGCGCACGCGCGCGGCCTGATGAACACGCACGTTCCCGAAGCGCAGGGCGGCATGGGCCTCGGCTGCTTCGAAGGCTGCCTCATCGCTGAGGAGCTCGCGTGGGGCTGCACGGGCATCGGGACCGCGCTCGAGGCGAACGGCCTCGCCCAGGCGCCTGTCATCGTCGGCGGGTCCGACTACCTGAAGAACAAGTACCTCGCGCCAATGATCGAGAAGCCGATCATGGCAGCGTACGGCGTCACCGAAGCGGGCGCCGGCTCCGACGTCGCCGCGATGCGCACCACCGCCGTGAAGAAGGGCGATCGCTGGATCCTGAACGGCAGCAAGATGTGGATCACCAACGCCGGCGTGGCCGACTGGTACTTCGTGGTGGCCTACACCGAAAAGGAGAAGGCCCACCGCGGGATGACGGCGTTCATCGTCGAGAAGGGCTGGAAGGGCGTCGAGTTTGGAAAGAAGGAGTGGAACATGGGCCAGCGCGCGTCGGACACGCGCAGCCTCACGTTCACCGACGTCGAAGTGCCGGACGAGAACATCGTCGGCGAGGTGGGCATGGGCTTCCTGCTCGCGATGAAGGCGTTCGACCACACGCGACCCGCCGTCGCCTCGTCCGCAGTGGGCCTGTCCCGCGCGGCGTTCGAGCACGCGATGCGGTACGCCACCGAACGCAAGACGATGGGCAAGCCCATCGCCGCCCACCAGGCGATCGCCTTCATGATCGCGGACATGGCGCGGGACATCGAGGCCGCGCGCCTCCTCGTCTGGCAGGCGGCGTGGCTGCTCGACAGCGGCAAGCGCAACACCAAGCACGCGTCGATGGCGAAGTGCTTCGCCGCGGACGCCGCCGTCCGCATCGCGACGGACGCCGTCCAGGTGTTCGGCGGGTACGGGTACTCGAGCGAGTACCCCGTCGAGAAGCTCATGCGTGACAGCAAGATCTTCCAGATCTACGAAGGCACGTCGCAGATCCAGCGCTTGATCATCGCGAAGGAGATCTTCGAGCGCGGCAAGTAGGCAGGCCCGGCAGCGCCGGACGACGTCGACGCCCGAGGAGCGCGGCGACGTCGTCCAGAGCGCTCAGCTCGGGTCGGGCTTGGGAGTCGTGGGGCCAGACGCGGGCAGCGTCGGGGCCGCGATTCGCTCGGCGGCCGGGAGCGGACCTGTGAGAGCGCCGAGGAACGTCACGATCGACGCGACCTCGTCGTCCGTCAGCTGCTTTCCGAGCTGGTGTTTGCCCATCAGACGCACTGCCGTCGGGAGGTCTGCCACGCTGCCGTCGTGGAAGTACGGACCCGTCTTGTCGATGTTGCGAAGCGACGGGACCTTGAACACCATCGCGTCGGCGGGGTCGTTCGTGACCTGCTGCCGGCCGATATCGGTGGTGGGGTAGGCCTCGACGAGGCCGATCTTGCGGTAGTCCTTGCCGCCGACGAGCGCGCCCGCGTGGCACGCGGTGCAGCCGCTCTGGACGAACGTTGCAAGACCGGCCTTCTCGGCGTCCGTCAGGGCGGCGTCATCACCACCCAGGTAGGCGTCGAACTTCGACGGGGTGACGAGGGTGCGCTCGAACGCGCCGATCGCGGTCGCCATGTGATCGTAGGTGATCGGGTCGGCGTCACCTGGGAAAGCCGCCGCGAACTTGGGGCCGTAGTCCGGGATGCTCTTGAGCACGGTTACGACGTACTCCTCGGACGGAGCCGCCATCTCGATCGGGTTCAGCACCGGGCCCTTGGCCTGCGCCTCCACGTCGGCAGCGCGCCCGTCCCAGAACTGCGCGACGTGCAGCGCAGCGTTGTACACCGTGGGGGCGTTGCGCCCGCCCTTCTGACCCTTGTTGCCCGTCGACGTCGGCGTGCCGTCGACGCCGTACTTGTCGAGCCCGTGGCAGGAATTGCACGACACGTCGTGCGCCTTGGAGATTCGGTTTTCGTAGTACAGCGTGCGACCAAGCTCGACCCGCTCGGCCGAGCAGGGGCGATCCGGCGTCGCCGCGTCGGCCGGAAGTGCGGCGAAGACGCCACGGTAATCGACGACCGCCGGAGCAGTCACCGGGGGGGGAGGAGGAGCCTCCACGACGGGCTCACTGGCACACGCAAACAGCCATAGTGACAACATGATCGAACCCTCCGCCGGATGGGTAAGTCACGCATCCGGGTCGCGCAAACCGCGTCAGCTGCGCCGCGGTTTGACTACCGCGACATCGAGACGGCGACGATCACGAGGATGACCACGACGATGACGCCCACGGCGGCCGCTGCGATCACGAGGAACCCGGCACCGGCGAGCGCCGCACCCGGACCCGCACCGCGCTCGGGCGCCGGATCGACCGTCGGGGCGGGCGCGGGCGTCGCGGACGCGCCCTGACCGAAGAAGCGGGCGGTGTCCGAGTCGGCGACCGACACCAGCGCGCCTTCACGCGACTGGTTGAGCACGCCGGCGTTGTCGAACGGCTTGAGCGGCGTGGGATCAGGGCCCTCGGCAGATTGCGCGTCCGCCGAGTCCTGACCTGGGGCCTTGGGCGGAACGGGCGCGGCGTCCGGATCGAAGGTCACCGGAGCGCGTGGCGGAACAGGTGGTGCGTCCGGATCACCTGCGCGATCGTAGGACGCCGGGGGTGGAATCGGCGCCGAGACGGGGGCCCGGGGCGGAATCGGGGCCGACGCCTCGGGCTCGTCGAACAGGATGATGGACGGGTTCTGCTGCATCGGCCGGGTCGACTCAGGCGGCGCAGGCGGCGCTTGGGGCGCTGGCGGCACAGGCAGCTCGGACGACGCAGGCAGCTCGGACGGCGCAGGCGGCGCCACCGCCGGCTCGGACGGGGCGGGCTCCGACACGACCGGAGAGGCCTCCGCGACCGGCAGGACAGGCGGACTCGTCGGCTCTGGGGCCAACGACCGCCCGATCAGGCCGCGGCGGCGCCCCGTGGATTGCGCCTCCCCTGTACCGGTGGACGCGGCCCCGACCGCCGAAGCCGCTGGCGTTGGCTGCGCGGCCGAGGTTGGTAGCGCCGGTTCGGCAGGGGCTGGTTGCGCGGGCTCGGCAGGTGGAGGCGCCACGGCAGGCGCCGCTACGGGAGGCGCGGCGACGGCGGTCGTTTCGGCCGTCAGCGCCGCTGGCGCTTCGGGCTGCCCGTCAGGCTCGGCCGCGACCGGCAACGCGGGCTCAGAGGTCGTCTCGGCCCCCTTGTCGCCCGCCAGCAGGCTTCGACGCTTCCTTCGCGACGATGGTTCAGCGTTCTCGCTCACCCCTTCCTCCGTGTGCGGCATCTTCGCACAGCAGCGCTCCCAATGTCACGATCGGCCCGGGTCCGTCGGGTCGTCGGCATCTCCAACCGCTGCCAATTCATCCGCAGCCAGGGCCGACTTGAGGCGCCCGTAGGCGTCGATCACGGCTGCTGTACGACGGTTCGCATAGTCGCGAAAACCCACAGCGAGATTGGCCACACGATCGGGGTGATAGTCCTTGATCCGAGCCCGGTAGGCGGCGCGCACCGCGTCCCACGACGTGGTCGGGGCGATCTCGAGCTCAGCCCAACAATCCTCGAAACCCTCGGGACCCCGCTTCACCTGGTCGTACAGGCCCAGCAGCGCGAGCAGGTCGTCGATGAACGCCTGCTCGGCGGGTTGCACGTCTCCATCGGCACGAGCGGCGATGTACAAAACCTCGACGAACCGGAGTGCGTCGTCCGCAGGGAGGCGATCGCGCAGCGCCTCAGCCAGCGTGGACGGCGTGTGGAACGTGTCGACGGCCGTGGCGAGGATGCGTCGGATCGCCTGCTCGCCGGTGTCATCGAGCCCGTAGTGCTCGATCATGAGCGCGAGGATCTCGACTTCCTCGTCGACGTCCAGATTCCCGTCGACCGCACGTGAGAGCGCGACGAGGGTGTGCGTCGTAACCGAGAGCAGATCGGGCACGCGCGCGATGTCTTCGGGGAGATCGACCGGGATGTGGCCGAGCGCGTCGAGTACGCCGCTATGTTCGTGGACCGCGATCTCGAGGTTCACCCGGCCGCCGCCACGCGGGGGAAACGCGGCGTAGGGAACCGCCACGTACAGCTGCTGAACCGTGCCGTCCGCCGGCATCGTGAACACCACCGTGACGGCGAGGTGCTGCTCGAGGTCCTGCCATTCGGCCAACGGCGACAGCAGGTAGCGATCGCGCTGAAGGAAGCGCAGCACGAGCACGCGCGGCTGCCCCGCGGCGCGCGCGATCTCGAGATCCAGCCAGAGCGCCAGCGACGGCCCCGACGACGTGACGTACGCGCTCTCGGGATGCACGTACGTGACCTGGCCCGTCGGCGGCTGCCAACGGTCGGTCTCGGGCACCGGAAACCGGCTGCCCGCGTGGAATTGGACGTCGAGGACCTCGCCCATATGCCCTTCTACCATCCTGTGAGAGTTCACATCCGGTCGAGCGCGCGCAGCCCCAGCAGATCAAGTCCGACAGCCAACGTCCGCGAGGTCGCGTACACGAGAGCGAGGCGCGACGCACGGACCTCCGAGGGCGCGTCGAGCACCCGGCATTCGTCGTAGAAGCGCGCGAACAGGTTGGCGATCTGGTACAGGTGCTCCGCAAGGACGCTCGGACGGTAGATCCGGGCGGCGTCCGCGATAACTTCCGGCAGCCGAAGGATGGCCATCGCCAGCGCGCGCTCGGACGCTGCCTCGGGGACGACGGCCCCCGGGACGAACGTGTCGAAGTCGATCTCGGCCTTGCGGAAGATGCTGCGGCAGCGCGCGTTCGCGTACATCAGGTACGGCGCCGTGTTGCCGTCGAGCGACAACATCTTGCTCCAGTCGAACGTGATGTCGCTCGCGGGGTTCTGCGAGAGGTCCGCGTAGCGGATCGCGCCAAGGCCGACGGCCTCGGCGATCTGCCAGCGCTCCTCGTCGGGAAGCATCGCGGACTTGTGGTCGACGACCGTGCGCGCGTGGGCGGCCGCGGCGTCGAGCACGTCTTTCAGGTTCAACGAGCCGGGGCCATCGGACGAGGCGCCCGCGCCCTTGCGGGTCGAGACGATCGCGCCGTCCGGCATCTTGAGCATACCGAAGCCGACGTGGACCATGTCTGTTGAGCCGGCGCCGAGAAACGACGTCTTCTTGCACGCCGCGAACACCTGCTCGAAGTGGTGCCGCTGGCGGATGTCCGTCACGTACACGACGCGGTCGGGCGCCCAGGTGCGGAGCCGATGGCGGATCGTCGCGAGGTCGGTCGTCGCGTACAGCGCGGCGCCGTCGCGCTTCCGGATCAGCATCGGCTGGTTCTCCATCGAGGGCTCGACGTCTCCAAGGCGCACGATCACGGCCCCGTCGGACTCCTCGGCGAAGCCCTTGGCGAGCAGCTCGTCGACGATGCCCGCGAGCTCGTCGCGGTAGAAGCTCTCGCCGTGGACGACGTCGAACTTCACGCCGAGGCGCGCGTAAACGCTCTCGAATTCCTGCATGGAGACGGCGCAGAACCGCTCCCACAGCTCGCGGTTCTCAGGATCCCCCGCCTGCAGCTTCGCCGTCTCGGCGCGCGCCTCGTCTTCGAGCGCGGGGTTCTCCTTTGCGCGAACGCCGAAGTCCACGTACAGCCGCTGAAGCTCGCCGATCGGATCCGAGGTGTAGGCCGCGTCGTCGCGCCAGGAGCGCCAAGCGACGATCAGCTTGCCGAACTGCGTGCCCCAGTCGCCGATGTGGTTGTCCGCGATCACGGTCCAGCCGAGGAACGCGTGGATGCGGTGCAACGCGGCGCCGATGATCGTGCTGCGCAGGTGCCCGACGTGCATGCGCTTTGCGATGTTGGGCGACGAATAATCGATCACCATCGTCTTGCCGGCGCCGAACGCGGGCACCCCGATCCGCGCGTCGATCGCGCGGCGAGCTACCTCGGCGCCGAGCCAGGCGTCAGACAGGTAGAGGTTGACGAAGCCCGCACCTGCGACCTCGGCCTTCGCGAGCATCGGCGACGGCGGGAGCGCGGCGAGGAGCCGTTCCGCCAACGCGCGCGGGTTGGTCTTCTGTGCCTTGCCGAGGCGGAACGCGAAGTTCGACTGGTAGTCGCCGAAGCGGCTCTCGTTCGTGGGAACGACGGGCTCCATCGCCACGGGAGAGTCCGCGAACCCGGCGGCGATCGCGGCCTGGTTCACGAGTTCGGTCAGCGCGTGGGCGACGGTGGACATGGAGCCTCCGAGGTTGTCCTAACCGGCCGCGCGCCGGATCAGCGGCAGAACCGGGCCCAGGCGTCCGGGATCGGACCGTCGAGCAGCTTTTCGGCGGCGGCGCGGTCGAGCACGGCGAACCGGACGCGCGCGGTGAACACCTCGACGCCCTCTTGCAGCAACCGAACGTCCACGTCGGCGAGCCGGCGCGGGGGGCTGACGAGCTTGCCGCGCCCTTCGATCTCGACGCCCATCCGCACGGCTCGCGCGTAGCGGGCCTGAAACGAAACCGTGAAGCCGAATTTTCCCGTCGGAGCGAGCAGCGCCCAGCCCGCGAGCTCGTCGGCGAGGGTGGCGACGAGGCCGCCGTGCATGATGTTCGGGGCGGACTGCTGGTCACGGCGGGGCGTGTACCGCGTGACGATCTCGTCGCCCTCGCGCTCGAACGTGAGGCGCATGCCGTTCGGGTGCTCGGGACCGCAGCCGAAGCAGGGTTGACCGGCGCCGAACACGTGGCCGTCGAGCGGCCCTTCGAGCGGAGAAATGGACAACGCGCCCTCCAAGGGTCGAGGAGGTTACCCGCTGCGGCATGGCGCGCATCCAGATCGTCTCCGATCTGCACACCGAATTCTGGGGCGAACAGAGCCTCGACGCCCTCGATCCCGTCGGCGTCGACGTGCTCGTCGTCGCCGGCGACCTGACGGCGTTCCCGTTGTTGGAGACCAGCCTCGAGCGGCTCGCGCGCCGCTACTCGGAGGTCCCGGTCGTCTATGTGCTCGGCAACCACGAGCTGTACGACGGCTCCCCGTCGCAGGCGAAGGCGGTCACCGCAGCGGTGGCCGCGCGGTGCTCGAACCTGCACGTGTTGGACGGGACCGCCGTGACGCTCGAGGGGCTCGTGTTCGCCGGCGGGACGTTGTGGTTCCCGCACGAGGCGGCGTCAGATCGCTACCGCCGCGGGATGAGCGACTTCCAGGTGATCGACGACTTCGAGCCGTGGGTCTACGAAGAGAACGCCCGCCACGTCGCGTTCCTCACCGGCCTCGAGAAGACGCCCGACGTGATCGTCACGCACCACCTGCCGGTGGCTTCGCTCACGGCGACGAAGTGGCTCGGCTCCCCGCTGAACCGCTTCTTCGTCGGCGATGCGGAGGCCGTGCTGGCGCGCCACGCGCCGAAGCTGTGGCTGTTCGGGCACACGCACGACCCGATCGACGTCGTACGCGACGGGACTCGGTTCGTGTGCAACCCGCGGGGTTACCCCGGAGAGGGCGTGCCGTTCCGGCGCGATCGGGTGATTGTATGCTGACCATCGAAGAAGCCCAGGCGCGAATCCTCGACGACGTTCCGCGCGTGCGCTCCGAAGACGTGCCGATCGATCAGGCGTACGGCCGCTGGCTCGCCGAGCCGCTCGTCGCGCTCGATTCGCTGCCGCCTTGGGACAATTCGAGCATGGACGGGTACGCGGTGCGCGCGGCCGATCTCGCTGGCGCTTCCGCCGATAACCCTGTTTCGCTGACTCTCCTGGAGACGATCGGCGCGGGAAGCTGGCCGTCGCAGGCGGTTCGTTCGGGGACGGCGAGCGCGGCGATGACAGGCGCGCCAATGCCGCAAGGCGCCGACTGCATCGTGATGATCGAGGACACCGATGGCGCGCGCGAGGGCGCCGTGCAGGTGCGGGTGGCGCCCCACGTCGGACAGCACATCCGGCCCGCTGGGGATGATGTGAAGAAAGGTACGACGGTGATCGCGCGCGGGACGCGACTCGGTCCCATGCAGATCGGCCTCGCGTCCGCCCTGGGCTACGGCCGACTCGCCGTGGCCCGACGGCCGCGCGTGGTGATCCTGTCGACCGGCGACGAGGTGGTGCCCCCCGGACGCCCGCTCGCGCCCGGGCAGATCTGGTCGTCGAACAACGCGTCGCTGATCGGGCTTGCGCGGGAGGCGGGCGTCGAGGTGATCGACGGCGGCATCGTCCCAGACACGTTCGAGGCCACTGTCAAGGCGCTGCGCGACGCGGTGGGACTCGGCGTGGACGCGGTGATCACCACCGGCGGCGTGAGCGTGGGCGAGTTCGACTACGTAAAGGACGCGATCGCGGGCCTCGGCGGGCGCGTGGAATTCTGGAAGGTGAAGATGAAGCCCGGCAAGCCGCTCGCGTTCGGACGCGTCGGCAAGGTGCCGCTGTTCGGGCTCCCCGGGAACCCCGTCTCCTGCATCGTGAACTTCCTGCAGTTCGTGCGGCCGTGGCTGCTCGCCTGCATGGGCGCGTCGCGGTCGTTCCTGCCCGTGGTGGACGCGATCGCCGGCGAAGACCTGCGCGAGAAGCCTGGGCGGTTCAGCCTGATGCGGGTGCGGCTGACGTCAAAAGACGGCCGGTTCGTCGCGACGTCCGCGGGAAACCCATCGAGTGGCGCCATGCTTTCGATGTCGCGGGCGCACGGCTTCGCGCTGTTCGCAGACACGAGCACCGGCGCGAAGGCCGGTGACGCCGTGCGCGTGCAGCTGATCGACGCGTCGTTCATGGACGGCTACGGGCCCGACTACGGATGGTGACCCGCGGCTACGTGCTCGCGGGCGGGGCGTCCAAGCGGATGGGGCGCGACAAGGCGCGTCTCCCCTTCCCCGGCGCGGCGCCGATGGCCACCCACGTCGCGCGGGTGCTGCGCCTGGCGGGCTTGAAGGTGGCGATCGTTCGAGCGACCCACGACGGGCCGTTCGTCGACGAGGACGGTCTTTCCGTGCGGGTGATCGCCGACGGCGGGGGCGACAGGCACCCGCTGGTGGGCGTGGCCGCCGCGCTCGAGGATGCCGGTACCGGGCTGGTGCTCATGGTCCCGTGTGACCTTCCGTGGCTCGATCAGGATTCTGTTTGCGCGCTGATCGCCGCCGGGACCGAGGGGGTCGCGTGGGACGGCGAGCGCGAACATCCCCTGTTCGGCGTGCTCGACGCCGCGCGCGCAGATCGCTGCCGGTCGCTCGCCGCGTCCAACAGCCCCGTGCGCGACCTGACCGCCGGGCTGCCGCGGGTGACGGTGGAACCACGCGCTGTACGGAACGCGAACACACCGGACGCGCTCGACGGTTAGACGTCGCTGTGTCCTCCCGCATCCCAGGTTTTTATCGGCTCACGCCGGACGCTCGCATCGAAGCGCTCCGCGCCGCCGGCGCCCGCGTGGCGGCGGACGCCTGGCGCGACGGTGGGCTGCCGCTCGCCGACGCCGACATCATGGTCGAGAACGTCGTGGGCACGTTCGCGCTGCCGAACGCCGTCGCGGTAAACCTGCTGGTGAACGGCGTCGCACGGCTCGTGCCGATGGTCGTCGAGGAGCCGTCGGTGGTGGCGGCGGTGTCGAACATGGCGCGGCTCGCGCGACCCGCGGGTGGCTTTTCCGCCGACGGGGGCGAACCCGTGATGATCGGGCAGGTGCAGCTGATGGACGTGCGCGACCCGTCCGCCGCGATGGAGCGCCTCCAAGCGGCCCTGCCGGAGCTGGCTGACGTCGTCCGCGCGACGCACCCGCGGCTCGAAGCGCGCGGCGGCGGCTTCCGCGGGTTCGAGATCCGGCGGGTGACCTACGACGAGCCCGGCCAGCGGCCCGAGAACATGGTCGTGTTGCACGTGCTGCTCGACTGCCGCGACGCGATGGGCGCCAACGCGGTGAACACCGTGTGTGAGCGCCTCGCGCCGCACATCGAGGAGGCCACCGGCGAGCAGGTTGGCCTGTGCATCCTGTCGAACCTCGCGGACCGCCGCGTCGCGAAGGCCTCGGTGCGCCTCGCGCCCGAACACCTGGCGATGGCCGATCTGGACGGTGCCGAGGTCGCCTCGCGGATCGCGGCCGCGTGGCGGTTCGCGTGGGCCGACCCGTACCGCGCTGCAACGCACAACAAGGGCGTCACGAACGGGATCGACGCGGTCGCGCTCGCGACAGGGAACGACTGGCGGGCGATCGAGGCCGGCGCCCACGCGTACTGTTGCCGCGACGGGCAGTACCGCCCGATGACGCGCTGGGTGATGGACGGGCACGATCTCGTCGGCTCAATCGAGGTGCCGCTCCAATTCGGCACGGTCGGCGGCCCCATCAAGCTTCACCCGACGGTGCGTGCGAACCTCGCGCTGCTCGACGTGCAGGGGGCCCAGGATCTGGCCGGGGTGGCAGCCGCAGTGGGCCTCGCGCAGAACCTCGGCGCGCTGCGGGCGCTCGCGACCGAAGGCATCCAGGCCGGGCACATGCGGATGCACGCGCGCTCCGTGGCAGCGACGGCCGGCGCAGTCGGGCACGAGGTGGTGCTCGTGGCCGCCCATCTCGCCGAGGACAAGGACTTCTCCGTCGTGCACGCGATCGAGATCCTCGACGCGCTTCGCACGGACCACTCCCGGTAGTCAGTGGAAGTCGTGGGACGCGGACCGCACCGCGGGCGCGCCCTCGGGGACGAAGAACCGCTCGACGAGCACGCTGATCGCTTCGCCGTCGCGCTGCACCCGCCCGACCACGCCGAGGATCGTGTGCTCGCGGGCCATCTTGCGGTAGCGGCCCCAGATCTTCGGCCAGATCACGAGGTTGAGCATCGCGCTCTCGTCTTCGAGCGTCATGAACACGACGCCGTTCGCGGTGCCGGGCCGCTGCCGGACGGTGACGAGCCCGACCACGCGGACGCGCTCGCCGTTGTTGCGCTTGACGACGCCGTCGAGCCGCAGCACGCCGTGGCGATCGAGGTCGTCGCGGAACATCGCGATCGGGTGGTGGTCGACCGACAGCCCGACGGCGCGGTAGTCGGCGCGTAGCGCCTCCACGGGGGTCTCCTTCGGCAGTTCGGGCTTCGGCTCGCCGCGCCCGAGCCCGACGAACAGCGGCCCTGACCACAGGCCCTGGAACGCCCACGCGGCCTGGCGGCGCTCGGACTCGATCGCACGGAACGCGTTCGCGTCGGCGAGCGAACGCAAAGCGCCGCGATCGAGGCCCGTGCGGGCGGCGAAGTCCGCGAGCGAGTCGAACGGCCGGTCAGTGCGGGCGGCGATCAGCCGCTTCGCGTCGTCTTCACCGAGCCCGTTGATCAGGCGCAGGCCACAGCGGATGGCAAGGCGCGCAGCAGCCGCGCTCTGCGCGGCGTAGTCAGCAGGGACCGCATCGGCCTCCAACGTGCAGTCCCAGTTGGACGTGACGACGCACACGGGGACGACGCGAACACCGTGCCGTTCGGCGTCGGCGAGCAGCGCGCGGGGGCTGTAGAACCCCATCGGCTGGCTGTTGATCAGCGCGGCGGCGAACGCGGCGGGGTGGTGCCGCTTCAGCCAGCCTGACACGTACACGAGCAGCGCGAAGCTCGCGGCATGCGACTCGGGGAAGCCGTACTCGCCGAACCCGAGGATCTGCTGGTACACGGCCTCGGCGTAGGTGGGCTCGATGCCGCGCTCCACCATGCCGGTGACGAGCCGCTTTCCGAGCTCGGTCAGGCGGCCTCGCTTGCGCCACGCGCCCATCGCGCGCCGCAGGTTGTCGGCCTCACCGGGTGTGAAGCCCCCGACCGCGACGGCCATCTCCATGACCTGCTCCTGAAACAGCGGAACCCCGAGCGTGCGCTCGAGGATGGGGACGAGCGCCGCGTGGGCGTAGGTGACGGGCTCCTCACCGCGGCGACGGCGGAGGAACGGGTGCACCATGCCGCCTTGAATGGGACCGGGGCGGACGATCGCGACCTCGATCACCAGATCGTAGAAGTTCATCGGCTTGAGGCGCGGCAACATCGACATCTGCGCGCGGCTCTCGATCTGGAACACCCCGACCGTGTCTGCGTGGCAGAACATCTCGTACACAGCGGGGTCTTCGGCGGGGACGGTCGCCAGCGAATAGCGCACGCCGTGGTGATGATCGATGAGGTCGAACGCCTTGCGGATCGCGGTGAGCATGCCCAGGCCAAGCAGATCGACCTTGACGAACTTCACGATGTCGACGTCGTCCTTGTCCCATTGGATCACGGTGCGATCCGCCATGCGCGCGGGCTCGATCGGGACGAGGTCGACGAGCGGACCGTCGGTGATCGCAAAGCCGCCGACGTGGATCGACAGGTGCCGCGGCGCGCCTTCGAGCTCCTCGGCCCACT
>CANNIZ010000063.1 GCA_947505245.1 Pseudomonadota bacterium | reverse complement strand
CAAAGAACGTGACACGGTCAGAGTCGAGGGCGACCACCCGACCGTCCGGCAGCGTGAAGCGCACGTCCTGGCTCGCCAACGCGTGGGCGAGGAACACCGCGTCGAGCGCGCCCTGTCGGAAGTTCGTGCGGCCCGACTCGGGGTTCAAGAAGTTGAAGTGATCGAAGTCACCGGCTGGCCGCGCGCCGCCGCGATTGCCGTGCAGCGGCTGATCGATGCCGACGCTGACAATGCCGGCCGCCGCGAGCTGCGACGCGACCTCGAGACTGTCCGCGCTTCCGCAGTGGGAGAGGTAGTCCCCGCCCGTGCCGTGCTGCTGGATCGACACCGGCCAGCCGCCAGCCGGAGGCGCGTCCAGGCGCTTCGGGACGCAGATGGAGAGCCGCATCGCGTCCCAACCCGCGATGATCGGCCTGCCCGCGTCGTCAAACCGGAAGCCGCCACCATCCTGGCTGTACGGCCGCTCGCCGTGCGTGAAGTACGGCGCGAGGTAGTCCGCCGCGTACACGTCGAAGAACAGGTTCGACGACATGGGGACGACCTGCTGCGACAGCGTCGGGACCTGCACGTTCTCGCGCAGGAACCGCGAAATCACCGCCATCTCGTCGGTCGGTCCGCCGGTGGTGAACACGGTGGCCGCCGCGACCTCGTCCTGCTGCACACCGAGCGTCCACAACGTGTCGCCGAGCGGCGCGAGACCGGTTCGCCGAGCGCGCCAGTCCTGCTCGAACGCGACGCCGGGCGACGCGAGAACGGTCGTGACGAACACGGCGTAGCGTGTGTGCGGGCGCAGCGGGAACCCGTGCAACGGCGCCACCGCGAGCAGGTGAGCCGCCTGATACGCCGTCGCGTCCTCCGTGTATTCCCACATCACAGGCCAGCGGCGACCCCACTCCGGCGACGCCGGATCGACGTCCACCAGCTGAATCGCGGAGCCCTCGTCGAGCGAGGACTCGGGCGTCGGCAACGTGGCGACGTCGATCGCGTCGTCGAACCGCAGGAAAACGGGGCTGGTCGTCCCCCAGCCGGGCACGTCCGCTGCGAGGCCGACGTAGGTGTCGACCAGGGCGAGCCCGGCGGGGTTCGGAAACCCCGTCAAGTTGGGGCTGCCGGACAACAACCGCCCATCGGACGGCCACGGCGCGTCGAACAACATCGCGCTCTCGGGGTTGTACACCACCGCAGGGCGGGCGCCTTCCGGCCCCGTACACCCCGCAACCAACACAATGGCCAACGAGAGCCGCATCAAACAATCGTATCCGAGATAACGGGGCCTGTCCGTATGAACTCCGAACCTGTGGTCGAACCGTGAACCTGCTCGTCGTCACCTTCGCTTCCGCGCTGGCCGCGTCCCCTCCGCCCTTCACGCCGCCCCACCTGCCCGACGGGATCGACCCGGGCGACGCGAGCTCGCCGTGGGAACCAGCGTTAGACCTCGCTCTACGCGGGGGTTCGTCGCTCGAGCTGACGAGCCTTACGCGCACGATCACCACGTTCACGCTCGGAGCCGACGTCAGCGCGCTGTCGACCATCGACGCGGCCGACGAACAGGCCCTGTTGAGGCACGTCGCCGCCGATCCGCGCTGGCGCCTCGGGGTTCAGCAAGGCGCGCTCGTCGCGTACCGACGCACGAAAGACGGGCCCGAGTGGACCTGCCCGATGCGCGGCTACACCGCGGACGGATCGTCGTTGTGGCGGGCCGCGATCCGCTTCACGCCGTGGTCGAGCGACGCCGCCTGGGCGACGAGCAAGGTCGTGGCGCACGCCGACGCGAGCGCGCCAGAGATACAGGCGACCGCGTTCGCGTACGGCGCGCACCCCGGTTGGGACGCGACGGCGCTTTCGTGGTCGGGCCCGGAGCTCTCGCTCGAGCTGTTCGAGGCGGGTTCGTCCGATGACCTCCCCCACACCGCGGAGCTGCTCGGGTCGATCCCGAGCTACGTCGGAGGCGTCGCCAGGCTCGCGTCGACGGTGCCGAGCCAAGGCTGGGCCACCGGCTACCTGCCCGCCAAGGAGCCAAAACGCGGTGAACCGACGGTGGACGTCACGTCGCCTGGCGCCGGCGAGCTCGAGGTTCGCGGGCGAATTCACGTGCCCGGACCTGGCATCACGTGGATCCGCATCCTCGACGGCGAGCTCCACCCCTGGGAGGAGCAGGCCGTTGGCGTCGGCACCCGCGAGATCATCGGCTGGGCAGACGACGAGAAGACCCTGTTCTACCTGCAAGGCCGGTTCCCCGTGCCCACGGGCTCCGCGTTCACCGCCACGATCGAGGTGTGGCACCTGCCCGTCACGTCGACGGACGCGCTGCTCGAGCCCACGGGGACGCCGAGCCGCATCGGCGCGTTTCCGGTGAAAGTCCCGCGCCGGTAGGCTCCACACGCGTTAATTTGCGCCGCTATCGTTCGGCCGTTGGCTCGTTCTCGGGAAGTGCATGACCTCGATCGCGTTGTTTGCGATGCTCTCGGCGCCGGCGAACGCCGTCGTGCCGCTCCCCGTCACTCCGAACTGCGCCAAAGACGCGATCGACCAGTGCCCGAACGAGCTCGGGCTCAACGACTGGGACTACGTCTCGTGGATCCCGCCCGGCGCCGAACTGTCGATCCGCCCTTCGGAGCGCGCGCTCGGATCCGGCCTCGGCGCCGACCAGGCCTGGCAGCTGAACACCGGCCGCTGGGACGTGACCATCGCGATCGTCGACACCGGTCTCGAGTGGGACAATCGCAACCTCGCGAACAAGGTGCTGCTCAACACCGCAGAGCTGCCGCTCCCCCAGCTCGCCGATGGCACCACCTCGACGTCGTATGACGTCGACGGGAACGGCGTCGTCAACACCCGCGACTGGGCGGAGGATCCGCGCGTTCACATGGACGCCGGGCAGCCCGACGCTGACGGCCTTCTCGAGCCGTCCGACCTGATCTACACGTTCAGCGACGGCGTTGACGGCGACAAGAACGGGTTCATCGACGACATCGCCGGCTGGGATTTTTTCCAGGACGACAACGACGTGTGGCCGCACGTGCGCGACACCTACTCGTCGCACGGGACGGGCGTGATGGAGGACGCCGGCGCCGAAGGCGGCGACGGAGGCAGCATCGGCGTGTGCCCGAACTGTTCGATCCTGCCGCTGCGTTCGGGCGACGGCATCATCTCCGACGGCGATCGCGTCGGTCTCGCCATCGCGTACGCGACCGACCGCGGCGCCTCCGTCGTCGGCATGGCGCTCGGTTCGCTCTCCCACAGCACCCTGACGGACGAGGCGATCACCTACGCGGACGAGAGCGGTGTGGTGCTGGTCTCCGTCACCGGCGACGAGAACGCCTACCACCACAACTACCCGAGCGTGAAGTCGCCGATCCTGTACGTCCACAGCGTGCGCAGCAACACGCAGAGCGACGACGTGTACTCGTACATGTCGTTCCTCGGCTGCAACAACTTCGGGCCGCGCGTCGACCTCGTCGCGGGCACCGACGCCTGCGCCACCGGCTCGTCGTCGCGCATTTCAGGGGCCGCGGGCCTGATCATCTCGGCCGCGAAGGACCACGGCACGCCGCTGCTGCCCGACCAGGTCCGCGCGCTGCTCCGCACCACCGTCGACGACGTCGCGTTCAGCGACGCCGACCAGGACGAGCTGAACACCTACCCCGCGAAGGTAGGGTGGGACGCGTTCTACGGCTACGGCCGGGTGGACGTCGGCACCGCCGTGCGCGCCGTGTACGCCGACGCGATCCCGCCCGTGGCCCGCCTGCAGGGGCCCGAGTGGTTCGCCTGGCCGGAGGGGACGATCCTCGTCGACGGCCTCGCGTCCAGCGCCGTCGGCGTCGCGTCGTGGAAGCTCGAGGTCGGCACCGGCATGGAGCCCGAGACGTGGGCGAACGTCGGCGGTGGCAGCGGGCCGGTCGACGGCGAGCTCGGTCGCATCGACACCGCCGCGTACGGCGACTTCACGTTCGAAGACCCGATCGGCAACGGCGTGGTGGACCGCGCCTACCGCGCGCACGATCCACTCGTCACCGTGCGGCTCACCGTCACGGACACCGACGGGCGCTCCACGGAAGACCGCCGCAGCGTGTGGGTCAAGACCGATCCGGACCGGTTCGTGGGCTTCCCGCTGCAGCCCGGCGGAAGCATCGAGCCGGCCCCGAGCCTCGCAGACCTCGACGGCGACGGCGACTACGAGATCGTGCTCGCGACCGGCGCCGGGCAGGTCCACATCTATCAGGCTGACGGGAGCGAGCTCGCCGGGTTCCCGGTCGAGACCGACCCCATCCCCGAGCTCGTCGGCGGCTACGCGCAGTCCAAGGCCTACACGTCCGGCGCCGTGCGCGCGGATCAGCCGGCGGCCATCCTGTCCACCCCGGCGATCGGAGACGTTGACGGCGACGGCAGTCCCGAGCTCGTCGCCGGCGACCTGCGCGGGCGCCTGTACGTCTGGAAGGCCGACGGTACCCGGATGGCCGGGTTCCCGGTCTCGATCGAAGGCCACGACAATGCCGAGTTCACCGCGAACCACGCGTGGGACCGCGGCATCCTCTCCGCGCCGGCCCTCGCAGACATCGACGGCGACGGCACCCTCGAGATGATCGTCGGAGGCATGGATCAGCGCCTGTACATCTGGAAGGCCGACGGCTCGCTGATGCCCGGCTACCCGATCACGCTGTGCCAGCCCGAGGCGTGTGGGACGTCCGGGCGCCGCATCATCTCGAGCCCGGCGATCGGGGACGTCGACGACGACGGCGATCTCGACATCGTGATCGGCACCAACGAGGTGCCCCAGGGGGCCGCCGGGCTGCTGTACATCGTGGACGCGACCAAGGCCGAGGTCTGGCCCGGTTGGCCGATCGAGCGCGACGGGCTGATCAACCAGCAGGTGCTGCCCGTGATCGGCGAGGGTCACCCGTCGTCTGCCGCGCTGGCAGACCTCGATGGCGATGGCACGCTCGAGATCTTCGCGAACCCGATGCTCGGCACCTTCGGACCCATCGATCTGAACGGCGACGAGCTCTACGACCTGCCCTACTACCGCGACGGCTTTGGCGCCGGGAACAACCTGTCCGACGAGAATTCGTTCGTCCCGATGGTGACGAACCCCGCGTTCGGCGACCTGGACATGGACGGCGTGCCCGACCTGGTCGTCGCGGGCGCCGGCGTGTTCTACCTGCTCTCGCTTCCGTCCACGACCGTGGCCGACTACCAGCACGCGCTCGGCGGGTGGAGCGGCGCCAGCGGCGCGTCGCTGCCAGGCTTCCCCCGCGCGCTCGAAGACGTGAGCTTCCTCGATGCGCCCGCGATCGCGGACATCGACGGCGACGCCGCCAACGAGGCGATCTACGGCACCGCTGGCTACATGATCCACGCGTGGAACGCGGAAGGAGAGGAAGCGCCAGGCTGGCCGAAGTTCACCGGCGGCTGGATCCTCGGCAGCCCCGCCGTCGGCGACATCGATGGCGACGGGCTCCTCGACGTGGTCGCGACGACGCGCGAAGGCTGGCTGTTCGCGTGGCACACGGACGGGCGCGCCGATCAGGACGTGCAGTGGGCGAACATGCGCCACGACCCGCAGAATACGGGCAACTGGCACACGCCGCTCGCGCACCAGGCGGGCCCGCCCGACGAGCCCGAGAAGGGCTGCTGCCACAAGAAGCACGCCGAGACCGAAGGCGCCGCCCTGCTGCTCGCGCTTGCGCCGTGGCTGCTGCGCAAGCGCCGGCGCGCATAGCTCAGTCGCAGGTCGAGAACACCGTCTGCGTCACGACGCCGTCGAGGTCGGCATCCACGCTATTTCCGAAGAAGTCGGTCGGCGTGTTGTCATCCGCTGCGTCGCCAAACGTCACCGCGACCAGCACCGTCGACGCGCTGCAGTCCGCGATGATCGCGCCGCCCGACGTCGTCGCGGTGTTGCGCAGGAACGACCCGCCCGTGATCGTGGTGTTCGAGCCGGCCACAGGGCCCGCCGAAAACAGCCCCAGCGCGCCCCCGGAGCTGGCGCTGTTGTCCTCGAACGTGCAGTCATCCACAACATAGGTGCCCGCGACAACGTGAACGGCGCCGCCGTCGGCGAACGCGTCGTTGCCGTGGAACACGCTCGATCCGAGGTTCGCCGTCACGCCCGAAAGGTGCAGCGCACCGCCAGATCCCGAAGCTGCGTTGTCGGTGAACGAGGTGTCCGCGATCGTGAGCGTGCCGCCGATCTGGCTGATCGCACCACCGTCGCCGCCGGTGTTGGTCGTGAATTCGGTGCCGTCGATCAACAGATCGACCGTCAGGGAGCTGATCGCGCTCTGGGTGCAGTCTTGGAACGCGCCGCCCGTGATGTCGATCATGGCGCTGGCGACGCTCGCGACGATGCCCGTACCGCAGCCCGTGACCTCGGTGTCCGTCACGTCCACGACCGAACCCGACCCGACGCGTACGCCGATCGCGCTGCCGAACACGTACGAGTCTGCGAGGTGCAGCGTGGTGTCGTCGGCCAGGTCGATGCCCGCGATGATCTGCCGCCGCAGCCCGGACGGAACGAAATTCGACGACGTCACGGCCACACCCGACGCGGAGAGCGTCTTTCCCGTCGCCACCGCGATGGTCGTCAGGCCAACACCGTCGAGCGTCGGGGCCTGGAAGCCCTCGAGCGTCGTGTCGGCGGCGACGTCGAGGTTGACGTACCACGTGCCGCCGCAGACCCTCAGCGTGCCGTCATCCGCGAGCGAGTAGGCCGCCGCAAGCTCGCTTGTCCCAGCCAAGAACGTCGCCGTGAGGTCCGTGTCGACCCCATTGATCGAGGTCCACGTCACGAGGTCGGTCCCGATCACCTCGTCGCAATCATTGTCGACCGCGTCGCACACCTCGGGGTTCCCGGGGAACCGAAGCGGGTCGGCATCATCGCAGTCCACGTCCGACATCGACCCGTCGCCGTCGGCATCGACGATCACGGGATCCGTGTCGTTCGGGTCCGTGTCGTCGGTGTCCCCAGTGTCCACGACACCGGTTTCGCCCGTTTCATCGGTTTCAGCCGACTTGCACGCCACCAGCAACGACAACGACAGTAGGGAAACCAGACGCAATGGGACCTCCGAGGAGGCGCGGCTGTATCAAGGAACCGTCGCGAACACGACCCGATCACCGACGTGCGGCCCGGACGCGACGACCACCCCGTCCACCAACACGGCGCTCTCGCCGGTGAATTCGACGGAGGCCGCGCCGACGCGCTCCTCACCCCAGGTGTTCGCAGCGACCAGGCTCGTGCGCAGGCCGAGCAGCCTCCACGACCAGTACCACCACACGTTCGAGCCGTCTTCCACCCAATTCGTCGGGAACGCGACGACGGGCACGCGCGCGGCATGCACCCAGTCGACGAAACGATCGTCGTTCAGGTCCATGCAGATGCCGACGCCGAACCGGCCGCCGTCGAACGTGGCGTAGCCGCTGTCGCCGGGGGTCGCCCACGGGAGGTCCGCGTCGTACAGCAACGTCTTTCGGTACACGCCTGCCAGCGCACCGGACGGGTCGATCACGAGCGCGCTGTTGAACAGCCGATCCCGAGCGACCTCTGCGAACCCGCACACGACGTGGCAGCGGTGAGCCCGCGCGATCGGGGCGAGGGCCTGGAACGTCGGTCCCTTCGGCTCCTCGGCGACAGCGCGCACGGCCGCCGCGTCCGCGAACAGGTAGCCGGTGGCCGCCATCTCCGGCAGCACGACGAGATCTGCGCCAGCGCCCGCGCGATCGGCGAGGCCGACGAGCGCCCTGCGCGACGCGATCACGTCGCCCTTGGTCGCCTTGAACTGAACGGCCGCCGTGCGCATCACGCGCCCGAGACGGTCAACACGACCTTCCCGAACGTGACGTCCGACGCGACGGCGCCGTGAGCCTCTTCGGCGCGCGTGATCGGCAACACGCGGTCGATCACCGGCGCGACGGCACCATCGACGAACGCGGCCCACGCTGCATGTTCGAGCCCGTTCAGGATGGCACCCTTCTCGGCCGCGGAGCGCGCGCGCAGCGTCGATCCCGTGATCTGCTGCCGCTTCACGAGCAGGCGCGCGAGGTCGAGCGGCGCCTTCGTCCCGCTCATCACGCCGATGAACACCAGCCGACCCCCGTAGGCCAGCACGGCGAGGTCGTCTTCGAGGTAGTCGCCACCGACAGGATCGAGGATCACCGCGGGCGCCCCCCACGCGCGCACCGCGTCGCGCCAGGGCCCGGCCTTGCGGTTGACCGCGAGCGACGCGCCGAGGGCGAGGCAGCGCTCGGCCTTCTCGTCGCTCCCCACCGTGACCGCCACCGGATTGCCCGACAGGCGACACAGCTGAATCGCGGCGGTGCCGACGCCGCTCGCGCCCGCATGGACGAGCACCCGCTCGTGCGGTTGCAGCCGCCCCTCGCCCCACAGGTTGAGCCACGCGGTGCTCCACACCTCGGGGATCGCCGCCGCCTGCTCGAGCGTGAGCCCGCGAGGCACGCGAAGGCATTGCACCGCCGGGCACACGACCCGCTCGGCGTAACCACCACCTGCGAGCAGCGCGCAAACCGCGTCGCCGACCTTCAGCGTGTCCACGCCCTCGCCGACGGCCTCGATGTGACCGCTGCACTCGAGGCCGAGAATTGCGGACGCACCCGGCGGCGGCGGGTACAGGCCGAGCCGCTGCGCGAGATCGGCGCGGTTCACAGCGGTGGCGACCACGGCGATACAGACCTCGCCCGGCCCCGGGGCGCCGACGTCGTCGACGACGCCCCACACGAGCCGCTTTCCGGCGCCGAGCGTGATGGCCTTCACGGCAGATCCGCGAGCGTCCACCCGAGCAACGCCATCGCCGCGACCCCGGCGTCGAGGTCGTTCGGATCGACCTTGTCGATCGTGTCGGCCCAAGTGTGGTGGATCGGCCAATAGCCGGTGGTGTCGTGCCACACGCCGAACCCGAGCGCTCCCTGCTCGATCAGGGGCCCGATGTCCGTGCCCCCGTAGCCCTGTTCGAACTGCCCCATGTCGAGCACCTTCAACGGACCCTGGACCGCGGACACGCGGGTGATCGCGGCCGCGACGAGCTCCGCGTCAGGCTCCTCGTCGGTGGAACCCGGCTTGCGAACGTCGACCTTGAAGCCGAACGGATGCCCCGCGCCCGTGTCTGCCTCGATCGCCGCGAAGTGCTTCTCGGCCTTGTGGGTCTCGGCGTACCCGAGCGCCCCGCCGATTCCGTACTCCTCGCCGACATAGAACACGACGCGCACGGTGCGACGTGGGGCGACGGGCTGCTTGCTGATGAGCCACACCGCGGTGAGCGCCTGCACACAGCCCGCACCGTCGTCCTGCGCGCCCTGACCGACGTCCCAGCTGTCGAGGTGGCAGCCGAGCACCACCACCTCCTCCGGCAGCTCACGCCCACGAACCTCGCCCATCACGTTGTTCGCAGGGACATCGGCGACCGGCGCGGCTGTCGAAGCCACTCGGAGGTGCGGCGTCACGCCCTGCAACTGCAACATGGCGAGCCACGTCGCGTCCTCACCCGTGATGGCGATCGCGGGGATCGGCGTCACATCGGCGTCGTACCGCTGAACGCCCGTGTGCGGGGTATCGAGCGACGTGGGCGACACCGAGCGCACGAGCGAGGCGACCGCGCCGCGCCGGCTCGCGACGCTGGCCCCCGCGAACCGGTAGCCGACCGTCTCGCCGTAGGTGGTGAACGGGACGTTCCACACCACGATCCGCCCCTTCACGCGGTCGTCGGGCAGCGCGGTGAACGCGTCCCAGCTGTCGACGACGACGACGTCACCTTCGAGGCCGCCCGCCGGTGTGCCGACGCTCGCGCCGAGCGACAGCCCGTGCAGCGGGCGCGCGAACGGCGCGGTCGCAGCGATCTCCAACGTGCCGCGGGACCACGACCGGAGCGTCACGGGCTCGGCGTGGACGTTCGCGAGCCCATACGACTGCATCTGCGCCTGCGCCCACGTCGACGCACGATCGAGCGCGGGCGAGCCGGCGAACCGCGCGCCGATCTGCGTCGACAGGAACACGAGGTCCTTCCACGCGACGTCTTGCGTGAGCGCGTCACCCAACAGAGACGCGACGACGTCCTGGTACACGGGTTCCGGCAGAGGTGGGGGCGGCTTCTTCGCGAGCGCAGCACCGACGAACAGCGAGAAGATCACGGTCCCGTCGCTCCGTTGCAGTCTTCATCCTTGCCGTTGCCGGAGACCTCGCGCTGCCCTGGGTTTCGGGTCGGGTCGGCGTCGGCACAGTCGCCGCCGTTCTCGGTGAACCCGTCGTGATCGTCGTCACCGTTCACGGTTCCTTCGTCGATCACGCCGTCGCAATCGTCGTCGCGCCAGTTCACGCGCTCGACCGCACCCGGGTGCGCGAGCGCGTCGCCGTCGGCGCAGTCGCCCTGAAGCTCGGTGGTACCGTCCTTGTCGTCGTCGTAGGCGACGGTTCCCTCGTCCACCGTCAGGTCGCAGTCCTGATCGACGCCGTCCGGCAGCTCGCGAGCCCCTGGATGTACGGCGGGATCGAGGTCGTCGCAGTCCTTGCCGAGCGGGGAATACCCGTCCCCGTCGACATCGGACGAGCCCGAGTCCACCTCGCCGTCGCAATTCCCGTCGACGCCGTCGCCGAGCACCTCCACAGCGCCGAGGTACACGGACGGGTCATCGTCGGCGCAGTCACCCGCGGTGATCGTCGCGCAGTTCGTGACCGAACCGACGCACGGCGCAACTTCGCACATGCAATCGCCATCGTCGTCGAACGCGACCGTCCCCTCGTCGGTCAGCTCGTCGCAGTCGTCGTCGTCCCCGTTCGCGAGCTCGCTCGCGCCCGGATGCACCGAGAACACCGCGTCGTCGCAATCGCCGCCGCACACCGACACCCCGTCTTCGTCGACGTCGTAGGCGGAGGGATCGCCGGTCGCACAGTCGTTCGCGCGAAGCCGCACCTGGACCTTGCCAGCCGAGCCGAAGTCGAACGAGACGGTGCCATCGATCGTGGCGTTCGAATCGGCGTCCAGGGCGATCTCCACCTCGAGCACGCCGTCGACCGGCAGCGCGGCGTCCACCGCGACGTCGGCCACCGCCGTGCCGCCGTCGACGTTCACCGTCACGCCCGCCAGGGCGAGGTCGACGACTCCATCGTTCACGAGGTCGACCGTGAGCAATCCGGACGCGTCCATTGCGAGCCGCCCGTAGTCGAGCACGAGCGGACGTGCGCGGGCGGCGCCGACGATCGCGTGCGCGCGCCCTTCGACCGCCATCTCGGACTCGACGGCGTTCGAAAACACCGTAAACGTCGCGGTGTGCCAGCCCTCCGCGGACGGCGTGTACGTGAACGGGAGCTCTACAGAGGCGTCGGGCTCGACCTCGACGGGAACCGCACCGACGAACGCGAACCCCGCGCCATCGTCCTGCACGTCGACCGAGGCGAGGTGGATCGTGCCGCCCGCGACGTTGAGCGCGATCAGGTTGAACGCGACCGGCTCAGCCCCGACGACCACGTCGCCGAGATCGGTGAGATTCGGCCCGAACTCGAGCTCCTTGGCGGCCTCGATCACGTTCGTGTCGCTGATGCAGGCCCCGACGAGCGGGATGAACAGCGTGACGAGCAGCAGAGAACGGCGCATGTACAAAATCCGTAGCCTCTCCAAAGGATAGCCTGAATGGCCGCGCCCTGCGCGAATCCGTGAAGTCGGCGTCCAAGGGTTCAAACGAGCCTCGCGCCCGCATCGAGGACGCAAACGTACCCGTCCGCACGGACGCCGGCCCGCGCGAACGCGGCGACCATCGCATCGCGCACGGCGCGGGCGCCGCCCTGTTCCGCCACCGCAAACACCGACGGCCCCGAGCCCGAGAGGCTGCAGCCGAGCGCGCCACGGTCGAGGGCCGCGCGCTTCACCTGTTCAAAACCCTGCACGAGCGGCGCGCGGTGCGGCTCAGCGAGCGGGTCGCGCAAAGACCTCTCCAGCAACGCACGGTCACCGACGTGCAGGGCGTGCACGAACAACGCGAGGTTCTGGGCGAACTCGACGACGCGGGCGCGTGGAAACTCGCGCGGGAGCGCCGCCCGGGAAGCTGCGGTCGAAAGCTCTAGATCCGGGTGGACGACGATCATTCGCAGCTCGTCGGGGAACGGCAGCGGACAAGGCGGGCCCGCCGGCGCGATCACGAGCAGGCCACCGAGCAGCGAAGGACCCGTGTTGTCGTAATGCACGCCGCCCGAGAACGTCCCCTCCAACTCCCCGGCCATGCGGTAGAGCGCGGCCTCGTCGAGCGGCTCTCCGGCGAACGCGTTCACCGCGAGCAGGCCCGCGACGATTGACGCGGCGCTCGAGCCGAGACCGCTGTTCAGCGGGAGGCGCTTCTGCAGCACGAGGTGATGCGGGGGGAGCTCAGCGCCGTTCGCACGGAGCACCGCGGCGATTCGATCGCGGGCGCGCACGACGAGGTTGTCGCCAGGGTCGCCGGGAAGGCTACCGGCGTACGGCCCCATTGCCTCGAACGACGTTTGCTCGGCAGGCTCGATCGTGACGATGTCGCCGAGGCGCAGCGGGTCTTCGACGTCGGCTACCGCGGCACCGAGGATGTCGAACCCGGCCGCGAAGTTGCCGATGCTCGCCGGAGCGTAGGCTTGGATCACGGCCCGACCACGACGATGCGCAGGATGTCCGCGAGCACACCCGCCGCGGTCACGTCGGCGCCAGCGCCGTAACCGCGGATCACCATCGGGTTTGGGCTGTAGTGGGACGTCAAGAACGAGAGCGCGTTCTCGCCGCCTTTGATCGCTGCCAGCGGGTGGTCGACCGGCACGGCGAGCGGCCCGACCGACACGCCCGTCTCGTCGATTCGGCCCACATACCGCAGCACCTTGCCTTCCCGGCGCAGCTGTTCCGATTGGGCGCGGAACCGCTCGTCCAGCGCGTCCAGGTGGGCGAGAAACGTCGGCACGTCGCCGGACGCGTCGTAGTCGGCGGGCAACACGCCGCTGACCCGCACAGCCGAAGGCTCGACGACCTGCCCGAACTCGCGCGCGAGGATCAGCACCTTGCGCGCCATGTCGGCGCCGGACAGGTCGTCGCGCGGATCGGGCTCGGTGAACCCCTTCGCCTTCGCCGTGCGCACCGCCTCGGAGAACGGGACGCCCGCGTCGAGCAGCCCGTAAAGGAACGACAGCGTGCCCGACAGGATGCCCTCGAACACGAGCACGCGGTCGCCACCCTGGACCAGGCTCTTGACCGTGTCGATCACCGGCAAGCCGGCGCCAACGTTCGTCTCGTACAGGAACCGACGACGGCGACGGGACGCGTGGACCCGCAGGTCGCGCCAGAACGCGGTCTCCATCGCGTTCGCCTTCTTGTTCGCGGTGACCACGTGAAAGCCCGAGTCGAAAAGCGTCGGGTAGCTGCGCGCGACCGCGTCGGAAGACGTGCAATCGACGAACACCGGATGCGTCGGGCGGCGCTCCGCGACCGAGCGCGCCCAGCTCTCGTGTGAGCCCGATGAGCCGCCTGCGAGCGCGGCCTTCGCCGCTCCTGGACCAAACCCGCGAGGCTCGACGACCATCACCTTGCTGTTGGCGATCCCGCACACCCGCAGGTCGACGCCCTTCTCGAGCAGGCCGGGCCGCACGCCCGCGACGAGATCGAGCAGGCGCGAGCCGACCAGGCCGGCGCCGCAGACGTAGAGTTCGACCACTTCGGCGGTGTCGAAGAAGCAGTGGTGGACGTGCGCCATCGCGCGGCGCCCCTCGCGGGCCTCGATGACGGTGGAGATGCTGCGCTCGCTCGACCCCTGAGCGATGGCGACGACGTTGCTGCCGATGTCGGCGAGGGCGCCGAACAAAGTCCCCGCCACACCCGGCCGCTGCTGCATGCCGTCGCCGACGATCGACAACACGGCGAGGTCGCGCCGTAGCGCGATGGGATCGACGCGACCCGCAGCCAACTCCACCTCGAACACGTCGTTCAACGCGGCCACCGCGCGGTCCGCGTCCTTGGCACCGATGCAGAAGCTGATCGAACATTCGCTCGACGCCTGCGTGATCAACACGACCGAGATCTCGCGCGACGCACACGCCCCGAACACGCGGGCGGCGACGCCCGGCACGCCGCGCAGGCCCGCACCCGACACGTCGACCATCACCACGCCGTCGAGAAACGAGATGCCGCGAACCGCGTGGGGCGGCGCGGTGGCGACGCCTCTTACGAACGTGCCCGAAGCGGACGGGTTGAAGCTGTTGCAGACGCGCACCGGGATGCCGCGGTCCCGCGCTGGAGCGATCGTCTTCGGGTGCAGGACCTTCGCGCCGAAATAGGCGAGCTCGGCGGCCTCTGCGAAGCTCATCTCCGGCAACACCGTCGCCTCCGGCACCACGCGCGGGTCCGTGGTGAAGATGCCGTCAACGTCCGTCCAGATCTCGAGCAGTTCGGCATCGACGGCCGCCGCCACGAGCGCGCCCGACCAGTCCGAACCGCCACGCCCGAGCAACATCGTCTTCCTGTCGCGGTCGGCGCCAAAGAACCCGCCGGTGACAAACAGCCGCGACGGCGCAGCGATCACGGCCTGCAGGCGCGCGCGAATCGCCGCCTCGTCCGGCGTCCCCGCCATCGGGTCACCGGTGAGCAACAGCGCGTCCCGAGCGTCCACGACGCGACAATCGCCCGTGCGCGCGCCGAGGAGGGCGCCCATCAGCACCACTGAAGCGCGCTCGCCCAACGAGCAAACGTGGGCCTGAGCGCGGGGTGAGGCGTCGCGGAGCAGCGCGATGCCGTGCAGCAGGTCGCCAAGCTCACCGACCAACGCCGCGATTCCGCGACGAGCCTCGTCGACGTGCGCGCCGAGGTCGGGCGCGAGGTCCGCGAGGATGCGCTCGTGAACGTCGCGAAAACGGGCAAGCATGGGCTCGACAGCGGGGTCTTCGGCGGCCTTCGCCGCCGCCTCGACGAGCGTGTTCGTCACGCCAGACACCGCCGAGACGACCACGAACACGCGGGTCTCGACAACAGCGTTGATGACCAGGTCCGAGGCCGCGCGAAACCGCGCTGCGTCGCCCACCGATGTCCCACCGAACTTCATTACGCGCATCGCAGGCCGCTATCCGAAAGTGCCCTGCGTTGCACGGCGGCCCGCGGTCTGCTAGTCTCCGAAGATGCAAGGACCGGCCTCCGTTCTAGAGAACGCGCTATCACCTGCAGCCGCCTCTGGCGGCGGGCCTGCAACCGCCCAGGGCGGCGGGCCCTCTGACGGCCACCGCGCCCCGCTGTCCGACGTGCAGAAGGCCGGCATGGTCATTGGCGCCACCGTGGTGGCGTCGTTCCTCGCCGTCGTGCCCATCCCCATCCCGCCCGTACCCCACGTCGAACCGCCGGTTCCGGCTTGGGTGCCATCCGAGCCCTACGACGATGCCGGTCTGATGGTCGCCGACCCGTGCGACGAAGGCCGCTGCATGGACGCGCGCTCGGTGTTCGTCGACTACGACGCGCTCGGCATCGAAGGCATGCGCGGCGGCGAATGGATAACGTACGACTACGCCGAGGTCGTGCGGCCGATCACCGCGCGCGACCTCGCGACCGAATCCGAGGTCTCGCTCGCCGTACGGCTGATCATCAGCGAGAGCGGCGCTGACCGCATGCTCACCAGCCGGCAGTCGCTGCTCGAAGCCGTAGGCATCCTCTACACCGTCGACAACCGCCTCGACCGCACCGTCTACGACGTCGAAAACCAGCTGTGGGCGCCTGCGTTCCCCGGCTGCGGGCCCGGCGGAACGTTCTACTCGTGCTCCAACGCCCAGCAATACCTCGGCATGGCGACGTGGCGCGCGCTCGCGCCGGAGAAGAGCTACGACCCCGACGTGCTCGCCGCCGCAGTCGACCTCGCCGTCACCGCCTGGTGGCTCGAAGAGCACCGCTTCATCGACGACGTCACCGAGGGCGCCACGAACTATGTCCACCGCTGCGGGGGCGCGGCGTACGGCATGTCCACGCCCCACTGTGACGGTCACATGGGCACGCCTCAGGGCGACGTGCGCGGCGCAAATCCGTTCACAGGCCCCATCGTGTTCAAGGGCCCGACCGTTTGGTACCGGGCGATGGGCGTTTACGGCATCGGTGAGACGCATCGGTTCGAGTACGACCCATGGTGGACGCTCGAGAAGGTGCCCGACACGAGCGACGCGCTCGCGGACGCCACGTCCGAGGTACCGACCACGTCCGACGTTGCTTTGAAATTTGCGCTCCTCCCTCGCGAGCCCCGATTTTCCGTGGATCCCACCGCGGCCGACGCCCTCGGGCTCGATGCGATCGCAGCGTTCGGCCCCGCCACCGATCCTGTCGTGCTCGACCGTCTCGCCTCCTGGGCGGCATTCGGACGCTGGTAGATGCACCCCGACGAAGCTGAACTCTGGGCGCTCATCGAGCGACGCTGCCTGCCCGACGCGGACGCGGCATCGATCGACGCGCTGATCTGGCACCGCTACGGCGCTGAGCGGGCCATCATGTACACCGATCTATCTGGCTTCTCGCGGCGCAGCTCCGAGTTCGGCATCATCCACTTCCTCGAGGTCATCTACGAGAGCCTTCGTCTGTTCCGCCCAATCCTCGCGTCCGGCGGCGGTCGACTCGTAAAGACCGAAGCCGACAGCCTGCTCGTCCGGTTCTCCACGCCATCCGCGGCGCTCGACGCAGCGTTCGCGATGCAGCGCGCTTGTGTAGAGTTCAACCTCCAACGGCCACCGGAGGAGCAGGTCCTGCTCTGCGTCGGCCTCGGCTACGGGCCCGTATTGTGCATCGGTGACGTCGACATGTACGGCGAGCAGGTGAACGCAGCATCCAAGCTCGGCGAGGACACCGCCCGTGCCGGCGAGATCCTCGTTTCCGACGCGTTTCGCGCGGCGATGACGTCCCGGGAGGGCGTCGCGTACGAACCGATCCCCGCGCAGGTTCCGGGAAGCATCCGAAACTTCCGTGTCCTGGGCCGATGACGCCGTTCCTGCATCTTCCAGCGTCGGTCGGCGCCGACGCGCGCTACGCGATCGGCCCGCTCCTCGGTCAGGGCGGCATGGGCGCGGTGTACCAGGCGTGGGACACGCTCCTGAAGGTGCCGCGCGCGGTAAAGTTCCTGCTGCCGTCCGAGACCGGCTCCGATCTTCCCCGGCAGCGGTTCGAAGCTGAAGCCCGCGCGCTGATGCGCATCGACCACCCGAACGTCATCCGCACCTACGACGTCGGTGACGAGCCCCTCAGGTCCGGTGGACGAATCACGTTCATGGTGATGGAGCTGTGTGAGGGCGGCTCACCGGCCGACTGGGTCGCGCGCAACGGGCCGATGCCCCCGCGGCTCGCGATCGACGTGCTCGTGCAGGTGTGCAGCGGGCTCTCGGCCATCCATCAGTACGGCTGTGTTCACCGCGACGTGAAGCCGAGCAACGTGCTCGTCAGCAAAGACGGCATCTGCAAGCTGACCGACTTCGGCATCGCGCGACTCGAGGAGCTCGGCGGGCTCACCCACACGGGCGCGGTGTTCGGGACGATCGGCTTCATGGCGCCCGAACAGCGCCGCAGCGCACGCTCGGTCGACGAGCGCGCCGACGTCTATGGCGCCGCCGCCACGCTCCACGCGCTGGTCACCGACCGGTTCGAGATGGACCTGTTCTTGTGGGACCAGAACCCGGAGGTCCTTTACGGCGTGCCCGAGGTGCTGCTCCCCGTGTTGCGACGCGCGCTCGCGCTCAAGCCCGAGCACCGCACGCCCTCGGCCCAGCAGTTCGCTACCGAACTCCTCGAGGTCCAGCAACACACCTCCACCATCGCGGCCGGCACACCACCGCTCGTCACGCGCCTGCGCGCGCGACCGGTCACCACCCCGCCGGAGGAGCTTCACCCGACGCTCCACGAAGACGTCACCGCCGGGTTCAAGCGCCAGCGCACGGTCCTGCTCGTCGAAGACGACGACTCCATGCTCGAGCTCGCGCGACTCGTGCTCTCCGATCTCGGTTTCCGCGTACTCGACGCGAGCCACGGAGCGGAGGCCATGCGCGTATCCGACGCCTGGGACGGCTTCATCGACCTCGTCGTCACCGACCTCGTCATGCCCGGCGAGTCCGGCGCGCAGCTGGCGGGCGCGCTACGCCGCACGCGTCCGGGCGTTCATGTGTTGCTGATGAGCGCCCACGACCCCGATTACCTCGCGGCCATCGGCATCGAGCTCGGAGACGATCGAATGCTCCAGAAGCCGTTCACGCCCGAACAGCTGGTGGGTGCGATCCGCGGCGTCCTCGGCATCCCCGCTCCATGAAGCGGCGCCGCGTCGTCCTGGTCGACGGCAGCTGGCTCGCGTACCGCGCGTTCTTCGCGCTGCCCTCGAGCCTCCGCACCGCCGAAGGGCTGCCGACGAACGCGATCTACGGCTTCGCGACGATGTTCCGCAAGCTGTTTGCCGGAAAGCGCCCCGACGGCGGCGCGGTCGTCTTCGATCCCCCCGGACCGACGAAGCGCGAGCTCTTGTACCCCGCTTACAAGGCCCATCGGCCGCCGACGCCCCGTGATCTTGTCCTTCAGTGGCCCCACCTCGAGCGGGTCGTGCGGGCGCACGGGTTTCACGTCGTGACCGTACAGGGCCTCGAGGCCGACGACGTGATCGGCACCCTCGCCGTTCGCGCCGCAGCGGCCGGCGACGACGTGATCGTGGTGGCGGGCGACAAGGACATGGCGCAGCTCGTCGACGAGCACGTCCACCTCTACGACCCCATGAAGGACGTCACGTACGACGCCGAGCTGGTGAAGAAGCGTTGGGGCGTGCCACCTGCGCGCATCCCGGACCGCCTCGCGCTGCTCGGTGACGCCGTCGACAACATCCCCGGCGTGAGCGGCATCGGCGAGAAGGGTGCCGTCGCGTTGCTCGACAAGTACGGTTCCGTCGCGGGGATCTACGAGCACCTTGAGGACCTCAAGGGCAAGCAGAAGGAGACGCTCACGACCCAGCGCGAGGTGGCGTTTGCGTCGCTTGCGCTCGCGAAGCTCGACACCCACGCGGATGTTCCGAACGTCGATCTGACGCTCCCTGACGCGACGTCCGAGGACGTCGACGCGCTGTACCGCGAGCTCGAATTCTTCTCGCTGCTCACCGGCGGCGACCCCGACGACGAACTGCCGGCTGTACCCGTGCTCGACGAGACCTCTTCCGCGCGCGCGATCACCGCCCTCAGCGACCGGCGCGCGGTCGTCGTCCCGCTCGTCGATGGACCCCCCGGCGACGAACACCTCGTCGGCCTCGCGGTGTGCGCGGTCGGAGGGGAGCCGTGGTACGTCGCCGGGCTTCCTGACGACGTCGGTCATTGGCTCGCGAGCGCGGATCGACCGAAGGTCGTGCACGACGCGAAGGCGCTGTGGCGTGCGGTCGCAGGGAGGCTGGCGGGCGTCGCGCTCGACCCGATGATCGCGTCGTTCCTCTGCGACCCGACCCGCCACCTGCCCGAGGAACAGCTCCACGGGAACCCGCACCGCGTCGAGGAGCTCGCGAAGGACTTCGCCCACCGCGCCGTGAAGCCGCGCAAGTGGCTGGTCGGTTCCGGCAAGGACCTGCGCACGCTCGCGGCTTGCCCGGTGGATCGCTGCGCGTCGTACGCGGGACACCTCGCGAAGGTGCTCGCCGACGTGTCGGACAGCGTCCGCGATCGGCTCGCGAGCGAAGGGCAGACGCAGAACCACGACACGATCGACTTGCCGTTGTCGTGGGTGCTCGGCCGAATGGAGCTCGACGGCGTTCGCGTCGACCGCGACGACCTCGCTGCGATGGGCGTCGAGTTCACCGAAAAGCGGACCGCGCTCGAGGCCCGCGCACACGCACTCGCCGGGCACCCCTTCAATCTCGGCTCCACCCAGCAGCTCGCGAAGGTGCTGTTCGAGGAGCTCGGCCTGCCGCCGCAAAAGAAGACGAAGACGGGGTTCTCGACCGACGCCGAGGTGCTCGAGAAGCTGGTCCCGCACCACGAGATCGCGTCGGTGCTGCTCGACCACCGCGCGTACGCAAAGCTGATCAACACCTACGTCGAGGTGCTGATCGCGGCCCAGAGCCCGCGCGACGGCCGCGTGCACCCCGTGTTCCAGCAGACCGTGGGCGTGTCGGGGCGGCTGATCACGACCGACCCGGACCTCCAGCGCACGCCCGTTCGCACGGTCGAAGGCAAGCGAATCCGGCGCGCGTTCGTCGCGGAGCCCGGCTCCGTCATGCTCTCCGCCGACTGGTCGCAGATCGATTTGCGCGTGCTCGCGCACTTCTCGCGCGACCCGAAGCTCGTGGAGGCGTTTCGCACCAACGGCGACGTCCACCGGCAGACGGCCGCCGACCTGTTCGGCGTCGCGCAGCAAGCGGTCACGTCCGAGCAGCGCAACGTCGGGAAGACCGTGAACTTCGCGACGATCTACGGCCAGGGCGCCACCGCGCTGTCCCAGCAATTGGGCATCCCGCGCAAGGACGCCGCCGCCCACATCGAGCGCTACTTCGCAACCTACGCTGGCGTGCGCGATTGGCTCGACCGCACCATCGCCGAGGCTGGCGTCTACGGCTTCGTCACCACGCTGAACGGCCGCCGCCGTTACATCCCGGAGCTCACGAGCCGCAACGCGCAGGAGCGCCAGGCCGGCGAGCGCATCGCCGCGAACACGCCGATTCAGGGGTCAGCGGCGGACCTGTGCAAGCTCGCGATGCTGCGGGTCGCGCGGGACCTCGCGGACCGCGGTCTACGCGCGCGCCTGGTGCTGCAAATCCACGACGAGCTGCTGCTCGAGGTCCCCGACGCCGAGGTCGACGCCGTGAAGGCGCTCGTGATCGACGCGATGGAGCACCCGGCGCCGCTCGAGGTGCCGCTCGTGGTCAACGTGGGCGTCGGTCGGACCTGGGCCGACGCGCACTGACTACCGTGCGGTGCGCCGCCGACGCAGCCCGAACAGCGCGACGCCAAACGCCCACAGCGGAGCCGAGGTCCCCGACTCGCAGCCGCACTTCTTCTCCGGCGGCAGAACGCCCGTGTCGCCCGTGTCCGTGTCGGTGTCCAAACCCGAGTCGGTGTCCGGGACCGGGTCATCGGAGCCGTCGAGCGGATCGGTGCCGGCGTCGACCTCGTCGCCGTCGTTCACGCCGCCGCCGTCGGTGTCGGCCTTCGTCTCGTCCGTGCCGAGGGTGTACTCGGTGTGGTCGGGCAGGCCATCGCTGTCACCGTCGTAAGCGTCGTCGTGGAAGTCGGTCTTGTCGAGCGGGTCCGTTCCGTCACGGGCCTCGAGGCCGTCGTCCACGCCGTCGACGTCCGTGTCTGCGAGGGTCGGGTCCGTGCCGTCCGCGACCTCATCGCCGTCCTCGATCCCGTCCTCGTCGGTGTCTTTCACGAGCGGGTCGCTGCCTGCGTCCGCCTCCGCGCCGTCGTCGAGCCCATCGTCGTCGGTGTCCTTCACGAGCGGCTCGGTGCCGTTCAGCACCTCAGCGCCGTCGAACACCCCGTCTTCGTCGGTGTCCTGCACCAACGGGTTCGTGCCTTCGAGGACTTCGTCGCCGTCCTCGAGCCCGTCATCGTCCGTGTCAGCGACCTCGGGGTTCGTGTTGTTCGCCGCCTCCTCGAGCACATCGAGACCGTCTCCGTCGGCGTCGTAGGTTTCGTCGTGCCCGTCGCAGTCGTTGTCCTTCTGGTCGGCGACCTCGGCCGCGCCCGGGTACACGGTCTTGTCGTTGTCCTTGCAGTCCGTCGCGGTCAACGCGTGCCCGATCGGGTCCGAGCAATACGCCGCGCCCTGATCGTTCACGTCTCCGAAACCGTCCTTGTCGACGTCCACGAACCAGGTCGTCGCACCGAAGACGCTGGGGTCCGCGGCGTCAACCTTGCCGTCGCAGTCGTCGTCGAGCGAGTTGCAGACCTCCGTCTTCTCGGGGTTGATCTCCTTGACGGTGTCGTCGCAGTCGTCGCCGACGTCGGCATAGTCGACGCCCGGCGCGTCACACTGTTCGAGACCGGTCGCGGTGTCATCGCCGTGGCTGTCGTTGTCGAAGTCCGGGTACCAGAACGTGCCGACCGCACCCTCGGGATCGAGGTCGTCGACTCCAACGTCGCAGTCGTCGTCGATCGCGTTGCAGATCTCGGTCGCGACCGGATTGACGTCCTTGTCGAGATCGTCGCAGTCGGCGTCGTTGTCGACCGTACCGAGGGGCGCCGCGCACTTGTGGGCCGGCGGGACGGAGTCGTCGCCGAAGCCGTCGTTGTCGAAGTCGACGGAGTAAAGCGCGCCGCCGGTGAACACGTCCGCGTCGTCGACGAGGTTGTCGCAGTCGTCGTCGATCGCGTTGCACACCTCGGTGGCCGTCGGTTTGATGGCGGCCGACGTGTCGTTGCAGTCGGTGGAATTGGCCACCTGAGCCAGCGTCGGGAAACACACCGTCACGGACACGAGCGGGTCACCGAACGTGTCGCCATCGGTGTCCGCGAAGTACGTTCCCCGGCCGGTCACCGACGAATCGAGATCGTCCGTGAACGTGTCGCAGTCGTCGTCGATCGTGTTGCACACCTCGATCGCGCTCGGCTTCACGGCGAAAGCGTTGTCGTCGCAGTCCGTCTTGTCGGCGACATACCCGACCGGAGCGACGCTGCAGGCCGCCTGCGTGACGAGCTTGGCACCAAACGTGTCGCCGTCCACGTCGCGGTAGTACGTGGTCTGGACGCCGTCATCGACGGTCAGGTCGCAGTCGTCGTCCTTGAGGTTGCAGACCTCGGTCGCGTTCGGATTCACGAGCGGGTCGGTGTCCAGGCAGTCGCCGTTTGCAGCGATGTACCCGACCGGAGCGGCGCACGCGACGGCGCTGGTGGAGCCTCCGAACAGGTCGTTGTCGGAGTCGAGGTACCAGGTCTGCGTGGGGATGCCGTCGTCGGCGACGGTGTCGCAGTCGTCGTCAATCGCGTTGCAGATCTCGATGCCGGTCGGCTTGATCAGGGCGTTTGCGTCGTTGCAGTCGGTACTGTCGGCGATGAACCCGCCGGGTGCGGAGCACGCCTTCGTGGTCGACATGGGGTTTCCGAAGGTGTCGTTGTCCACATCAGCGAAGAACGTGGTCAGCACGGTGTCCGAGTCGGCCGCGTCCACGAGCGCGTCGCAGTCGTCGTCGATGCTGTTGCAGATCTCGACCGCACCCGGGAACACCTTGTCGTTCCCGTCGTTGCAGTCGTCGCCCACCGCGGCCACGCCGGCCGTCGAGGGGCCGCAGTACGCGGAAGGCGCGCTCGCGTTTCCGTGCCCGTCGTTGTCGGTGTCGGCGTAGTACACGACCGCCTTGCTCGCGGCGACGTCCCAACACAGGAAGCGTTCGATCGGCACCGTCGCCGAGGTGGTGGAATCGTACGCGCCCTCCGGCAGCGTGTTGGGCGACGCGTTCGCGCCATCTCCCGCGGTGGTGACGGCGGTGAGCCCGAGGTGCGTGACGGCGAGCGTGCCGAGCGCGGTGGGGATGATCGCCTCGTAGAGGTCGCCGCCCGCGTGCGACGTGCCCGCGGCGGCCGGGAAGATCGCCGCGTCGACATTGCCGTCGAACTTGGGCCGCGCCAACGTCGGCACCGAAACGAACGCCGTTGGCGAGCCCAGCGCGAGCGCGTTCCAGGTGAGCACGTCCTGGTTGGTCGCGAGGTCGGGGAGCTTGTCGAACGCGATGGCCGCGTCCCAGTCCGCTGTCAGGGGTACGCTCGGGCCCATCTGCACCGACGCTCCAGTGATCACCGCGTCGATCGTGCGGTCGGTGTCATTCAGGTCGGACCCCGCAGCGATGAGGCGACGCACGCCGCCCGTGGACACATACGGGTTGACGTCAACGAGCAGCAACTCCACGTTCGATTCGTTGGTGTCGGGCTCACCGAACATGTCGCCGCGGATTGCGACGTATACGGCCTCGTTCGTACCGTTGCGATCGGCATCGAGGCTCGTGACGTACATCTCGGTGAGCGTGCCGTCCGCGCCCCAATCGAGGGGGCTCGCGGTGCCGTTCGGACCATCTGCCAACGAGACCGCGGCGGGCCTGAGCCAGGAGAGGGCGTCGCCGCCGAGCGAGTCGAGCGAGAACCGCTGGACTCCTGGCGTCGCGGAGGCGACTGCACCCGAGGTCCAGGGGTCGGTCGCAGCCACGGTAAACGCTTCAGAAAGTTCGTCGCTGCCGACGAGCCCGTTTCCGCCCGCGTCCGTTTCGTTCTTCTCCACAGCGCTGCGGCGGCTGATGACGGCCGCGGCAAGCGCCGATACGAGCGTCACGTCGTCCTTGTAGGCGGAGGTCGCGGTACCGGCGTCCGGTCCGTCGATCACGGTAGCGGTGGTCTTCCGGGGCGTGGGCGATGTGGAGCCCCACGCGACCAGGTCCACGTCCGCAACGAGATCGGACTTGCCATCCCACCAGAACAGCATCGCGAACTCCTGAGTGTTCGTGATGCTCATGCGCGTGGCGCCGCCAGTGTCCATGTCCACGACGTCAGGAACGCCGTCCAGCACCCCATCCTGCACGTACTCGAACAGCTGAGGAGACCCAGGCTGGGCGTAGAATCGCGCTGCGGTCTCGGTGTAGATGCCGTCTGCGTTGCCGAAAAATTCATCGAGAAAGATTCGAGAGTCGTTGCAGACAACGATGGTCCCGTGGGCCGGGATGACCGTCCCCACCGGAAACTTGAACAGGTAGTCGTCCGACCCGATGGCGACGGGCCCGTTGACGACGCGCCAGTATTCGTTCCCCGCCGTGCCACCGTCCGACAGGTAGTAGGCGCCGACGCTGTCATTTAGAACGATTGGCAACGCCGTCGGGTTGTGGATCTCGACGTACTCGGAGGTGGGCGACGACGGGGGGTCGAACGTCGTGTCGATCCCCACTTCCGTGATGACCAGGTGCTGCGCCCGGTGCGTCGCCGCGAACGCCACCCCGGCGAGACCGATCCCCGCGAGCAGGGGAGTTGCAGTTACCGCACTGATCAAGCGACGACGATTCATGAAAGCCCCCAAACGCGACGACGACGCAAGCCGAACAGCACCACGCCGAACGCCCAAAGCGGTGTCGTACCCGCGGATTCGCAACCACACTTTTTCTCCGGCGGCTCGACGCTCGTGTCGCCCGGCCCGGTGTCCGTGTCCAAACCGGAGTCGGTCTCCGTGCCGGTGTCGGTGTCAGGCACCGCGTCATCCGAGGCGGCCAGCGGATCGGTACCAGCCGCCACCTCATCGCCGTCGTCGACGCCGCCACCGTCGGTGTCGGACTTCGTCTCGTCGGTTCCGAGCGTGTACTCGGTGTGGTCCGGCAGGCCGTCATCATCGCCGTCGTAGGTGTCGTCGTGGAAGTCGCTCTTGTCGAGCGGGTCGGTACCGTCGCGGGCCTCGAGACCATCCTTCACGCCATCGCCGTCCGTGTCCGCGAGGATCGGGCTCGTGCCGTCAGCGACCTCGTCGCCGTCCTCGACCCCGTCTTCGTCGGTGTCCTTCACGAGCGGATCGCTCCCCGCCGTGGCCTCGGCGCCGTCTTCGAGCCCGTCGCCGTCCGTGTCCTTCACGAGCGGATCGGTCCCGTCCAACAGCTCCGCACCGTCGAACACTCCGTCGCCGTCCGTGTCCTTTACGAGCGGGTTTGTTCCCTCCACGATCTCGTCACCGTCATCGAGTCCGTCTTCGTCAGTGTCGGCGAGGTTCGGGTCGGTCTTGTTCGCAGCCTCCGCCAACACATCGAGCCCGTCACCGTCGGCGTCGTAGGTCTCGTCGTGCCCGTCGCAGTCGTTGTCCTCCAGGTCGGCGACCTCGGGAGCGCCCGGGTACACCGTATTGTCGTTGTCCTTGCAGTCCGTTCCCGTGAGCTTGTGCCCCGCTGGTTCGCCGCAGAACAACGTGCCCGCGTCCTCAGAATCGCCAAAGCCGTCAACGTCAACGTCGATGAACCACAGCTTCGCGTCGGTCACGCTCGGATCCGCCATGTCGATCTTCTGGTCGCAATCATCGTCGACGTTGTTGCAGACCTCGAGCGCGTCCGGATTGATCGCGGCCACTGTGTCTGCACAGTCGTCATTCAGGTCAGAGTAATCAAGGCCTGGCGGGTCACACTGCTCGACGCCGGACGAGGCGTCGTCTCCGTGACCATCGGTATCCACGTCCGGGTACCAGAACGTCCCTTGAGCGCCCTCCGGATCCAGATCATCGGTCCCGCCGTCGCAGTCGTCGTCGACCAGATTGCAGATCTCGGTCGCGACCGGATTGACAGCATTGTCGAGGTCGTCGCAATCCGCGTCGTTGTTGACCGTGCCTGCGGGCGCCGCACACTTGTGGACCGGGACAGCAATGTCATCGCCAAAGCCGTCGTTGTCGGCGTCGATGGAGTACAGGCCGCCGCCAGTGAACACGTCCGCATCGTCGACGAGATTGTCGCAGTCGTCGTCGATCGCGTTGCAGATCTCGACGGCCTTGGTGTTGATTGCGGCCGACTTGTCATTGCAATCGGTGGAGTCGAGCACCTGCGAGGGCGTCGGGAAACAAACCGCCAACGGCGCGAGCGGGTCTCCGAACGTGTCGCCGTCCGTGTCGGCGAAATAGGACCCCTGGCCGGTCACCGACGAATCGAGGTCGTCCGTGAGCGCGTCGCAGTCGTCGTCGATGCTGTTGCAGACCTCGAGCGCGGTCGGCTTCACCGCCGCATCGGAATCATCACAGTCGGACTGATCGGCCACGTAGCCGGCGGGAGCGACGCCGCAGGCGGGCTGAGTGACGAGTTTGTCGCCGAACGCGTCGCCATCCGAATCGCGGTAGTACGTGGTCTGGACGCCCTCGTCCGTCTGGCTGTCGCAGTTGTCATCCTTCGCGTTGCACACCTCGGTCGCGCCCGGATTCACGCTCGCGTCGCCGTCCGCGCAATCGCCAGGGACGAGGATGTACCCGCCAGGAGCGGCGCACGCGACGACGCTGATCGAGCCGCCGTACAAGTCACTGTCGCCGTCCAGGTACCAGGTCTTCGTGGGGACTCCGTCGTCCACGAGCGTGTCGCAATCGTCGTCGACGCTATTGCACACCTCGGTGGCGTCAGGATTCACGGCCGCGGCATTGTCGTCGCAGTCGGTCTTGTCGGCCACGTAGCCGCCCGGCGCGACGCTGCACGCGGCCTGCGTCACCAGTTCGTCGCCGAACGTGTCGCCGTCCACGTCGCGGTAGTACGTGGTTTCCACGCCCTCGTCGGTAAACGTGTCGCAGTCGTCGTCCTTGAGGTTGCATACCTCGAGCGCGTCCGGATTCACGAGCGGATCAGAGTCGAGACAGTCCCCCTTCGCGGCGACGTACCCGGCCGGAGCGGCGCACCCGACCGCGCTCGTGGAGCCTCCGAACGTGTCGTTGTCGCTGTCGAGGTACCACGTCGCGGTCGGGACGCCGTCGTCGACGAGCTTGTTGCAGTCGTCATCAGCGGCGTTGCAGACCTCAATTCCCGTGGGCTTGATCAACGGATCCGCGTCGTTGCAGTCCGTGTTGTCGACGATGTACCCGCCGGGCGCCGAACACGCGGCCTTGGTCGACACAGGGTTGCCGAACTTGTCGTTGTCCGTGTCCGCGTAGAACGTCGCAAGCACGGCGCTCGAATCGGCCGCGTCGACGAGCGCGTCGCAGTCATCGTCGATGCCGTTGCAGACCTCGATCGCGGTCGGCTTCACCGCGGCCGCGTTGTCGTCGCAGTCGGTGTTGTCGCCAACGTAGCCGCCCGGAGCGACGCTGCACGCAGGCTGCGCGACCAACTTGTCGCCGAACGTGTCACCGTCCACATCGCGGTAGTACGTGGTCTGGACGCCGTCATCGACGGTCAGGTCGCAGTCGTCATCCTTGAGGTTGCACACCTCGATCGCGCCCGGATTCACGAGCGGGTCGGAGTCCAGGCAGTCGCCGTTCGTCGCGATGTACCCGGCCGGAGCGGCGCACCCGACGTCGCTGGTGGAGCCTCCGAAAAGGTCGTTGTCGGAGTCGAGGTACCAGGTCTGGGTGGGGATGCCGTCGTCGGCGACGGTGTCGCAGTCGTCGTCGACCGCGTTGCAGATCTCGATGCCGGTCGGCTTGATCAGGGCGTTTGCGTCGTTGCAGTCGGTACTGTCGGCGATGAACCCGCCGGGTGCGGAGCACGCCTTCGTGGTCGACAGGGGGTTTCCGAAGGTGTCGTTGTCCACATCAGCGAAGAACGTGGTCAGCACGGTGTCCGAGTCGGCCGCGTCCACGAGCGCGTCGCAGTCGTCGTCGATGCTGTTGCAGATCTCGACCGCACCCGGGAACACCTT
>CANNIZ010000062.1 GCA_947505245.1 Pseudomonadota bacterium | reverse complement strand
GCGCGAGTCCGTTGAGTTGTACGCCGACCGCGCCGTCCACGTCGCTGCCGATCGCGACGCCGTCGATGACCACGGATCCGTCCAGCGCGCCCGTGCCCACCATCCGCAGCCCATCCCCGAACGTCACCCCCGTCACCGTCAGGTCCGTAATCGACGCGTCCGGCGTGGTGCTGCTCCAAGCCAGGTAGACGCCTGCGTCGTAGCTGCTATCGGTGTTGGCGACGTCGGAGAACACGGCACCGTCGAGCTCGATCGAGCTGTCGCGCGTGTACAGCGCGGGCCCCGTGGAGTTCTTAACGGTGAGGCTGTCCGCGATCACCTCGCAGTTCGACAGGTTCAGCGCCTCGCCGACAAAGCTGTAGGTGTACGACTGCTCCTCCACCAGCTCGCCGTTGGCGTAGCGCTCGGACTTGGCAACCTCCTGCGTGATGCCCTCGACGTTGACGCCGCTCAGCTGCACGACCGCGCTGTAGCAGGCGATCGCGTCGTTTCCGATATTCGTCAACGTCGAACCGGTCACGACCAGCGCGGAGTCGTAGCTCGCGGAGAGCGCGTCCGAGTTGTACCCATCCCACGTACTGCCAGACACCTCGGCGGTGCCGCCGTACAGGACAACGCCGTTGTCGCCGTCCTGGAACGTCGAGTCTTCGATGATCAACGTCGACTGATCGACCCAGATGTCCTGCCCATAGTAGTAGTACCGATTCGACGTGACCTCGTCGACCGGGGAGTCGACCGCGAAGCTGCCGTTCTTGAACGTCGAATTGCGAACCACGCCCACCGCGTCCTGGACCAACAACAGCCCGATCTCAGCCGGTGATTCGAACGTCACGGCGTCCGTCGTCACGGCGGCCTGAACCGCCCAGATACCGTAGTTGCCGGCGTGATCAAAGGTCAGGTTGGAGAGCGCCAAGGAGTCGCCGAGCACCGTCGCGCCCACCGCCCCGCCGTTGCTCAGCGAACCGCCGTCCCACGTGACCTGGCTGCTTCCGCTCCACAGCCCGCCGTTGCAGTAGAAACGGTACTCGTCGAGGCACGAAGCGTCGTCATTCGACGTGTTCGAGATCACCAGGTCCGTGAAGGTGGCCTCGGCGAGCGAGGTGTAGACTCCGTACCGAGCGTTGTTGTCTACGACGAGGCCGTCGATCTTGAACTGGGCCGGACCGACGTCGTCGGCCTGGTAGACGCCGCCGCCGTTGTTGCCGCTCACGACGCCGCCGTTGATCGTCAGGTCCGTGGCAAACGCGATGATGCCGACCGAACCGGTGAAGCCGTCAAAGTCGAGGGCTTCTTGCTGCGCCGAGAGAGCGCGATCGGTGGTGATCGAGACGTTCGTGAGCTCGAGCAGGTCGCCGCCTTCCTTCACGATTCCATACTGAAGGTACTGGTCGATCGTCACGTCCGTGAGCGTGCCCGACGTGCTCGAGAACCAAACCCCGTAGTAGGCGCCGGTGAGCGTGTCGCCGGCCATCGACACGGTCCCGAGCGGCCCGGTGACATTGACGTCCGCGGCGTTGCCGGTGAACTCGTTGCCTTCGAGCTCGCCAGCGGCCCCATCGAGCCAGACGCCCCACCCACCTTCATCCAGGCCGGTGTCGCCGATCGGGAAGATCTCTGTGAACGACGTCCGCGCGATGTGTGCGGTGCCGCCTGTCTGCTTGACGCCGTTGCCGCGCGCCGTGATCTCCGAGTCGAGCAGGTCGAGGGAGCCGCCCTCGAGGTTGAAGCCGCCCCAGCCCGCGTCGCTGACCTTCACGTCCGACCCGGTCACCGTCGAATCCGTAGCGTCTACGCCGAAGTTGCCAACGCCCCAGAACGCGACGCGGTCCAGCGCGAGGCCGCCGCCTTCCACGGTGATGCCCGACCGCGACGACTGAAAGCCGATCCGCGACACGGTGACGTTCGCGCCCGTGACCCGGAGCGCTTCATCGTTGACGAGCCCCATCCAGAACGTGTCGTCGTACGCGGCGCCTTCAAAGCTGAGGTCTTTGTCGACCGTGACGGTCTCTTCGTAGTTCGCTTCGCAGAGGAACACGGTCTGCCCGGCCGTAGCAGCGGCCACGGCGTCGGCGATGGTCGCGAAGTCGCCGTCCCCGTCGACGTTGATACAGCCCTTTGGCAGGTCGTTGTGGTTCCCCGGACACCCCGCGAGGGCGACGAGAAACAGGGGCAAAGGGACACCAAGCGCGCGCATCATCGGCTCTTCTCCGCCACCCAACGTACTTGGCAAGCGACCCCGGGACAACATCAAATCCTTGCGCGCGTTAGGGGCGGCGACCGGAGGAACGATGGACGCGGAGCGTCAACACCTGCTCGACCGACTCGCCGCGATGGAAGCCAAGGCCCTCGAAGCGGGTGGCCAGGAGCGCATCGCCAAGCAACACGCCGCGGGCAAGAAGAGCGCGCGCGAACGCGCCGAGGCGCTCGTCGACGTCGGCTCATTCGTCGAGCTCGACCGTTTCGTCACGCACCAGTGCCGCGACTTCGGCATGGCCGACCAGATCGTGCTCGGCGACGGCGTCGTCACCGGGTTCGGACGCGTCGACGGGCGGCTCGTGTACGTGTTCGCGCAGGACTTCACCGTGTTCGGCGGCTCGCTGTCCGGCGCCCACGCCCGCAAGATCTGCAAGGTCATGGACATGGCGACGAAGAACGGCGCCCCGGTGGTGGGGCTCAACGACTCGGGCGGAGCGCGCATCCAGGAAGGGGTGGAATCCCTCGGCGGCTACGCCGACATCTTCCTGCGCAACGTATTGGCGAGCGGCGTCGTACCGCAGATCAGCGCGATCCTCGGCCCCTGCGCGGGCGGCGCGGTGTACTCGCCGGCGATCACCGACTTCATCGCGATGGTGGACCAGACCGCGTACATGTTCGTCACCGGACCGGACGTGATCAAAACGGTGACGCGGGAAGACGTCACGAAAGAGGCGCTCGGAGGCGCCGACGCGCACAACCGGGTGTCCGGCGTGGCGCACTTCAAGGTGCCCGACGAAGACGCGATGATGGCGTTGGTGCGCGAATTGTTGAGCTACCTGCCGTCGAACAACATGGAAGAGGCCCCGAAACGCCCGACGGCGGATCCCGTCGACCGCGCGTGCCCCGACCTCGTCGAGATCGTGCCCACGAACCCGAACAAGCCGTATGACGTGAAGGACGTGATCCACGGGATCGCCGACGAGGGACGATTCCTGGAGGTCCACGGCGGCTACGCCACGAACATCGTCGTCGGCTTCTGCCGAATCAACGGCCGCTCGATCGGCGTCGTCGCGAACCAGCCCGCGAGCCTCGCCGGCTGCCTCGACGTCAACGCGTCGATCAAGGCGGCGCGGTTCGTGCGCACGTGCGACGCGTTCAACGTGCCGTTGCTCACGCTGGTCGACGTCCCCGGCTTCTTGCCAGGAACGGCCCAGGAGCACGGCGGCATCATCAAGCACGGCGCCAAGCTGTTGTACGCGTTCGCGGAAGCGACCGTCCCAAAGGTCACGCTCATCCTTCGCAAAGCCTACGGTGGCGCCTACGACGTGATGGCGAGCAAGCACATCCGCGCGGACCTCAATTTCGCGTGGCCCACGGCGGAGATCGCGGTGATGGGCGCCGAAGGAGCGGTCAACATCATCTTCCGCGCCGAGCTCGCGAAGGCCGCGGACCCGGCCGCCCGGCGCGCCGAGTTGGTGGCGGACTACCGCGAGAAGTTCGCGAACCCGTACCGCGCGGCTTCCCTGGGCTACGTCGACGACGTGATCCGGCCGGAAGACACGCGGAAGCGCCTCGCCCAGGCGTTCGAGTCGCTGAAGGACAAGCGCGAGCAGAACCCGCCGAGGAAGCACGGGAACATCCCGCTCTGACGTGCGGAGGGCTCCTTACTGGCCGCGCGCGTAGGCTCCGTACGCCCCGTCATGCGGCGCCGCCGAGGCCCAGGTGGGCGAGCCGGCGGCTTGGAGCGCGCGCGACGCGGCGACACCTTCGACGCTGCCAGCGAGCCGCTCAGCCACCGCCGGATCGCGCGTCAACGCGGCGGCGGTGACGAGCGCGTCCGAGAGGCCATCGCCGGGGGCGCCCGCGGACGCGAGCGCCTCGAAGGTCGCGACGCCCGCGTCGTTCTGACCTCGGGCGATCTGAACCATCCCGCGGGTTGCATACACGCGCCACGCCTGATCGATCGGCGGCAGGTCGATCGCGTCGAGCAGCACCTCGGCGCCGTCGGGGTCGCCGGACGTCACTGCGCGCCCGGCCCAGACGAGCGCGTACAGGTTCCTGTCGTCCGAGCTCTGCAGGGCCGGGATCACCTCGACCGCAGAGTCGCAAGCCACCTGACGCTTCCCCAGCGCCCACAGCGCGGTCAGCTCGGCGTGTTGCTGGGCCGCGGGGTCTTCGGAGGTGAGCATCGCCAGGTAGGCGCGTGCGGCCTCTCCGACCTGCCCGGATTCGTTGGCGAGCGGAGCCAGCAATTGGCGGGCCTTCACGCCTTCGGCGTCGGCGAGGTGCACCTCGGCGGCGAGGACCTGACCGGTCGGCAGCCCCGAGCGCAGACCGAGATCGCGCACGGCGTCCAGATCGCCTTTGGCGTGGGCGACGAGCGCCCGCCGCAGCAGGGTGTCAGGGTCGTCGCCGACGAGCCGCAGCAGCCGATCGGACTCGTCGTAGTCGCCGCGCAGAAGCGCGGTGTAGCTGGCGCCCTCGAGCGCCGGGCGGTCCGAGGGATCGGCCCCGATCGCGTCGGCATAGTGCGCCTCGGCGTCCGGGAGACGCCCGTCGTGCAGGGCCGCGTCGCCCTGCGCGACCATGGGCCCGACGTCGGTTCCCGACGCGAGCCACGCGAGCACGCCAGCCCCAGCGATCAGCGCGAAACCGGCGGCGGCTGCGAGGCCCGCGACTCCAGCGACAGCGAGCAGCCAGGGGGCGCGCGGCGGTCGCTGAATCTTCTGGCGCACAGCGGGCCAGTGATCCTTCGGAGGCTCGATCGATCGGGGCAAGGACCGGGCGCGACCGACGAGCGTGCGCAGCCCCTCGAGATCGCGGCGGCAGCTGTCGCAGGAGGCGAGGTGGGATTCGAGCGCGCGCGCGTCTTCGGCGGGGAGGTCGCCGTCGACGTAGGGCTCGATCCAATCGTAAGGGTGGGTCATCGCAACATCTCCCGGAGCAGGGATCGGGCGCGTGAGAGCTGGCTCTTGGTGGTGCCGACGGTGACCCCCATCGCGGCTGCGATGTCTTCGTGGGGCCAGCCTTCGACGTCGTGGAGGACGAACACCTGGCGCGCGCCCTCGGGCAGCTGGGCCACGGCGCGTTCGAGGTCGGTGCGGGTGCCGGGTGGCACGGGAGTCCGCTCGCGCGGCTCGTCGTCGGGGTCGTCGGCGAGCCTCACGATCCCTCGGCGATCGGCGCGTTTGTCCTCGAGGACGACGTTGACCGCGACGCGGTGGAGCCAGGTCGAGAAGGCGGCGTCGCCGCGGAAGCTGCCGAGCCGCTCCCAGGCGCGCACGAACGCGCGCTGGACGAGCTCATCGGCCTGGGCGGCGTCCCCCGACATGCGGAGGCACAACGCGTAGATCCGCCCGACGTTTGCGCGGTACAGCGCTTCGAACGCTGCGACGTCGCCGGCACGGGCGCGCGTCACGTCGTTCTCGACGCTGTTCCCGGTCGGAACGGGCTTCACGGCGAGCGCCTCCCCGCCGCGCATTAACCCCCCGTGCAGTAGGCGTCGGTGCCGGCGGCCGCGACGCACAGCTGCAGTGCGATGGTCGAATCGGCCCCGGCCGAGACGAGGTACTCGTACCATTCGCGCGAATAGACCTTGGTCTTCGAGCGCCACGCGTCCGCGTCCTTCTTGCCCTGGTCGGTCGGGTTGGCCGCGAATGATTCTTCCGCTTGCTTCCAAAGCGACTGCGCCGACGCCGCACGGATCTTCTGCAGCCCCGAGACGCGCTTCACATAGGTGTCACCGGTCCACACCACCTTGCGGTCGAGCGCGACCTCCGACCACTTGATCGCCTCACTTCCGCGCGTAGCGCCCTTCTTGGACAGGAATTCTGCGTACTTGTAGGCGATGTCCGGGTCCGACGCGTCGACCTCGGTGAGGTGCCGTTTGACGAGCTTCTCCCAGGATGGCTTGTCCCCTCTTGCCCAGGCGTTGGCCATCAACACCCGGCTGATCTTGTCCTTCTCGGTCAGTAGACTCGCAGCAGCAAACCGCCCCTCGAGGCACGCGACGGAGGGCTCCGCGAGCTTGCCGAGCATCGCGGGGGGCTCGAGCTTCGCGAGATCATCGCACCCGACGGGCACGACGACCTTGCTGATCGCCACCACCGTTGGCTCGGTCCCTCCGTCTTTGACGACGTCGGAGGCGCCGGGTCGGATGGCGGACTCCTTCACGACCGCGACGTCCTTCACCACAGCGACGTCCTTCACCACAGCGACGTCCTTCACCACAGCGACGTCCTTCACCACAGCGACGTCCTTCACCACAGCCGCGTCCTTCACGACCGCCACGTCCTTCACGACCGCCACGTCCTTCACGACCGCTACGTCCTTCACCACGGGCTCGTCTTTCACCACGGGCTCGTCTTTCACGACCGGCTCATCGACGACGGCGACCGCATCGGGTTCACCTGTGTAGGTCGAGAGCTTGGAGAACGGCGAGAACGCCGCCGTCGGCGCGAGGTCCCAGAACCCGACCCGCGCGGACGCGACGACCGGGCGCCCCGTGGAATCGGCGTGAAGGTCCGGGCTCACGTTCTCCGTACCGACCTTGCACGCCATCCAGCCGTCCATACAAGGAAAAGCAGGAAATGCTGGAGCAAATTCCTCAAAGCCAGCGAAGGCGGGTGACGACACGAACAGCGCGACGAGGATGGACAGACGCATGAAGACCTCCCTTTCGTCCCTCTGATGCCGGCCCGACAAGAAAGGTTGGAGGTCATCGAAAAGAAAATTCACGCCACCGAGTTTTTGCCCCTCATCCGCCGAGTTTCGCAATCTCACGCGCTGTAACTGCGTAGGCTTGAAGCGCGCGTTCGGCCTCTTCGTGCTGGAGCTTCAGGTCGTCGAGCACCCCATGGACGCGCGTCGACTGTTCCTCCGTGGAGAGAGCGGCGCGCGACAACCTCGTGTTCAACGTCTCAAGCGCGACCACGGCCGCGATCAGCCGCGCGTTCATCACACCGATGTCGCCTTTCACGGCCACCGCGTGCTGCGCGCGGTCCTGCATCGCCTTGAGGGAGACGTCGTTGGCCGCTCGATCGGCGACCGACGCTCCGAGCGCCTTCACCTCGACCTCGGCGCGCTGGCGGGCGAGCATGTCGGGTTCGTTGTCGGCGACGAACTTTCGGGCCCGGCAGAGCTCTTCGGCCACCGCACAGATCCGTGCGAACAGCTTGATGACCTCCCGCGCGACGTCATCGGACGCGGTCCCAAGGTCGCGGCGCCCGGCAGACAGCGAATGAAGACACGCCTCGGCCGAGGCCCGCGCCCGGCGGATCGCCGGCTTGTCTTCGTCGTGCATCCGATCCCAACGCACGTTCGGCAGCGACGGACCCGCCGTAATCTGCTTCGCGCCGCCCCGTACGACCTCGACGGCGAGGGTCACGACGTAGAACGGGAGGAGCGGAATCCCCAGGCAACCGCTTGGACGGTTCATCCGATCTCCCAGGCCCGGTGGACGTCCGTTGGGACGAGGTGATCGACCGAGCGACCGGCCGAGATCCGTTCGCGGATCTCGGTGGAGGACACTTCGGGAAACGTTGGTGCGTCTGGGACAGGCTTCCATCCCGTCCGGCCGACCACGATCGGCGAGAAGTCCGCCACGATACGATCCCACTGCTTCCAGGCGCCTACCTGCGGGAGCACGTCGGCCCCCACGACGAGCCGGAACTGGTGTTGCTCGTCGCGCTTTGCCAGCGCGCGGAGCGTATCGATCGTGTACGAGGGTACGGGCAGCGACGCCTCGATCGGCTCGACGCGAACCCACGTACCGACGTGCCGCGCGAGGGCCTCGCAGGCAGCGACCCGCGCCGCGAACGGTCGAAGCGCCTTGTCGAACGGGTGGGCAAACGCCGGCAGGAGCCACACCTCGTCCACCCGATCAGCCCACCGGAGCCACCCGGCGACCATCGCGTGGCCGACGTGCGGCGGATTGAAGCTGCCACCGTACACACCGACGCGCATGTTTCTGTTCGTAACCGAACGTGGGAACACAGACGCGCGACCCGTGTCGGTCGGGGGTACAATGCACCGAGGGAAGTGTCTCGGGGGAGCTACACGTTGTCCAGGACCTCACCCACACGCGCGACGGCTTTGGTCACGGCCCTGTTCGGCGTCGGCCTGTTGACAGGCGCTGGTACGGGCTACGCCGCAGCCGCGCGCGTACAGGACCCCTACGCCCACCTGGAGCGCTTCGCCGATGTCCTGGTGCGGATCCAACAGAACTACGTCGAAGAGATCGCACCCGACGACCTCGTGAACGCAGCGATCGACGGCATGGTCCGCCATCTCGACGAGCACAGCCGCTGGCTCTCCGCCGCGCAGACGCACGAACTCCAAGACGACACACAGGGTTCGTACGAAGGCATCGGCGTGGAGGTGACCGAGGACCAAGGTGGCTTCGCGATCGCCAAGGTGCTCCCCAACGGCCCGGCGCAGTTCGCGGGCCTCGCCCCCGGCGACAAGATCGTCGCCGTCGACGGCGAACTGATGGACGGCTTGTCGCTCGCCGAGCTCTCGGCCCGACTGCGCGGCCGACGCGGTGAGGAGGTGACGCTGTCGGTCCTTCGCGAAGGCTGGGAGTCGCCGCAGCAGGTGCCGACGGTGCGCGACCGCATCCACACGCCGTCAGTCGTTGGGTACGCGTATGGCAACGTCGCGTACGTTCGCCTCGCGCAATTCCAGAAAGGGTCCGCGGCCGACGTCGAACGGACCGTAAGGGACCTGCAAGGGGGCGGCGCGACCAAGGGCCTGGTGCTCGACCTGCGCGACAACCCCGGAGGCTTGCTCGAAGAGGCCGTCGCTGTCAGCGACCTGTTCCTCGACACCGGCGTGATCGTGAGTACGCGCGGCCGCATCGATGGGCCTACCGAGTATTTCGCGTCTTTCGGCGGTTTTGGCCCCAACCTCCCTGTCATCGTGCTGGTCAACGGGCTGTCGGCATCGGCGTCCGAAATCGTCGCGGGCGCCCTCCAGGACACCCATCGCGCGACGCTCATGGGTGAGCCCACATACGGCAAGGGAAGCGTGCAGACGCTGTACACCTACCCTGACGATTCTGCGTTGAAGCTCACCATTGCTCGCTACTACACGCCGTCCGGCGAACCCGTCGCAGACCACCGGGGTCGCATCCCCGACGAGATCGTGAGCATGACCTCGCGCACAAATCGCGAAACCATCGACGAAATCGAAGCCCGGGTCCAAGAACTGACGATCGAGGACGCCGAACGCGACCGCATTCTGAAGCTGCTCGACGAGCTTCCACAGACACGCGAGATTCAGAGCGAAGTGCCCTACGAACTTCAGGGGGCGCCGCGGATCGCGGCTGACCCTCCCCTCGCGGCGGCCGTTGAACGCCTCCGCTGACGGGCGGGTTCGAGCGGCGGTGGGAGCGGTGGCGGCACGTCTCGCCAAGGGCGCGGCCGTGCCCAAAGCAGACATTTGCGTAAGAGGTCGCCATCGAAGCCCTCTTCGGTCGCGCGTCGCTCAGCCAGGTAACGGGACAGCCAGCGAAGGCTCACGCCCCCGTGGACCCGACGCAGATGCCATGAGGCGTCGCCGGCCCGCCACCTGCCGAGGCGGCGCTCATCGACCGTGCGCAGGTTGCGGGCCTGTTCTGCGAGGGCGCTGGCTCGCTCGTCACGCCAGGGCGCGTAGTGCCACCCATTCTCCAGTTCGATCGCGATCAACCCGACGCGATGGTTGGGCTTGCGAAGCCAGGGTGGCCGCGTCGGGAGCTGCGACCACCCGACCTGCCAGACTCCAGGCGCATCCTCGACGGACGGCAGTTGCTCACCGAAGTAGTCAGTCATCACCATTCGAATCTTATGAAGCAGCTGAAACGCTGCCTCGTACGAGATCCCGAACTCAGTCGCGATGGCGTTGGCGCTCACGCCGAGCGGCATGAGCAAGGTGGTGATCAGCCACCGCTGCAGCGACACCTTGGAGCGGTGCAACGCGGTGCCGGCGGTGACGCTCTGTTGGCGGCCACACGTGGCGCATTCCCATACGCGAGGACGCGCGCGAATCCGGTAAAAGCGACGCAGACCACAGCGGGAACACGTCGGTCCGCCGGGCCACCGAAGCGCCGCAAGGACATCCGCACACGTCGGTTCATCGAGGGAATTCAGGTCCACGGGCTCTCCAACGGGACTTCCTATCGCCAACCCTACCGAGCCTGATCGACTCCCCTCCGGAATTTCACCCGGGCCCGGTCCTCGTCGCTATAGGGATCATCGGGATGATGCAGGTGCGCTGGCAGAGCCAACCTGCATCAACCCGACAACCGCCTGAGCGAGACCGTTGCAGGCCGGATGAACCCAAAGGCGGTCATTTTTTGGCAGCGAGCCTTAGTCCCACGGCGGCCTCAAACCGGACACGGCGACCATCAGGCCGGAAAAGGTGTCGATGGTTGCCAGTGCCTGAGTGGTGAAGGTCGATCACGGCGTTCCAGCAGGCGAGCGACGGTTCGCGACCATCGGGGTCGAGCGCAAGGAGCGCGTGGGCTTGTTCATTGCGCGTTTCGAGTCCCACCACGAGCACCCAATGGGACAGGGCGCGACCGCGCATCCACAAGCACACAAAATGCCCTGACTCAACCTCATCAATTATCGCCTGGTCCAGTTTCGAACCCGTCGATGTGAGCGGCTGGAGGGACAGCAGGTTCCCGAACGACCCGTCGATGATCGCCTTGAGATCGTTGATGTCGGTGCCGTCACGGAAGAACTGGCCGTGCTGGTCGATCGCCGACATCAGCTTGCCCAGGCGGGTCCGACGGTCCACCGAGGACGACCAGTTGATCTCGCTCCGCCGGATGAGTCCGTAGCCCAGCATGGCCATGAAGACGCAGTATGGGCCACAAGCACCGTCAAGGCTTCCCTGCTTGAGGAACAGGTCGCGCGAGCCGCCCCGTGCAAGTCGATGTGCGCTGCGTGGCAGGTCGGTGACGCGCTCGAGGTGGGGGCTGAGCTTGACCGTGCTGTGACGATGCGGCGGCATTTGGCTCCCGTCCGGATGGTACGCCGAACTACAGTCGGGCGCGCACAATGATCCGCGGCGACCCGGCCCGGATCGGTCCCGCACCATGGTCGCCGAACATCGCATCGACGTAAAAACCGCACGCCTCGAGCATCCATTCCAACTCGGCGGGGTAGGCCAGCCGAAGCGCGAGCGTCGACGTGGTGATCAGCGCGTCCTCACGCCAATACCGGTCGATCAGGTCGAGCCGTTGCGCCTCCGCCCAGCGAAACACCTCGCGCGTCCGACGCGCCGGCACGCCGTCGATCACGCCCTGCCACGCGGGCTTCTCGGCCGTATGGGACTCGGCCTGGCGAGCGAAGTCTGGCATCGGTACGTCGATCCACAGGCTGCCGTCGGGCAGCAAGGCGCGTCGGCAGCAAGCGAGGCAGGCCGCCTGTTCGGCCCGGGTGAGCAGGAACGAGAAAGACGCGTTCGGGATGACGATCTCGGCGAACCTGCCCACGTCGAACGCACACATGTCGCCTTGCACGTAGGTGGAAGACGATCGCCCTCGGGCGGCGACGAGCATCGGCTCGCTGCGATCGAGGCCGACGACCGGCCGTACACCTTCGAGACCGCGCACGACGCGACCTGAACCGCAGCCAAGGATCAGCAGCGGACCTGCGCCGCCGTGACGACCGTAGAACGCGGTGTCGGTCTCTACACCGTCCCACTCGGCATCGTAGAACCGCGCGATCTCCGCATACGGGTCGGTCATCGCTGGTTGATCACGGACCCATGAGGGTGAGCTGCGCGTGGATCAACGGGCCGAAGGTGCCGTCCACCTGCTGGGCCTTCCCCTCCAGATCGGCGCGGAAATACGGGCTCGGCCGCAGTCGCACGCCTAGACCGGCGGTCATCGTCGGGTAGGTCTCACCGAACTGGTTGAACACGTCATCGTCGCCATGCGCGTATTCGGCGCGGAACGTCAGGCCGATCTTCTTCTCGGGGAACCCGATCAGCATCACCTGAGCGCCATAGAACGCCTTGCCCGTCAGCAACCCGCCGCCTCCATCGACCACGACATACAGCTGTTCGGCCGGGTAAAACTCGAAGGAATCGAACGTCGCGTATGTCCCCTTGGAGCCATCGTTCTCGTTGGTAGCACCCGGTTGGGCGACCACCCCCGACCACGTACCGAACGATTCACCGTCGTAGGCAACACCGACGCCAGCCATTGGGTAGCCCCACTCGAGGTCGTAGCCGCCCCACAGGAACACGTCGGCCCCGCTCTCCGTCAACATCCCCGCTTCGGCGCCGAGGTTGCGGCCTGGAGACGCGGCGCTGAACAGGATCGAGGTGGTGGGCAGGTCGTTCACCCAAGGGTCCCAGTCCTCGTAGCCGACGGCCGGGTTGGTGATTCCGAGGCGAACATACTGTTTCTTCCCGACCTGCAGCATCGCCCACTCGGGACCCAGGGGCGCCGCGAGCCCAGGCTTGCCACTGTCGCGATAGTCGCCCAACACGTCGATGTGTACGTCGAGGTCGGCGCGCGCGTACAAGATGCCCGTGAATGCCTCGAGATCGACCTCGGCCTCGATCGGGTTGAGCCCGATCGTGTCGGTCAAGTCGGCTCCGACCGACACTGCGCCCTCGTAGGTGAAGTCACCGTCTGCGCCGAACGCGGCACCGATAATCAGGGTCAGCATCGCGCCTCCAGGCCGTGGAGAGTACCATCGGATGGGAGGCTCAATGCCGAGGACCCTGTCCATCGACCTGGGTGGTACGTGGCTGCGCGCGGCGGCGGTGGGCGCCGACGGGGTCGTCGTGTCCCGAAAGGCCGTGCGGACCCCGATCGAAGCGGCCGCCCCCGACGCGCTCGTCGCCCTCGCTGCCGAGCTTGCGCCGGGGACCGCGCGGGCCGTCATTGGGCTTCCAGGCCGCGTGGACCACCTCTGGGGACGTCTGGACACGGGGCCGAACATCCCCGCCTCCTGGGTGGATGAATTGCGGTCGGATCGTCTCTCCCAGCGCCTCGGCGTGCGTGTGGAGCTCGCCAACGACGCGGATCTGGCGGCGGTGGGGGAGTGGGCGTTCGGAGCCGCACGCGGCAGCTCGGATGTCGTCTACGTCACCGTCTCTACGGGCGTCGGTGCCGGCGTGATCCTGAATGGCCGCATCGTAAAGGGCAGACGATCCATCGCAGAGATCGGGCACACGGTCGTCGATCGGGTCGCCGCGCGCGCGGGCCAGCCCGCGACGTTGGAGGCGCTCGGCTCTGGCGCGACGCTCGGACGCGCGGCGCGGAGGCTCGGCTTCCCTCATGCCGCCGATCTCGTCGAAGCGGCACGGCGACGTCACCCAGCCGCCCTCGCGGCCCTCGCGGACGTCTTGGATGCGCTTTCCGTCGGTCTGGTCAACGCTGCGTACGCGTTCTCGCCCGAGGTGCTGGTGATTGGAGGCGGTCTGGGGAGGGTGCCGGAGGTCGTCTCCGCCGTGGCGACGCGAATGGCCGAGAGCGGGCCACCGGGGCTCGGAACGCGCGTCGTCGCGGCTACCCTAGGCGATGACGCGGGCCTGATGGGCGCGGTCGCGTGGGCCCGGGCGACGGGCACGGCTGCGCGTTGACGCTCGCGGCGCGGCTTGAGGCGCTCGTGGAAGGCGTTGACCATGGCGATCGGCTCGCCGCCGATCCCGTGCGGTTTCCACGCCGCTACACCTCCGCGGAAGACCGGGAGATCGCGGCCCTCATCGCCGCCTCGTTCGCCTACGGGCGTGTCGACCTGTTCGGCCCTGTGCTCGAACACGTCTTTGGCTTGCTCGACGCGCGCGGGGGGCCGCGAGCGTTCGTTGACGCGTTCGAGCCCGTGCGGCACGGAGCGGCCTTTCTCCCCCTCGTCTACCGCTGGAACCGTGGCATCGACCTCGTGTTGTTGTTCGGAGCGCTTCGCAACCTGATCGGAGGGGGCTCGTTGGGCGACCACTTTGTCGTCCGCAGAGGGGAACGCGACGTTCGCGAGGCGTTATCGCGGTTCGTCGAGGCGCTGCGGTCGGCGGCGGTCGAGGTGGCGCCCACATGTGGCGTCGCCGCGACGACATTTGCGGAGCTTCCGCGCGGGTTCCGGATGATGCTGCCGTCGCCTGACGACGGCTCGGCCTGCAAGCGTTGGAACATGATGCTGCGCTGGCTCGTCCGGCGCGACGATGGGGTCGATCTCGGCGTGTGGACGCACGTACCGACCCGCCGCCTGGTGATGCCGTTGGACACGCACGTCGGCCGCATCGCGCGGTTTGTGGGTTTGACGGACCGCGCCGACGGATCCTGGCGAACCGCTCGGGAGGTGACCGACAGCCTCGCCCGGCTGAACGCGAACGATCCCGTTCGGTACGATTTTGCGCTCGCCCACCTGGGCATTTCCGGCCGATGCCGCGGCCGATACGAGGCGGGCGTGTGTGAGGGATGCCCCCTTTTCAAGGTGTGTGTCGCGGCGCGGGCGGGTTAGCCCCAACCGGCATGGAGAGTCCGATGGCGGAAAAGCCCGTTTTTGCAGGTCCCATCGCGAACGTCGTGGCAACGCCCCACCCCGACGAGTACTTCGCAGTCGCGGAGCAGGAAGGTCCGTTCGTGTTCGCCGACGCGCGCACCGTAAGCGCCTGGCAGGGCCTTCGGATGACGTCGCGGTGGAAGACGTGGGCGTTGGGCGACATCAACAACCTGCCCATCCAGTGGCCGCGGTTCAGCCGCTACCACGGCAACGAAGCCGACGCTGAGGCCGCTCGCCAACTGCTGAAAGGTGCGATCAGCAAGTCGCTGCAGGACACGGTCTTCCAACCGCCCGAAAACCCCATGGGCAACCACGAGAAGTCTGCGTTCGACATGATCTTCACGAAGCAGTCCGATGGCTCCCTGGCGGGCCCGCTCGGCGCGCTGATGAAGGAGGTCAGCAGCGACTGGGACTACGCGATGCACGTGGTCCCGGGGCTCGGCTCGCTGGAGGCCAACACCGTCGGCGGTCCGAAGATGATCGGCTACCGCCCGCCGCCCTCCGTCGCGAACGTGGCGTACGTGAAGGGGATCAACGATCGCATCGATCACGTGGTGATCGCGTTCTCGCCCGGGGACCTCGACGCCAAGGCGGATCTCGAGGCGTGCCTCCCCGGGGCGGCACCCGACGGCAACCACAAGGACTACAGCCTGGACATCGCGTCGGGCGTCCTCGTCGTGTTCTGGTCGCGCATCGAGGGCGACGCGATCGTCGCCCCGTTTGGCGGGGACGCCGCGATGGGCCTCGCCACCGGCCTGCTGGCGAAGCAGTTGGCAGCGCCGTTGTCGTCAGGTGTCGAGGGGCTCGACGAGCGCCTCCCTGCCCCGCCCGCGTGGGCTTTCCTGGTCAATCCGGGCAAGTGGACCGCGCGGTACTGGTACAAGGACACGCCGGATGGAGCGGGTCTTTCGTGTTGCGTGTTCTCGCGCGATGGCAGCGCGTCATGGCACAAAGAGCTTCCAGACGGCTTCCCGAACGCGTTCCCGAACGGCATGCCGCCCGACCCGATGACGGCGACGAAGAACGCGATGTCGAAAGTCGCGACGGATCACGCGACCGACTACGCGAAGAGCCTCGCTCGCGACCAGGCGAAGGCGATCCTCCCGGAGTTCCTGTGGCCGCTGATTCCGGGTGTGGGCGGCAACGTTTCGCAAAAGATCAGCAAGATGATGTCGGACTACTTCTGGGAGACCGTGGGCGGCTGCGTGTTCTCGCTGTTCTTCTTCGGCCTCGTCGGCGTGGTGCTGTTCGGCGTGTTCATCGTGGTGCTCGTCGCCGTCATCCAGTCGATGATGTAGCGCAATGCGCGGACGAATTCTGTTCAACGGCAACGCCGGCTCCGATCTGATCGACGTTTCGGCGCCGTACGTGCTGTCGTCCGCCCACCGAAACGCTCCGAAGGTGCTGATCGTCACCGCCGCCTGGGGTGTCGGTGAGTACAACGAAGGCCCGATCAAGCGCGCCCTGTACGGCATCGGCGTACCGGCGGACGTGCGCGACGGCTACGACCGCAACGTCTACAACCTTTGCGCATGGCACGCCTGGGCCGACTTCCTCGGCAAGCGGCCGGACGTGGCGCAGGTGCACGCCGACATCCAGGCTGCCCAGGACGAGATCCGTAGGTTCTATCTTGAAAAAACGGCTTTTCACGCCGACCTGATCCGTCGCGGCGTTCGAGCCGTCCGGGCGCGCCGCCCGCGGTTCTCGTTGGGCCGCGTGAACGATCGCGATCCGCTGCGGCCCGAGGCCGTCCACACCGGCTCAGAGATCGTCGAGAAGGCCCTGGGCCGCGAGCTCGCAGCGTCGATCGATGCGTTGGTCGACAACGACGAGCGCATGCTCAAGTCGTTCAGCGACGCTGAGGAGGCCCTGCTCGCCCGCACCGGGCTGCGCATGGACCCGCAGTGGCGCGCGGTCCGCGAGCGCCTCGAAGAGCGCATCCTGTCCGCCGACGCGGTGCTGTTGTTCGGAGGAAGCCCGCAGAAGCTGCTCGCGCCGTTCCGGTTCTTCGACCTGCGACCCGCGTTGCTCGAGACGCTTCGCCGCGGAGCCACGGTCGTCGCCAGCTCAGCCGGCGCGCTGGTGCTGTGCGAGCGCATGATCGTGTACGACGAGCGCAACGGCGACCCCTCCCAGCGCGACTTCCGCCTGCTCGATTCCGGCCTCGGGCTCGTCGGCGGCGTGCAGATCCTCCCGCATTGTATGGATCGCATCCACACCGATGACGCGGACAACCTCGCGTACCTCGCGCGCCGCTTCGGCTCGCGAATCTGCGTCGGCCTCAATGAAGGATCGTACCTGCTCGTCGATCTCGGCGGTCCCACCGCGACGTCCGTGGGTCGTGAAGACGGCGTCTACACGTTCGGCGTCGACGGCGTGAAGCGCCAGTACCACTTCGGGGAGCGCATCCCGCTCGGCTAGCTCGTGCCCGCCTCTACATCGCCGTGAGCAACGCGTTCAGCGCGAAGCCCGTTCCGGTCAAGCCAAATGTCGCCATGCCGGCGAGGAACACAAGGCGGGCACGTGGGCCCTTCATCACCAGCGAGATCGCCCCGACCACGAGCCCGGTCTGGAGGAACAGGCTCGCGAGATCGAACTCCGCGCGGCTCCCTTCGAGCGCGGTGATGTCGGCGTCCCACTCACGCGCGCCCTTGATCTTGCCGAACACGCCGTCGATGTCCTGCACCCAGTCGTCGTGCCCGACGGCCTTCGAGCCGAGCAGGATCTCGTTCTTCTGCTTCTCGTAGCTCGCGGATGAGGCTTCGAGGCCGCTCAGGTGGCTGTCGACAGCGTGGGTCTGGTCGAGCCCGATGGCGCCCCCCTTCTGCAGGGAGATCAACAGGTCGCGCTGCCCCTCGACGAGGGCCTGCTTCATGCTCTTGCTCTGGTACCACTGGTAGGCGCCGGTTCGCTCGTTGTGCGCGACGAGCTCCTTTTCACCCACCTTTCCGCCCGCGATCCCGGTCATGGCCAGGACCATCGCAAACAGGGCGATCGCCACCCCGGTGTGCGGTTCGTACGGGTTCACCTTGGGTTCGTTCGCCAACCGCGCCTCCGGCAGCCCGGTAAGGCCGCAGCGGCGGGACTTTACTCGAACGCGCGCCCGTTCGTCGCAGCGATCGCGTCGAGGTCGAACCCTCCCGTCGCGCCCTCGTAGCTGTTCTGGCCGCTGTCGCGGATCCGGACGAACCGCGCCTCGGTCACGCCGAGATCCGCAAGATCAAAGGCGTCGCCACCGGCCGTCTCCGCGTCGGTGGGATCGGCTGCCCCCGGTCCAGCGAACACGAGGTGCGTGCCGGCGCAGCCTGGAAACCCGCCTTCCGCGTCGAGCGGGTCGCACGGGAACTCCGACCACGTCGTGCCGTCCTCGCTCACCGCGACGAAGCCGGTCTCCTTCCACGCCGGCATCGGATTTTCGAACACGAGCAGGTCCACACCGGGGCCGTCGACGAGCACGTAGTCGACGAACTCGAGCACGATCTCGCCATCACGTCCGAGCGACAACACGTCGATCGACGGCGTCCCGTAGAGGTTGCCGGACGGAGGTCCGAGCACGATCGCGGGCATCCCGTCGGCGCCATGCCCCGAGGCCTCGCCGCCGTCGAACGCGATCACCGCGTCCGCGAACGGGTCCGTCGCGGCGCTCGGATCGGGCCACCACCCGATCGGGGCGGCCGTGTCGGTGTCGCCGGCCGAATCGTCGAGTTTGCATGCGAGCATCAGCCAGATCATCGGCGCCTCGTGAACCGGTAGACGACCGAGGGCTTGGTCGCGCTCGCCCGTTTTCCAGGCGCTTCCTCGATCAGCCCGTCTTCCATCATTCGCAGGAAGCGGCGGCGAAAGTTCCCGGCATCGTAGGCCTCACCTTTGCAGGCCTCGTACACGGCCCGCAGATCCGCGATCGTGAACGTGTCGGGCACGAGGTCGAACGCGATCGGCGCGTAGTCAACCTTCGCTCGCACCCGCTCGAGCGCCTTGGCGAGGATCGCGACGTGATCGAACGCGAGCGGCTCGGGCACCTTGTCGACCGGGAAGAAGCCCGCGGTGGCCGCGTCCGTCCCTGCAGTGACCATCGGCGCGAGGTCCGGCCGCACGAGCGCGTAATAAGCGACCGAGATCACGCGGGTGCGAGGATCCCGTCCCGCAGCGCCGAACGTGTACAACTGCTCGAGGTAGCAGGTGCCGGGCGGGAGGCCGGTCTCCTCGGAAAGCTCGCGAACTGCCGCTGCCTCGAGGTCTTCGCCCTGAGCGTGGCGATCGGGACCGACGCGCACGAAGCCTCCGGGAAGCGCCATCTGGCCCTTGAACGGGTGCTCCTTTCGACGCACGAGCAGGACGTGGAGCAGCGTGTCCCGCACGGTGAACACGCAAAGATCGACCGCCACCGACGGGCGCGGCCAGCGCGCGCTGTCGTAGCTGTCGAGGAAGTGCTGTTCGGCGGAGCGGGCCATGGGACCTGTGGACTAACGCTTCGTGACGAGGCGCCGCACGTTCCGCCCGCGCACGGCGAGCAGGGCGGATCCAGAGCGAAACAGGCGGCCGGGGGGGCCGTTGAGGACGCGGACCGCGCTGCCCGCCCCGAACGCGGCGAGGTGCTGGCCGTCGAGGCGGAGCACGGCCACACCGGTGTCGAGCACGGTGAGGTCGGGCTCGGCGGGCTCGACGTCTTCGTCGATGCGCACGTCCACGGCGCCGTGCCTGTCAACGCGATGCACGACCCGATCGTAGCGATCGCGGTTCGCGAACACCGCGACGAATACGCCGCGATCGGCCGACGCGCCGACGACCGTGCGGCCGTCGAGCGCTGGGACCCGGACGCGCTCCCGCGCACCGGAACGCGGGAACGACGTCAACCAGGCCTTCCCGGCGACCTGCTCGACCGCACAGCCGGGCCACAGCCAGGTCGTCGCGGGCATCGTGAACCCGATCACCTTCGGCGTCGCGAGCACGCGTTGACCGACGTCGATCAGCACGATCTCGACGAGGCGATCGCCGCTGCGCACGACCAGTCGCCCGTCGATCGCCGTGACGTCGTCCGCTGCGAGCGCGCCCGGCAAGGTGCCCGTCGCGGTGACCAGCACGAGCCTGCGATCGTCGATTCGCGCGCCGACCAGCGCGCCGCCGGGCGAACAGCCGACCGCGCGAAACCGTCCGTCCAAGGCCTTGCAGCCGTCCACGTAAACGCCGCGCGCGGTGGAGACGACGACCCTCGCGCCGTGATCGTGGACGCTCAGCACGGCCTCCGGCAGGCGCGCGAACGGGAGCGCCTCGACGTCGTCCGTGCCGTCGATCCCGTCGTCCACGTCGAACAGGAACGGAGGGGCGTGCTGTGCGTCAGGCGGCGGACCGCGGTGGCGTTTCTGCAGCACCGCCTCCAACCAGCCTCGCCACGACGGCGGGATCGACGACAGCGGAAAACACGCGGCGGGGAGCTTCACCGACGGGTCGAACGCGGACGCGTCCGCCGTCATGCGCGCGTCGAGGTCCTTGAGGGTCGGGTGCGAACCCCGGTACGGGTGGATGCCGATGAACAGCTGAAACGCGAGGATCGCGAACGCGAACCAGTCCGAGCGCTCGTCGAGCACGGGCGCGTGCCGGTCGCGGATCGCGTCGAGCTGGGCGGTTGCAGCGAACGACGGGGTCGCGAAGCTGTCCGCGTCGATCAGGTGGACAGCTGTGAACGCGGCGTCGACGAGCGCGTTCGACTCGTGAAGATCGACCACCACCACCTTCGCGGCGTGGACCGACCGCAACGTGTCCGCGAGGCCGACGACGAGCGCGGGCAGCTGGGCGTCGTCGAGCCCCGCGCGCTCGCGGTAGCTGCGGGTGAACAGCCGGCACAGGGGCACGGCGTCAGGCAGGAACCGCATCGTGTGGCCGATGCGAACGCCGTGTTCGTCGAACACGAGGCGCTCGGGGCGGATCACCCGCGGCGAGGCGATCGCCGCGAGTTCGCGCAACTTCTGGTGGGGGACGGCGCGGGACACGTCGGCGTAGAGCTTGTACGCGACGCCGCCCTTCGCGTACACGCGCCCCTCGCCGCCCTCACCGATCCAGTCTGGATCGGCGAGCTCGACGACGGTGCCGTCCACCACCACGCGCACGTCAGAACCCGACGACGCGGGCCGTCGCTCCGGTGCCGAGCGCCTTGCTCTGCGCCTGAATCGACCGCGAAGCGAACGACGCGAGTCGCGCGAGCGCGGCCTCGTCCGCGTTATCGATCTCGATGTACGCGTCGAAACCGGCCTCGTCGCGGAACTTCTGCAGCGCCGCGGACACCGACGCTTCCTTGACGTTCACGCCGACCAACACGGCGAGCACGCTGTCGAGCGACTCCTCCTTGCGGGCCTGGCGCAGCGTCTCGCGCACCTCGAGCGTGGTGGACTTGGACACGTTGTCCTCGCCGTCGGTGATCACGAACGTGATCGCGTTCACGGTCAGATCGGCGGCCTTCAGGTCCCGCCCGTACTGCAACAGCGCGCCCAGCTGGTTCTTCGCGGCATCGAACGCGGCCGTCGCGCCCGAGATCTTGAGCGCATCCTTGTAGTCGGACGGGTTGCACGCGAGCAGCGGCTTGAAGCCGTGGATCTCTGTGACGGTCGCGTTGAACTGCGACACGCGCAGCATCAGGTTGTCCGCCCGCGGCGAGCGCCGGCACGCCTTGACGATCTCGGCGATGCAGGACTCCTCGCGGTCCTTGAACGGGCCCACAGACGGGCTCGCGTCCACCGCGATGCCGACGAGGGTGTACTCAGCGGCGCCGAGCGCTCCGATGCGCGTCGCAGAGAACGCGAAGTCCGAGCCGAGCGCGAAGTGGTCCATGGTTTTCTGGTCGAAGAGAGGCATGACAGGCTCCAAAGGTGAAGGTGTGGTTCAGGAGAAGTCGGTAGTCTTGGCGGTGCGCATGCCCATCTTCACGAGGTCGTCGACGAACTTCGTTCCGAGGCCTTCGAAGCCGGTGACCGACGACGACGCGTCCGTGAGCAACACGAGCTTCTTCGCGTAGCTGACGTCCCCGAACGCGGAGACGACGTCCCGGACGGTGTTCGCGAGGCAGTGCGAGAGCGCCTCACCCGCGAGGAGGACGGTGTCCGCGTGCTCGAGCGTCTGCACGAGGCGCACGTTCAGCTGGGTTCCCGGGTCTTCCGGGTCGGGGACTTCGGCCTGCACCGCCGAGAAGTGCTCCGTCCACGGGTTGCTGCCCTTGGTGACGTAGTCCGCGAGCGCGAACCGGTCTTCCCACTCGTGGATCGCCTCGGCGAGGCCCGGCCACACGTTGTGCCCCTCGTCGCCGATCAGGCAGTGCTCGGGCCAGATCACGTGCGGGTAGCGGCCCGTGCTGTCGAGCGACTTCAGGTACGCGAGCGAGCGGTTCCACGCCGACGGCATCGCGGTCGTCCACTTGCCGGTCTCGACGTCCAGCGCGGTGATCTGCGTGAACGGCGCGGGGTGCTTGCCCGACGTGTCCCGCCACCAGATGGGGTGGGAGATGTCCACCTTCCGATGGCTGTCGAGCGTGACGTGGACGTCCGCCAGCTGGTGCTTGAGGCGCTTCACCATCGCAGCGAGGCGATCCATGTCGCCCTTCGCGCCTTTGACGGACAACGCGCCGTCGGGGTGGACGAAGTCGTTCTGGGGGTCGATGACGAGCAGATGCAGCGATTGAGACACGGGAACCTCGCAGGGATGAACGGTTTAAGGTTCGGTTGGTAGTAAAATAGTTATACGCACCTTTTAAAGTCGCGTCAACTTTTTCTACACAACCCCTGCATTTTTCGGGACGGATCAGCCCGTTCGCACGACCTCGATCGCGTGCACCGGGACGCCCTTTCGCAGCATCTTTCCCTGGTAGTTCGTCATCACGTCGTCCGCCCACGGCGCGCCCTTCGCGTTGACGTCGTCGGATCGACCCGTGATCTTCAGCGGCAACGCCGGCAGCGGCTCCCCCTCCGGCCCCTTGTCGAGCAGGTCGGCGACGCGACCGCAGTTGGGCTCGAAGTCGCTCTTGATGCGGAGAAAGCCGCCGGGGCGAAGGAAGTAGGCGACGTCTTCGAGGAACCACCGACTGATCAGTCGGTTGCGCTCGTGGCGCTCTTTCGGCCACGGATCCGGGTGGTTCACGAGGATGCCGACGAGCTCCCCTTCACCGAACAGGTCGCGCAGAAACGCGGCGTGGTACCGCGCGATCAAGACATGTTCGACGCCCGCGGCGCGGATCTTTCGCGCGCAAAGCACCGTCCGCTTGAACCGGATCTCGACGCCGAGCACGTTCACGTCAGGGTTGCGACGCGCCCACTCGACCATGAACTCGCCGTTTCCGCTGCCGATCTCGAGCACCAGCGGCGCGTCTCGACCGAACAGTTCGGCCATGCGACCCCGGTGCGCCTGCAGATCGCCCGCCGGGACCAAGGGACGGCCAAACTCCCGGTGCGCAGTCAGGTACGGGTTCGCGTCGGGGTGGGTGTAGGCCTCGACCGGCTTGTCGACGAACGCCCCGCCTTCAGGGGTTGGGCGTCCGGTTCTCCTTCCATGCGCTGCCATCGCCGTAGTTCTCCTTCTTCCACACCGGTACGCGCGCCTTGAGCGCTTCGATGGCGTAGCGATTGGCCTCGTAGCACGCGCCGCGGTGGGGCGTGCTCGTCGCGATCACAACAGACGCCTCACCGATGGCGACCTCACCGGTGCGGTGGACGATCGCGGTCTTCGTTCCTGGCCATTTTTCTTCGATTTCCGCGGCGATCTTGCGCATCTCGGGCTCGGCCATGGCCGGGTACGCCTCGTACGACAACGACAACACCGGGCGGCCCTCGAAGTCGGCGCGACCCACCCCAAGAAACACGAGGATAGCGCCCTGCGCAGGATCACCGACAGACGCCGTGACAGCGGCGACGTCGATCGGCCCCGGGACGATGGCGATCATCCGCCACCCAAAGGAGGCAGGAACGCGACCTCGTCCCCGTCGACGGCCACCTCGCTGCCGCTCGTCCACGCCTCGTTCCGCGCATACCCGACCGGCAACACGCCCTCCGGGCCGGGCGGAAACAGCCGCGTGTAGATGTCGCCAAGGGTCGAGCCGTCCGGGACCTCGACCACCTCGCTTGCGCAGCCGCGGCGTTCGCGGAGGACCGCAAAATGGTGAACGACGACCTTCATCGAGACCCCTTTCGTCCTTAGCCGGTTGGCAGTTTCACCGGAACGGGACACCCTATTGGAATGTGGTGGCTCGCCGCGTGCAACGAATTCGGACTTGATCCGACCGATCCCCCGCCGCCCGACGCGCGCGTGGTGGTCACCGACACGTTCGAACAGGCGCCGATCTCGCCGGTCGACCTGCTGTTCGTCGTCGACGACACCTCGTCGATGGGTCAGGAGCAACAAGCCCTGGCGATGGCGTTTGCGCCTCTGACCGCGGCGCTCCCGACCAGCGGCGTGTCGTGGCAGATCGGCGTCATCGCCGGGACAGGCAACGGCAAGATGATTGGAGCGCCCTACGTTCTGACCGAATCCACCCCGGACGTTCGTTCGGTGTTCTCTGAGCGACTGAAGGTCGGAACGCGCGGCCGGCCGCCCGAGGCCGCGCTGTACGCGGCGACGCTCGCGCTTGACGAGGCCCGAGAGGGCGGCGCGAACCAGGGGTTCCGTCGACCCGACGCGTCGCTCCACGTCGTGTTCGTTTCCGACGACGACGATCACTCGGACGCGGGCCTCGGCGCCGATCCGGTCGCGTCGTTCCTCGACCGGCTCGCGCTCGAGTCCGAAGTCGACCGCGCCGTCGTCGTCTCAGCGGTCGCCGGTGACACGCCGCTCGGCTGCACGAGTGAACGCGGCGCTGCACGGCCCGGGGCGCGGTACGCCGAATTGGTCGACCGCACCGGCGGCGTGTTCGAGTCGATCTGTGGGGCCTCGTTTGTCGGCCTGGCCGGCCGGCTGCTCGACGTGTCGGTCGAGCCGGCGACGCGTTTTCCACTGTCGCAGCTCCCGGAGGCCGGCAGCGTGCGGGTCGTCGTCGATGGACTCGCGGTGGACGGGACGTCGTTGACCATCGAACAGGGCGTCGCGTGGCTCGTGTTCGCCTCGCCGCCGCCGGTGGGAGCTGAGGTCGAGGTCACCTACATCGTCGTCGTGAGCGGATGAGCGCCGTTCAACTGCTCGATCTCGACTTTGATCGCGACGATGGCGGTATGATCGAGGTCGGTGCCACGGGACAGTGGGAGTGGGGCATCCCTTCGACCGGCCCGGCGACGCCAGGTCGCGTGTGGGCGACGCGCCTCGACGCCAACTACGTGAACGACGCGACGGACGCGCTCGAAGTCGACCTGCCCGACCTGACCGCGGCGGTACGGCCCACGCTCGTGCTCGATCACGGCTACGACGTCGCGACCAACGACGGGGCGACGCTCTGGCTGTGGGACGGCTCGGTGTGGTCGCTCGCCGCGCCGATCGGTGGCTACCCGTCGACCTACGGCTTCACGGCTCGTTCCGACGGCTTCCTTACGAGCGCGTGGGCGATCCCCTCCGACACCGATCGTGCGCGGCTCGTGTTCCACGCCGACGCCACCGGAAGCGCCCCCGGCTGGTACCTGCGGGCGCTCTCCGTGTGGGACGGCGACGTCACGGCGCCGCTCGTCACGCCGATCGACACCCCCCAGGACACGACGGATCCGCTCGGGCCGTACCCGATCCACCTGCGCGTCACCGACGACGTCGCGGTCGTTTCTGTTCGCGTCGAGTACGCCTGGGACGGCGTGTTCATGGGGTCCATCGACGCCCCGGCCGACGGCTCGATGTTCACCGCCAACCTCCCCGGCGCGCCCCTCGGCACGCGGGTGGCGTGGTCGGTGACAGCGTCGGACGGCGCCCAGAACGCGCGCTGGCCCGCGACGGGGAGCGAGTCGTTCCGCGTGTTTCTGCCCGCCCCGGAGCACTTCGGCTCGCCCGACCCCCGCCTCGTCGGCGACCACGTGCACCTGACGTGGGATCCGCCAGCGACGGACGTGCCGATCCTCGGGTACCGCGTGGATGAGATCGGCGGCGACGAGGGCACCGTCGATGTCGAGTCGACGGCAGCAGACCTCCCCGTGAGCACGCCTGGAAGCCACACGTGGGTCGTGGCCGCCCACCACGCCGGCGGGTTCGGCGACGCCTCGCCGCGGTACACCGCCGACGTCGAGGTACCGGGGCTCGCAGCGGTGCTGCCGCCCAGCGCCTGGCCAGGGGATCACGTCCGGTTGAACGTGACCACGCGCTCGGCCTACCTCCTCGACCCCGTCACGACCGTGTCAATCGAGGACGTCACCGTCGCGTCGGTCGACGTGCTCGACGTGGACACGGTGGTGGTGGAGATCAACGTCCCGCAGGACGCCACGCCGGGGCCCCGCGACCTCGTCGTCAACGGGGCGTTCGGCGAGACGACATTCCGGGACGCGTTCGAGGTCAGCGACGCCAGCGGGCGCCCCGGCGTCATGACTGCGCCGGGTGGCGTCGAGCAGGGCTTCTCGGGGACCGTCCTGTTCACCGCGTCGTTCGCCTACGCCGGCGACGTGCACGTAGACGCCGGAGCCGACATCGTGGTGTCGGGCTCGGTGGTCAACGATCGCGTCGCCACCGTCACGATGACCGTCGCTGGGGACGCCGCGCCGGGCGCGCGAACGGTCGTGCTCGACGACGGCGATCGCCTGTGGACCGCGCCGATCGTCGTAACCGAGCGGCCGATCACGCCGCAGCGCAACTGCCAGACCGCGCCGGGTGGCTCCGCGCTCGTCGCACTCGTCGCCGCTATGTTGGGATGGCGTCGATCTTCGAGGCGAGCACGAAGTCGTTGAGCGTCAGCCCGCCAACCGCGTGGGTATGCAGCGACAACACGACGCGGCCCGCCGAGAGCTCAACTTCCGGGTGATGCTGGTTTGCAACGGCGATTTCGCTGACGGCGTTGACGAACGCCATCGCCTCGTTCCAGTCAGGAAAGGTGTACTCGCGCTCGATGCGCGCCGGCTTTCCGCGGCCGAGGTGCCACAGCGGGACCTGGGGCATCAGGTCCATGGCGTCGTCCACCGCGAGCAGATGCCGGTCAGGAACGATCCGGAGCAGGTCCGGCCCGGAGATATCGGGATTTAGCGAAATTCGGCTGGCCATCCGTCCCCTGACCTATTGGATATTTGCATTATATCAGAGGTGGCGAGGCCGCGTAGAAGTTCCGCAACTCCTCCGCCACCCGCGCCCAGGGAGCCGAGATGCGGCGTGCCGGCGGGAGCGACCGCAACATGATCTGCCCGTACGAGCGGTCGTGGACCCGCCGATCCAGCAACAGGACGACGCCCCGGTCGGTCTTGTGCCGGATGAGTCTACCGTAGCCCTGGCGCAGCTTGATCGTGGCCTCGGGGAGGGAGAACGCGCGGAACGGGTCGCCGCCGCTCAGCGCGATGCGCTCATACCGCGCGAGCCTTAGCGGTTCGGTGGGCACGCGGAACGGCAGACGCGGGATGATGACCAGGCGAAGGCCCTCCCCTTTGACCGAAACACCCTCCCAGAATGCGTCCGTCGCGACGAGCACGGCGCGGCGGTCCTCGCGGAACCGGTCGAGCAGGGACGACCGTGAGCCGCGCCCTTGCGCGAGCACCGGCCAATTCGCCGGGAGCCGCTTGCGGAGCGCAGTCGCGTAGTGTTCGACGGCCGCGTACGACGTGCACAACACGAACGCGCCGCCGTTCGAGATTTTGATCGCCTCCAAGATCACGTCGGTCGAGGCCGCGAGGAACGTTTCCGACTCGGGTTCGGGGAGGTCACGCGGCAACGCGAGCAGCGCCTGGGTGGCGTGGTCGAACGGCGACGGGACGACGGCGGTCTCGACGTGCAGGTCCTCCCAGGCGAGCCCGACGCGCCGCAGCCAGAAGTCGAACCGACCGGCCACGGCCATCGTCGCTGACGTCGCCACCGTGCCAGGCAGCTTGCTCCACAACAGCCGCCGGAGCGCTGCAGCGACGTCGATCGGCGCCACCTCGATGGACGCCTCGGGCTCGCCGTGGCGCGAACGTTCGGCTTCGACCCAGCGGCAGCGCTCGTCGTCGTGCTCGAGGAACTTGCGCGCCGCCTCGGCGTGACCCGCGATCCGCCGCGCCGCCCGCCGCACATCGAGCAACGGCTGGGCGTCTCCGTCTGGGAGGGCCACGTCCTCGAGCGGCGCGAGCACCGCGTCGAGGGCGCCGTGCAGGCGGTCGAGCGTGGACGCGAGGTCGATCACCGCGGGCGCGACGCCGTTCTTGAACGTGTCTCCTTCCTCGTTCTGCATCGTGACACGGAACGGTGAGCCGTCCGGTCCGATGGCCTCCGAAGCGAGGCCGACGAGCGCCGTCTTCGACGCGTCCACGGCGTACGGCGCGAGCGCGGTCGCGTCCTGGACCGCCTCGACGAGCTTGTCGCGCGCCTCGGGGAACAGCGGGATGTTCGGGCGATCGACCGCGGCGACGAGGCGCTCCAATGCGCCGCGGCGGCGCTTGGTCGTCAACAGCGGCGACACCGCCCGCGCGATCGATCGGGCGCTCACGCGCTGGTGGATCGCACCAGTCGCTGCGTCTTCGAGGTGATGCGCCTCGTCGAGCACGAGGCGGCGGTACTTCGGGAGGATGCCGCCCCCACCGCCGTCGCGCACCGCCAGGTCCGCGAGCAGCAGCGCGTGGTTGACGATCACGAGGTGGGCCGCCGCGGCTCGTCGGCGCGCCTGGTAGTAGTGGCACACGCTGTAGTGCGGGCAGCGCACGCGCAGCGAAAGGTCCGAGTCGGACTCGACGCGCTCCCACAACGCGGCGTCGATGTCGATCGGAAGGTCGCCGCGCGCGCCGATCGACGTCGTCGCGTCCCACCCGGCGATCACGTCCAATTCGACGCGCTCGTCGGCCGGACGCTCGCCGTCCTCCGCGAGCGCCAGGCCGAGGCGCCGCTTGCAAAGGTAGTTCGCGCGGCCCTGAAGGACGGCGTAGGTCGCCTTCATGCCGGTGCGCCCGAGCAGGACCAGATCGGTGCCGAGCAGCTGCGATTGCAGCGCCTTGGTGTGGGTGCTGATCACGACCTTCGACTCGTTCGCCATCGCCCACAAGGCAGCGGGGACGAGGTACGCGAGCGACTTTCCGGTGCCCGTGCCCGCCTCGATCACCAGCGGGCGGTTCTCCGAGAAGGACGCCGCGACGCGAAGCGCCATGTCGAGTTGTCCAGGACGCGGCTCGACATCGGGCATCACGCGCGGCAGGTCGACCTCGAAGAACGCGCGGACCGCGTCTTGATCGACGCGCTTCTCAGTCGTCACGTGCGGCTCGAGCACGAAGTTCGAACGCGTGACGGCGGAGTCGATGATCACCACGCCCACGCCGTTCTCGCCGTAAAACGACGCGAGGTGAAGATCCGCGTCGGACGGGGTGAGGTTGCCCGACGGGTGGTTG
>CANNIZ010000061.1 GCA_947505245.1 Pseudomonadota bacterium | reverse complement strand
CGGCCTCGTTGCCGACCCCGCTCGCCTACTTTCAACGCATCGATTGCCGATCGGCCCGCACGGAGGCCGCTACAAACTTGTTCGCCGCGCGTTCAGACCGTCGAACACGCGCCTTGGAGCGCCTCAACCGGAATGCCGATAAACCTCCTCAGGAGACTGGCGAAACTTTCTTGATTGACGCCAAGGACATTCTCGACGCGATCACCACCTGGAAATCGATGCTGACACCTCCCGATGAGGCGCAGCACCTACAGGACGGGAGGTTTGTTAAGGTATACTTGGCGTTCGAGCAGAAGCGGCACCGCGAAGGCATACTGACGTTCGATGATCAAATCTACGATGCAGTTCGTCTCCTTGAGCGCGACGCCACCCTGCGCGAAGGGCTCGCGAACAAGCTTGAGCACATAATCATTGACGAGTTTCAGGACGTGAATCACGCGCGCCTTCGCCTAGCGCAGATTCTCGCCGGCGAGCGCCAAGAGAATCCCGGCCCCAGCCACAGTCGCTACCACAAGAACGATCGATCCGATGCCCGTGTCGCTATCGTTTGAGTTGTTCATGACTTCGAACCCATTCGTGACTGGCGTGCCTGAGCGATGAGGGGTCGGGCTACTTCCGACACCATCATCGTGAACATCTCGAGGCGAAGCGCGTTATCCGGTTCGGCCTCAACGATGTCGGCGACGCGGTTAAATATACGCTCCTTGGCTAGCAAATCGCCACGCTGCGAAAGCGCGTCGATTCCGTCCCGTGCGCAGTCGAGGGTCGCCGTTCCCAGCGTGATTGTTGCCGCGCCAACGGTCGATACGATGGCTTGAGCCAGGTCAAGCTGTGCTAGCTCTCTTTTCTCAATGCGTCGTTCCCGGGTGCGAACGGTCTTCCCGTGCTCCATGAGGTACGTCCGAGGTAGGCCGATGACCTCAACGGCCACGTCGCGACCCGCAGTGATCGCGTGCTCGGTACCAAGTAGTTTTGACATTGAGAACGGCGTTGAAGTGATAGTCTGTAGTTGGTTCGGCCTCATTTCGGTCTCCGGCGCGTGGAGGAATCAGTGATCCACGCACTCCGCTCCCAATGCACGACCCGTGCCGGAGTAAAGCCGGCGTTCCAACATTGCACGCTCGACGTTGCCGACACAGAGGTCATGACGAAGTTCGCATGAGCATGACGTTATGTCTAGATCGTCATGATGATTGGGTCGGCGTGAGCATGCCCCTCCTACGCGTGACTCTTGGTCGCTAGCTTGCGTACGTTCTTCACGGCTCTGTGATCGGGGATCTGCTGTACCGCGTTGCTGAGTGAGCCGGCCAAGGCGACGCCGCGGGCAATGCCATCGTGGATGAGGCCAAGGCGCGCGCCAAGTCGGAGAACGCCGAGGTCGTCGTGATCTGCGCCAAGGTCGAGTCCGAGATCGCCGAACTCGACCCCGCCGACCGCGCCAATGTCGGTACTCGGCCCGCCCCGACGCCACGTTCACGGTCCTGGCGGGTCACCTGACGCGCAGGTCGGCGCCCCCTGCGTCGACGAGCCTGCCTCGTGCCAGTTCGACAGCGTCGGGATGCAGGTCGCTGCCTCGGAAATGGCGACCTTCAAGGACGGCTGCAACACCGGCACTACCCGAACCCATGAAGGGGTCCATGACAACCTCGTCGACCCGCGTACTCTGCTGGATGAGCGTTCGCATCAGGCCGACCGGCTTCTCCGTGGGGTAGCCGCCGTGCACGCGAGGCACCTCCAGGATGTCGGGCACCTTCAGGCTGGCGAGATTCCGCTTGCCCTTCTCGAAGAACAAAATGAACTCGTACCGGGCGCGGTAGTGGTAGCCCATCCCGATCTTCTGCTTGTCCCACACGAGCGGCTTCCAGAACTTGAACCCGACCTCCTCCGCGAGCGGCTTCGCTACGAACATCGTCTCCTGGTCGCAGAAGAGGTAGAAGTGCCGGTCCTTCTTGAGCACCCGGTGGACCTCGACGAACAGGTCCACGAAGCGCGTGTTCGGGAAGATGCTGAACCACTTGTTGCTCGAGGCCTTGCTCTCCTTCAGCCGGGTCGTGGTTCCGCGGGCCCTGTGCTTCTCGAGCGACTCGTACGGCGGGTCCGTGATGACGAGGTCAACCGAGGCGTCGGGCATGCTCTTGAGCCAGGCGACGGCGTCCCCACATGCGAGTTCGAACTGCGCCACAACGCCCCCACCGTGACGGAGACCAACGACGAGCTTCCGTAGCACGAGCGAAACGCGATGGTGGTCGGCATCCGAGCTGACGGCGCGCCGTGCGTTTACGTCCCTGACCACATCTACGGTCCCCCTTCGCTACTCACCGGTGAGCGTATCCGCGGCTGGAGCGCTTCTTCCGTGTTGTTCTTCGAGCTCTTTCCAAAGGTACGCCCTCGCCGCGCTCGACGGCCTGTCCGAACTCCTCACCCACCCATGTCGCGTCAGGCGCGAGGAAGGTGAGCATGCCGCTATCGTAGGCGACGACATCGGCCGACACGCCCCAGCGGTAGCGGGCGAGGGCGCGGGCGCGCTCGATGTCAGCTGCGGTGAGGTCGCGGGCGATCTCGACGGTCCAGGTGCGCATGCTGAAGCTGAACGCGGTGCGGCTGGTCGTGACGGACAGGTCCTGTCCGCTCACGTAGTAAGCAGGCACGTCGGACAGTTGTTGTCCGGGTGTCGGGTAGAATCATCATCATGCGGTGGGCTTCATGACACTCGTCGCGGAGCTCCTCGGTGCCCTCCCTCGAGGCGCCTACGTCGAGGTTTGGGGCAAGTTCGTGTTCGTTGTGACGAAGCACGCCGATGGCCTTCATGCCGTTGCCGCCGCCGTTGGGCATGTCGATGACGTCCTTCCCGTGATCGCGCGCGAGCTGCGGAACGTCATCGAGCAGTTCGGTCCCATCGTCGAGCCCATCATGGTGGAGGCATAGGGCCACCGTGTGGCCCGCCTGCCTTCTCTGAGGCCTACCTGGCGAGGCGTACGACGTTGTCGCCAAGGTCCCTCGGGCCGAGCCAATCCACGGGCGGCACCATGTTCACTGCATCCCGCCATCGCTGCATGCGGTCGCCGCTGTAGTGGACGGCGCGAACATCGGTCTCGTTCCTGCCGACCAGGTAGTCCAAGTCGGGTGCGCTCACGCCCTTCTCCAGCAGGTACGCATCGAAGGCGGCTCGTAGGGCATGCTCGGGCCGCGCGTTCTTGCGGGTGTCGGGCGCCCACACGAAAAGTGGGACCTCACCCTCTTCTGTGGCCGCTCTCCACGCTGCCTTGAAGGTCTCGGACGGCTTCTTGTGCGGGGTCGCTCGATCGGTCGTGAGGTGGCGACGCTTCGGAAAGATCGTGCCGGCGGTGAACAACGACAACCAGTCCGACACCTCGGCGATCAGCGCGTCCGAGAGCGGTACCAGCCTCTGGAAGTTGTTCTTGTCCACGCGGATCTGAAGCATCTTGTCGCGCAGATCGATGTCCTCGCGCTTGATGGACAGGATGGTGTCAGCGCGAAGTCCCGTGAACCTCAGGAACACACCGAGGATCAGGGTCGAACGGGTCGAGATCTTCTTCAGCTGACGAAGGCAGGCATCGACATGCGCCAAGCTCGGAGCAACCGTTCGAGAGTACTTCGGCGTCCGTGGAAGGAAGTCGGTTGTGTCCCGCGGGGCAGGGGGGATGTGGGGCCAGCATGTGGGCTCATCCGCCATCCACTGCCACGCCTTCAAGACGAGCAGTGGCGCCGAATACGCAGTCACCTCCGAGATCCCTGTGGCTCGATCGCGCCGCATGATCTCCTGGAACGTCTCTCGCGTGAGGACGGTGACGGGCAGGGGCTGAGTCTCGGGAACGCCGTAGATCTGATGGATGTGCTCAAGCACCCGCAGCATGTAGGACGTGTACGTGTTCACCGTCTTTGGCTTGAACTTTCCCGCCGACTTTCGCGCCTCGATGTACGCCGTGATGCCTGCCGCCAGGTTCGAAGGTGGAGCAACAGAAAGCCGATGCCGTGTTGGCGAGAACGCGCCCGTCGTACGCAACTCCGAGCGGATGCGCTCCGCGTGAGCCCGCGCCCCGTCAGGACCCGTCTCCGCCCCACGAAATACACACTCCCGCGATCGCCATGCCCCCGCCTCCGTCCGCTCACGCCACCGGAAGCGCCATCGGTCGCCCGCAAGGTGCTCGTATTGAATGCCGTCACCGACAGAGGTACCCTTCGTTGCCGCCTTAGGCATCGTTCCTCCATGTGGGGTGGGATGTGGGGTTCCAAAACTGCTGTCTTCTACTAGCACGCTTAGAACGTCGCCCCACGTTTCATGTCATCATCTGGAAATGGACCGAACTGGGCGGATAAGCCTGATTCCCGGGCGCGCGGCGCGACCTCCCGCGCGGCCTACAGCGTAAAGCTCCACGTGAACTCGAGCAGGTCGCCCGTCGCCGACTTCGAGACGTAGGCCTCGTCGCAGTCGAACCCGGACTCCTGCCCTTCCTTGTCGTCGGTGAGGCAGTGAAGCAGGTTCGGCTGCTCGGTCGGGTCGCGAAGATCGACGCGGTTGAGCAGCGCGCGCATCTCCCCCACGTGCGGCCGGGCGACGGCCGGCGAAACCGTCCAGGTCTCGCCGACGTGCTGGCAGCCACCGCGAACCACGCGAAGCTCCCGACCGTCGTTGAACCGCATCGTCTCGGCGACGCCGTGTTTGCCGCGCACGACCTCGGGCGCAGAGCCGTTGGTCTGGGTCGAAGCGAGCATCGGTTCCCAGGTGCCCGGGCTCTCGAGGGTGCAGTCGGCGTCGCGCGGGCCCTCGTCCACGGTGATCGGGGGGAGGTTGCTCTTGACCGCCTCTGGCGGACCTTCCGCCGAGCCCCACACCGGATCGGCCGAGGGGAACACCTCCTCGGGCACAGCAGGCTCGTCGCCCCCACCACACGCGAGAGAGAGCAGCAGGGTCGGGATCGTCACCAGGGTCAACACGCGCAAACGGGCCTCCATCGGATTGCGGCCGACCCGTAACCGTGACGAGGTGCGCGCGGTGGTATCGTCCAGAGCGGAGGGTGGGTGAAGCAGTTCGCGGGGGTGTCCTTGCTCATGGCGGCGATCACCTCGTCGTCTGGCTGCTGTTGCTGCCTGCCTACCTCGGGTCCGTCGACGCCGACGGCGCCTGCGAAATCCCCGTCGGCGCAGGAAGCTTCTCCGCGCGCGGTGGTGGTCGAAGCTCCGCCGATGGACACGACCTGTATGGATAAGGGGTCGAACCCCGCATTGTGCGATGCGCTGCTGCAACGCGACGACCGGGGCAAGGTACGCGAGGCGCTCGCGGCCGGGGCCGACGCGAATTGTCCGTGTGCGATCGGCGGAGGGTCGATCGCGAACCCGCTCATGCCCCGTCGCGGGGCGCGGATCGAGGTCGACAGCGGGCTCGCCCGTCCGCTCTTCACGGCAATCGACTGGGTCGGCGACGACGAAGTGGTTTCGCTGCTGCTCGACGCGGGGGCAGATGCCTCCCTCGAACAGCACGGTGCCACCCCCGTCGCATGGGTGGCGGTCCGAGGTCCGGTGGACACCGGCGAGCGCCTCGCCATGCTCGACGCGCTTTACGCCCACGGCGCGACCGCGAAGGGGGTGGACCTGGCTGACGTCGAGGCCTTCGCGCTCGTCGAGTCGTTGGCGTCACACGGCGCCGATCCCAAGACGATAAGCCTCGGTGCGTGCAGCGAGGCCGGCAACATCGCCAGAGCGGTCGAACTCGGGGCCGACTTCTCTGACGAGGCGCCCGGCCTCGAGTTGGTGAGCGTCTCGGACGCGGACTGGAGCGCCCTGTTCGCGGGCGGCTTCCGCGTCAACGCGCCTGGGTTGTTCGGGACGTTGTTGATTCAGGCGGTCGAGGTCCGACCGGGTCGGATCGCCGATCTGCTCGATCGCGGGGCGGATCCGAACCTCGCCCACGACGGCGTCACGCCGCTGTGCGAGGCGACGGTGTCGTGGAGCGAGGCCGACGCCTCCCATGTCGCGCTGCTCGGCGCCCGGGGCGCGGATCCATCGGTGAAGTGCACCGCGATTGGCGGGGATGCCGCCACGGCCCGAGAGCTCGCGCTTGCGGAGAAGGGCCGCGATCGGCGCACCGGCCGGGTGTTGGCGGCGCTCGAGGAGCTCGAGGACGCCCCTTGACGAGGTGTTTGGCCCGAATGAAGTTAGAATGTTCACCATCGAGGTCGCCACGGCACGCAAGAAGAAACGCAAGGGAATGAGCGTCGCGCAGCTCGGTCTCATGGGCTGCGTGGGTTTCGTCGCGGTCGCAGCGCTCGGTGCCAGCGTGTTCGTCGGCGCGATCGCCGTCGGAGCGGTCGTCGCGGTCGCGCTGATCCCGCAGCCGGCGGTGGTCGCGCAGGTCCCGCCGCCGATCGTCAGCGCCCCGGCTCCGGTCGCGGTGCCCGAGCCCGAGCTGCTCGCAGTGCTCGCGCCGGCCGAGCCCGCTCTCGATCCGCTCGCGGCCGAACCTCCGACGGAGGCGGTCGTGGAGGCGCCACCTGTCGTCGTGCCCCCTCCTGTCGCACCACCGCCGCCCGAACCGGTCGCGCCGCCGCCCGTCGCTACGACGCCGCCGAAGCCGGCCACCCCGCCGCCCGCCGCTACGACGCCGCCGAAGCCGGCCACGCCGCCGCCCGCCGCTACGACGCCGCCGAAGCCGGCCACGCCGCCGCCCGCCGCTACGATGCCGCCGAAGCCGGCCACGCCGCCGCCCGCCGCCACAACGCCGCCGAAGCCCGCAGCGACGCCGCCGCCGGTGACCACGCCGCCGCCGGTGACCACGCCGCCGCCGGTGACCACGCCACCGCCCGTGGTCGCGGCCGTCGCACCTCCACCTCCGCCCCCTCCCGTCGTCAACAAGGACACCGTCACCGTCCACGTCAGCGGGAACGCGAAGGTGTACCTGACGCGCGACGAGATCAAGGTGCCGATCCCTGGCGAGGTCCCGTTTGGGACGTGGACGATCGAGGGGAACTTCCCCGACCAGCCGACGTTCACGTCCGTGAAGCTCGAGGCCGTCAAGGGCACCGAACTCCAGGTCCTTTGCAGCGAAGCGATCCGCGGCTGCCGCGTCCGTCCGTATTGATCGGCGCTAGAGTGTTCCCACTGTGATCCTGCTACTCGCCGCTGCCTGCACACAAGAGCCGCCGCCCACCGAAGACGAGCCGGCGCCTGCGCCGATCGTCGTGTTGTGGACGCTCGACACCCTCGGCAGCACGGCCGCCCGAGGCACGGATTGGTGTGGGCGAATCGGCGAACTGCTCGCGCCCTACGAGCTCAGCGTGGCCTGCACGGACGGCATCTCGCCGTCGTCGTGGACGGGGGAGTCGCACACCCGGGTGATGTGGCCCGAGCACCAGGTCGGTGATCTGCTCGGGTACGAGGCTCCCGACTGTGGCACGGACTCGGTCCTCGGCGCGCTCGGCCGCGGGCTCGGCGCGCGCGTCTCCTTCGCCGCCGACAACGGGCTCCTCCGGTCGCCCACCGTGACCTGTGGCGGCCAGCCGTCGTGGTACCAGGACGCGGACGACGTGTTCCTCGCCGCCGATGACCAACACACGAATTTCGCGCTGGTGCCGGAGGAAGAACGGCCCGTGGCACACGCGATCGACGAGTTCGTCGCGCGCGTCGGCGACGGGGAGCCGGAGGTCGTGTTCTTGAACTCGCTCGAGGTCGGCGGCCACTTCCCGAGGTGCTGGTTCGCACCCGACACCGAGGCGTGCGTCGGGCTCTGGCGCGTGGCGCGCGAGGGTCACCTCGTCGGTTCGGGCTCCGATCCCACCCGGTTCTGGCTGAGCGAGGGGTTCAAGGACGCGCTGCTCGGGTACATCGCCTCCGAACGCATCGACGATCGCGAGCGGATCGGCCAGTGGATGTGGGACTCGATGCAGGAATCCATCGAATACCAGCGCGGACCGCGGTTCGAAGATCGGCTCGTGCGCGTGCTCGACGCGGCGCAGGCCGCGGGCCGGCTGGACGACCTCGTGCTCGTGATGTGGGGCGATCACGGCGAGACCCCCTGCGAGCAGCGTCCGGTCGGAGACAAGCACCTGCTTTGCGTCCATGGCGCGCTGCCGAACGAGTTCACCGCCAACGTGCCGCTGTTCGTCAGCCCGCCCGAGGTGCTCGACGCGTGGGAGGCGCGCGGGTTCACCTCGCGGACCCGACCGTTCAGCATGGGCAACCTCTCGCGCGCGCTGGTGGACACCTTCGACCTCGACGCGCCCCGTTCATGGCCCGCCATCGAGCCCGTCGGCGCCGCGACCTCCATCACCTGTCGACGGCAGTCCGAAGACACCTGGGACGGGCCAGCCGCCTCGGTCGTGCGCGTGATCGACGATCAAGCGCTTCGCTGCCAGGGCGACGACTGCGTCGCGACGACCTGGCAGATCCCCGACGGTCCGGCGCAGGTCTATACGGTGCTCCCCGATGAGCCTTCTGCGTTCGCGTCGTTCGACCGCGGCGTCGCCCTGAGCGAGTGCCAGTAGCCGCGTCGGGCGTCAGCCCTTCTTCGGGCCGACGAGCGAGCGCAGCGTGGCCTTCGCGACGATGTCGCCGGCTGCGTCCCGCATCACGACCTCGACCGGGTACTCGCAGCGTTCGGACGTGTCCGGCGTCGGGCAGTCGCACGTTCCCGTGATCGTCCCGCGCGACTTCTTCAGGTACTCGATGGACAAGCCCGCGACGATGAACCGCGCGTCGTCCGGCAGGCTGTACGCGAGCGCGACGTTGCCCGTGAGTTCGGCGAGGTTGACGAGCGCCACCGCGTGGACCGATTGCAGGTGGTTTCGCACCGCGCGCCGATCGTGCAGCACCACCCGCGCGTGACCGCGCCGCAACTCCTCGACGCGCGCGCCGATCGTGCCGGTATAGGGCGCTGCCTGGCCGATCAATCGGCTGAACAGCCGCTTCCCACCGGGCCACGGCGACAGGCGGTCCCACGCGTCCCGCACCACGTTCTGCTTCGATCCGCCTGACAACATGCTGCCGAGGTCCATTCCGGCCTCCCGTCGGCGGGTATCGCGTCGCATCCGTTCGCGCGACGATGTACAACAAGGCATGGACGCGCCAGCCACCCCGACCAGCGAACGTCGGCCCCCGAAGTTCCGGGCCCGACGCCGCGCGGCGGCCTGGGGTGTGCACTTGTATACGGCGATGGGCCTTCCCGTCGCGTTCCTCGCCGCCATCGCGCTAGCCCGGTCCGACGCCTCGACGTTCTGGGCGTGCTCGTGGCTCGCGTGCGCGATCGACGCCACCGACGGCATGTTGGCGCGGCGCGTGCGGGTGAGGGAGGTCATCCCCTCGTTCGACGGTCGCAAGCTCGACGACATCGTCGACTACCTCACGTTCGTGTTCCTGCCGATGCTCGCGTTGCCGGCGCTGAAGATCGTGCCCGGCCTCGAGTGGGTGAGCGTCATCCCGCTCATCGCGTCGGCCTACGGCTTCTGCCAGGACCGCGCAAAGACGCAGGAGTCGTTCGTCGGCTTCCCGTCGTACTGGAACATCATCGTGTTGTACCTGTACGTGCTCAAGCCGCCCGCAGCGGTCGCGGCGGGGATCCTGCTCGTGTTGTCCGTCCTCGTGTTCGTCCCGATTCACTACATCTACCCAACCAAGGCGAAGATGTGGAAGCCGGTCACGGTCATCGGCGGCGTCGCATGGGCGTTGGCGCTCGTGCCGGTGTGCGTCGCGCCCGACGCCCCCTGGGCGCCGACGATCGCTGCGTGGAGCCTGTTGTACCTCGCGTATTACCTGGTCGCGTCGCTCGTGCACCACTACCGGCACGCGCGGCATCAGTCGGCCGTCACCGACTGACGCGCAGCGAGCCGGAGGCGAGCGTAGTACCTAAGGAGCCGCGATCAGCGCCTGCACGTTCGCTTCGAGCTCGGGCTTCGCCTTCTCGTCGAAACCGATCGTGCGCTGCCGAATCACGCCGCTCTTCGTCACCCAGAAGGCTGTCGGAAGCTCGCGCGTGTCCAGCGTGGACTCGAACGTCGTCAGGGTGTCGAGCGCGACGAGGAACGGCAGCGGGTTCTGCTTCAGGTACCCGCGCCCCTTGACCTCTTCCTGGTCGATATTGACGGCGACGACGTTGAAACCCTGGTCCTTGTACTTCGTGTACATCTCGGCCAGCGCGGGAAGTTCGGCGCGGCAAGGGCCGCACCACGACGCCCAGAACGTCATCACATACGGCTTGCCCGCCAGCTTTGCGCTCGAGAGCGTTCCGCCGTCCATGAGCGGCAGCGTAAACGCGCGCATCTTGTCGCCCACCTTGCCGCCGGGGTGGTGATCGGCCACCTGAGGCGCGGGGCCCGAGCAGCAACGGAAGCCGTTCGCGGGGTCCTCGGTGTCGGGCGGGATCGAGTCCTTGAAGTAGCCGCACCGGGCCGAGTCGCGCGAGAAGTACGATCCGCCTTTGAGGCCGGCCTTGTCCGGCGTCGCGCCGATCCACTCCTTGGTGACGCCTTCGAGATCGTACACGCCCTCGGGGGTCACGCAGCGCGGGTGGTTTCCGGTGATGAGCGGCTTCGTGTCGGCTCGATCGCGGTATGCCGCGCACCAGGTCTGCTGCGCGTACATGCCGTAGGGCTGCGGGCGCCCGTCGACCTTGTCGTCGCTGAACAGGCCGCTTTTGTCGTCATCGATCGGGAGCGCTCCGGTGCAGGCCGTCAGCCACTCGTCTTCGGCGCACAGGCGCTGACCGGCCGCTTCGCAGGCCGCTTTGGCCGCGTAGAACGACACGCCGCGCGCGGGCTCGACGCCGGGTTTCGACACGGCCTTGCCGTCGACGACGCTCGCTTCGAACGCGAAGATCGTGAACGGGCCGCGGGGGCCGTTCAGCGTCACCTCGGCGGGCGCGCCCGCCGGAACGTCACCGAGGACCTCGCCCTCGGACTCGACGTCGAGGAGCACGCGATCCGTTGGTGCCTTGGCGATCGCGTCGACGATCGCGCGCAGCGCTTCGGGCGGCTGGGCCCCCGACAACATGCGCCCGTTGACGAAGAACGAGGGCGTTCCGCTCACGCCTGCCTTCGCGCCGATCACGGTCTGGCCGAGGATCGTCTTGATCGTGGCCGGGTCCTGCATACACGTCCGGAACGCGACGAGGTCGAGCCCGACGTCCTTCGCGTACCCGTTGAGGTCGGCGAGGCCGAGGTTGCCGTTGTTCTGGTACATCACGTCGTGCATCTGCCAGAACTTTCCCTGCTGGTTTGCGCAGACGCCGGCCGAGGCCGCGTTGCACGCGTCGGGGTGCAGCGTCTTCGCGAGCGGGCCGGCGTTGCACTCCATGTTCATCGGGAAGTGGAAGTAGGCGAGGCGCACCTGGTCGGGGCGCTCGTCGGCGAGCGCGTGCATGTTGCCGGCGAGCTTGCGGCAGAACGGGCACTGGAAGTCTTCGAACATCGCGATGGTGATCGGCGCGTCGGCCTTGCCGTAGGTCGGCACGTCGGGGCCGATCTCGATCGGCATCACTTCCGCGGGGATGACGACGCGCTTGGTCTCACCGGTCTTCTCGGCGGTGCCGGGCGCGGGGGCGGCAGGTGGGCCGCCTTTGGTCGGCGCGGCGATCACGGCCTCCACCGGGCCTGCAGGCTGCTCCTTGGGCTCGGGGAAGAACGCCATCATCGCGAGCACACCGACGAACACGCCACCCGGGACGGCCCACTCGGGGCCCGCTTCGCTCGCGCGGCCTGGCAACTCCTTCAGGCTGTTCACTACGCCGGCGGCGCCGCCAGGGTGCGCGAGGAACGCGGTGATCCCCACCACTACGGTCGCGGCGTCCATGACGAGGCAGTAGTTGCAGACGAGGCCGAGCGTGACCATCTGGGCGATCAGGAACCCGCCGAACACCGTCCCGATCGCGGCAGCAGCCACCCCCAGCACGGCGACGCGTGCGGCGTCCACCCGCCCGGCGAGGGCGAGGGCGGCGAGCACCGCGAGGGCGCCGAACAGGCCGACCGCGGGAGCGCTGACCGCGACGCCGCCGATCGTGGCCCACGGAGACGCCAGCACGGCGTGGCAGCCGCCGTCAGCCCCGCACAACATGCCCGGCTCGAGCGTCTTTGCGACCGCCTGCTGGTGAACGGTCACCAGATACGCAGCCCATGCCGAACCGAAAGCGGACGCGGCCACAAACGCACCCATCGCGGTCTTGTTCATCCTGCCTCCGGACGTTGCGCTGGCGTCTACCGCGTCATAATGCCGATCGCCAACGTCGCGGAGACCCCATGACCACCTTTGACCTGCGCGTTCTTCCCCTGCTCGTCGCCCTTTTCGCCTGCAACGGGGGCGGTGAGACCGACACCGACGCGGACACGAATGCGACGATCGAACCCTCGGTCAGCGCGGTGATCCCTTCCACGGTCTACACGCATCGCCGCCTCGACGTCGCGATCAGCGGCTACGCGACGAGCTGGACGGACACGGTCGTGATCGATTTCGGCGAAGGAATCGACGTGATCGACTACACCGTCGCCAGCCCTACCGCGATCCTCGTCGACATCGACGTCCACCGGGACGCGGCACTCGGCCTTCGGGACGTCGTCGTCACCCAGGGGGCCGATACGACGCGATATGCGGGCGCGTTCGAGGTCAAGGCCCCGCTCGAGGTCTCCGTCGAAGGCACCTTCGCGCAGGGGTCGATCCTGGTCGGTGAGGCGATTCAGAGCGACCCGTCCACCCCGTTCGATGCAACCCAGACCTGTGACTACTTCGGCTGCGACTACACGAACATGGCAGGCATCTACGATCTAGCCGGCCTGTACACGCAGTTCGACCTCGTCGGGCCCCGCTATTCGGAATTCCTCGTCTTCGTCGACGTGCTCTCCGAGACCGGGCCCACGGGGATGTCGATCCAGAGCGGGCCATCGTTCGCGTCGGACACGTCGGACGTCGAGACGTTGATGACGATCGACGCGCGCACCCCGAAGATGCTCGCCGAAGGGAGCAACGGCGGCACGGTGACGGAGGCCTGGGGCACCGAGGTGTGGGCGCTCGATCCGGGTGACGCCGCGTTCGTGAACCTGAACATCTCCACGGATGACGTGGAGGCCGAGCCATGGTTCGCGCTGCTCGACAACACGGGCTCGTTCGTGGACGGGTTCATCGCCTACACCGACCAGTACGAGCTCGAGCCGGTCGAAGGCGAGGGGCCGTACTACCTCGTCGTGTGGGATGGCTACGGCGACAACGACTATGCCTACACCATCGACGTCGATTTCCGTTCGCCGCCTGCGCCAGTCCCCGACGACACCTGCGCGACGGTGGCCAGCACCACGTCCATGCCGATCGTCGAGCAGGCTGGAAACCTCGACTGGTTCGATGACCAGGACTGGTTCCGCGTCGATGTCGCGTCAGGCGACCTCGGTAAGGTGCTCCACGTCGTCACGTCGCCGGGCGCCGATTTCGCCGACACGCTGGTCGATGTGTACCGCGGCTCGTCGTGTACGGGCCTCGAGCGCCTGCTCCAGAGCGACGAGGACCCCATCCTCGACCCGGACTGGCACGAAGACGTGACGACCGCCCCGCTCGACACGGCGGGCACGTACTACGTCGTGGTCAAAGCAAACGAGTACTTCTACGACTTCGCCGAGACCGCCTACGTCCTCGACGTCACCCTCGAGGCCCCGTGAACGCTGCGCTGACGGCTGTCCTTGACGAGATCCTCCCAAACGTAGAGAAGCCCTCGCGCTACCTCGGCAACGAGGTGAACGCGGTCCGCAAGGATCCCGCGACCGTCGACGTGCGCCTCGTGTTCGCGTTCCCGGACCTCTACGACCTCGGGCTCGGAAACCTCGGGCTGCACATCCTCTACGCGTGCGTGAACAACGTGCCGTGGGCCGCCGCTGAGCGCGTCTATGCGCCTGCTGTCGACATGGAGCGCGAGCTCCGCAAGCGCGACCTCCCGCTGTTCGCGCTCGAGTCGAAGATCCCTGTCGCTGACTTCGACATGCTCGGGTTCACGCTCCAGACCGAGCTCACGTACACGAACATCCTGAACATGATCGACCTCGCGCGCATCCCGGTGCGCAGCAAGGACCGCACGGACGCGCACCCCATCGTGTTCGCCGGCGGGCCGGCCGTGTTCAACCCCGAGCCGCTCGCGAACTTCATCGACTTCTTCGTCGTCGGTGACGGCGAAGACGCGGTCGTCGAGATCGTCAACGTGATGCGCGCGATGAAGGGACAGCCGCGCAGGACCAAGCTGCTCGCGTTGTCGCGCCTCGAAGGCGTGTACGTGCCCGCGCTCTACCCGTTCGACACGATGCCGGACGGCCGCATCCTGCCGCGGCCCGGCGCGCCGAAGATCCGCAAGCGGATCACGCGCGATCTCGACGGCGCCACGTACCCGGTCAACTACATCGTGCCGTACACGCGCCAGGTGCACGATCGTCTGTCGCTCGAGGTCCTGCGCGGCTGCACGCAGGGGTGCCGGTTCTGCCAGGCCGGCATGGTCACGCGGCCCGTGCGCGAGCGGAAGCTCGAGAACCTCGACACGCTGATGCAGCGCCTTATCGACACCACCGGCTACGAAGAGGTGTCGCTCGTCAGCCTGTCGACGTGCGACTACAGCCGCGTCCGCAAGCTCGTCGAGCAGACGGTCGAGCGCGCGCGCCCGCAGCACGTGTCGGTCAGCCTGCCGTCGCTGCGGCTCGACAGCTACTCGGTCGAGCTCTCCGACATGGTCGCCGAGACGCGAAAGACCGGCGTCACGTTCGCGCCCGAGGCCGCTTCGCCGCGGCTTCGCTCGGTGATCAACAAGTGGATCCCCGACGAAGAGCTGCTGAACATGTCGGCCGAGGTGTTCGCCCGCGGCTGGGACGTGGTGAAGCTGTACTTCATGATCGGCCTGCCGACCGAACGCGACGACGACATCCTCGCCATCGCCGACCTCGCGCGTCGCACCTACGCGAAGGGCCGCGCGATCAACAAGAACGCGCGGGTGAACCTTGGCGTCAGCACGTTCGTGCCGAAGCCGTTCACCCCGTTCCAGTGGGCCGCCCAGATCCGCCCCGAAGAGACGGAACGCCGCCAATCACTGCTGCTGCAGGCGATCAAGGACGTGCCGGCCATCAAATTCGGCCGCCACTCGCCAGAAGAGACGTACCTCGAGGGCCTGTTGTCCCGCGGCGATCGGCGCGCGGGCGACCTGATCGAGGCCGCCTGGAAGTTGGGCTGCCGGTTCGACGCCTGGCGCGAACATTTGCGCATGGACCTGTGGCACCAGGCCGTGACGGACACCGGCTATTCCGTCGAAGAGGCCCTCCGCGAGCGGTCCGTCGACGAGCCGCTGCCGTGGGACCACCTCGACATGTTCATCCCGAAGGAGTGGTTCGTCGCCGACTGGCAGCGCGCGATGGAGCTCAAACACGCGGAAGACTGCCGGCACAAGCGCTGCCACAAGTGCGGCGTGATCGACGAAGTGCGCGACCTTTGCGCGTCCATGCTGCGCGACAACGTCGCCGGACGGAAGTTCGAGAAGGTCTGGGTGGACGAACACAAGGACGAAGACGGGAAGGTCCGCCCGAAGTTCGAAGAGCGCGTCGAGCCGCGTCCGGTGCAGCGGCTGTGGATCCGGATCGGCCGCACAGGCAGCGCTCGGTTCCTGTCCCACCTCGAGGCGATGAACGCGTGGATGCGGTCGCTGCGCCGCGCCCACGCCCCGCTCGCGTGGAGCCAGGGCTTCCACCCGCACGCGCGGTTCGCGTTCGACACCGCCACCGCCACCGGCGAAGAGACCGTCGCCGGGCTGATGGACATCCTCCTGGTGGAGACGGTGGACCCCGCGGTCCTCGTCGACCGCCTGGCGAGCCTGCTCCCCGAGGGCTTCTCCGCGCTGTCCGCGCGTGAGGTCCCGCTCAACGCGCCGTCGCTGATGTCGGTGACGCGCGGCGGCTCGTACACGTTGTGGTTCGCCGGCACCACCGCTGACGAGCTTCGCGCGAAGGTCGACGCGTTGCTCGCCCGCGACGCGATCTTGATGAAGCGGACCGGCAAGGTGAAGGGCAAGAAGCGCGAGATCCAGGTCGACATCCGGCCGATGATCAAGTCGCTCACCGTCCGTGACGGCGAGACGCCTTCGGTCGACGTCGTGCTCGAAGACCAGGGGCGCAAGCTCGCGAAGGCCGGCGAGATCGCGCGACTGCTCTCCGACAAGCCCGATCAGGTGCGCATCCTGAAGCGGGAGGTCCTGCTGCTCGACGAGTCGCGTTGGGCGGAAGCCGGCCAGTTCGAGGGGGAAGGCGAGCCAGCCGCCGAGGCCGACGCGGGATAGCCCACCAGCGGGAGGTCACCGTGTTCGCACGCACCGACGATCAGGTCGCACTCGCCTCGGCAGTCCACGAGTTCTGCCAGGCCACCCTCGCGCCCACCGCGCGCGAAGACGACGAGACCGAGACGTTCCGCAAGGACCTCGTGCATCGCCTCGGCGAGCAGGGGTTCTGCGGCATCGCCACGCCGGAAGCGCACGGCGGGCTCGGCCTCGGCTACACCGAGTACGCCATCGCCCTCGAGGAGATCGCGCGGGTCTCGGCTTCCTACGCGGTCACGGTCGCAGTCACCGGCCTGCCGCAGATCATCCTCGTGAAGTTCGGCAACGACGCCCAGCGCGCGCAGTGGCTCCCAGGCCTCGCGGCTGGCCAGTTGCTCGGCGCCTTCGCGCTCTCCGAGCCCGGCAGCGGCTCGGACGCCGCCAGCCTGCGCACGACGGCCGTGCTGAAGGGCGACAAATACGTGCTCAACGGCACCAAGTACTGGATCACCAGCGGCGGCTACGCCGACCTCTACATCGTGATGGCGCGCACCGGCGGCCCCGGCGCCGACGGGATCTCCGCGTTCCTCATCCCCGGCGACGCCAAGGGCCTGTCCGCGGGAAAGAAGGAGGCCAAGATGGGCCTGCGCGCCTCGCCCACGACCGAGATCATCCTCGAAGACGTCGAGGTCCCCGTAGCAAATCGCCTCGGCAACGAAGGCATCGGGTTCAAGGTCGCGATGGCGGCGCTCGACTCGGGCCGCATCACCATCGCGGCCATCGCCGTCGGCCTGTCGCGCGCCGCGCTCGACGTCGCCGCCGAGTACGCCACCATTCGTCGGCAGTTCGACCAGCCGATCATCGACTTCCAGGGCGTTGGCTTCCTGCTCGCCGACATGGCCGTAGCGACGGACGCGTCGCGCCTGCTCGTGCAGCGCGCCGCGCGCCTCCGCGACGAAGGCGCCGCTCACAGCACGGAAGCCGCCATGGCCAAGCTGTTCGCCACCGACGCGGCGATGCGCGTCACGACGGACGCCGTCCAGGTGCTCGGCGGCTACGGCTACACCCGCGACTACCCCGTCGAACGCTACATGCGCGACGCGAAGGTGATGCAGATCGTCGAGGGGACGAACCAGGTCCAGCGCCTCGTCGTCGCGCGTTCGCTCAAGCGGGCGTTCAGGAAGTGAAGCCACGACGCGGCCCAAGTCATTTACGGAACCCGCCCGCTGTCGTATAGTCGCACCGTTTTGGACGGGTCCAGATGAAAGTCTGCAGCAGTTGTAAATCGACATACTCCGATTGGATCGACTTTTGCTTCGAGGACGGGTCGGTGCTGGCCGTTCACAGCCAGGCTCAGCCGGTCGACGAAGCGATCGACGCCCCCATGCCGCGGCACCTGCGCGCTCAGGACGCGCAGGAGACGCCGCAACCGAAGGCCGGCGGTCGGCGCCGGTCGCTCATCGGCGGCGCTGCGCGCGAAAATACCGGATCGCCGATGGATGTTCCGGTGGCCGCGGTCCAGGAGTCCATCCTCGACGTTCCGCCGCCGCCCGCCACCGAGGTCGCAGCCGAAGCGCCTTCGCCCGCTCCAATGCCGAGCGCCTGGACGGGCGCAGACATCGCCGCGAGGCATGCGGCGCCCGCGCTGCCACAACCCGAGCCGCTACGCCCTGTGGATGTGCCTGTCCGGAAGCCGGCGAACAAAGCTCCGCCAGCGCCGGTAGTGCCGGCTCCGGTCGCGGTGGCGCCGCCGCCTGCCGCGCCTCCAGCACAGCCTGCGCGCCCCGCTCCCGAACCCAAGTCCGCCGCCCCAACGCCTGAACCGGCCGGCTTCGCCCCGCCGCCTGCGCCACGCGAAGTAGAGGAGGAGGCCTCCCCCGCGAAGGGGACTCCGATCCTCCTGTTCCTCGGCGTCGGTCTCGTCGGTCTGCTCGCGCTCGGCGGCGTCGGGGCCCTGGTCATTGTCGGCCTCGGCGTCGGCGGAATGACGCTGACTGGTGGAGGCCAGAAGGAACCTGCGAACGTGGCGGCCACGCACGTCCCCTCGGTTCCAGCCGTCGCGGCGCCGGTCGAGCCGGAGGCTGTCGTCGAGGTGCCCGTCGCGCCGCCGGTTCCCGACGAGGTCGTGGCCGCAGTGCAGCCTGAGGTCGCCCCGGCGTTGCCCGTTCCAGACGCGGTCGTAGACCCCGTCGTGCCGCCGCCGACCCCGGTGGAGACGCGCCCGGAGGTGAAGGCGGTCGTCACGCCTCCCAAGCCCGATCCGATCCCGCCCAACCCGACGACGACGACGACCGGCGTGGCGCAGCAGTTCACGATCACGGTCGAGGGGACGCCTCCGGGGGCCAACGTGTCCGTTGGTGGCGAAAACAAAGGCAAGACGCCGCTTACGCTTCAGTATCCGTCCGGCGACTATCGAATCGAAGTCAGCAAGGGTGGTTATTCGAGCGAAAAGCGCCTGATCTCCGTACGTGGCGCCGCTCAGACCGTGAAGTACGAGCTGTGGGAAGAGACCCGCGTCGGCAAGGTGTTCGTGGCTTTCGCAGGACGCGAAGGCCAGACGCTGCTCGTCGATGGTCTTCCGATGGGAACCCTGCCCGCGAGCGTTGACCTGACCGAAGGGAAGCACACGTTCGCGGTCGCAAACGGCGACGGCACGCAGTTCTCGGTGTCGAAGGACGTCGTGTTCAACGCAGCCGGGCGCGCCACCGTCACCCAGTAGCCCGACTAACGGCTGCCCATCACCGTGATCATCGCGCCGCCACCTTCGGTGGGGCCGAGCGACACGACGGTCTTTGATGCGGGCTTCTTCAGGCCCCGCAGCCCGGTCGCCTGGTTCACGGCCACGGTAATGGCGTAGTACCCACCGAGTCCAAGAACGGCGAGCGCGGCAGGGGACTGCGTCGTCTTGCCTACGGCTCCGACCCACAGCGCGGTAGCAGGGATCGTGGTCGCCATCGCGAGGCCGAACCCGCCCATGTCCTTGTTCGCAAGCGCAGACATGCCCGGGACCGGAATATACGACGCCTTGATCGCTTTTGCGCGCTTTTCCATCAGCGCGGGATCGTTGCCGACCACCTGGGGACCGATGACGGCGCCGGCCACGGGCGTGAGTTCGAGCACGTTCCAGGGGGCGTTGGCGATCTGGTCAGCGTTGATCATGCCGGCGCGCACGGGGTTCTGGCGAGGTGTGCCCTGGTTGGTCTGGGCGGCGAAGACGAGGTCCGACGCTTCTTGTTTCGCCGTGACGATCCACACCCAGGGTGCTCCGGCAAGGGCGGCTGCGATGCAGTCCACGTCGAGGTCGCAGCCCGACGCGGCGGCCTCCATCTCGGCCGTGATTCGCGTGCCGGTGGGGGCCTCCGGGCTGCCGTACACGACGAGGTGGGGGATGACCGCAAAGGACGACGCGAGGCCGCGCTGCCGCTCGGGCGGAACGGCAAGGTAGACGACCCAATCGGGCTGAGCGTCGTACTCGACCTTGGTCACGGGCACCATGTCGAACAGCTGCGCGAACGGGACCGCCATTTCCCCCTGGGGGACGCGCACCTGAAATCCGGCCGCTTCGGTCGCCAGGATGATCGCGGTGAATTCGCGACCGTCCGACAGCTTGAAGGTTCGGTACTGCTCCACGTCCTGGGCGGATGCGGTGTTCGCGAGGAGTGCGAGCGCGACGGCGGTGATCATGGGGCGACCTCGAGGAGGGGGCATTGCTCGGCGCTGCCCTCGAAGGGAGCCCAGATCGAAACGCCCAAGGTGTAGGGGACCAGGAGCTCGGTGGTGGCCGGTTGGTAGGCTCCGATCACGACCGCGTACGTGCCGGGCTCGACGTTTGCGCCCCAGGCTTCGTCAAGGCGCGTGACGCCGATTCCGAACGGGGTCCCTTCCGCGTCCTTCACCGGGCCTTTACACTCGGTTTCCGTCACTTCTACGAGCGTGAGGTCCCACCCGACGTGCTCGGTGGTGTCGAGGAGCGCGCTCAAACAGAAGTACGACCGCGCACTGACTTCGAACCGCATCGGCGCGTCGGCGTCGCCTGCGTAGAACCCTTCCACGGCGCCACAGTTCTGTATTGGCGAGCTCTTTGACCATCCGCCCCCGTCGATGGTGCCCGCAAACAATTTTGCAATGCCAGGGCCAGCGCCCTCTGCGAGGTTGGCAGCAAAAGGCTCCTCCTTCCATTCGTCCGCTTCGTTGGCGGACTCGGGGATGGCGTTGCCCCACTGGACCGACGCCGTGACGTCTTCGTCCGGGGATGCATAGGTAGGAGCGTCTCCTAGGTTGCCGGAGCGAGGCCACTCCGAGCACCCCGACAAGGCGCTAGACGCGAGTGCCACGACGAACCACGAACCGCGCAACGTTGCCTCCTACGTGCGCCGTTCATACCTTGGGGCGACCCTTCGACACAAGCCCCGGCGCGCGCGTAGTCAACGGGTTAGTGCGAGCGCCCCTTGGAGGTCGCTTGGCCGACGCGTCCGCACCTGAAGCCGTTCGCCCCGACGCTGGCACCGGATTTCGCTTCGAGATGGCATTTCAGAACGTCGTGATGGGGTACTGGCCCCACGCGCTCGGGCTGCTGCTCGCCGTCCTCGGTGGATTTTTCATTTACGGCCAATACGACAACTGGAAGGTCGATGGTCAAAAGACCACCACGGCGCAAATCGCGGCTCAGCAAAGCCAACTGCAGCAAGCGCTCGCCGAGAAGGTGGATCCGGTCACGCGAAAGCTGCTCAGCAGCGCCGGGTGGAACGTATACGCCGCGATGTCTCGCGTTCAGGGCATGCAGCCCGACGAACAGATGGCGCTGATCAGCGCCCCCGGCTTCGGCCACCTGATGCCGCTGCTGTACGGGCAATCCGCGATGGGGGCGGACCTCGAGCGCGGCGACGCGCTGGACGCCACGCTGCTCGTGCTCGGCGACCTTGACGACGAGACCAAGGCCCTCGTCGTGGAAGCGGCCGATCGCTTCGCTGCGATCGGCGCAGGCTCCACGGGCACGGCGAGCGCTCAGGCCTACGTCCAGGCTGCGGAGCTCTACCGCGTCGCAGGCACCGCAGAACAGCGCTCGAAGGCGCTCGAGCAGGTGATCGCGCGCGGCGACGGTCCGATGAAGTATGCCGCGTCGGTCACGGTCGCTGGGACGCAGGCGGACGGCGGCGACGTCCAGGGCGCGGTGACGCGTCTGCGGGCGTTCGAGAACGATCCCGATCGGTTCGTCGCGCAAGACTCCCTCGCGCAGTGCGGCACGCTGCTCGAGACCGCAGGCCGGACGCCGGAAGCCCTGGACATCTACACCAAGTTTCTTGAGAAATACCCGGACACCCGGATGGCCGTGGAGATTCGCGCGCGCATGGAGCGCCTGGGGGCCACGCCCACGGCCCCGACGGCTCCTACAACCCCGAGCACCACTCCGTGATCGCCACGTTACTGCTCCCGCTCGCCCTCGCTGCCGACCTCGATCACCACGTCGCAATCTTCCCCGAAGACCGTGCTCCGCTCACGGTCGAGCGGGCAGGGGTGCGCGACCGGTACGAGGGGGCTGTGGTCTCGGCGCCGGTCGTCGACTGGACGGTCCCGCTGCCGGGCCCGCGCTTGAACGCGCCCACGCGGTCCGAGAGCGCGCGTCCGGTGGTTGTCGGCCAGCACGTCCTCGTCGGCTCGGCGTCCGCACCAGGGCTGTTCATCCTCTCGCGCGCCTCGGGCGAACAGGTCGGCGTGATCCCGTCCGTCGGCCCGGTGGCCGCGGCGCCGTTCGTGGAGGGCGACAAGGTCGTGTTTGCGGACACGTCGGGTGAGGTCACCGCGGCGGCGTTGGACGGGACGGTCGCCTGGACGCGGCAGGTCGGTTCGGCGGTCCTTGCACCGCCGCTCGTGGTGGACGGCGTCGTCTACATCGCGACCGTGGGGGACCTCGCCGTCGCGTTGGACCGGGCGACGGGAGCGCTGCAATGGCAGTACCAGCGCCGCCCCGACTCCACCCGCGCGGCCGACCTCGCCCTGTATGCGCGCCCCCAGCCCACCCTGGTCGGGAAAGAGGTGCTGTTCGGAATGAGTGACGGGTCGATCGTCGCGTTGGACGCGCGTCGTGGCGACCTGACCTGGGAGTACCGCGTTGGCGAGGGGCGCTTCCCCGACATCGTGGCGAAGCCGGTGGCGCTCGGAACCGACGTGTTCGCGTCGGGCTACTACGAACCATTCGTCGCTATCGACGAGCGAACCCACACGGTCCGCTGGCGGACGCCGCACGGGTCAGCGGCTGCGCCTGTCATCCTCGCCGCAGAGGGCGGCGTGAGTTTGATCGCTCACCCAGGCACGGACGGGGTCCTCCGCGCCATCGACGCGGCCACCGGGGACACGCGCTGGGACTTTGACACCCTGACGGGCGGCGCGCTCACCACGCCGGTCGTCACGCCGATCGGCCTGCTCGTAGCGTCGTCCGAGGGCGGTCTTTGGCTGGTCGACCCGACCACCGGCAAGGTGAACTGGACGTACGACGAGCCACGATCGCTCGAGGGCATCTCGGTCGAACCCACGGTGGCAGGGCGGCAGATCCTGTTCGTGACGGATGCCGGGCGGCTTCACAGCCTGATGTCGCCGCGGCCCGCGCGTCAGGGGCAATCGCCACGCGCGCCCGGGGTCCCGAGGTCTCCGGTCCCATAGGGTGCGGTCGCGGAGCACCAGTCCGAAGGGCTGTCGTTGCGCGCCTCCATCTGGGCGGCCGTGGACAGCTCGATCGAGGTGCCGCCGGGGACGTTCCAACTGCGGAAATCGACGCTGTCCACCACCTGATCGCCCGCGAACGTGAGGCGGTCGGCTCGGTCGAGCTGCGGCATGCCACCGTCGCAAAGGTCGATGCCGCCGTTGTCGCCGGGGTCCAGCGAGGCGCACAGCAACAGCAGATCGCCGGGCGCCAACACGTGTGGGTCGAGCACCACAGAGTCGTGGGTTCCTCGGACGCGAAACCCGCCGACGTCGATCGATCGCGCGCTGCGATTCACGACCTCGACGAATTGCCCGACCGACGCGTCTACGGCCATGGGGGCGGCATGGATTTCAACGAACAGCAGGTCCTGGGCAGCGACCAGGTTCTCGTCGATTCTGCCATCGCAGTCGTCGTCGACGAGCGGAACGGACTCTTGTGCGCCGGGGTAGATCGCTGCGTTGCCATCGTCACAATCGCCGCCCACAGGCGTACTGCCAGCCGGAGCCGTGCACGCGGCGGTTCCTTTCGAATCGTCGCCGTACCCGTCGTCGTCGTCGTCAAAGAACCAGGTCGGGACGTTCGTGACGTCGTTGTCGATCAAGTCGTCGCAGTCTTCGTCGACGCCGTCACAGGTCTCGGCGGCGCCGGGGTGCCGCGCCGCGACGGTGTCATCGCAGTCGTCGCCGCCGGCGCCGATGGCCAGATACCCGTCGGCGTCCCAGTCCGTGGCTGGGACGATATGCAGCGCGACGCGGACGACCTCGAAGCCGGTGGACAGCTCGAGGGTGCCGTCGATCGGCTCGTAGCTCAGCGGCCGGACCACGACCGGCACGATGATGTCCTCGAAGGGCGGCACGGAGTACGTCGCGCCAGGCACCAACAACGGTTCGGTGACGTGGACTGCCGCGCGGGCTTCACCGGTCCCGCTGTTGGACACGCGAACCGGAACCACGTTCACGGCACCCACGAGCGCGTTGGTCCGCTCGACGGTGAGCGGTGCGTGGAGCAACGGTACCGTGACGCCGACTGAGCTCGACGTCACGCAGGCGCCAAGGAAGAACCACGAAGCGAACATCGGCCCAGTATAAGGCCATCTGCAGTGGTTTCGCTGGTCTGAAATGTCCGATAATGAACATTATGACAAGTCGTGGAGACGAAAGGAGCGAGGGCCTGCAACACCACGCCACCCCCGCGAACGTTCCGCTGCGGGGTTTCTGCGTTAGATGGCCGACGGGGGTCCCATGACCGAGCCGGAGCGCTTGAACGCCGTACTGATGCGCGACGCTCCAGCTGCTGCGCGCTGCCTCTCCGAGCTCGCCCGGCGAGCCGCGTTCCCGCGCGGGATACCGTTCCAATCGGTTGAAGCCAAGAATACCGAGTACAACGCATCGATCGGGCAGCTCACGGACGGGCATGGCCGTGGCCTCCCGCTCGAGGCGATGTCGAACGCGGTGCCCGGCCTCGACCCCGCCATCTCGTTCCTGTATGCGCCCCAGGAAGGCCACGCTCCGCTTCGCGAGGCCTGGGGCCTGCGGCAGCGAAAGGCGTCGCTCGGCAGCAGCGCGGTGGCGGCGCTCCCCATGGTCGTCCATGGTCTTACCCAGGCCGTTTCGTTGGTTGCGGACACGTTCGCCGACGCTGAAACCGATGTGCTCATTCCCGATCCGTGTTGGGAAAACTACGAGCTGCTGTTCGAATTCCGGCCTCGTGCGAACCTGATTCGGTACCCGTTCTTCAAGGCCGACGGCTCTGGCTTTGACGTGGACGGCTTCGCAGCGGCGGTGTCCAAGCTGCGCCGAAAAGCCGTGATCGTCATCAACTTTCCCGCGAACCCTACCGGCTACACGCCGACGGTCGAGGAATCGCGGGCCATCGTCGACATCCTCGTCGCCCACAAGGGGCCTGCCGTCGTGCTGTTCGACGACGCTTACCAGGGGCTCGTCTTTGAGAGCGGCCTCGCGCCGCGCTCGCTGTATTGGGACGTCGCTGAGCGCTGCGATCCCGAGCGCCTGTTTCCGATCAAGGCCGACGGCGCCACCAAGGAGCTGTTCTTCTTCGGCGGTCGCATCGCGTTTTTGTCCGGTCATGTGGCTGGTGAAGCCGAAGTCGCGCTGCTTTCCAAGCTGAAATGCATCGCGCGGTCCACCGTCGGGGTCGCGTCGGGGCCCTCGCAGGCGCTGGTCCTGGCAGCACTTCGCGCGCCCGACCTCGACGTACAGACGCGCGCGCGCGTCACCTTGCTCGGAACCCGCTACCGTGCGCTGAAGGCCGCGCTCGACGTCCTGCCGAAGGACCGGGCGCGAGTCTGGCCGTTCAATTCCGGTGTTTTCGCGCTCGTCGGCCTCGACCCTCGCATCGACGCGGAGGCGCTCCGCAAGCGCCTGATCACGGACTTCTCGGTCGGAACCATCTCGATCCCGTCGGTGAACGCCCTGCGCGTTGCCTACTGCTCGGTCGAGGCGAGCGCGCTGGAAGAGCTCGGGAACCGGCTCGGCCGAGCCATCGGCTCGTAGGTGCGGATGGGCCCGGTGAACCACCCCCATCTCGCGGCGCTCCATGACGCGCTGCGAGACGAGGAGCGCACCGCGCAAGATGAGCTCGGTCGCCTCGATCGTTCCGATTCCGACGAGCAGATCGCCGTGGGCCATGCGTGGCCGCCCCTTCGGGTTCGGAGCGCGGAGCGGACGGGTCGAGCGGTCCGCGTATTTTGCGCCCCGGCGCGCGGGGTTTCGCTCCATGACGGCCTCACACCGGGCGACGCGGTGTGGTTTACCGTCCATGGTCAAGACCGCCCTGGGACAGTCGAATCGGTCGAGGACGCCGGGGTCGAGATTCGAATCGAGGGCGACGAGCCTCCGGACGGGGCCCCCGCCAACGTGCGCAGGCGGCACGATCCCAGCACGTTCATTCGGTACCGCCAGGCGCTGGAGCGCGCCGACGAGCACCGCTCCGAGCTGCGCAGCGTGCTCCTCGGCGACCGCCCGCCGACCGAGGTTCGTCTGCCCTCGCTCCTGGTGGGGCTCAACGAGGCGCAGCAGATCGCCGCTGGCGTCGCGCTCCGTACGGCCGATCTCGCGCTGATCCACGGACCTCCAGGCACAGGCAAGACGCGCTTGCTCGGCTCGGTCTTGCGCGCCCTCGTCGACGACGGTGACCGTCCGTGGGCCCTTGCCGACTCGAACGCCGCCGTCGACAACCTCGCGCTCGCCGCTGCTAACGAGGGCCTCGTCGTCGTGCGCATCGGTCCCCTCGCCCGATTCCGAGCTGAGGTCCACGCCCTTGCACTCGAAACTCGCGTCCGGGAGGGCCCTTTCGGGCAGGCTCTTGCGGCGCTCGAGCGTGACCTCAAGCGCACGTGGGGAACACTCGAGGGGCACCGGGTGCGGGCCGAGCGCGACAAGGTGCGCGACACCGCCCGGGAGCACGCCATAGCCTCGGCGCAGGTGATCGCCACGACGTTCGGCACGCTCGCGCGGATAGCGCCCACCCTGCCTCCGCCCGGAACGGCGGTCGTCGATGAGGCCACCCAAGCCATCGAGCCTGCGGTGTGGGCTGCGGTTCCGTTCGTTCAACGCCTTGTGTTGGTGGGCGATCCTCACCAACTCGGTCCCGTCGTAAAGACGAGGCAAAGCCTGCTCTCGGTGTCCCTCTTGGAGCGTCTCGTCGCGCGGGGCCTCCCAATGCCAATGCTCACCGTGCAGCACCGCATGGTGGGGTCGCTTCGTGCCCTCGTCTCCGATGTTTACGGTCCGACCTACGTGGACGCGCAAGGCTTGCCCTGGGGGGATGGCGCTGCCAGCTTCATCGACACCGCAGGCAAAGGTGCCGAAGAACGCGACACCGTCACCGGTTCGACGTTCGAACCGGCCGAGATCGAAGTGGTGCGAGACACCGTTCGAGCCCTACGAACGGAGGGCTTCGCCGCCTCCGACATCGCGGTCATTACGCCCTACTCGGCGCAGGTGACGCGCCTGCGCGCGCTCGCTGAGCTCGCCGGGGTCGCCGTCGGCACGGTAAACAGCTGGCAAGGCCGCGAAGCTCGCGCCGTCGTCGTGTCGTTCGTCCGCTCCAACCCCGATGGGGAACTGGGTTTCCTCGCCGACGAACGGCGCCTGACCGTGTCGCTTACGCGCGCCAGGGAGCGGCTCGTCCTGGTCGGGGATTCCGGCACGCTTGCCAGACACCCGAGGTTCGCACGATTGATCGACACGATCGCCATGGCTGGCGGCCTGCGGAGCGTGTGGGAATAGCTCTGGTTGGCGCACCGGTACTCACGGATGATCCGATCGGTGCACCTGGCTGCGTCGCGGATGATCCGATCGGTGCACCTGGCTGCTTCGCGGATGATCCGATCGGTGCACCTGGCTGCTTCGCGGATGATCCGATCGGTGCACCTGGCTGCTTCGCGGATGATCCGATCGGCGCACGTAGGGTCGCACGTGCACGGATCGGATCATCGGTGAGCAACGCGCGGTAGTGCGCGCGGAAGCGGCAAAAGGCCAGCTACAGCCCGCTAATCGAGGTCTTCGATCGGAGGCAGCGCGCCGACGAGCTTCGGATCGCGGATGTTGCTCTGCTCGCGGAGTCGCATCAGCGCCTCGCGTTCGATCTGGCGGACGCGCTCGCGGGAGAGCCCCATCTCCTTGCCGACCTCGGACAACGTGCGGAACTCTCCGTCTTCCAGCCCGTAACGGCGCGTGAGGACAAAGCGCTGGCGCTCGGTGAGAACGAGGTTGAACGCCTGGTGCATCCGGTGAAGCTCCTGCCCCTGAATCGCCTCGGAGTCCGGCTGGATCGCGTCCACGTCCGACAGGAAGCGTTCGAGCGGCCGGGGCCGCGGCCCGTCGTCGACGGGCTGCTCGAGCGAGATCGTGTTGCCCTGCGACAACAGCAGCTCGGCGCGCTCCTTGTCGATGCCGACTTCATCGGCGAGCTCGCCGATGCCATACGTGACGCCCGAAGCTTCAAAGCGCTTGATCGCCTTGCGCAGGTTGCGCGTCTGCTCGACGGCGCACCCGGGGAGGCGAACGGGCCGACCGGTGTGGTCGATGGCGCGCGTCATCTGCGCGCGAACCCACCAGCGCGCGTACGTGGAGAAGCGGATCCCGCGGTCCGGGTCGAACCGCTTGGCAGCACGGAGCAGGCCGATGTAGCCCTCCTGCACGAGATCTTCCTCGTCCATGAACGGTCCGGCGAGCTTCCGTGCCTCACCATGCGCGATGCGGCGACCGCTCATCGCGAGCCGCCAGCGAAGGTTTTCAGCCTCGGCCCAGCTGCCCTTGGCCTCGCGCGCGAGGTGCTTGAGCTCCCCGCGGTCCTTGGACTCCTTCCAGACGGCCTCGACGGCAGCTTCCAGACGATCCACGGCGCCCGCCCGCGTACGCTCGGCGCGATCGGGCTTCTTCCCGATGATGTGCTCGGCGCGCTGAATGCCCCGGATCGCGTCTCGTGCGCGATTCTCGGCCTTCCGGATGGCGCGCGCGATGTCCTTCTCCTCTTCGGCGGTGAGCCGCTCGGAGCGCTTCGACTTGGAAGCATCCATTGCGCTGAACTGCATGACCTACTCCACTGCGTTTTCGACGGGGCCGGGCCACCTGGGGGCCAGAATCTGCAAATACTTGTTACCAAACGCTACGGAGTCAAGCCGACGCGGTCGCGTAATCGTTGCAACGTAGGTTTTGCTGCCGCGCGCGCGCGTTCTGCGCCGTCTGCGAGGATCTCGTCCAGGAGCTTGGGGTGCTCAAGGTAGTGCCGGTAGCTGTCCCGCATTGGCGCGAGGTGCGCATCGAGAACTTCGAACAGTTCTTGTTTCGCGTGTCCGTATCCCATCCCGGGCGCGAGGTACCGCGCGCGTAGCGCTTCCGTCTGGGCGGGTGTGGCGAACAGCTTGTAGAGCGCGAACACATTGCACGTGTCCGGATCCTTGACGTCTTCGACGCCGCGGCTGTCCGTCGTGATCTTCATCGCGAGCTTTCGAAGGGTCTTCGAGTCCGACCACAGCGGGATCTCGTTCCCATAGGACTTCGACATCTTTCGACCATCGAGGCCGGGCACGACGGCGACATCGTCGCGGATGGAGGCCGCTGGGACCACGAACGTATCAGCGCCGTAGCGGTGGTTCAGCTTGATTGCAAGGTCGCGAGCGACTTCGACGTGTTGACGCTGGTCGCGACCGACCGGCACGACGACCGAGTCATAAAGGAGGATGTCCGCCGCCATCAGCACGGGATAGTACCAGGTTCCGACGTTGACATCGATTCCGCCGTCCCGCGCGGCCTTGACCGCGACGCCGCGCTCGAGCTGGCCCGACGCCATGCTGCAGCCAAGGATCCACGCGAGCTCACACACCTCGGGG
>CANNIZ010000060.1 GCA_947505245.1 Pseudomonadota bacterium | reverse complement strand
TGAACTGCCTGCGGCGGCGCTTCACAGGCACCTCCGTAGGCGCCACGAGGGTTGGGGTAGTGGTCTTCGACATGGTGCCTGGAATCCGGGTCGCCCTGCTCATTAAACTCGACGGGGTCGACTGTCTCATTCACGTTGGCACAGAGGGTCGCTGCTCGGGAGAACGGTCGCCGAACATAGGTACTCGGGCGACATGAATCCGGGTGTTCCGACGCGCGATCCCCCTGCCGTGAAACGCTTCGAATTGTCGTCGTCCTCACCCAGGCTTCTGTAGGCAAGGGCAATCCCGAAGTCGATTATCTTGACGACCTTCTGCTCGCCGTTTCGACTCTCCAGCATCACGTTCGCAGGTTGCAGGTCGCGATGGACGACCGCCGCTTCGTGCATTGCTGCGAGGGCCTGAGCGAGTTGCATCCCGATCCAGACCGTGCGCACTGGATCGAAGGGAGCCTCATCAGCAATCAGCTCATCCAACGTACAGCCCTGAACCATTTCCAACGCAAGGTAGAGTCGGCCATTGTCCACGCCGTGGCCGAGCACTTTCTCTATGTTTGGATGGTCCAAATGGGTCGCCAGACGCATCTCCCGTAGGAAGCGACTCTCGATCGCGGCATCAGTGCGGTAGTCAGGGTTCAGGACTTTTAAGGCCACCCGCTCTTTCGTTGTTGCATCGACGGCGCTGTAGACGAGGCCCATCCCGCCGCTGCCCACGAGGCGCTCGATCGTGAAGCGGCCCCCGAAAGTCTGCCCTATCAGCCGATCGACGGCGTTGCTGGTCGTGGTGGTCGTCATGACGCCCAGACCGTACCACGGGCGACGAGTGGCTGGGTTCGGCCTCCGGCCGCGCGGTTCGCCGTGCGAACCACGATGCGGCGGGCAGAACGTCGGCCGGATGCCGCCGACGCGATCACGGGCCAAATCCCCGGGGTCAGCCAGGCCTTCGGGGAAGAACACGCACGACCTGGAAATCGACGAGTTCGGCGGTATCGGACATCAACAGCACGACTACACGATCGCCAGCCACCACCTCTACCTTCCTCGCATCCCCGACATAGTAGCGTGCGCGGGCTGGTCCGATCACATGCCCGACACGCACGATGACGCCGTGGTCCACAGAGCGCAGCACGACGGCCGTATGCATCGTGCTCGCCGGCAGTGCTCGCATCGCTTCAAGCCCGCGGCGGGCAAGCTGATCGAAAGCATCGCGGCAGGACACTACGACCCGACGTTTTTCGCACTCGATGACGCGAACCAGGATGTGAAGTCCAAGCTTGGGAGGCCGCTGGGCTGAATTCGGCGACGCGTGCTGTTGCGGGCAGAAACAAGGGTAACCGTTAGCCGTGACGACCCATCCGCCGCGGTTGCGGCGGGAGAAGCGACCGTCAATGAGAGTGCCTTTTCGCATCGCTGCCGAGAGGGATTTGGGGACCGATGGCCGCGAGTCCGGCTGCGCGACTGCCTCGGAACCGTCGCTCGACGGTGCGTTTTCGGGGTTGCGGTCGGCGTGCCCTTGAAGGTATCGCGAGCTTCCCTTGAACAAGCGTCGCCTCTCGGCCTTTGGTTTGCGGACACGGTCCAGTTTACGCGCTGGCCTTCTTTTCCGCGGTGCTTCCGATCATGCTCGGCACCGAGGCGTCGGCCGTGTGCGGCACGGCGTTCTTCAGGAGGCCCCACTGCCCCGAGAACGCTTCCGGCGCGAGGTGCGCGTACCGCTGCGTCATTTGGAAGCTCTTGTGGCCGAGGATCTTCTGGAGCTTGTACGGGTCACCACCCGCCATGGCCCATTGGGACGCGAACGTGTGCCTCAGGTCGTGAAACGTGATGCCAATCTCCTCGTACGGCCGTCCCGCCTTTCCGGTGAGCTCGGCGCGCACAAGGCAGCGTTGCAGCACCTCCTGAAGCACACGCGACGATGGCCCGTATGCGTTCCCGTTGCGGTTGGTGAAGCAGAGATCCGTCCCGCTGCGTAGTCGCCAGGCGCGCAGTAGGGGCAGCAGCGGATCAAGAATCGGGACGTGACGAACGGCACCCGTCTTCGTGGGCTTGTCGTAGCTGCGGGAGACGGTGATCAAGCGCCTCTCGAAGTCCACGTCAGTCCACCGCAGGCCGAGCAGCTCGCCCGCGCGCATCCCGGTGTACAGAGCCGTCGCGTACAGCTCCATCACCCCCGGCACCTCGACGCTGGCTGCACCGAGCAGCGCGCGCTGCTCGTCCAACGTGCGGAGCCACCCGTACTCCTGCTCCAACAGCTTGGGCTTCTTGATCCGCGGCGGCGTGACGAGCCAGCCCAGATCGACGGCGAGGTTCAGCATCGAGATCAGCATCGTCAGGTGGTTGTGGATCGTCTTGGGCGCGAGCTTGCTGTGTAGGCGGCGGTACCGATCGACGTGCGTGACCGCGACCTCCGTCACCATCAGCGCCCCGAAGTGGGGGCGCAGGTGCCCGTCGATGATGCTGCGATCGTCCTTCTGCGATCGCTTCTCGGGCGTCCGGTGCTTCAGCCAGTAGTCGGCGAGCTCGCCGAACGTGTGCGGCTGCGGCGGGCGAGGGGTCAGGCCCGTACGAACGGCCTCGGCCTCGGCCTGGAGGCGATGGAGCGACGCCTTGGCGTCCTTCTGCTCGATCTCCGATCCCCACTGACGTTTCCCGTCAGCGTCCATGTAGCTGAATTTCCAGCGATTCCCGTGCTTGAACGGCTTGCCGATCTTCGCCATGTGGCCTCCCAGCACCATCGTACGTTCGATGTGCCAGGAGTGTGCCAAACAGAAGAAGGCCGACTCTGGAATACCTTCAAGAGTCGGCCTTCAAAGTATGTTGCGGGGGCCGGATTTGAACCGACGACCTTCGGGTTATGAGCCCGACGAGCTACCTGGCTGCTCCACCCCGCGCCAGCCTGTTAACGCGCATCAGCAGCGCGTCAAGCAACTCGCTCAGGCAATACGATCACTTCTTCTTCGCGGGGTTCCGCGCCTCGGGCTTGCGCGACGCGGGTTTGCGCGATTCGGGCTTCTTGGCGGCCGTCTTTACGCGGGGGGCGCGCTTCATGCGGGTGGGCTTGGGCTTGGCCTTCGCGAAGCCGACGCCGCGCCAGGCCTTGCCCGCCTTCTTGGGCTGGATGCCGTCCGCGATGTCGCGCAGGCGGGTGACCTCTTGTGCCGTGAGGGGACGCACGCCGCCGCGCTCGAGGCCGCGGATGCTGATCGTGGCGTAGCTCTCGCGGCGCAGCTTGCTGACCGGGTGGCCGAGGGCCGCCAGCATGCGCGGCACCAGCTGGGCGCCGGGCTGCACGACGGTGACCTCGATCCACGCGTTCTCGCCGTCGGTCTGGTCGATGATGCGCGCGAGCACCGGGAGGAAATTACCGTCGGGGGTGACGACGCCCTTCTCGAGCGCCTTGAGCGCGCGGGGCCCCGGCGTGCGGTAGCACTTGGCGATGTAGCGGCGCGGCACCTGAGCGGACGGGTGGCTCAGCTTGTTCGCGAGCTCGCCGTCGTTCGTCAGGATGAGGGCGCCTTCGGCGTTGAACTCGAGCCGACCGACGGGTTCGACGCCGCCGCGGATGTCGAGGTTCTCGATCATGATCATGACGCTGGGGCGGTTCTTATCGCCGGTGTCCATCGCCGTGAGCACGCCGCGCGGCTTGTAGCAGATGTAATAGGCCTTCTTTGGCTCGGCCGGAAGACCCTGACCGTCGACGCGGATCTTGTCCACCATCGGGTCGACCAGCGTGGCGACCTTGGTGACGACCAGGCTGTTGACGGCGACGCGGCCCTCGCGGATGAGGTCCTCGGCGCCGCGACGGCTGGAAATGCCCCGGAGGGCGATGACTTTGGCGAGGCGAATCTTTGGACGATCAGGTTCTTCGGAATCCATCGGGCACGGCTAACCCGATGTGGTACAAATGGACCCCTTCGGAGGTCCCATGGCGGCACCCGTCCTGGTCGTTGGCGGAACTGGAACGGTTGGTCAAAGCGTCGTTTACGAGTTGCTTGCGCGGGAAATTCCCGTGCGTGCGCTCGTGCGCGACCTCGAAAAGGGCGAGGTGATGTTGCCGGGCGCTGAGCTCGTGCAGGCAGACCTGTCCGATCCAGCCTCGTTGCCCCCCGCGCTCGCAGGCGTCGAACGAGCGTTCCTGCTCACCTCGGCCGCAGAAGAGCTCGCAGCGAACGAGACGGCGTTCGTCGAAGCCGCAAAGCTCGCTGGCGTGAAGCGCATCGTGAAGGTGTCGACGTACGGCGCCCACGCGGCCTCACCGCTGCACCTCACCCGCGCCCATGCCCTGGTGGAGGAGGCGCTCAAGGCGAGCGGCCTCGAGTACGTGATCGTCCAGCCGCACTACTTCATGCAGAACTTGATCGGGAATTCCGCCCAGATCGCCGAAGGCGTGCTCGGCGGGCTCGCCGGCGACGGAAAGATCGCGTGGGTGGACACGCGCGACGTCGCGGACGTCTGCGTGATGGCGCTGACAGAAGACGGCCTGGTCGGCAAGACGCTGCCGATCTCGGGGCCCGAGGCGCTATCCTACGCGGACCTGGCCGCGAAGCTGTCGGCGGCCACCGGGGTCGCGGTCGAGTATTCCGATGGCGATCCCGCCGAAACCAAGGAGGCCATGCTCGAAGCTGGCATGCCGACGTGGTTTGTCGAGGATCTTGTCGGCCTGCAGCAGCTGTTCCGCGACGGGAAGGGCGCAGACGTGACGGATGTTGACCCCGTCCTCGGGCGTCCCGGACGCACGTTCGACGCGTTCGCGAGCGACTATGCGGACCTGTTCGGCGCGGCGCCGGCCTCCGAGCCCGAGCCCGCCTGATCGGTTAACGGCGCGGTCGGAGGTCACATGACCATGTTCGCGCTGTCGCTCGTCCTGTCTCTCCTCGCGTGTGAGACGCCGCCCGCACCCCCCGCCGGACTTGACGGCTCGATGCCGATCCCCGATGGCGGCATGGCGATGCCGGATGGCGCGATGCCCGCTCACGTCGAGCCGGCGGCCGCGGCTGTTGCACCCGACGCGTCGGGCTGGTCGCACTTCGGGTCGGAGTTCACGACTCAGGAGACGCTGGCTGCGTCCTCGTTCCTCGCGGATCCCGCTCCGTTCGTAGGCAAGACGGTACGCGTCGAGGGCCGCGTCGCCGAGGTCTGCCAGAAGGCCGGCTGCTGGATGGTGCTCGCCGACGGCGACAAGTCGCTGCGTGTTCGCATGAAGGACCACGCGTTCTCGGTCGACAAGGCGGGCGAGGGTTGCACGGCCTCGATCGAAGGCCAGGTCGTCGCTACGCCGGTGGACCCGAAGACGGTCGAGCACTACGCGAGCGAGTCCAAGGAAGGCGCAACGATGCCCGAGAACAGCGCCACCAATGGCATGGTCTACGAGATCGAGGCGACCGGCGTCGCCATGAAGCGCGGCTAAGAAACGTCTGTCGCGTGGGTAGTCCGTGATTCTGCTCTCCCTGGCCGCTTGTCTTCAGAACGTCGGCCCTGGGCCGGACGTCGGCGCGTGCGCGACGTACCCCGACGGAACCTGGTCGTATGGTGACATCGGGATCGGGACGTGCCTCGCCGGCCCGACCGATCTCGCGTTCATCGATACCGACGACGGGCGCACGCTGCTCGCGGTCGCGAACGGCGACCCGTTTCTGACGTTCACGACGGGTAGCCTGCTGCTGGTGGACCTCGCGTCCATCGACCTGACGAACGGGAAGAACACGCTCGATTCGATCGGGGCGACGGCCATCGATGGCGATCGCTACGCTGCGGGGCTGGGCTGGTTGCAGGATCGCAACTTGATGCTGATGAGCGGGAAATACTCGCCAGACGCGCAGACGAACGCCGCCCGGGACGACGTCGAGGTGTTCGACCTCTCCGACCCGGACGCGCCCGTCGCGTGGGCCGGCGGCGCGTCGGTGACGGTGGAAGACGATCCGGTGTTCGTGCGCGTGGACGACGCCCAACAGCGCGCCTACGTCGTGAATGTCACCGACCACTCCGTGTCCGTGCTGGACACGGCGAGCACGCCGGTCGCACCGATCGATGTGGCCGGTGAGGCGACGATCCTCCCGGCCTCCACGTCGCTGCGCGACGCGCCCCCGTTCGGCGAAGCGCCCGGTGGCGGCACGATCGGCGTGGATGGCGCGGTCGTACTGCTCGCAGACTCTGTCCCGACCGACTCGTGGACGCTGTCCTGGGTGGACGGCACCTACCGCGTCTGGACGCCCGGCGTGGAGGGGCTCGTGCGCCACGCGAGCGGCGGCGACGCGTTCGTAGACGCCGGTGGAGACGAGGAGCTCGTGCCGTCCGAGTTCACGAAGTTCTCGAGCCTGAGCGAGGCCTACGCCGGCTCGGTCGAAGGCGTCCTGGCGATGTACTTCTCCGACGCCGGTGAGCTGAAGTCCGTGTTGTGGGATGCTGCATTCGACGACTGGAACGACAATACGGTCGCGTCGGTGCCGTTGCGGCGCACGGGTGAGTGGGACGCGTGGGTCGGCGGCGTGTCGGCCATCACGCTCAACGGCAACCTCGTCGTGTTCTACGAAGGGCGCGCGAACGACTCCGGCGAGTCGGCGATCGGGCGGGCGGGCCCCGAGGGCGGGGAGTTCGCTGCGGCGCCCGATCCGGTGCTCACGCTGGACGGAGGCTCGCTGTCGCAGCCCTTTGTCGGGATCGACGGCCTGACTGGGAACCTCCGGCTTTGGGCGACGCGCACCGTCGACGGCGTCACGGACATCATCACGAGCGACTCGGCGGACGACGGGTTCACGTGGAGCCCGCTGGTCGCGGTCACAGGACTCCCGGACGATATGGCGGCGCCGACCATCACGTACGCGAACGGTCGCTACCTGCTGTTCGCGTCGCACAAGGTCGATGACCGCGCCGCGCTGCTCCAGGCCTGGAGCTTTGACGGGTCCGACTGGCAGGGCGCGAATGACGCGATCGCCGACATCGGCGCCTGGGACCCGATCCACCCGCCGCGTCCGGCGCTCCAAGCGGATGTCGCTGGCGGATTTCGCATCGAGGGTGCTGAGAGCGGGCTCGTCGCGGGCCTCGCAGTTCCGGGCTCCCCAACGCTCCTGGCGAACGTGTCGGGCTTCGCGTTCCGCGTCACCGCGGGCGCACAATTCGAGCTGACGGACGACGTCGCAGCGGCCGGCCTCGAGCCGGGGTCGTTCGCGTCCACCGCGCAGGGTGACGTGTTGTTCGCGACCGCATGGGACGCCGACCTCCGGCCTCACGTCGTGGTGATCGAGCAGGACGGTGGGAACTGGTCGATCACGGATGACGACGTCATCCCCGCGAACGCCGGTGGGAACGCGCTCGGTGCGCAGAGCCCCGTCGTGTACGAAGACGCCACGGGCTTCGTCATGTTCTACGCAGCCGGCCACGCGGACGGCTCCTGGCGGATTCATCGAGCGACGAGCGACGACGGCATCACGTGGGCAGCGAGCGCGGAAGCGTCGGTCGCGACGGCGGAGACGTGGGACGCGGTCGCGCAGCTTCCTCACTCGGTGGAAGCGCTCGAGGGCGGCGAGGTGCGGGTCTGGTACACGGGCGAGTCCGCGTCGAACAGGCTGCAGATCGGGTCGGCGACCGGTGCCTCGGATGGTCTCGTCGGCGAGTCGCTCCAGCTCAAGGTCGGGCAGCCCGGCGAGTTCGACGATGCTGGCGTGCGGGACCCGCTGATCGTCACCAACGCGGACGGCGACCGCGAGCTCTGGTACGCCGGCAACGACGGCAGCGCCTGGTCGGTAGCGCACGCCGTGGAGTCTGGGGGCGACTTCGTGCGGCGCGGCGGCGACACACCGATCCCGGCGATGGCGAACGTCCCGAACCTGTTCGGCGCCAACGGCTCGTACGCGCCTACGCTCGGCCTGGACGGGGCGATCTGGTTCGCGGGCACCGACGGGGTCGAGCCGCGGGTCGGGCGCGCGATCATCAGGGAAGCCGCGAGCCCGAGCGGCACGGACAAGGTGCTGTACCCGACGCCGCGGTTCCCGAGCGCAGGCGACCAGCTTTTGTTTGCGACGAAGCAAGGCGATGCCGGGCCGTCCGTCATCGAGCTCGCTCAGCGCGTCGACGGGATCACCGCGCGCGGCGAAGGCTTCGCGGGCGCGTTCCTCGACCAGGCGCGCGGGTTCCTGTACCTGCCGAGCAAGGTGGAGAACCGCATCTACGTGGTCGACATCCGCAACGACACGACGCCGGACTTCATGGACACGAACGCGCTGGATCTCGAGGCGCTGATCGTGATCGCCACGGATGGCGGGCCGCGCGGCTTTCGCGACGCCCAGGTGGTCGGCGATCGACTGTACCTGACGTCGCAGGGCCCGGATGCGCTGTGGGTCGTGGACCTTTCGCGCGTCGTCGACAACGGCGAGAAGGAGGCGATCACGGACGCCATGCTCGCAGCCATGCCGCTCGCCCTGTCGGCGGTGGACGAAGGCGTCACGAACTACACCGGGCGCAACGGTCAGCGGGTCGGTGGCGGCGACATGGACCTGTCGGCCGACGGCCGCTACCTTTGGGTGCCGGAATACCTCGCGAACACGGTGATCGTGTTCGACCTCACTCAGGGCGAGTACGGCCGTGAGATCGGCAGCATCCCGTACATCGGGGAAGGGCCTCACCAGGTTCGATTGTCGCCTGACGGCAGGTACGCGTTCGTCGCGAACTACCTCGGTGAGGTGACCGACAACGAGGTCTCCCCAACCATCGCGGTGATCGACGCGGATCCTTCGAGCCCCTCGTTCCTTGCGCCGCTGACGTGGCTCGGAAACCGCCCATGAAGCGCCTCTCGGTCCTGTTTCTCCTCGCCGCGTGCCGAAAAGATTCGCCCTACGAAGGCGCGTTCCTGCAGCCCGTCGGGGTCGCTGTCGTCGATCCGGACGCGGGTGGGCCGTTCCGGGAGCCGATCGGCTACATCGCGAACGCCCACGGCGGCGAGATCGTCCCGCTCGCGCTGAAGTCCGGGCGCTTCCTGACGGACGATACGCAGGCTTCGTTCCTACGGAGCGCGCCGCTTGCGACGGGTGGATCGCGGGCGCTCGGAGCGATCGCGGCGGTGACGCCTGACGACCACACCGTCACCGTGTTCGCAGGGGACGCCCGTTTCTCACGCCTGTTGCGCGTTCGACACGTCGTCGACGTCGACGACGCGGGGGCGCCGATCGAGTACGAGGCCGCGTTGGTCGGCCAGCCCTTGTTCGTGGACGCGGACGGCAGTGGCGACGCCCCGTCGCTCGCGATCACCAAGGTCCGCACGGGCTACGCGACGTCGGAGACGTTCCAGGTCTCCTACGACGGTGAGTCCTGGTGGGTCAACGGCTCGCGCTCGGGACGGCAGGGGAGCGTCGCCTCCGAGGGCGTCTCGTTCGTGACCGATCGCGGCGGCGTGGAGTTCTTGATCACCGGAACGGCCACCGTCGGTGATCGCTTCGAGTTCACCACCGACGGCGGCGTCGACGAGCTCGACGTCGGCGGCGTGCCGGCCGCGCTCGCGGTTCGTCCTGACCAGTCCGTCCTCGCGGCGATCGTCGAGGCGGGCGGTGCTTCGCTCGCGCGGCTCGTGTGGATCGACCCGCTCACGTTCGCGGTCACGACGGGACCCGAGCTTCCTCCGACGGCGAGCCCGTCGCGCATGACCTGGTCGGCCGATGGCTCCACGCTTTGGATCGGCGATGGCGGCTTGTCGGTGGTGTGGGAGGTGCGTCCGGACCTCGACGAGGTCGTCCAACACGCGCTTCCATGGCCGGTGAGCGACGTCGCTTCGCTCGATTCGGACCTCGGGCGGCGCCTCTACCTCGTGCCGCACGGCGCGGGGCAGGTTTGGGTGCTCGACGTGGGCGACGCCCCGTCCGCTGACGCGTTCGTCGACGCGAACGAATGGGTGCCGGGAGTTCAGGGCCTCGACCTGCACGAACCCATCGGGGGGATCGAAGCGATCCCGGTGGACTACCGCTTCCCCGCGACGTCGGACGCGTCGTTGCGGCGGTTCGGGCGCTCGGTCGGCGTCGCCCTTTCCGGGGGCACGGTCGTGTTCCTTGACGAAGAGACGAGCTGCCTCGTTCAGGACAAGGACGGGCCGCGAACGGTCGCGAGCGCGTCGTATGGCGCCGTCGACTACGACACGAACTTCGGCACGGCGTCGGGTGGGCCGGTGCTGGCGGTGAACGGAGACGCGACGCGGCATGTCGTGGTGAACCCGTGCTCAGGCGTGGCGCGAACCGAAAAATGGACTGTGACGTTCGATGCGGCACGCCAGGGCTACGAGGTCGAGGGGACGCTCGCTGGGAAGCAGCCCACGCTCGCACGCGAGGGCACGCGGTACCTGTCGGACGACGGCGCGGTGAGCTTCCTCGTCGAACCTGGCTCGACGCCGACGCAAGATGGCTGGCAGTTCACGTTCAGCGTGGATGCGGGCGCGCAGACGGTGAAGCGTACGGGCGGCGATACGGCCGTCGCGTTCGACATCCCGACCGATCCGGTGTTCTTCCACTACCGCGTCGGCCCCGTCGATAACGGGTGGGACCCGGTCGACGATCGCCCGTTTCTGCTCGTCGCGGGCGCCGCAACGAACAGTGTTCAGCGCGTCGAGCCGTCTTCAGGCATCATGGAAGTGGACTGGAGGTGACCCTGTGAGGCGCTGCGTCGTTCTTCTGGCGTTCCTTCCTGCCTGCAAGCCCGATCAAGGCGTTTCGGTGTTCAACGCGCCTCCGGACGCGGCGTTCGTCGCGCCAGCAGACGGTGAGCATTTCCCCGAGGGCACCTCCGTCGTGCTGCGGGGCCAGGCGAGCGACCCTGACGATGGGTTGGCAGCGCTCACCGGTCGTTTCGTTCAGGACGGCGTGAACGTCTGTGAACCCGCGGCTCCCGACGCCGCCGGTGAGGTGCGGTGTGAACATCTGTTTCCGGCGGGGCCCGTCTCCCTGACCTTCGAGGTCACCGACTCACGCGACGCCGCGGATTCTGACGGGGTCGCGTTCACCGTCGACGCGGACGCGGCGCCGTCCGTCGCGATCCTCTCGCCCGCCACGGGCAGCTCGTGGGAGGTCGGCGACACGATCGCGTTTACCGCTCACGTCTCCGACGATCATGACGATCCTGCAATGCTCGTCGCGAGCTGGACTTCGAACATCGAAGGCGCGCTCGATCTCGACGACACGCCTGACGGCGACGGGAACCTGGCTGCGTTTGCGGACCTTACCGCCGGAACCCACGTCATCACGCTCGAGGTGGAGGACACGACCGGACACGTTGGGCAGACGTCCGTGGCGATCGACGTGGTGCCGCCCAACGAGGCTCCGGATTGCGCGATCACGGCCCCCCTGGACGGTGGATACTCGACGTTGGGCGCCCTGGTCGAGTTCGCCGGGACCGTGGATGACGACGCGCCGTTGTCCGAGCTCGTGGTGACGTGGTCGACCGACCAGGAGTCCGACGCGTTCGCGACGAGCGTTCCGGACGGCGCAGGTGTCGTCACCGCCAGTCGGAGCGACCTCGCCGCGACGACCCACCGCGTGACGCTGCGCGCTGAGGACGCGGAGGGGCTCTCGTGTACCGACACGGTGTTGTGGTCGGTCGGGGCTCCGCCATCCGTCGCGTTCATAGCACCCGCCAACCTCACCACCGTCGGCCCCGGCGTGCCCGTCGCGTTCGACGCGCTCGCAGCCGACGGTGAAACCCCGCTCGTGAGCCTGGTCGTGAACTTCACGTCCGACCTGAGCGGCCCGCTCGGGACGGTGAGCCCGGACGCCCTCGGCCACGCGCGCCTCACCTCGACCCTTCCAACCGGAACCCACGTGGTCACCGCCCGCGTGACGGACGGCGACGGCCTGTACGCGACCGACGACGTCGTCGTCACCGCTCGCGCGAACACGCCGCCGGTCACGGGCCGCCCGAGCCTGACGCCGCCCAACCCCACCGAAGCGGACGCTCTCGTTTGTACGCCCGGGACCACCACGGACCTCGACGGCACGACCTCGTTCTCGTTCCGGTACGAGTGGAGGGTCAACACTGTCCTGGTGGCCGAGACGTCGCAACTCCTGACGTCCACGCGATTTTCGAAGCACGACGAGGTGACCTGCTCGGTGGCGGCGAGCGACGGCACCGCGTTCGGCGCGCCAAACGGCTCCCTTCCGGTCACCGTGCGCAACACGCCGCCCGACCTCGCGATCCCGACCATCGGACCCTCGCCGGCGTACACGAACTCGGTTTTGACGGCTTCCGCGGCTACGTTTGATCTCGACGGGGACGCGGTGACGGTCACCACGTCGTGGAAGAAGAACGATTCGGTAGTGAGTACCGGCGTTACGCTGGACGGGGCGACGGCGTTCCAAAAGGGCGACCGAATCCGCGTCACACTGACCCCCTCCGACGGTGAAGCCAGCGGCATCGCCAGGACGTCTGCGGAGATCGTCATCTCCAACTCCGCCCCGACAGCGCCCGGCGTCGCGGTGACGCCCGATGAGCCGGTGGTCGACGAGGACGCGCTCGTGTGCGCGGTGACGACGCCCGCGACGGATGCGGACGGCGACGGAATTACCTACACGTACCGTTGGACAGTGGACGGCGTACCCTACGCTCCGCCGACCGACGTGAAGATCGTTCCGCTCGCAGTTCCCGACGCCGGCGAGGTCTGGACGTGCTCGGTCAACGCGTCCGACGGGGAGGGTTCCGGGCCAACCGGAACCGATTCGGTTCGCGAGTTGCTGTACGCGCACGTCCAGTGGCCGTGTCCCGCGGCGACGGGAACGCCGGGGCAGACCGGCTACGAGTTCTACGGCGTCGTCTACGATCCCAACACGACCCCAGGAGTGGGTCCCGGTGGGGGCATTCAGGCCGAGGTGGGGATCGGTCCTGACGGGTCCGATCCGCGGGTCGCGGCCGGTTGGAGTTGGTTTACCGCCGCGTACAAAGGAGACATCGACGCCTTCGCGTTCAACGACAAGCGCAACGACGAATACCTCGGCCTGGCGACGCTTCCGACGGTGCGCGGCCGTTACGACTTTGCCTATCGGTTCAGGCCCGACAGTCAGGTGGTCTGGACGTATGCGGACCTCGGCACCAGCTTCGGTGTTGACCTGTGTGATGGCAAAGTCGGGAATTCGGACGGATACAGCCCCGCGACGGCGGGTGACCTGGTCGTGCAATAAGGGCCGCCGCGCTTACGGATGATCCGATCGGTGCACGTCACGCCATTGCGTGCAAGGATCGGATCATTCGTAAGGAGGCTGGGACTTCCTCCGATTTGGCTCGATTTGTGAAGTCCAGGGGGGGAGTCGATCAGCGCGCGAGTCGGGTCGCTACATGGCTTGAATGGAACCGGCCGTGCCACCAGAGTTGCTCGCCATGACCGACTTCGAGGCCGCGCAACGGCTTGCACAGCGACGTTGGCCCGACGGGATGTGCTGCGGTTCGTGTGGCTCGCGCCGCTTTTGTCACCTGCGTTGCCGCCCACGCGAATTTGCCTGTTTGGTCTGCAAACGACGGATCTCCGTGACCGCGGGAACGCTGCTTCACGGTTCCGGTGTGCCGCTGTTCGTGTGGTTCGTCGCGGCGCACCTCATCGCGAGTCCGGAAGGGATCTCGGCGGCGACGTTTCGTCGCATCGTCGGGCTCTCCCGTTACGAGACGGCGTGGCGCGTGTTGCATCGCGTTCGCGCGGGACTGTCGCTGTTTACGCTCCCCGTTCCGGAAGACGCCCCGGTCGCTTGTGCACCGATGTGTCCTCGGGGCGGGCGCCCACGCGAATATGGACGTCCACGCATTGATGTCGCGGTCGCTCGCGTTGACGACCGACTCGTCATGGACATCGCTCGTCGCGCGGATCTTCGTCGGGCGGTTTCCCGACAACAAACGGACCTGCGGCTGGATCACATCCTTCTGCGGACCGACCTTCACCTGACCTGGGTCCACCATCGCGTGAGCGCGCGCTGGCTCCGGCGGTACCTTGCCGAAGGCGCCTTCCGCATCGACCGTCGGCCGCCTGTCGAATGCGTCGACGGGATTCTCACGGGCTCAATTGCGCCTTGGCGAGTGGTCCCTCCGCCGTCTGGCGGGGGCGGGCTCACCCACGAACGACTTCGGGGGCACCCAAGGTGACGTTGGGATAAGCGTGATCCCTTCGCGGGGAGTGCGGTTGGCGACGTTCGAACCGGTGGCGGTCGTGGGCCTTGGATGCGTGCTTCCAGGGGCTCCCAACCCGGATGCTCTTTGGAGCCTGGTCCAGGAAGGCCGTTCAGCCCTGGGCAACGCCCCGGCCGGGCGGTGGGGGCTGCCTCGGGCGGACGTGATGGGGACGCTGGAGAACGCCCAGGATCGGACGTGGTCCGAGGTCGGCGGGTACGTCACGGGCTTTCTGCCGAGCCCCTCGGGACTTGGCCTGCCGGCGGAATTGCTCGCGACACTCGACCCGGGCACGCAATGGCTGGTCGAAGCCACGAGGCAGGCGCTGGCGGAGGCCAACCGCCCGCTAACGAGCGATCCCCGCGCCGGACTGATCGTCGGCAACCTTTCGTACCCGTCGACGTCGATGGCCCGCTGGGCCGAGCGCACCTGGCTCGGTCGACAGGAGTTCCTTGGCGGGAAATCGGCCGACATCGCTTCGATCCCAGAAGTTTCGGCCCTGTCCCGGTTCGGGTCCGGCATGCCCGCTCACCTCACCGCGAAGGCCTTGGGGCTGGGGCTCGGTGGCCTCGCGATCGACGCCGCCTGTGCGTCATCGCTGTATGCCATCGCGCTGGCGTGCCGCCGCCTGCACGACCGGGAAGCGGATCTGATGGTCGCTGGCGGCCTGAACGCGGCCGATGATCTGTTCATCCATGTCGGGTTCTGTGCGCTCTCCGCCATGAGCAAGACCGGTCGAAGCCGGCCGTTCGACCGCGACGCCGACGGCCTCGTTCCCGGTGAAGGCTGCGCCGTCGTCGTATTGAAGCGCCTCGCCGATGCTGCGCGCGACGGCGACCGCGTACTGGGCGTGATTCGCGGCGTCGGGCTGTCGAACGACGGTCGTGGCCGCGGCCTGCTGGCCCCCTCCGAAGAAGGTCAGACCCGCGCGCTTCGCGCGGCCTACGCGTCTTCTGGCCTGTCGCCGAAGGACATCGGCCTGCTGGAGTGCCATGCAACCGGTACGCCGGTTGGCGACGCGACGGAGATCCGCTCGACGGCTGGCGTCTTCGAGGGCCTGCGCGAAGTCCCGATGGGCTCGCTCAAGTCGAACCTCGGCCACCTGATCACGTCATCCGGCGCGGCCGCGATGATCAAGGTCCTTCAGGGGCTGCGGCACGGCATCCGCCCGGCGACGATCGACATCGAACACGAGACGCCCGCGCTCGCGGGGACGCCGTTCCGCGTGCTGCGCAAGGCGGAGGCCTGGGATGGGCCGCGTCGCGCAGGGATCAGCGGCTTCGGCTTCGGCGGCAACAACGCGCACGTGATCGTCGAGACCTGGGACGGTCATTTGCCTTCGCAGCCGGCGGCGGCGAAGCGTCGCGAGCCGGTCGTGGTCGTCGCGATCGGCGCGAGGGTCGGGCAGGGGAACTCCTGTCGCGACTTCGCGGACGCCCTTGCGACGGGCGCCCCGACGGACGCGAAGCGCGCCTCGATCGCCGTGGACGCCGAAGGACTTCGGTTCCCGCCGAAGGACCTCGAACAGGCCCTGCCGCAGCAGTTGCTGGTGTTGGAGGCCGCTCGCGAGGCCACGCAGGGCATGGCGCTCCCCCGCGAGCGCACGGCGATCCTGGTCGGCATGGGCATGGACCCGGAGGTCGCGCGGTACGGAGCGCGTTGGCGCCTTCCCGGCTGGGCCGTGGCCTGGCGTGCCGCCGGCGCCGCTGCCGACGCGGCCTGGGTGGCCGGGGCCCGCGACGCGTTCGAACGCAGGCTCGAGGCGCCCGGCGTGATCGGAAAGATGCCGAACATCCCGGCGAACCGGATCAGCGCGCAGCTCGACATCGGCGGCCCCGGGTACACGGTCTCGTCCGAGGAGTCGAGCGGACTCGACGCCCTTCGCATCGCGGTGCGAGCCCTCGAGGCGGACGAGATCGACGCCGCGATCGTCGCCGCCGTGGACCTCTCCCACGAGCCCGCACACCTCGCCGCGCTCGCCGCATTGGGCCTCCCCGCGGTTGGCGGAGACACCGCCATCGCGCTCGTGCTGAAGCGCGAAAAGGACGCCCGCGCGGCCGGGGACCGGGTGATCGCGCGGATCGATTCGGTCGAGACCGGTGTCGGTCAGGTGGTTCCCAACCCCGCCGCGGACGTCGACGACGCTCTGTGCCTGGGCATGGAGACCGGTGACGACCCGCAGTTGGGACGTCCGCATGCGGCCCTCGGCCTGCTCCGCTTCGCCGCCGCGGCGCTCGCGGTCGGCTCGGGTCAACGCATCGGCACCGGGCCTGCCAAGCCCTGGCTCGGGCCTCGCGTCGCCGCGGTTGCAGCAGGCTGGTTCGCGGAGCGCGGAACGACTGGATGGTCGACGGCGCGGGTATCAGCCGGCGATCTGCGCGGCTGGCTTCCCGTCGGGCCGCCTCGGCTTCACACGTTCGCGGGCGCGAACCGGGCGGACGTCGCGCGTCGCGTTGCGTCTGGCACCGTCGGCGGCGAAGGTCCTGCGCGGTTCGTGGCGATCTGCGCAGACGATGACCTCGTCGCGGTGCGTGCGCGCGCCGGGGAATGGCTCGCGTCGGGGAAGGGCGACCTCACGGTGAAGGGTCCGCGCCCGGTGGGCATGGCGTACACGGCCGCGCCGGTCGGAGGCGAGCTCGCGTTCGTGTTCGGCGGCCCCGCGGGCGCCTATTCGGGCATGGGGCAGGCGCTGCTGTCGGCCTTGCCCGCCCTCGTCGACCGCCTTGAACAGCGCACCCAGCGCCTCGCCTCCGCGTTGGCGTGGGTCTACGCGAAGGGCGACCCTCCCGAGCGCGCGCTCGACAAGCTGTGGGGCGCCTCCGCGCTGTCGCAGGTGCACGCGGAGCTCACCCGCGGCTTGCTGAAATTGTCGCCGACCGCGGTGCTCGGCTACTCGTCGGGGGAGTCGAACGCGCTCGTCGCGATGGGTGCGTGGCCCGATTGCGACACGTTTGTCGCCAACGTCGATCGCAGCGACGTGTTCGCCCGCGACCTGTGCAACGAGTTCCGCGCGCCGAAGCAGGCGTGGGCGAAGGTCGGCGCCACCGGGCAGTCGTGGACCCAGGTCGCCGTGCGCGCCCCGCTCGACGTCGTCGAGAAGGCCGTCGCGACCGAGCCGACCGTGCGGATCGTCGCGCGCAACGCACCCGGGGACTACGCGCTCGGTGGTGACCCCGACGCGATCCGGCGCGTGGCCGCGAAGGGTGGCTTCGATGTGTTCGTGCTCGGCTACAACCTCGCCATCCACGCCCCCGAGGTCGCGGAGGTTCGTGACGGTTGGCGCGCGCTGCATCACCTGCGCACCGAAGACGTGCCGGGCGTGCGCTTCTACACGAACGCGACCGGGACGTCGTACCGGGCGTCGGCCGATGCGTGCGCCGATGCGCTCACCGGTCAGGCCGTCCAGGCCATCGACTGGGCCCGCACCATCGAACAGGCCTACGCCGACGGTGTGCGCGTGTTCATCGAGCACGGCCCCCGCGCCGGCTGCACCCGCTGGACGAAAGCCATCCTCGGGGACCGCCCGCACCTCGCGACCGCGCTCGACGTCGGTCCTGGCGCTGGAATCAGCCCCGTCTACGACACGCTGGCGGCCCTCGTCGCTCACCAGATCCCTTGCGCCGCGGAAGCGCTCGTCGGTCAGCTCGCCCTCGCGGCGGCACCGGCGCGTCCCCCGTCGCGCGCTTTGACCTTTCCGGCCCATCCGAAGGAGATTGTGTTGCCTGCTCTGACCCCTGCAGACGCTTTGATCATGGCGAAGGCGCCGAAGCTCCCGCCCGCGAGCGACAAGCCTGTGACGACGCTTGCGGCCCCGAGTGGGTCCACCGTCATGGCCGCTCCCGGGCCGCGGCACGTGGACCAGGCCCCGGTCGCTCGCCCAGCCGCGGACGCGGCCCCGACGATGGCCTACGCACCGTCCAACGACGTCCTCGCGAACCTCGCCGCGTTTCACGCCCAGGTCGGCGCCGTCCACCAGGACTACCTCGCGCAGCAGGCCGCGCTTCACCAGCGGTTCCTCGGCACCCGCGCGGCGCTGATGGAGACCCTGCGTCAGGCCTACGCGGGCGGCGTGATCGACGTCGACGTGGCCCCTCCCGTGCCGCCTCCCACCGTCGTGCAGGTGCACGAACCCGTGCGCGTGGTCGAACCCGTGCGCGCGGTCGAGCCCGTGCGCGTGGTCGAGCCCGTGCGCGCGCCCGCCGCGGTCAAGCCGGCCGAAGTCATCGCGAAGGTCGCTCCTGTATCCCCGTCGGCCGGCCCGCTTCCGGGGCCGAAGTTCGATCGCAAGCAGCTCGAGATTCTCTCCAGCGGGCGGATCTCCGACGTGTTCGGCCCCGAGTTCGTCGGCCAGGACCAGTACGCGATTCAGGTCCGCATGCCCGAACCGCCGCTGCTCCTCGCCGATCGCGTCACTGGCATCGCTGCCGTCGCGAAGTCGATGGGCAAGGGCACGATCTACACCGAGACCGACGTCCGCGCGGACTCCTGGTACCTGAACGAGGGCCGCATGCCGTCCGGCGTGCACATCGAGTCCGGTCAGGCCGATCTGCTGCTGATCTCCTGGCTCGGCGCCGACTTCCAGAACAAGGGCGAGCGGAAGTACCGCCTCCTCGGCTGCGAGCTCACGTGGCACGAAGGCAAGGACGGAGGCACGCTGCCCGCGATCGGCGACACGCTCAAGTACGACATCCACGTCGACGGCCACGCCGCCCAGGGCGCCGTGCGCCTGTTCTTCTTCCACTACGACTGCCGCATCGACGACAAGCCGCGCCTCACCGTGCGCAGCGGCCAGGCCGGGTTCTTCACGGACCAGGAGCTCGCCGAGTCCGGCGGCGTGTTGTGGGACGCCGAGACCGGCGAGCACAAGAAGGACGCCCGCGTCGATCCGCCCGCCATCGCGCTCACCAAGCGGTCGTTCTCTTCCGAGGACCTGCGCGTGTTCACGGAAGGTCGCCCGTGGGAGTGCTTCGGCCCCGCGTTTGACTGGACGAAGTCGCACGTGCGCACGCCCACGTTCCAGGCCGGCAAGATGCTGTTCCTGCGCGAGGTGACCGACCTCGATCCCACCGGTGGCCCCTGGGGACGCGGCTACCTGCGCGCCACCTGGCCCGTGACGCCCGACGACTGGTTCTTCGTCGGCCACTTCAAGAACGACCCGTGTATGCCCGGCACCATGATGTTCGAAGGCTGCGTCCAGGCGATGGCGTTCTACCTCGCTGCGATGGGCTTCTCCGTCGACAAGGACGGCTGGCGCTTCGAGCCCGTCCCCGACCTCGCCTACGCGCTGCGCTGCCGCGGTCAGGTCGTGCCCACGTCGAAGAACCTCGTGTACGAGATCTTCGTCGAGGAGGTCGTCTCCGGGCCGATCCCCACCTTGTATGCCGACCTGCTCTGCACGATCGACGGCCTGAAGGCGTTCCACGCCCGCCGCGTCGGTCTGCGGCTCGTGCCCGACTGGCCGATGGAGACCTGGCGCCACCTGCCCAAGGGCCCCGAGGCCCGCGTCGCCGAGTTTGATCACATGAAGCGCCTTCCGCTCGTGAAGTACGGCGGCCTCGCCGGCTACAAGGAGCCGAAGCCGGTCGCTGTCTCGTCCGAAGGGTTCCCGTTCGACTACCAGGCGCTCCTCGCGTGCGCGTGGGGCAAGCCGAGCGACGCGTTCGGACCCATCTACAAGCGGTTCGACTCGCCGCGGAAGGTCGCGCGCCTGCCGGGCCCGCCGTACCACTTCATGTCCCGCATCTTGAAGGTCGACGGGCCGCTCGGCGGCATGAAGATCGGCACCACGATGGAGTGCGAGTACGACGTCCCGGCTGAGTGCTGGTACTTCGAAGACAACGGCTACGTCACGATGCCGTTCTGCGTGTTGATGGAGGCAGCACTCCAGCCCTGTGGTTGGCTCGCCAGCTACGTCGGCTCCGCGCTCGGCATCGACAAGGACCTGTTGTTCCGCAACCTCGACGGCACCGGAACGACCTACGCCGACATCCTGCCGGGCGACACGTTCCGCACCCAGACGAAGATCACGAACATCTCGCAGTCGAGCGGGATGATCATCGAGTCGTTCGACGTGAAGTGCTTCGTCGGCGACAAGCTCGTGTTCACGATGAACACGGTGTTTGGCTACTTCCCGCCGGAAGCCTTCCACAACCAGGTCGGCCTGCCGTACACGCCGGACGAGAAGACCCGCATCTTCGCGCCCCAGGCGGCGGACGTCGTCAACCTCCGCGCCCAGCCTGCCCGCTACTTCGAAGGTCCCGTGCGGCTCCCCGGCCAGATGTCGTGCATGCTCGACCGCGTCGTCGAGCGCACGCCCGCCGGCGGCAAGAAGGGCAAGGGCTTCTACCGGGCCGTCAAAGACGTCGACAAGGGAGAGTGGTTCTTCCGCGCGCACTTCTACCAGGACCCCGTGCAGCCGGGCTCCCTCGGCGTCGAGGCGCTCGTCCAGCTGGTCCAGTTCGCGATGCTCGACCGGGGTCTCGACAACACCGTTCCGAACGGTCGGTTCGAGCCGATCGCGTTCGACAAGGCCACCACCTGGCGGTACCGCGGCCAGGTCACGCCAAAGAACAAGCAGATCCTTTACGAGATCGAGGTCACGGACGAAGGCACCGACGAGCGCGGCGCGTTCATGATCGTCGACGGTGCTTTGTGGGTCGACGACAAGCGGATCTACGCGGTCAAGAACATGGCCATGCGCATCGTGCCGCGCGGGGACGCCCCGCCGACGCCGTCCGGTCCGAAGGGATCGTCGCGGCCGGGTCCCGGCGACGAGACGCTCGACCCCAAGGTCGACACCTGGCTCGGCGACCACCGCCCGACGTGGACGATGCCCGCGCTGCCTGCGATGTCGATGATCGATCACCTCGCTGGCGCCGTGGTCGGGACCGATCCCGTCGTCGCGATCCGCGACGTGCAGGTTCACCGGTGGCTCGCGTTCGGCGACGAGCCCGCGAAGCTCCGGACCGAGGTGGTCGGCCACGACGGCAAGGCGATCTCCGTCGCGCTGTCCGCCTGGCGCGCGGCAAAGACCCAGGCGCTGTCGCGCTACGAGCCGGTCGCGTCCGGCACCGTCGTCACCGCGGCCACCTACCCCTCGGCCCCCGCGGCGCCGGCCCCGCTCGACGCCCCGCTCGAGGCCGATCCGTACACGACGGGCTCGCTGTTCCACGGCCCCGCGTTTCACGCGCTGCTGTCGTGGCGCTTGGGACCCAACGGCGCCTCAACCATCCTCGACGTCGATCGCCTGACCGTGCCGCGCGGCACCCTCAACCAGGGCCTGCTCGACGCGATCACCCACGCGATCCCGCACGACTCGCTCCATCGGTGGAGCAACGACATCGCCGCGGACCGTGTCGCGTACCCGTACCGCGTGCCGTCGCTCGAGCTGTTCGGACCGCTGCCTTCGACCGGTCAGGTGCGCTGCGAGGTCCGGTTCGCGGGCTTCGAGCCCGGCGACGGACCGGACGCCCACCGCTACCCGCGGTTCGACGCCTGGCTGATCGGCGCGGACGGCGTCGTGCTGCTGAAGGCGCGCCTCGTCGAGGTGCTGCTGCCGAAGGGTCCGATCGGGCAGGCCCCGCCCGCCGACCGTCGCGCGTTCCTCGATCAGCGCCGGTACGTACCCGGTGTGGCCCTGTCCGCCCTCGCAGCCGACTCCGCCACCGCCGACCCGGGAACGATCCGCGCCACGGACTGGCTGCCCGGCAACGTCGCGCGCATCTACGCGCTCGCGACGAACGATGCCGTCGCCGAGGTCGCGATCAAGGACCACGTCGCGCGCCACGCCTGGGAGCATCCCTCGCGCATCGACGTCGCCGCCGATCTCACGTCGGCCGTCGCTCGCACCCGGCCGCTGCGCCGCCACCCCGTGGCGCTCGAACGCGACGGTGACGCGGTGATCGCCCGCGACGCGGGGCGCCCGTTCCTCGACACGAGCCCGATCCGCGCGTTCTGGGACCGCTGGTTCGGCATTGGCCGTTGGCCCGTCGAAGACGTGTACTACGGGCTGATCGAGCGGTTCGTGAACGACGTAATCGTGGCCGATCCCGACGCGTTCGACGCCGTGCGCGGCCGCTCCGTGCTGTACCTCGCCAACCATCAGGTCGGCGTCGAGTCGCTGCTGTTCAGCGTGATCGCGTCCGGCCTGTCGGGCGTGCCGACCGTCACGCTCGCGAAGGCCGAGCACCGCCACACCTGGCTCGGCAAGCTGATCGAGCTGTCGTGGACGTGGCCCGGCGCACGCGACCCGCGCGTCATCACGTTCTTCGACCGCGAGGACAAGCCGTCGCTGCTGCGGATCGTCGGCGAGATCGCGCAGGAGATGAAGACCAGCGCGCGGTCCGCGATGGTGCACGTCGAAGGCACGCGGTCGCTCGAGTGCCGCACGCCGGTGCAGAAGATGTCGTCGGCGTTCCTCGACATGGCGCTCGCGATCGGCGCTCCCATCGTCCCCGTCCGCCTCGCCGGTGCGCTGCCGGTCGAGCCGATGGAGTCACGCATCGAGTACCCCGTCGGGTACGGGCGTCAGGACGTATGGATCGGCCGGCCGATCCTCGCCGAGCAGCTCGCGACGCTGCCGTTCAAGGACCGCAAGCAGTTCGTGATCGACGCGATGAACGGCCTCGGGCCCGATCACAAGGACGAACAGCCGTTCCCCGGAGATTCGGCCTTCGCCGCGCGCGTCGAGTCCCGCGTCGCAAAGACGGGCGCCACCGCCGATCACGCCGCGTTGTACGAGGTCCTCGCGGAACGTTCCGGCGTCCACCCGTCGATCCGTGCAATCCTCGACGGTGCGGGCCCCAAGACACTCGCCGATGGGTCGGGGCAGGGGGCGTTTACGGCCGAGTTGTGTCGGCGGCTCGATCCGTCGCGGGAGTAGCGGTGCCGGAGATCCTGGTCGGACGCAAGCTCGTGTTTCGCGAAGAGGCAATCGCCGCCGTCGCGATCGTCGATCGGCTCGTCCAGGGCTCCCTCGGTGAGGTGTTCATCGGTGAGGCGGGTCCACACGCGTTTCGCGCGATGCTGCAGGTGCGCGGGCGGAAGATCGCCGCGGTGATTCCGAACGTTTGCGACGGTCTGCCGCGCGACTTCGTGCCGTGGTTGTGCCGCGCGCTCGAGGCGGCGGGGCGATCCGAACGCGTCGCCCACGACCCCGGCTCGGACCCGTTCGAGGTCGGCATCGCGGTCGTTCCGGGTGCAGACGCGGCCGTCGGGTATGTGCTCGATGACGGCGGCGAATGGCGAGTGTCCGCGGTCCCGCCCGCAGAGGCCGGACCGCTCGAGGTTCGCTACCTCGCGGTGTTGCGCGGCGGCGTGATGGGCACGATCCGTCGCATGGTGACGCGCGGCGAGGAAGGGGAGACCGCGCGCGCGGTATCGGAGCTGATCGCCCGTCGCGGCTCCCGCTTGGAGATCGGCGGCTTTGGGTCGTTCAAGTCTGTAAAAGCGCACCTCATGGAGCAGTCCGGTGAGCTCGTCGAGGTCGCGCGTATGGACTTCGCCCCGTCGCGCTCCATGCGAGCCGCCGTGCGCGGGCAGAGTCCACCCCACCGCGCCCGCATCGGCGGTGCGTCAGCGGGCGAGTGGAAGGACGAGGCGCGTCGCATCGAAGCCTGGTCCGTCGCGGTGCTCGATCTGTTGCTCGCGAGCGGCATCTGTGGGGCCCCACCGCTCGGACTGTTCTACGTCGACGAGCGCGCCGAGTCTGCGTGGACCGACCCGTCGACCGGAATGACCACGGTGAAGCCGGCGACGCGCGTGGTCCGGTTCGTCACCGATCCGCCTACGGGCGCCATCGTCGCGCGTCCGGATCAAGCGCTCCCACCGCTCTAGGAGTCCGTCGACGATAGCGGCGGCGGGTCGGCCGAGAGGCCCGACTCGATGACACCTCGGAGCATGGCGAGCCGGAAGGGCTTCTGCAGGAAGCCGTTCATTCCTGCCTCCTGGCAGCGAAGACGGTCGTCGTCGGTGCAGTGGCCGGTCACGGCGACGATCGGGGTCGCCTGCAGCGCGCGCTCGCGCTCTTCGCTTCGAATCGTCTTGGTGGCGTCGAGGCCATCCATCACGGGCATCTGGATGTCCATGAGGATGAGGTCGGGTGGATCGTCGCGCCAGCATTCGACGGCCTCCTGGCCGTTGACCGCGAGCCGCACCTCGAACCCGAGGAACTCGACCAGCTGCCGCGTCATGTCCCGAACCTCGACGTTGTCCTCGACCACGAGAATGCGGCGGGTCGCGACCACCGTGGGGGACTTCGTCGGGGTCTCGACGCTCGGCGCGGCACCGGGCGGAAGCGGGATCGAGAACCAGAACTCACTGCGTACCCCTTCTTCGCTGTCGACCTGAAGCGTCCCGCCAAGCCGCGCCACGATGCGCGAGGCGAGGTGCAGGCCGAGGCCCGCGCCCTGGGCCTCACGGGTGAACGAGTCGTCCACCTGATAGAACTCCTCGAAGACCCTTGGAAGCGCCGACCGGGGAATCCCCACGCCGGTATCGCTGACCGAGAACCGGTACAGGTCGGGCTCCGAGGCCTCCGCGCGGCTGATCCGCGCCACGATGCTGCCGTGTCTCGTAAACTTGACCGCGTTGTCGAGGAGGTTCTCGAGGACCTGGCGCAGGTGTGCCTCGTCCCCTCGCACGAAGCGGGGCACACCGGGGTCCTGCTCGATGCGGAGCTGCGGCCCCTCAGCGGCGCCCCCCGCGCGGACGGTGAGGGACAGGTCCGAAATGAGCGCGTGAAGATCGAAGTCGTGGACCTCGATCTCAATGTCTCGCTGCTGCAAAGCCGTGAGATCGAGCAGGTTGTCGACGAGGTGGGTGAGGGCGGCGCAGTTCCGCTCGGCGGTCCGCAGGAGCGCGCTCGGGGTGCTGGCCTCCTGCTCCTTCCCCAGCAATTCATACGTTGAGGTGAGCACCTGCAGCGGGGTGCGGAGCTCGTGGCTGATGTTGGCGATGAAGCGAGACTTGGCGCGGGCCGCTTCGACCATGCGGTCGGCGGCCTGCTCTCGGGCCCCCTCGTAGGCGAGGAGGAACGCCGCGCAGATGACCGCCATCGAGAACCAGGTGACGAAAGCGTCCTGCCCCCGGTTCTCGGGGCGAACGCGGTCGGGGAACTCGATCCCGTAGCTGGCCGCCAGCTCGAACCCGAGCGGGATCGCTACCGCGACGACGACCCAAGGAAAGCCTCGACGTCCAAGGATCAGCACCGTCGCGAAGATGAGCGCGAAGTACGGCGCCACGTTCGTCCCGCGCAGGCCCCCGGTCATCGTCGACGACATGGCCGTGGAACAAAGGACCATCACCACCGCCAGCTGGCCCACCCTGCTCGGATCCTTGTCCCGGTGGAGCTTCCAGACGAGCGCGATGGTCAGCATCGCGAACGCCGCGTAGCCTGCTGCGAGCGCGTAGTTGCCGTAGATGACGTGGTTGACCGATCCTCGGGTCATCATGACCAGCATCGCAATGAAGCCGATCAACAGCACCTTGACGCGCAGCATCTCGAGCGGGTCGTGCCCGGCGGGGACGAAGGGCTGGAAAATGCGTTCGAAGACGTCAGGTTTCGGCGGGGTGTTCGGCGTTTGTTGGGGCATGGGTAGGGTGCGCTCGTTGCTTCAGGCGCTGCGGACGAGCCGGAAGCCCACCGCGGTTCCGCGGTTCGCGTGGTGGGAGCGTCCGCGGAGCGTCGACCGGGTGATCCGCTCGACGTACGACCAGCCCCCGCCGCGGGTGACCCGCGCCTCGAGGTCGGTGAACACATGCAGCTCGCCGACCCGCCAGCGCCCATTTTCAAGCTCGGGGCCGTCCGGCGTGTACGGGTCGCTCGTCCAGTCCTCGACGTTGCCGGCGAGCCCGCGCACGCCGTACGGCGACTCGTCGACCGGGAACGAGGTGACGAGGTCGGGGAGGGGACGCCCCTTGTGCGACGGCGCGTAGCAGGCCCACGCCGGATCGATCGTGTTGCCGAACGGCCACAGCCGGGCGTCTGCGCCGCGCGCTGCCTTCTCCCACTCGTGTTCACCTGGAAGCCGCCACGCAGCCTTCGTCCGGTCGGCGTACCAGCGCGCGTACGCGTCCGCACAGGCCCCGTCGACCATCATCACCGGCCAGTCCGGCAGCCAGCGGTCGCCTTCGGCGTCTTCACCGAGCGCGAACGTGCGACCCACCCGCGCGTACACCGCGGTCCCGGGCCGGCCGTGCGCGCCGCGCTCGCGAGGCACGTAGCGATCGGCGAGGTCGTCCTGACCGCGGGCGAGCAGGTCGTTGAGGAATACGAGGTACTCGCCGTTGGTGATGGGGAACCGCCGCATCACGAACGAATCGAGCCAAACACGCGCGCTCGGCAGGCCGCGCGTCGGCTCGGGATCACCGCCGGAGTTGTACCACCCGGCAGGCACGTACACGTCGTCGGGACCGAGCTCCGCGAGCGTCGGCAAACGAACTGGCACGACGTTCCCGTCTGGATCGCGCCCGTCCCAGTGCTGTTCGCGCTCGACCAGCACGGGGTACCGCACGGTCGCGTGGCCGGGCGCTTCGATTCGCAACCGGTAGCTGCCGTGCTTCAGGCCCGCGGCCCGGATCGGCGTCTTGCCCAGCGAACCGACCTCTTCCGTGACCAGGCGACGGTTCCGCGTCACGTAGCGCTCGAGGAACACCTCCGCGCCCGGCGGAGACGTGTCGATCGAAAGCGCGCCGTAGCCCTTCAGGTACGCGACGTGTCCGCGCCGCGCGGGGTGGTGACGGGGGAGTCGCTCGGCATGCCTGCGCAGCGCCTGCTCGGCGCGCGTCGCGGCCACCGTGTCCCGGGCGACCTCGGCGGTGAGGTGGACCGCGCGGGAGTGCGCGGCGAGCGCCACGTGTGCGGACGCGAGGTCAGGTACGTACCCGAGGGCCGCGTGCAGCGCGTCGAGCGCTTCGGACTGGATGAGGTCTGCGCGTTGGGTCGCCTCGATCGCGGCGTCTGCGAGGGCCCAGCCGGGCGCCTTCGCCTCCTCGGGATCGTACGGCTGTACGTTGGCGAGCTTGGTCTCGGCCTGCCGCTGCAGACGCCCCGCGGCGTCCCGCAGCGCCAACATGTCCGGCATTCGCCGATCCGCCAGCGCGACCAGCTTCTCGGCATCTTCGCGCCGCGTCGCGCCGTCGAGCCACGCCACGATCGCGTTCGCGAGCTCAGCGCCGTTCTGGAACCGCTCATGGGCGTCCCGAGCCATCGCGCGCTCGCAGATCGCGACCAGCTCGTCGGGCAGGGGCGGTCGGCCCGGAACGGGGATGCGCAGTGACGCGGGCGGCCCGTTGCGAACGCGAGCGATCACGGCGTTAGGCTCGTCGTAGCCGTAGGGCGGGTTGCCGTGCAGCGCCATGTACAGCAGCGCGCCGATCGCGTACACGTCCGAGCGCGCGTCGATGCGGTCGGTCTGGCCGTGCGCCTGCTCGGGCGACATGAACCAGGGAGTGCCTGCGATAGCCCCGAACTTCGTCGCGCCGCGGTCGCGGGAGCGGTCGGTCTCGATCGGCTCGTCGTCCACCGTGTCGGGGCGACCCAACACCTTGGCGAGGCCCCAATCGAGCACGGTGACCTGCCCGTGCGTGCCGACCATCACGTTCTCGGGCTTCAGATCGCGGTGGATCACGCCGCGTTCGTGGGCGTAGCCCATCGTCTCCGCTACCGCGTGCAGCGCGTCGATCACGCGTCGGAACGTCCATCCCGACTCGGCCGGCAGGAACGCCTCTTCCGTCGCCGCGCGGTGGACCTCGACGATCACGTCGCCGAGGGGCCGTCCGCGGACCTCGGCCATCGTGAAGTACCACCGGCCGTCGGCGAGGATCCCCACGTCATGCACGGCGACGATGCCGGGGTGATCGAGCTGAGCGGTGACCTGGGCCTCGGAGATGAACCGATCGACGAGCGACGTCTTGCCGATCAAATCGGCCTTGATCGCCTTGAGCGCGAGCGTCCGGTTCAGGCGCGGATCGCGGACGCGCCGAACCGTGCCCATCCCGCCTTCACCGAGCAGACCGACGTCGATGTACCTTCCGCGCGCGGCTGAGAGCGCCAACACGTCGAGCGGGGAGGTGTCCTCGTCCGAAAGGATGAGCGTCGGGGTCTCGTCGGGCGGTACCTTCACGGTCCCCCACGCTACCACTGCTGGGGGTATGTTGCGCGCGGAGGATGCGTGTCGGCCCTGCTCCTGCTCGCGCTCGCCTGTCATCGGTCCGAAACCGACTCCGCTCTGCCGGACACGGACTCGGACTTGGATTCGGACACGTCAAACGTCATCTTTGACGATGACCTCGGCACCCGCTGTGTGACGCCGCCGGTGGCGCTCGCCGGCGGACCGGCGGTCACGCGATCGTTCCCGTTCCTTCCCACCTCCAACGGCTACGTCGCCGCGCAGTACGCGATCGACGCGCGCGCGCTCGTGGCCTGGAATGACGCGCTGCCGCGAAACCCCACCACGACGACGACCTCGCGCGATCGCCTGTGGGACGCGTACTTTGGCGTTCGGATCGACGGCGTCGTGACCTGGCTGAACACCGTCCCCGTCGTATCCGCGGGCTACGTCGGTGAGTCCGGCATGATCGCGGTGACCCAGAAGATCGGCGACGTCACCGTGGTGACCACCGCGTTCGCGCCGTTCGGTTCGGGCGCCACGGACGATCTCGTAATGACCGCCACTGCGTCGGTCGACGCAGGCACCCACGTCGTCGCGCTGCTCTCGCTCGAGAACGTTCACACGGGCGGGCAGGGGAGCGCCGACGGCGAGGGGATCGCCGTGTCCAGCACGGGTGTCCTCGAGACGCGCGGGGCCGACGCCGTCCTGCACACCCCGATCGACGCTCCGCTCCATCGCGCGGCCGCGCCCGCGGGTGACTCGCGCAACCCGTGGATGCGCGGGACGGCGAACCAGGCGTTCGGCGATGACGCGGTGTCCGGCGATGACGTCGCGGTCGGCTTCGAATGGAGCGAAGCCACGTTGTCGCAGGGCACGCCGATCACCCGCGGCGTGTTGCTGTCGCTCGGGTCTGCCGACGCGCTCCAGGCGCACGCCGACGCGTTCGTCCACGGTCGGTCGGCGGCCGCGATCGTCGACGACGAGCACGCAGGCTGGGACGCGTGGCACCTCGTGGAGACGCCTCCGGCCGGGCTCTCCGTCGACGAGTTGCACGTGTTCCGCCAGTCCACCGCCGTGCTCCGCATGGCCCAGGTGCGCGCACCGGGGCCTGGCGCCGGGCAGATCCTCGCGTCGCTCCCGCCCGGGATCTGGAACGTC